>NZ_LGDE01000260.1 GCF_001279725.1 Streptomyces sp. WM4235 | reverse complement strand
TCGGCGAAGGTGCGGCGGGTGCGCTCGTACGCGGCGAGGGCGTCGGCGGGGCGGCCGGCGGCGCGCAGGGTCCGGAGCTGGAGCACGCGGAGGGGTTCGTCGTACGGGTGCTCGTGGATCAGCGCGTCCAGCTCGGGCAGCAGGGACGCCGGGTCCGCGGCGCCGGCCCGGAGTTCGGCCTCGACGCGGCCGCGCCGCGCGGCCGTACGGAGGGCCTCCGGGGCGGCGGCGAGGGCGGAGCGGGCCGGCTCCGGAAGGTCGGCGAGGGCCGGGCCGCGCCAGAGGGCGAGGGCGGAGCGGAGGGTCGCGGCGGCGATGGCGGGGGGCGTCGCGGGGTCGTCGAGCTGTCGGGCGCCATCGCGGGCGAGCCGGGTGAAGCGGTGGAGGTCCACGTCCTCGGGGGCCGCGGCGAGACGGTAGCCGCCCGTCGGGTCGGCGAGGACGCGGTCGCGCGCACCGAGGGCGCGGCGCAGCCGGGACACGAGGGCCTGGAGGGCGGCGGGCGCGTCCCGGGGCGGGTCGTCGCCCCACACCTCGTCGACGAGGTCCGCCACGGTGACGGCGAGCGGGGCACCGGCGCGGAGCGCGAGGGAGGCGAGGAGGGCGCGGAGGCGGGCGCCACCTATGGGGAGGGGGGCGTGGGAGTCGTCGCGGGCCTCGGTGGGACCGAGGAGGAGGTACTGCACCGGGCAATTCTGCCCTTCCCCTGGCCGGGGTGGGTGGGGATTTGTGGCGGCGTGGCGGGTGGCGCGTGGCGCGTGCCGCGTGCTTGGGGGTGCTTGTCCGTGCCGCGTGCCGCCGCGTCGCTGCCGGCCCCGGCTGCGCCGGGCGCCTCAAACGCCGGCGGGGCTGGATTCGGCGCGGCCCCGGGGATCTGGGAGCGGCGGGGCTGGATGCGGCGCGGTCCCGGGGTGCCAGGGGGCGGCGGCGGGGTGTCAGGAGAGGGCTGGGCGGCAGTGGGGGATGCCTGTGGGGACGGCTCGGCGGCGGGGGGCGGTGGTGCCCGTCCAGCAGGTGCCGCGGCGGGCGAGGAGGCGGTGGAGCCACAGTTCCATGGAGACGAGTTCGGCGAGGCCGTCCAGGGGGACCGGCCGGCCGTCGGCCGCGTCGAGCAGGGCCTGTCGCACGACGCGGGCCTCGATCAGACCCGCGTCCGCGAGCAGGGGGGTGGCGAAGAGGGCGAGCAGGTCGGGCAGGGCGGCGTGCAGGCCCAGTCGGGTCGCGGTCTCGTTGGGGGCGTGGGCGGTGACGCCCCAGCCGGGCGGGAGTTGGCGTACTCCGGCGGAGGACAGGACGCTGCGCAGGATCGTCGCGCGGGCGCCGGGTTGGACGCGCAGGGACTCGGGGAGGGCGCGGGCGGCCCGTACGACCTGGTTGTCGAGGAACGGGGCGTGCAGGCGTTGGCTGCGTACCTCGACGGCCTGCTCGAAGACCCGGTGGTCGGCGGCGTGGCGGGCGAGGACGGCGCGGGCGCGGGCTTCGCCGGGGCGCAGGGACAGGGGTGGGCGGCCCGCGGCGGCGGTGAGTCGGATCGCGACCTCGGCGAGGGCTTCGCCGGTGAGCCAGCCCGCGGCGGGGCCGGGGCGGGACCAGGTCAGGGCGGCGAGGGAGGCGTCGACGGGGGTGAGGGCGCCGGCCGAGGGGGCTCCGTCGCGCAGTCGGGCGGCGGCGGCTTCCATGCCCGCGCGGTACGGGGTGCGGGCGAGGCGGCGGGCGGCGGAGTAGACGGTGAGCGGGACGAACAAGGACTCGCCGGCGGCCGAGCGGGCGAGGGCTGCGACGGGGCGCAGGAGGTGGCGTCTGCGGCGGTCCATCAGGAGGTCGGCGAGTCGGGCGGGGTGGGCGTCGAGGACCTGGCGGGCTCCGTGGCCGGTGAAGTGGTCGGCGGAGCCGGCGGCGAGTCTGCGTCGTTCGCGGGCTGCGAAGACGAGGGAGGGGCCGGGTTCGTCGGTGAGCGGGCCGTCGAGTTCGGCGTACGGGAGGGCTTCCTCGGCGGCGGCCACGACCACGTGGTGGAGGCGGGGGTCGGCGGCGATGGCGTGGGCGCGTTCGAGTTCGCCCTCGCGGCCCTGGGGGGTGGCGAGGTCGTTGAAGGTGACGGCGAGGAGGCGTTCGCCGGATTGCCGCAGGACGGTGCCCGGGGAGCCGGGGAGGCCGGCGGCGAGGAGGGCCAGGGTCGCGGAGGCGCTGCCGCCGGAGAGGTCGGCGCCGACGCCCGGTGCGGGGGCGCCGCGGGCGGCGCGGCGGTCGGCGGGTCCCATTCCGGGCACGGGGCCGGGGTCGGGGAGCAGGGTGTCGGGGGCATGGCGGGGCGCCGTGAGCCGGGCGCGCACCGCGTCGACCAATGCTTCGCGCACGCCCTCCACGGCGCGCTCGGGGTCGGCCTCGGGGGCGGCCACGGCGAGGGAGGCCACGGATTCGTAGCCGGTGATCTCGCGGGAGCCCTCGCGCAGGATCAGGGTGTGGCCGGGCGGGATGCGTCGAACGCCGACGTACGGTGTGCCGTCGCCCAGTGCCTCGGGGCTGTCGGGGCAGGCCAGGAGGGCTGCGAGGTGGCCGATGTCGAGCTGTGCCTCGATGAGGTCGGCGAGCGGGAGCGCGGCGGTGGCGTACGCGGTGCCGCCCGCCCAGGGCGTGTAGAAGACGGGGCGGGCGCCGGCGAGGTCGCCGAGGACGGTGATGCGGCGGCCGGCCTGGACGACGGCGGTGTAGCTGCCGGACCACTGGGTGAGGTGGCGCAGGGCGCCGCCGCGGGCGGCGTACAGGGCGCGGCGCAGTTCGGCGTCGGTGGCTCCGCAGCAGCCGAGGACGGCGAGCCGGGTGAACGGGTCGGCGGGGTCGGCGGTGACGGTGCGGATCTCGTCGGGGCGCCAGTCGCCGACGGCCCAGAGGGGGTCGGGGTCGCCCCACAGGAGTTGGGCGCCGACGGGTTGGACGGTGCGTTCGGCGTCCTGGGCGGCGGGGTCGTCGGGGTGGGCCGCGTCGGCGATGCCGCCGTGCGGGGGGTCCGCGTAGGCGGTTCCGTACGGGGGGCCGTCGGCGCCGGGTCGGTGCGAGGACCCGTACGCGGAACCGGAAACGCCCTGGCCGGAGACGCGTCCGGCCGTGCCGAAGCTCGCGGCGATACTGCTCCACCCGACCAACCAGCGCACGCCGCCGCCTCCCCAGCCTGTGGGCACATGACCGGGGCACGTACAGCGTGGTCGGCGTGCGGGCGCGACCGTACGGACCCCGGGTGGCTCGGGGTCCATGCTGCCACGAGACAGGCGTGCGAGAGGGGTTAAGGGGGGCGCACATGCAAACGAACACGCCCCCGCCACGCGGTATTTGGCGTTCCGTGCCCGGCGTCCCATAGGTCGGTTTCGGCCATTCTTCGGCCGTACTGATTTCCCGCGCCGCCCGGGTTCCCGGGGCGCGGCCCGGGAGGCGGGAACCACCCCCCGAACCGTTCCGCCACCCGCGGGGATTGAGGCAGCGGCGTCCCCCGGCCCACCCGATCCACGCGGCGGGCCGACCCACGCACCGCACATCGAATCGTCGGGCCCGGGGGGCAGCCAGAGCGCACGGACGGGCGCACGGCCACACGGACGGAGCACGCGCTGACACGTGCGCCCCGGGTGTGGGCCCCACCCCGACTGTGCGTACGGACAACAATCCCGCCATACGGAAGTGGAGGCCTTAACGCTTGGGAGGCGGGGAACTACGCTGGGTTTACGAAATGCCGGGCGCCTATGCCCCGGCGGCGTCTGCGTTCCGCGTGTGACGAGGGGTGGCGCATGTCCAGGGAGCTCCGCGAGCCCAATGAGAAGCTCGGCGCCGTCCTCGCCCTCGCGGGCATCAGCAACGCGGGGCTGGCCCGGCGGGTGAACGACCTCGGCGCACAGCGCGGCCTGACGCTTCGGTACGACAAGACGTCGGTGGCGCGTTGGGTGTCCAAGGGGATGGTGCCGCAGGGCGCCGCCCCGCATCTGATCGCCGCCGCGATCGGGGCGAAGCTGGGGCGGCCGGTGCCGCTGCACGAGATCGGGCTGGCGGACGCCGACCCCGCGCCGGAGGTCGGTCTGGCCTTCCCCCGCGACGTGGGGGCGGCGGTGCGGTCGGCCACGGATCTGTACCGGCTCGACCTCGCGGGCCGGCGGGGCGGTGGCGGGATCTGGCAGTCGCTGGCCGGCTCCTTCGCCGTGTCCGCGTACGCGACGCCCGCTTCGCGCTGGCTGATATCCCCCGCCGACAGTTCCGTCGCGCGCGAGCCGGAGGCCGGTTCGGGCGAGTCGCAGGCGCGGGAACTCCCGGCGGAGGCGCCGCCCACCGCACCCCCGTCGTCCACCGCGCCCCCGGCCTCCGTCCCGTCCACGGCCTCCGTCCCGTCCACGGCCTCCGCGCCGTCCGATGTGGTCCCGCGGATCCCGGAGACCCCGCGCGTCGCGTCCACGCCGCGCACCGCGCACGCCCCGCGCGAGCCGGGTGGTGCGACGAAGGGGGCCCCGGCGCCGGCGGAGGTGTTCCCGCAGCGCGTGGGCCACAGCGACGTCACCAAGCTGCGTGAGGCCGCCGAGGACGCGCGCCGCTGGGACTCCAAGTACGGCGGCGGCGACTGGCGTTCCTCGATGGTCCCGGAGTGCCTGCGGGTGGACGCGGCGCCCCTACTGCTCGGCTCGTACACCGACGAGGTGGGGCGCGCGCTGTTCGGCGCCACCGCCGAACTGACCCGGCTGGCCGGGTGGATGGCCTTCGACACCGGTCAGCAGGAAGCGGCCCAGCGCTACTACATCCAGGCGCTGAGGCTCGCCCGGGCCGCCGCGGACGTACCGCTCGGCGGGTACGTGCTCGCCTCGATGTCCCTCCAGGCGACCTACCGGGATTTCCCGGACGAGGGCGTGGACCTGGCCCAGGCCGCCGTCGAGCGCAACCGCGGCCTCGCGACCGCCCGCACCATGAGCTTCTTCCGCCTCGTCGAGGCCCGGGCGCACGCGAAGGCCGGCGACCCGGTGGCCGCCGGGGCGGCGCTGCGGGCGTCCGAGGGCTGGCTGGAGCGGGCCCGGGAGGGCGACGCGGATCCGACCTGGCTGGGTTTCTACTCCTACGACCGGTTCGCGGCGGATGCGGCGGAATGTTACCGAGACCTCAAACTCCCCCGGCAGGTCCGCCGCTTCACCGAGCAGGCGCTGTCCCGCCCGACCGAGGAGTACGTGCGCTCGCACGGTCTGCGCCTGGTGGTGAGCGCGGTCGCGGAGCTGGAGTCGGGCAACCTCGACGCGGCGTGCGCGGCCGGTACCCGGGCAGTAGAGGTCGCGGGACGGATCTCTTCCGCGCGGACGAACGAGTACGTACGGGACCTGCTGCACCGGCTGGAACCGTACGGCGACGAACCGCGTGTCGTGGAGCTGCGCGAACGGGCCCGGCCACTGCTGGTCGCCCCCGCGTAGCCACGTTGTCGGTGGCGGGGTGCAGTATGCAGGGGTGGGAGGTGTCAGCGTGGGCGGCGGCGTGGACTGCGACGTACTGGTGATCGGTGGCGGAATCGTCGGCCTGTCGACAGCGCATGCCTTGGCGCGGCTGGCCCCGGGGACCCGGGTGGTCGTCCTGGAGAAGGAGCCCGGCCCGGCCCGGCACCAGACCGGTCGCAACAGCGGTGTGATCCACAGCGGCATCTACTACCGGCCGGGCTCGCTGAAGGCGCGGTTCGCGGTCGGCGGTGCCGCCGAGATGGTCAAGTTCTGCGCGGAGCACGGGATCGCGCACGAGGTGACGGGCAAGCTGATCGTCGCCACGGAGCGGTCCGAGCTGCCGCGGCTGCACGCGCTGGTCCAGCGGGGCCGGGAGAACGGCATCCCTGTGCGGGAGCTGGGCCCGGCCCAGATCTCGGAGTACGAGCCGGAGGTGCGCGGGCTGGCCGCGATCCATGTCGGCACGACCGGGATCGTGGACTACGGGCAGGTCGCCGCCCAGCTGGCGGAGTCCTCCGGGGCGGAGATCGTCTACGGCGGCGCGGTCGACCTGATCTCGCGACGTTCCGGCGGGGTCGCGGTGCGCACCACGTCGGGCACGGTGGTGCGGGCGCGGGTGCTGGTGAACTGCGCCGGGCTGCAGTGCGACCGCATCGCGCGGCTGGCCGGCGACGACCCGGGGATGCGGATCGTGCCGTTCCGGGGCGAGTACTACGACCTGGCGCGGCCCTCGCTGGTCCGGGGCCTGGTCTACCCGGTGCCGGACCCGGCGTTCCCCTTCCTCGGGGTGCACCTGACCCGGGGCATCGGCGGCGGTGTCCACGTCGGCCCGAACGCGGTGCCGGCGCTCGCCCGGGAGGGGTACGGGTGGGGGGTGGTCCGGCCGCGGGACCTCGCCGACGAGCTCGCCTGGCCGGGGTCCTGGCGGATGGCCGCGCGGCACTGGCGGTACGGCGCCGGCGAGATCCGGCGGTCGCTGTCGAGACGGGCGTTCACCGAGGCCGTGCGGCGGCTGCTGCCCGCGGTGGCGGCCTCGGACCTGGTCCCGGCCGCGGCCGGGGTGCGGGCGCAGGCCGTCCTGCGCGACGGGACGCTCGTGGACGACTTCCTGATCCGGGAGGCGCCGCGCACGGTGCACGTCCTCAACGCCCCGTCGCCGGCCGCGACCGCGTCGCTTCCGATCGGGCGCGAGGTGGCCCGGCGCGCCCTGGCCACCCTGCACACGAGCTGACCGACCCGACGACCCGACCCGAAGACCTGGCCACCTGGCCCGACCCGACGACCCGACCCTACGACCTCGTCCGACCCGACGACCTGGTCCGGCGGCCTCGGCCCGATGACCCGGCGGGCCGGGAAGGGGCGGCGGGGTGGGCCGGGTCGTAGAATCGGCGCATTGTGTCTGAGCCCATGAATCCCCAGCCGCCGAGCGCCCCCGAGGGCGGCGCCACGTACACGCCTCCCAAGTGGCGCACCGAGCCCCGCTTCCCGGACGGGCCCGCGCCCGACCCGGCGGGCTCGCACCACGAGCGCCGGATCCGCAGCTTCCAGCCGCGCCGCAGCCGGGTGACCACCGGGCAGGGCGAGGCCTTGAAACGGCTCTGGGGCACCTGGGGGTTGGACATCGACGGGCACGAGGTCCTCGACCTCAAGGCGATGTTCGACGGGCTGCCGGTGGTCCTGGAGATCGGCTTCGGGATGGGCGAGGCGACCGCGCAGATGGCCGCCGCGGACCCGGACACCGGGATCCTCGCCGCCGACGTGCACACCCCCGGCCAGGGCAACCTGCTCGCGCTCGCCGAGCGGGGCGGCATGACCAACGTCCGTGTCGCCAACGGCGACGCGATCATCCTGCTCCGCGAGATGCTGCCGGCGGACTCCCTCGCCGGGCTGCGCGTGTACTTCCCGGACCCCTGGCCCAAGGCCCGCCACCACAAGCGGCGCCTGATCCAGCCCGAGTTCCTCGATCTGGCCGCCACCCGTCTGGCGCCCGGCGCGGTGCTGCACTGCGCGACCGACTGGGAGCCGTACGCCGAGCAGATGCTGGAAGTCCTCACCGCGCACCCGCGGTTCGACAACACCCAGGCGGACGGCGGCTACGCGCCCCGCCCCGACTTCCGTCCGCTCACCCGCTTCGAGGGCCAAGGCCTCGACAAGGGGCACGTCGTACACGACTTGCTCTTCCGTCGCTCGGAGAACTGACAACGTCACTCCGTGTGTCAGAGCCGCTCGCTAGGGTGATGGCGTGTATCGAGCGCTCACGGGTGTGCTCGCACGTCCGTCGGGCCGGGCCCGTACGTGCGTGCTCGTCGTGCTGCTCGCCGTGCCCGGGGTCGCGATCCTCGAACTCGTGCGGGAGCAGACCGGCACACCCGGTTTCTTCGTGGGGCTCGGTCTCGCCCTGCTGCCGGTACCACCGCTCATGGCGGCGTTCCGGTGGTCGGGGCGGGCCGCGCCCGGCCCGTGGCGGCAGTCGCTGTTCTGCTTCGGCTGGGGCGCCTGGACAGCGGCGCTGATCGCCATACTGGCCAACAGCTTCGCCACCCAGTGGATCGCCGCGGCCACCGCCGATCCCACCGACGCCGATCAGCTCGGCTCGGTGGCCATCGCCCCGGTCGTCGAGGAGAGCGCCAAGGCCGCCGCGCTGGTGCTGGTGCTCGTCTTCCGAAGACGCCGACTCGCCGGCCCGGTCGACGGCTTCGTGCTCGCCGGGTTCACCGCCACGGGCTTCGCCTTCACCGAGAACATCCTGTACCTGGGCAATGCCTTCGACGAGGACCTGTCCAGTGGCACCGGCGTGCTCGACTCCCTGACGGCGGCGACCTTCTTCGTACGGATCGTCCTGTCGCCGTTCGCGCACCCGCTGTTCACGGTGCTCACCGGCCTCGGTCTCGGCGCCGGCCTGCTGCGCTCGCGCCGGTCGGCGCGGATCGGGCTGTCGCTGCTCGGGCTGGCCTGCGCGATGGCTCTGCACGCGCTGTGGAACAGCTCGTCGGAGTTCGGGGAGTACGGGTTCTACGTGGTCTACGGCTGCGTGATGGTCCCGGCGTTCGGGCTGCTGCTGTGGCTCACCGTCCGGACCCGGCGTCGGTTGTTGCGGGCCGTCGCCGCCGAACTCGCGGTGTACGCCGCCGCCGGCTGGCTCGGCCGGGCGGAGGTACCGGCCCTGGCGTCGATGCCCGCCCGGTCGCTGGCCCGCGCCCTGGCCCGGCGCACCGGTGGCCGCGCGGCCGGCCGGACCGTCGCCCGGTACCAGTCGGACGCCGCCGCGCTCGCCCTGCTGCGCCACCGCGCCCGCCGCGGCGGGCCGGGCCGGGAGCCGGATTTCGCGCAGCGGGAGCGGGAGTTGCTCGGGAGGATGTGGTTGCGTCGGGCCACGGCGGCGCCCGCTCTCGCGCGGGCGGCCGTGATGGAGGACTTGCTTCCGCCGTGGTTCGACCCGGTCCCGGCCTCGGGGCGGGCGACGCTGACCGCGGTACCGGCACCGAGGCGCGCGGACGAGAGGCGGCCCGCGGCCGACGTCAGACGCTGAGGCCGCACGGGGTCGGGGAGGGGCGCTCCGGTGGTCGGGGGCCCCGGGGCGGTCAGACGTTGAGGCCCTTGGAGTGCAGCCACGCGAGCGGGTCCATCGTGGAGCCGCCCTGGCGGACTTCCAGGTGGAGGTGGGCTCCGGTGACGTTGCCGGTGGCGCCGACACGGCCGATGGTGTCGCCCGCGTCCACGGACCCGGAGGTCACCGACATGGAGGACAGGTGGCAGTACCAGATCTCGGTGCCGTCATCGAGCTGGAGCACGATCCGGTAGCCGTACGCCCCGGAGTAGCCGGCCGAGGTGATCTTCCCGCTGCCCACGGCCTTGACCGGGGTGCCGGTCGGGGCGGCGAAGTCGAGGCCGGTGTGGTGGCCGGAGGACCACATGGAGCCGGAGTCGCCGTAGTGCGAGGTGAGCGTGTAGGCGGAGGTCGGCAGGACGAAGTCGCCGGACGCCTGCGCGGGACGTTCCGCCTCGGCCTTGGCCGCCGCGGCGGCCTCGGCGGCCTCGGCGGCCTCGGCGGCCAAGGCGGCCGCCTTCTCGGCCTCGACCCGGGCCTTCTCGGCCTTCGCGGCCTGCTCCGCCTTCTCGGCGGCGGCCTTCTCGGCCGCCTCCCGCTTGGCCTTGGCCTCCTGGGCGGCGGCTTCCTGCGCGGCGCGCTCGGCGTCCGCCCTGAGTCGGGCGTCGTCGTCGTGCGCCCGGGTCTCGGCCTGCTGGAGGAGGCGGTTCAGCAGTGCCTCGCCGGCGTCGGCCTGGCCCTGGGTCCGCTCTCCCCCGCCGATCTGCTGCGGGATGCTCGCGGCCCGCGCGGCCCGCACGGTCTCGTCCGCGACGCCGGAGGCGTGGTCGTCGTCGCCCAGCAGGTCGGGGAACGACGGCATGGTGATGGCCACTTGGGGGCGGTCCTGCGCGGTGGCTATGCCGCCCGCACCGACGGCGGCGATGACCCCGACACCGAGCACGGTCGAGCTGCGGGCCAGTCCGCCGCGCGGCTTGAGGACGCGGTGCTTGCCGCGGAGCGGCCGGGCCGAGTCCTCGGTCGGGTTCCACTCGCCCCAGGCGCCCGCCGTGGGCGACTCCTGGATGTCGACGCCGTCGTGGGCAGGCGAGTTGGAGGCCACGGGGGCACACTCCTCAAAGCAGGGGAACGCGCGCGGCGCCGTCTCTTGCGACGGCCGGGACGACCGCGCTGCGTTATCGAACGGTAATAGACTCGGGGGAGTGATTCCAAGCTGTTGCGATTGATCGTTAACACCAATCGGCCACTGCCTGAACAGCCTTGGCCTGGACATTGGGCCCAATAGTGTTCAACTCGGGCAAAAATCAGTGCACACCCTCACCACTTCAGCCACAGTGGCCAAGTGACGGCCCGTCAGGGCTTTAACGGAGTGCGCCACTTCGGACACGCACCGTTACGCCAGGCTCCTCGCGCGGCCCCTCACGTCGGCCTCTCACGTCGGATCCTCGCGGCTGACCACCGGGACCGTCCGCCGACGCTCCGGCTGCCCCCGCGCCGGGCGGCCCACCGCCAGCAACGCCATGTCGTCGGTCGCCCCGCCGCCCGTGTGCCGGCGCACATCGCTGTTGAGCGCGTCGAGCAGTTCGTCGGGTCCGGGGAAGACCCTCCCCCGCAGCCGGCCCGCCGGGTCGTAGAACCTCCCCTCCGCGTCCCGGGCCTCCGTCAACCCGTCCGTGTACAGCAGCAGCGTGCCGCCCTCGGGGAACGGCCACTCCTCGGCCCGGTCGGGCGAGAGCGCGCCCAGGCCCATGCCCAGCGGCAGCGCGCGCACGGCCGGCGCGAGCACCACCAGTGCCCCGTCGGGGTGCAGCAGCAACGGCTCGGGGTGGCCCCGGTTGACGAGCCGCAGCACCGCCGACCCCTTCGGGACCTCGCCGAGCACACACGTCGTGAACCCCTCCACCGCGTCCAGACTGTCGCGCCGGGTCCCCTCCCGGGTCAACGCGCGCTCCAGCCGCCGCGCGAGCGCCTCCAGCGTCGGTTCGTACTCCGCCGCCTCCCGGAAGGCGCCCAGCACCACCGCGACGGTCTCCACCGCGCCCAGCCCCTTGCCGCGCACGTCACCCACCACCAGCCGCACCCCGTACGGGGTCTCCTGGACGGCGTACAGGTCCCCGCCGATGAAGGCGTCCGCCTGCGCCGCCTCGTACGAGGCGGCGACGTGCAACCCCCCGATCCGATCGGCGGGCGTCGGCAGCACGGCCCGCTGGGCGGCCTCGGCGATCCCGCGCGCCGAGGCGAGTTCCTTGCCGCTGCGCCGTACGACTCGGTTGATCAGGAGCGCCAATCCGGAGACGGTGACCACCGTCGCCAGCTCGGTCACCGACTCGGCCCGCCCACTGGTGCCGTTGTGGACGTGCAGCACGACGACCGCGAGGGAGGCGGCCAGGCCCGTCAGGAACGTCGTGCGCAGGGAGAACAACGGCGCCGCGATCAGCGGGGCCGCCGAGAAGAAGGGGGAACCCGTGAAACTCGGCGGGGTCACCAGGTCGAAGACGAACCCCAAGGCGATCAGGATCGCCGGCAACACCCGGACCACCAGCCGGGACACGCCGCCCCCGGCACCGGTCGCGCCCGCGTCCTCGCCCTGCCGGCCCAGCCCCACCACGCCGTCTCCTGCCGCCCGATCCCTCGCACGGGTGCGGGCCACCGCCGCATCGCCCCTCAAGGCTGGCGTCGTGAAGGTCCGCGGGCGACCGGGCCGGGGCCGTACGGGTGACGAAAACACGGACGCCGGGTGAGAACGAAGGCGCGGCCGGAGTGCGGGAACGACGAAGGCCCGGTCCCCCTGAGGGGACCGGGCCTTCGTACTGAGTAGCGGGGGCAGGATTTGAACCTACGACCTCTGGGTTATGAGCCCAGCGAGCTACCGAGCTGCTCCACCCCGCGTCGGTAAACACAACTCTACGTCATGTGGGGGATGGCCCCCGCCAATTAACCCTCCGGGAACCCCCTGGAACGGCATCATCGCAGGTCAGAGGGCTTAAGAATGGATCCGGGGCGGCCCTCGGAAGCCCTCGCGGGGGCCCACCCCGCCAGTGGGAAGCGCGCGCCTCGCCGGTCGGACGGGCCCTCACCAGGGCTCGGAGGCGGGTGGATCCGCCGCGTGCGCGCCCGAGCGAAGGGCGCCGACCACCGGTGGCGGGAAACCGCCGGGCCGCTCCGGTCGATACCCGATCGGCCTCGCGCCCCTCTGCGGCTATGCTCTGGGGTGAGCACGCCGAGGGCCATTAGCTCAATTGGCAGAGCAGCGGACTTTTAATCCGTTGGTTGTCGGTTCGAGTCCGACATGGCCTACAGCTCGCGGTCGGAGGTCACGCCTCCGACCTGGCACAGAGCGCCCCGTCTGGTTTCGGCCAGGCGGGGCGCTCCGTCGTTTCCGGGTGCTCTCGGGCGCAGTTGGCGCGTCGCGGCGCTCCGGTGCCGGACGGCCGCCCCGGGCCCGCAGCGTGGCGCGCGCGGCCTTCGAGGGCCTCCACGGGAACGGGAAGCGGGAACCAGGAACGGCAACGGAAACGGGCTCGGCCCCCACCGCACCGGAGTGCCGTGGGGGCCGAGCCCGTGTCAGATGACGCTCAGACGTCAGCCGTTGCGCTTCCAGCGGGGCTTGTCGTCACGACGGCCACCGAAGGAACCGGTCGAGCCGGTCGAACCGGAGCCGGAGGGGCGGTTGTCGTCACGACGGCCGTAGGGGCGGTCGCCGGCGCCGCCGGAGCGGAAGCCACCGGACGGACGGTCGCCACCGGAGCGGAAGCCACCGGAGGGGCGGTCGTCGCGACGGAAGCCGCCACGGTCGCCACCGCGGTCGTCACGGTTGAAGCCACCCGAGGGACGGTCGTCGCGACGGAAGCCGCCACCACGGTTGTCATCGCGACGGTCGCCACCGGAACGGAAGCCACCGGACGGACGGTCACCACCGGAGCGGAAGCCGCCACGGTCGCCACCGCGGTCGTCACGGTTGAAACCGCCCGAGGGACGGTCGTCGCGACGGAAGCCGCCACCACGGTTGTCATCGCGACGGTCGCCACCGGAACGGAAGCCACCGGACGGACGGTCACCACCGGAACGGAAGCCGCCACCACGGTTGTCGTCACGACGGTCGCCACCGGAACGGAAACCGCCACGGTCGCCACCGCGGTCACCGCGGTCGTCGCGACGGTTGTCACGACGCTCGAAGTTGCCGCGGTCGTCACGACGCTCGAAGGTGCGCTCCTGGACGACGGGCTCGGCCACGGCGGCCGCGACCTCGGCCTCGGCGGCCTCGACCACCTCGGCCACGGCGGCGTCCGGGTCCTCGCCACGCTCGCGGGCGGAGCGGGCGACGAGGCGGTCGGCCTCCTCGCGCAGCTCGCCGGCGCGGCGGGTCAGGCGCTCCAGCTGCTTGGTGAGGTCGGCGACCTCACGCTCGGCCTGCTTGGCGGCGTTGTTCGCGGAGTCGGCCTGGACCTGCGTCAGCGAACGCGCGCCGGTGATCTCGGCGACCTCGGGGTCGAAGGCGCCGACGCCCTGGACGATGTGGCGCGAGGCGTCGACGCCCGCGTCCTCCATCAGGCGGAAGATCTGGCGACGCTGGTGCGGGAGCGCCAGCGACACGACGACACCGGACTTGCCGGCGCGGGCGGTACGGCCCGAGCGGTGCAGGTAGTCCTTGTGGTCGCCGGCCGGGTCCACGTTCAGGACCAGGTCGATGCCGTCGACGTGGATGCCGCGGGCGGCGACGTCGGTGGCGACGAGCGCGTTGACGTAGCCGTCCTTGAAGTCGGCGAGGACGCGGGTACGGGCGCCCTGCGTCATGCCGCCGTGCAGCGCGTCGGCCTTCACGCCGGCCTCGATGAGCTGCTCGGCGATGCGGTCGGCGCCCAGCTGGGTGCGGACGAAGATGATCGTGCGGCCCTTGCGGGCGGCGATCGCGGCCGTGACGGGCGCCTTGTCCTTCGGCTTCACGACGAGGACGTGGTGGGTCATGGTCGTGACGTTGCCCTGCGCGCTGTCGACCTCGTGCGTGACGGGGTTCGTCAGGTAGCGCTTGACCAGGGTGCCGATCTCGTTCTCCATGGTGGCGGAGAAGAGCATGCGCTGGCCGCCGCCGGGGATCTGGTCGAGCAGCTCGGTGACCTCGGGCAGGAAGCCCAGGTCGGCCATCTGGTCGGCCTCGTCGAGGACCGCGACCTGGACGTTCGCCAGGGAGCAGGCACCGCGGTTAATGATGTCGCGCAGTCGGCCGGGGGTGGCGACGAGGACGTCGACACCGCGCTCCAGAGCGAAGATCTGGTTGCTCATGGAGGTACCGCCGCAGACGACCTTCATCTTCAGGCCGAGCACGTCGCCGTAGGGCTGGAGGGCGTCCGCGACCTGCATCGCGAGCTCACGGGTCGGCGTGAGGATGATCGCGCGGGGCTTCTTCTTCTCGGTGTGCCCGCCGGCCAGGGAGGCCAGGGTCGGCAGACCGAAGGAGAGGGTCTTGCCGGAGCCGGTGCGGCCTCGGCCGAGGATGTCCTTGCCGGCCAGGGCGTCCGGGATGGTCGCGGCCTGGATCGGGAAGGGGCTCGTGACGCCGTTCTGGGCGAGCTTGCGCACGATGCCGTCCGGCAGACCGAGGTCGCTGAACGTGATGGTGGGTTCGGCGTCGGCCTCGTCGGCCTCGTCGATGGACTGGTCGGTCACGTCGGCCTCAAGAGCCTCGATGATCTCGTTCGCCTCAGCGGCCTCGATGGCCTCGGTGACCGCGAGGGTCTCGGCGGTGACGATCTCGTTCGAGTCGTTCTCGGGCATGACGGTGCGGTCAGAACTGGAAATGGACATGCGAAATGCGAAACCTTCCGGAGTCTCGGCACGCGCCCAAACTCCGTGAATCGCAAATCGACCGCCTCAATGCGGTCAGCCACGGCTAGGGAGTACGCGCCACACGGCGCTCTTCGGATTCGGCGCCGGGCAATGGGATCAAACGATCTATAACCATACGCACCCTCCTGGGGGTCTGGCAAGTCGCTCCCCCCAAGAGGCACCTGACCTGCGACGATCCCCGGAGGACAGAGCCGGACAACCGCCGACGAACCTCCCCGATACGACTACCCGACGACCGGAGGACTGGGCTCCGGCTGCGGCGGAGTGGGCTCCGGGGTGGGCTGTGTCACAGGCGGTTCGGGAGTGGGTTCCACCACAGGCGGAGTGGGATTCGACCCTCCGGACCCACCGGCGGCCGCGCCACCGCCGGAACCCGATCCCGACCCCGATCCCGTACCGGCGGAACCCGAGCCGCCGGAACCGGCGGCACCACCCGCGGCGGAGCCCCCGCCCGTCGGCTGCTGCGGCCCCTGGCCACCCGCGCCTCCACCCGGGCCGGCCGACGGCGAGGGGGCGCCCGGCTTGGCGGGCGCGCCCGGGCTGGGTGAGGCCCCGGTCGCGCCGGAGGCCTTGCCCGGCTCGACGGTCTTGCCGTCAGGGGTGGTCCCCGTACCGTCCTTCGCGCCGCGGCCGTTGCCGTGGACGCCGGAGCCCCGCCCGGAGACGGTGCCGCCGGCCGAGGCGGCGGCGTCCTTGGCGTCCACCGAGGCGGAGGGGCCGGGTTTCGCGGCGTTCTCGCCGACGCTCATGCAGCCTGCCGACGCCGCCACCGCGAGCGCGGTGACGGCCAATCGGAGGGAAGCGGACAACTGGCGCACGGGTGGCACCTCCGGGACGGGGAGCAGCGGAGTGTTCCGCATGAGCGGGTCAATGTGCCCAACTCCCCGTACCCCGTAAGAGACACGCCCTCAGCCGAAGAGCCGGCCGGACACCTGCGAGCCCAGGTGCACGGCGCCCAGCCCCACCAGCACCGACGCCAGGACGTTCGCCGCGGCGAGGAACCGCTCGCCGCGCTCGAGCAGTCGCAGGGTCTCGTACGAGAACGTCGAGTACGTGCTGAGCGCCCCGCACAGTCCGGTGCCGAGCAGCAGGCCGAGCCGCGAGGAGGCCGCACCGGCCAGCGTCGCCCCGGCCAGTACCCCCAACACCAGGCAGGCGGCGGCGTTCACGACGAACGTGCCCCAGGGGAAGATCGAGTCGTGGCGGCCGCGCACGGCCCGGTCCGTCAGGTACCGCAGCGGCGCCCCGACCACCGCGCCGGCCACCACCAGCAGCCAGTTCACGCCCGCCCCCGTTCCCGCAGCGCCGCCCGGGTCACCGCCGCACCGGCCCAGACCGCGCCCAGCGCGGCCACCACCGTCAGACCGGCGTACGTCAGCGCGGTCGGGACGAGGCCCTCGTCGAGCAGCCCGGAGAACTCCAGGGCGTAGGTGGAGAAGGTGGTGAAGCCGCCGAGCACCCCGATACCGAGGAAGGGCCGCAGGAGCGGGTGCGGCGAGGTGCGGCCGTCCTCGGCGACCGCCGCCATGAGCACGCCGATCAGCGCGCAGCCCAGGACGTTGACCCAGAAGGTGTCCCAGGGAAAGGCCCCGGGGTCCGCCGGCCACAGCAGGGCCGCCCCGTGGCGCGCCGAGGCGCCGATCGCCCCGCCGACCGCGATGGCCCCGAGGACGCGTCCCCGCGGTTCGGTGCTCCCGGGTGGATCGGCGTCGGGGTCGATCGACGCGGCGTCCTCCTCGTCGGTGCCGGTCACCGGCTCACCCGTAGCCCAGGGCGTGCAGTCGCTCGTCGTCGATCCCGAAGTGGTGGGCGATCTCGTGGACCACGGTGACCTCCGTCTCCGCGACCACGCTCTCCCGGTCCTCGCACATCCGCAACGTGGGGTTGCGGTAGATCGTGATCCTGTCGGGCAGCACCCCGGCGTACCACTCGCCGCGGTCGGTGAGCGGGGTCCCCTCGTAGAGCCCGAGGAGCTCCGGATCGTCTGCGGGCGGCTCGTCCTCGACGAAGACCGCCACGTTGTCCATCAGCCGCGTGAGCTCCGGCGGAATCCGGTCCAAGGCCTCTGCGACGAGCTCTTCGAACTCCTCGCGCGTCATCTCCAGCACCCCGTCATTGTCGCTCCGGGGGAAACCGTTTTGGCGATAGCTCCCCGGATCCCATATGCTTCTCACGTCCCCGACGCGCTGCAAAGTGCCCGGCGGGCCTTTAGCCCTCATCGTCTAGTGGCCCAGGACGCCGCCCTTTCAAGGCGGTAGCACGGGTTCGAATCCCGTTGGGGGTACGCAAAACCGTGTGCGAGACTTGTCTCGCACATTGCAAGGACCTGTGGAGCAGTTGGTTAGCTCGCCACCCTGTCAAGGTGGAGGTCGCGGGTTCAAGTCCCGTCAGGTTCGCTGAAGCTCGTAAGAGTTTCGTGGCTGGGTAGCTCAGTTGGTACGAGCGATCGCCTGAAAAGCGATAGGTCGCCGGTTCGACCCCGGCCCCAGCCACAAGAAAGAAGGCCCCGTCCTCGGACGGGGCCTTCTTGCGTCACTCCTCCATCGCCTCCGCCGCGTCCTTCACGTGCGTCTCGTCCTTCGCGCTTCGGACCGTTCGGCGCCACTGCGTCAGGGCGACCGCCCCCGCGGCGGCGGCGACCAGGCCGAGCAGCGCCCAGTCCGGTACCGCGTCGGCGATCGAGCGGACCCGCTGCTCCACCGCGAACGAGTCGTCCACGTCCAGCAGTCCGGGCAGCGCGCTCGCCCCGTCGTAGATCAGGAACAGCGCGCCCAGGGTGATGAAGAACAGCCCCGACAGCACCGAGGTGGTGTGCAGCCCGAGCGGGCCCACCCGGATGGTCCGGCCGCGCAGCCAGCGCTTGCGGCCCAGCTCGAAGCGGTCCCACAGCAGGGCCAGCAGGAACAGCGGCGCGGCCATCCCGAGGGCGTAGACGGCCAGCAGCAGGCCGCCGTAGACCGGGCTGCCGCTGACGGCGGCCACGGTCAACACGCTGCCGAGGATCGGGCCGGCGCAGAAGCCGGCCAGGCCGTAGACGGCGCCGAGCGCGTACACCGACAGCGCGGTGGTCGGCCGGATCCGTCCGGAGAGCTCCGCGATCCGCCGGGAGGCGAAGCCCAGGCCGAGGATCTGCGCGATCCCGAGCGCGATGATCAGCCAGCCGCCGACGAGGACGAGGGTCTCGCGGTTTCCGTGGAAGAACCGGCCCGCGTACGAGCCGGCCGCGCCCAGCGGTACGAGGGTGCTCGCCAGGCCCGCGTAGAAGATCCCGGTGCGGGCCAGCAGCCGTGACGTGGAGTCGATCGAGTACGCGAAGAAGGCGGGCAGCAGCAGGGCGCTGCACGGGCTGAGCAGCGCGAGGAGGCCGCCCAGCAGGGCGGCCAGGTATCCGATGTCGGTCACTTCCGGGCCGCCGCCTCGGCGCGGGCGATGGCGGCCTCGAAGGCGTCGAGGGGCTGCGCGCCGGCCACGGGCTGCCCGTTGACCAGGAACGACGGGGTGGAGGTGACGCCGATGCGGTAGCCCTCCTGCTGGTCGGCGCGCACCGCCGCGGCGGCCTCCTCACCGGCCATGTCCCGCTTGAAGCGCTCCAGGTCGGGCACTCCGGCCTCGCGGGCCAGCTCGGTGAGTCGGGCCTCGCCGAAGCCCTTCTCCTTGGCTCCCTCCGCGTAGGCGGCCGAGTGGAACCGCTCGAAGCGGTCCTGTCGGCCCGCCGCCCAGGCGGCCTTGGCGGCGGCCTCGGATTCCGCGCCGAAGATGGGGAAGTTGCGCCACTCGATGCGCAGGGTGCCGGCCTCCACGTACTTCTTCACCAGTTCGGGTTCGGTGTCCCGGGCGAACTTGCCGCAGTAGCCGCACTTGAAGTCGGAGTACTCGATCAGTACGACGGGCGCGTCGGCGCGGCCGACGGCGAGCTTGTCGCCGGCGTCGCGGCGGGCGAGCTTCAGCAGTTCGGGGTTGGCCTGCGGCGCGGGGCGGGCGGAGGCCGCGTCGCCGCCCGAGTCACCGCGCTCCTCGGGGGCGGTGGCCTGCCAGGAGACCAGGCCGAGGGTGACGGCGGCGATGGCGACCCCGGCCGCGATCAGCAGGGGCCGGCGCGGGGAGGGCTTGCGGGAGGAGGAAGAGGAGGGGGAAGGGGACATGCGGGTGCTCCGAAGCTGCGGGGTGCGGGTGAAAGGACGGACCGGCGGGAACGACCGGTCCTCCTAGACCCGCATCACGGACAGCTCCACGGGGCCCGGCGTCGTTCGGTCGGGCCCGCGGACGAGGACCCGTACGGGTGTCGTCCGCCAGGCCGCCGGCTGCTCCGCCGCGACCCGGGCGGCGGGGGCGGCGTGCTGTGGGTCACCGCAGCGGGGCGGCACGGCCGGGATCCCGCCGTGGTCCCCACCGCCGGGAGCGCAGGACGGGCCCTGCCCGGAGCCCACCGAGGCGGCGTGCTGCGGTGTCGTGGCGGGGCGCGAAGAGGCGCCCGGTACGAGAGGGGTCGGTACGAGAGCGGTCGCCCGCGCGAAGGTCGTCGTCGGGCCGGCGGCCTTCGGGGGGCCGCCCCCGGCCGCCGTCGACGGGATCCCGGCGAGCAGCACCGCGAGGAGGGCGCCCAGCAGACACCACACTCCCCGGGCGCGGAACATGGCGGGCCTCTCACTCGTACGGCAGGCGGGTTCAGGTGATCTCGTCCCGAAATGGTACGGGGAGGGGGCACAAATGCGTTCGCCACCCGGCACTCCCGGGTGAGATCCTCGACCAGGTATGTCTACTTCCTTCGCCGCCCTGCAGACGCTTCTCGGTGAGATCTCCCTCCGCGACGCGCACCGCCTCGGCCGCCGCCTCGAGGGCGCCCGCCGTATCCGCAAGCCCGAGGCCAAGCAGGCCGTGCTCGACGAGATCGCCGCGGAGGCCGAGAAGGCCGCCGCGCGTCTGGCCGGCCGTGCCTCGCGCAAGCCGGAGATCACGTATCCCGAGAACCTTCCCGTCAGCCAGAAGAAGGACGAGATCGCCGAGGCGATACGCGACCACCAGGTCGTGATCGTCGCCGGCGAGACCGGTTCCGGCAAGACCACGCAGATCCCCAAGATCTGCATGGAGCTGGGCCGCGGCGTCCGGGGCATGATCGGGCACACCCAGCCCCGCCGGATCGCCGCCCGCACGGTCGCGGAGCGGATCGCGGAGGAGCTGAGGTCCGAGATCGGACAGACGGTCGGTTGGAAGGTCCGCTTCACCGACCAGGTGGACCAGGACGCGACCTTCGTCAAGCTGATGACGGACGGCATCCTGCTCGCGGAGGTCCAGACGGACCGCGAGCTGCGCGCCTACGACACGATCATCATCGACGAGGCCCACGAGCGGTCGCTGAACATCGACTTCCTGCTCGGGTACCTGGCCACGCTGCTGCCCAAGCGCCCCGACCTCAAGGTCGTCATCACCTCGGCGACCATCGACCCGGAGCGGTTCTCCCGGCACTTCGGGGACGCGCCGATCGTCGAGGTCAGCGGACGCACGTACCCGGTGGAGGTCCGCTACCGCCCGCTCCTGGAGGAGGAGGGCGACGACTCCGACCGGGACCAGATCACGGCGATCTGCGAGGCCGTGGACGAGCTGCAGTCCGAGGGGCCGGGAGACGTCCTGGTCTTCCTCTCCGGCGAACGGGAGATCCGCGACACGGCGGACGCCCTGAACAAGCGCAACCTGCGGTTCACGGAAGTGCTGCCGCTCTACGCCCGCCTCTCGCACGCCGAGCAGCACCGGGTCTTCCAGCAGCACACGGGCCGCCGGATCGTCCTCGCGACGAACGTCGCCGAGACCTCGCTGACCGTCCCGGGCATCAAGTACGTGATCGACCCGGGCAACGCCCGGATCTCCCGCTACAGCCATCGCACCAAGGTGCAGCGGCTGCCCATCGAGCGGATCTCGCAGGCCAGTGCCAACCAGCGCAAGGGCCGCTGCGGTCGTACGAGCGACGGCATCTGCATCCGGCTGTACTCCGAGGACGACTTCCTCTCCCGCCCCGAGTTCACGGACGCGGAGATCCTGCGCACCAACCTGGCCTCGGTCATCCTCCAGATGACCGCCGCCGGTCTCGGCGAGATCGAGAAGTTCCCCTTCATCGACCCGCCGGACCACCGCAACATCCGCGACGGCGTCCAGCTCCTCCAGGAACTCGGCGCCCTCGACCCGGCCGAGAAGGACCACAGCAAGCGGCTCACGCCGATGGGCCGACAGCTGTCCCAGCTCCCGGTGGACCCGCGGCTGGCGCGCATGGTGGTGGAGGCGGACAAGAACAACTGCGTCCGCGAGGTCATGGTCATCGCGGCGGCGCTGTCCATCCAGGACCCGCGCGAGCGGCCCTCGGACAAGCAGACGCAGGCGGACCAGAACCACGCCCGCTTCAAGGACGAGACCAGCGACTTCCTCTCGTTCCTGAACATGTGGCGCTACGTGCGCGAGCAGCAGAAGGAGCGCGGCTCGTCCTCGTTCCGCCGGATGTGCAAGCAGGAGTACCTGAACTTCCTGCGGATCCGCGAGTGGCAGGACATCTACTCGCAGCTGCGCACGGTGGCGAAGTCGATGGGGATCCACGTCAACGAGGCGGACGCCCCCGAGCAGCACGTGCACATCTCGCTGCTGGCGGGTCTGCTGTCGCACATCGGTCTGAAGGACACCGACAAGAACGAGTACCTCGGCGCGCGGTCGGCCAAGTTCGCGATCTTCCCCGGGTCCTCGCTGTTCAAGAAGCAGCCCAAGTTCCTGATGTCGGCGGAACTGGTGGAGACCTCGCGGCTGTGGGCGCGGGTGAACGCCAAGGTGGAGCCCGAGTGGGTGGAGCCGCTGGCGCAGCACCTGATCAAGCGCACCTACAGCGAGCCGCACTGGGAGAAGGACCAGGCGGCCGTGATGGCGTACGAGAAGGTCACGCTGTACGGCGTGCCGATCGTCGCCCAGCGGAAGATCAACTACGGCCGGATCGACGCCGAGGTCTCCCGCGAGCTGTTCATCCGCAACGCCCTGGTCGAGGGCGACTGGCGCACGCACCACAAGTTCTACGCCGACAACCGCAAGCTCCTCACCGAGGTGGAGGAGCTGGAGAACCGGGCGCGGCGCCGCGACATCGTGGTGGACGACGAGACCCTCTTCGACTTCTACGACCAGCGGATCCCCGAGCACGTGGTCTCCGGGGCGCACTTCGACTCCTGGTGGAAGCACAAGAAGCGGGACGAGCCCGAACTGCTCGACTTCGAGCGCGAGATGCTCCTGACGGAGAAGGCTGCCGGGGTCACCAAGGCCGACTATCCGGACTCCTGGCTCCAGGGGCCGCTGAAGTTCCGGGTGACCTACCAGTTCGAGCCGGGCGCGGACGCGGACGGCGTGACCGTCCACGTCCCGCTCCAGGTCCTGAACCAGGTCACCGAGGAGGGCTTCGACTGGCAGATCCCGGGCCTGCGGGAGGAGGTCGTCACGGAGCTGATCCGTTCCCTCCCGAAGCCGATCCGCCGGCACTACGTGCCCGCGCCGAACTTCGCGACGCGCTTCCTGGCCACGGCGCACCCGATGCAGGAGCCCCTGCACGTGACGCTGGCCCGGGAGCTGCACCGGATGGTCGGAGTGCCGGTGTCCGCCGACGACTTCGACCTGAGCCGGATCCCGGACCATCTGAAGATCACCTTCCGGATCGTCGACGAGCGCCGCAAGAACCTCGCGGAGGACAAGGACCTGGAGGCACTGCGGCTGAGGCTCAAGCCGAAGGCCCGCCAGGCCCTCTCCAAGGCCGCCGCGGCGACCGCCGAGCGGGCGGGCGGGGAGTCGGTCGAGCGTTCCGGGCTGAGCGACTGGACCATCGGGACGCTGAGCAAGGTCTTCGAGACCCGGCGGGCGGGTCAGCCGGTCAAGGCGTACCCGGCGCTGGTGGACGCGGGCGCGAGCGTCTCCGTACGGCTCTTCGACACGGAGGCCGAACAGCGGCAGGCGATGTGGCTCGGCACCCGGCGGCTGATCCTGCTCAACATCCCGGTGAACCCGGCGAAGTTCGCCTCGGACAAGCTCACCAACCAGCAGAAGCTGGCCCTCTCGCGCAATCCGCACGGTTCCATCCAGGCGCTGTTCGACGACTGCGCGACGGCGGCCACCGACCGGCTGATCGCCGCCCACGGCGGCCCGGCCTGGGACGAGGCGGGCTTCCGCAAGCTCTTCGACGCGGTGCGGGCCGACCTGGTGGACACGACCGTGCGGACGGTGGACCAGGTGCAGCAGGTGCTGGCCGCCTGGCAGGCCTGCGAACGGCGGCTGAAGGCCACCAACAGCCTGGCCCTGATGGCGAACGTCCAGGACGCGAAGACACAGCTGGCGGCGCTGATGCCGGCCGGCTTCGTGACGCTGACCGGACTCAAGCGGCTGCCGGACCTCATGCGCTACCTGGTGGCCGTCGACCGACGGCTCCAGCAGATGCCGACGGGCGTCCAGCGCGACACCACGCGCATGGAGAAGGTCCACGAGATGCGGGACGAGTACCTGTGGCTGCTGGAGCAGCTGCCGAAGGGGCGGCCCGTGCCCGAGGCGGTCACCGAGATCCGGTGGATGATCGAGGAACTGCGCGTCAGCTACTTCGCGCACGCGCTCGGGACGGCGTATCCGATCTCCGACAAGCGCATCGTGAAGGCGGTGGATGCGGCCGCCCCCTGATCGGGTTCGACTGCACCCCCTGAGCTGTTGTACAGTCTGATTCGTAACCGCCCAGCGGCTACAAATCAAGGACCTGTGGAGCAGTTGGTTAGCTCGCCACCCTGTCAAGGTGGAGGTCGCGGGTTCAAGTCCCGTCAGGTTCGCAGAGACGTCAGGGCCCGTATCCCTCAGGGGATACGGGCCCTGACGCGTTGACGGGTCCGCTCACCGCCGGTCCACTTGCCGGTGCGCGGGCCGTGCGGGCGCCGAGTCGGGGGCGGTTCGCCCGTCGATCGCCTGAGGGGCGCGGGGCGGGTCGGAGGCCCGTGGATCGCCTCCCGCGACCGCAAGGCGCGCAGAGGGGCCCTGGAGGCCTTTCCGGGGCCATCGATCGCCCCATCCGGCCCATCGGCCCCCATGGGTCACGTTCCCGTCTCATCGCGTCCGCGCCCCTTGCCGCGTCCGGCCGCATTCTCGCGCCCGAGTCGGCGGCCGACGGCCACGCCGGACGAAATCCCTCGTCCGCATGACGCGCCCTGTCGCTCACGTCCCCTTACGGGCTGCATTGCCGGGTGTACAAGAGTGATCAGCTGTGACGGGTGTCACCACATGAGTTTTTGAGACTCGCACATTTATCGCAGTCATACGCCGGCTCGATTTTATATGTGCAATGGCACCTACCCCCGCAGGGCTGCCGAGGGCTCCTCGTTTCCGCCGCCCTCCGGGCATAAAAAAGATCGCGCTGGACCCGGCGGAGTCCAGCGCGATCGAACAGCGGAACCTGTTGGGGCAGGCTCTGCCGTTTGAAGCTTTTGGGTTTCATCGGATTGGGGGACCCGATTCAGACCCGTCAAAAAGGTCCTGCTTGCGAGCCTCAGGCCTCGCTGCGCTGCTGCGGAATTCCCGCGAGCAGTGCGCGAACCTCAGCCTCGCGGTAACGGCGGTGTCCACCCAGAGTGCGGATGGACGTGAGCTTGCCAGCCTTGGCCCAGCGGGTGACCGTCTTCGGGTCCACGCGGAACATCGTGGCAACCTCAGCCGGGGTCAGCAGCGGCTCGGCATCAGGGGTGCGAGCGGTCATGAGCGGCCTCCTCGGGAGAACTGAACCATCTCGGTTCTTTCCTCTAAATTCTGCACCTTGGCCCACGTTGCCCGAAATGGACATACGCAGGCCGAGTCGGTTATAGGACGAACGGCTTGTCCTCGGCACTACAACTACACCATCCGTCCAGCCTCGACGGCCAAACCGATGGAATTGCCCTCCGAGGTGTTCATCAGCGGCGGAAGCCGATGGACCGTCCCATAACGGACAGTCACCCCACTGTGACGATCAGTCACAGAGCGATCAGGAGTCGTCAGACCCCCCATAGAGTGCAATACCAAGCATTCCGCCCTTACTTGGACGGAAGGAACCCTCCCCGGACTCCTTGTCCTATTTTGGCACGAGGGTAGGGGAAGGGCGCAAGGGTGTAGATAGTGCGGTCCGTCACGCTTGGGCCAATGGCCCGTATCGGGACGTAGGTCCCGGCACTAAGACCCCAATACCGTGATCAAGGCTCTGATCTGCGACTTATGGCCGATCGGACGATACGGGCGACACGGCGGGCGCGCCAGGGGTCTCCGGTACCTAATTGGCGAACAGTCTCTCCCGGACCGCCCGCCAACGCTCCGCCAGCTCCCCGTACGTCCGGGCCGCGCCCTCCCGGTCCCCGGCCCGCAGCTCCGCGATCCCCCGCGCCAGATCCCGCGCGGAGCGGTCGCCGGCCAGCCCGGCCTCCGGCAGGGTGTGCGTCAGTCCGCCGTAGTCCAGTTCGACCATGGAGCGCGGGTGGAACTCCTCCAGCCAGCTGCCGACCTCCACCAGACCCTCCGTGAGCATGCCGTACCCCTCCGCCTCGCGCAGGGTCCGCAGCCCCCGGGCGAGCCGGCGCCGGGCCTGCACCATCGGGGTGCGGTAGCGCAGCCGCTCGCCCGGGAGGTACTCCCGCTCCTCGTCGGCCACCAGCACGAACCACCGCAGCGGGACCTGCCAGACCCCGGTCCGGATCCACGGGCGGCCGTCCGGGTTCCGCTCGCGCCACGCCTCGTACTCCTCGGTCGCCCGACGGCGGGCGGCCGGGGGCAGTGCCGCGTCCAGCACCGGGCGCGGGAACCACTCCACGAGTTCCTCCAGCGCCAGCCAGCCGCGCAGCCTGGTCCGCCACGGGCAGACCAGCAGCGTCCCGTCCCACTCGGCGGTGAAGGCGTCGGCGCTCTCGTGCCGGGGGACCGCCACCAGGGGCACCCGCACCAAGTCCGCGAGCGACCTGCGCAGTTCGTCCTGGGCGGTCGGGGTGTCGCCGCGCCGGGCGTAGTCGGCCCAGTGCGTGCGCTCCGGTTCGGGGAAGGCCGCCAGCGGCTCGTAGACGCGCAGGTAGGAGGCGTAGGGAACGGTCGGTACGGGGCGCGCGGAGGGCGGCCGGGGGTCGGGGGATTCGCTCACGCTCTCGTACTCCCCCGCGCCGGCCGGCGGTACTCCGGCGGGCGCCCGCGAGGTCGTCGGGACCCCGCCCGGGACCCGGGAGTGTTTCGATCCCCGGACAGGACGCCTGCGCGGGCCCCTCAGGTCTTACGCTGCTCCCAGCGCGCCCTCCCCCACCCGCAGGGGGGCGTCTTCCCGCCGCATCTCTTCCATGGGAGTCACCACCGTGACCGAAATGACCGACGGCGTCCTGCACACCCTGTTCCGCACGGAACAGGGCGGCCACGAGCAAGTCGTGCTGTGCCAGGACCGAGCCACCGGCCTCAAGGCTGTCATCGCCATCCACTCCACCGCCCTGGGCCCGGCCCTCGGTGGTACCCGCTTCCACGCGTACGCCTCGGACGGGGAGGCCGTCCTCGACGCGCTGAACCTCGCGCGCGGCATGTCGTACAAGAACGCCCTCGCCGGCCTCGACCACGGCGGCGGCAAGGCCGTGATCATCGGCGACCCGGACATCCTCAAGAACGAGGAACTGCTGCTGGCCTACGGCCGGTTCGTGGAGTCCCTCGGGGGTCGCTACGTGACGGCCTGCGACGTCGGCACCTACGTCGCGGACATGGACGTGGTGGCCCGCGAGACCCGCTGGGCGACGGGCCGTTCCCCCGAGAACGGCGGCGCCGGCGACTCCTCGGTCCTCACCTCGTACGGCGTCTTCCAGGGCATGCGCGCGAGCGCCCAGCACCTGTGGGGCGACCCGACCCTGCGCGGCCGCAAGGTCGGTGTCGCGGGTGTCGGCAAGGTCGGCCGGCACCTGGTGGAGCACCTGTTGGAGGACGGCGCGGAGGTCGTCATCACCGACGTCCGGCGCGAGTCGGTGCAGGAGATCCTCGACCGGCACCCGGGTCGGGTGACCGCCGCCTTCGACACGGACTCGCTGATCCGCACCGAGGGCCTGGACATCTACGCCCCGTGCGCGCTGGGCGGTGCGCTCAACGACGCCTCGGTGCCGGTGCTGACCGCCAAGGTCGTCTGCGGCGCGGCGAACAACCAGCTCGCCCACCCGGGTGTGGAGAAGGACCTCGCGGACCGCGGGATCCTCTACGCCCCCGACTACGTGGTCAACGCGGGCGGGGTCATCCAGGTCGCCGACGAGCTCCGCGGCTTCGACTTCGACCGGTGCAAGGCCAAGGCGGCGAAGATCTTCGACACCACGCTGGCCATATTCACACGTGCGAAGGAAGACGGTATTCCGCCGGCTGCCGCAGCCGACCGGATCGCCGAGCAGCGGATGGCCGACGCGCGCGGCGTCGTCGCGGTCTGACACCTTCCGGGGGCCCGTGGGACCCGCCGGAGGCGCAGAGGAGACGGAACTCACTGCCCTTCGGCGGGTCGCCCGCCAGGAAAGGGTTAAAATCGCAGCTGACCAGCGAGTACGGGGTGTCTCGTTGGTACTGCATCGGCGCGCGTGATGCGGGCGGCGTACCGTATGGCCGCTGAAGCAGGTACCGTTGAACCCCTACGGACGGTCTCTCCACGGAGAGCCCGCTCCGAACCATGAACGCGTGTCAGACTCTGGGGCCGTCGAGCCCCGTCACCGAGGGGGTCGAGCCATGGGGCGCGGCCGGGCCAAGGCCAAGCAGACAAAGGTCGCCCGCCAGCTGAAGTACAACAGCGGCGGGACTGACCTCTCGCGTCTGGCCAATGAGCTGGGCGCATCGCCGACAGAGCCGCTGCCCGTCAGCGCGCCGGTCGAGGTCGATGACGATCTGGATGACGAAGACGACCCGTACGCCAAGTACGCGGCTCTCTACAACGGCGATGACGACGAGGACGAGGACGATGAGTCCGGTCCTTCGGCTCAGCGCCGCGGCGCTTGACGCTCTGAACGTCGACGTCTGCAAAAGATCTCAAAAGTACTGAAACCCGGTCCAGGGCATCGCCCCGGACCGGGTTTCAGTGCTGCTCAGCTCGCGTAGGAACCGGTCAGGGTCGCGCCTTCGGTGTGGTCGCCCCGGTCCAGGATCTCTCCGGCGACCCAGGCGTCCACGCCGCGGTCGGCCAGTGCGGTCAGGGCCACGTCCACCGACTCCTGCGGGACCACGGCCATCATGCCGACGCCCATGTTGAGCGTCTTCTCCAGCTCCAGGCGCTCCACCTGTCCGGCCTTGCCGACCAGGTCGAAGATCGCGCCGGGGGCCCAGGTCGCCCGGTCGACCGTGGCGTGCAGGTGGTCCGGGATCACCCGCGCCAGGTTCGCGGCGAGGCCGCCGCCCGTGATGTGCGAGTACGCGTGGACCTCGGCCGTGCGGGTGAGGGCGAGGCAGTCCAGCGAGTAGATCTTGGTCGGCTCCAGCAGCTCCTCGCCGAGGGTCCGGCCGAGCTCCTCGACGTGACCTTCCAGGGGCATCCCGGCGCGGTCGAGGAGGACGTGCCGGACCAGCGAGTACCCGTTCGAGTGAAGACCGGAGGAGGCCATCGCGATGACGGCGTCCCCCGTACGGATGCGATCCGCGCCCAGCAGCCGGTCGTACTCGACGACTCCGGTGCCGGCGCCCGCCACGTCGAAGTCGTCGGGGCCCAGGAGGCCCGGGTGCTCGGCGGTCTCGCCGCCCACGAGGGCGCAGCCGGCGAGGACGCAACCCTCCGCGATGCCCTTCACGATGGCCGCGACACGCTCGGGGTGGACCTTGCCGACGCAGATGTAGTCCGTCATGAAGAGCGGCTCGGCGCCACAGACGACGATGTCGTCCATGACCATCGCGACCAGGTCGTGGCCGATGGTGTCGTACACGCCGAGGCGGCGGGCGATGTCCACCTTGGTGCCGACGCCGTCGGTGGCGGAGGCGAGCAGGGGGCGCTCGTAGCGCTTGAGGGCGGAGGCGTCGAAGAGGCCGGCGAAACCGCCGAGGCCGCCGAGGACCTCGGGGCGCTGCGTCTTCTTCACCCACTCCTTCATGAGTTCGACGGCGCGGTCGCCCGCTTCGATGTCGACACCTGCTGCTGCGTAGCTGGCACCGGTGGTCTTCTCTGTCATGACAGGAGAGAGCTTTCGTGTCGTTACTGCGGGTGGTGCACAGCCCTGGGAGAAGCTTGAAAGACAGGGCCGGGCGCAGGTCGAGCTGGGGCCGAGCCGGTCCGACCCGACCTGGTGGGGTCGGGTCGGACGAGGGCTACGGGCGCCGGAGCGCGTCGGCGGCGTCGGTACCGCCGGCGAGTTCGGTCTCCAGGAGCTGCTTGCCGAGGAGCTGCGGGTCGGGCAGTTCCATCGGGTACTCGCCGTCGAAGCAGGCACGGCAGAGGTTCGGCTTCTGGATGGTGGTCGCCTCGATCATCGCGTCGAGCGAGATGTACGAGAGCGAGTCGGCACCCATCGACGTGGCGATCTCGTCGACCGTCATGCCGTTCGCGATGAGCTCGGCCCGGGTGGCGAAGTCGATGCCGAAGAAGCAAGGCCACTTCACCGGCGGCGAGGAGATCCGGATGTGGACCTCCGCCGCGCCGGCCTCGCGGAGCATCTTGACCAGGGCGCGCTGGGTGTTGCCGCGGACGATCGAGTCGTCCACGACCACCAGGCGCTTGCCCCGGATGACTTCCTTGAGCGGGTTGAGCTTGAGGCGGATGCCGAGCTGGCGGATCGTCTGCGAGGGCTGGATGAAGGTCCGGCCCACATAGGCGTTCTTGACCAGTCCGACGCCGTACGGAATCCCGCTGGCCTCGGCGTAGCCGACGGCGGCGGGCGTGCCGGACTCCGGCGTCGCTATCACCAGGTCGGCGTCGACCGGGGCTTCCTTGGCGAGGCGCCGACCCATCTCGACACGCGAGAGGTAGACGTTCCGGCCGGCGATGTCGGTGTCCGGGCGCGCCAGGTAGACGTACTCGAACACACAGCCCTTGGGCTTCGCTTCTGCGAATCGGGAGCTGCGCAGGCCGTTCTCGTCGATCGCGATGAGCTCGCCCGGCTCGACCTCGCGGACGAAGCTGGCGCCGCAGATGTCGAGGGCGGCGGTCTCACTGGCGACCACCCAGCCGCGCTCCAGGCGGCCGAGGACCAGCGGGCGGATGCCCTGCGGGTCACGGGCGGTGTAGAGGGTTCCCTCGTCCATGAACACGAGCGAGAACGCGCCCTTGACCTGAGGGAGGACCTTGGTGGCCGACTCCTCGATGGTCAGGGGCTTGCCCTCGTCGTCGACCTGGCCGGCCAACAGGGCGGTGACCAGGTCGGTGTCATTGGTGGCCGCCACCTGGGTGGCGCGGCCGTCCTGACGGGGGAGGTCGGCGACCATCTCGGCGAGCTCGGCGGTGTTCACCAGGTTGCCGTTGTGACCCAGGGCAATGGAGCCGTGGGCGGTCGCGCGGAAAGTGGGCTGCGCGTTCTCCCAGACGGAGGCTCCGGTGGTCGAGTAGCGGGCGTGACCGACCGCGATATGACCTTGGAGCGAGCCGAGAGAGGTTTCGTCGAAGACTTGGGAAACGAGGCCCATGTCCTTGAAGACGAGGATCTGGGAACCGTTGCTCACAGCGATTCCCGCGGACTCTTGTCCGCGGTGCTGCAGCGCATACAGTCCGAAGTAGGTGAGCTTGGCGACCTCTTCACCCGGAGCCCAGACACCGAAGACGCCGCAAGCGTCCTGGGGGCCCTTTTCGCCGGGGAGCAGGTCGTGGTTGAGTCGTCCATCACCACGAGGCACGCTCCCGAGTGTAGGCGAGATCGACCACTGGTCCGAATTGGGGACGGCCCGTAAAAGTCACAGTGCGGACAGTCGGGTAACCCGTGCGGAGGGTGACTGTCTCGATATCCGGAATGCCCTGGTTGACAGCCAGTCGTCGATTCGTACAAGCTTCCGGCTCATGCAGCCTCTCGGTGACCGCACCGTCACCCTCGTCGAGCGCCGGCACGTGGACCTCGTCCGTGTCGCGAGCGCCATCTGTTGTTGCCGGGCGTAGTTCCGCCCCGCGCTCCGGCGCGCCTTTTCTGATTCTCCCGGCGCCTCTCGCCGATTTCCCCCGCAGTGCCTTTTCGCTCGCCCCAGCCCGTTCCGCCGTGCCGTGCGCCGTCCCGCGCCGCCGCGGGGTGGGCCGGCGGGCCATGCCCTGGAGCACCCGTGACCTCGTCTGAATCCCACCTGTCCCGACGCGCCTTCGGCGGGGCGGTCGGCGTGAGTGCCGCCGCCGCGGCCGTCGGGCTGGGGGCCGCGTCGCCGGCCGCCGCGGCACCCGCCTCCGCTCCCGCCGACGCCCGGCACGCGGGCCCCGAGGAGCGGGAGTTCAAGGCCGCCCGGGGGCGTCACTCCCGGCGGCCGAACATCCTGTTCATCCTCGGCGACGACCTCGGCTGGGCGGACCTGTCCTCCTACGGGTCCCCGCACATCAAGACCCCGAACCTGGACCGGCTCGCCCGCCAGGGAGTCCGGTTCACCGACGCGTACTCGGGCTCCGCGACCTGCTCGCCGACCCGCTTCAGCCTGTACACGGGGCGGTACCCGGGCCGTACCAAGGGCGGGTTGGCCGAGCCGATCGCCGACAAGTCCGTCGGCCTGGAGCCCACGCACCCGACGCTGGCCTCGCTGCTGAAGGAGTCCGGCTACGCGACGGCGTTGATCGGCAAGTGGCACGCCGGGTACCTGCCGGACTACAGCCCCACCCGGTCCGGCTGGGACGAGTTCTTCGGCAACTTCGGCGGGGCCCTTGAGTACTACTCCAAGCTGGGCCTGGGCGGGGAGTACGACCTCTACGAGGGCGACGCCGAGTACAAGGACCTGCGCTACTACACGCGGATCATCACCGAGCGGGCGAGCGAGTACGTGTCCCGCGACCACCACGGCAAGCCGTGGCTGCTGAACCTCAACTTCACGACCCCGCACTGGCCTTGGATCGCCGACGGCGACACGAAGGAGAGCGCCGAGATCGTCCGCCGGATCAAGGCGGGCGACGGCCGGGCCCTGTGGCACCAGGACGGCGGCTCGGTGGAGAAGTACAAGGAGATGGTCGAGGACCTCGACCGTTCGATCGGCGAGGTGCTGAAGGCCCTGAAGCGCTCCGGCCAGGAGGAGGACACCCTGGTCGTCTTCTCCAGCGACAACGGGGGCGAGCGCTTCTCGTACAACTGGCCGCTCTCCGGCAACAAGGCCTCGCTCCAGGAGGGCGGGATCCGGGTGCCGAACCTCGTGCGCTGGCCCGCGCGCCTGGACGGCGGACAGGTCAGCCACGTCCCGGTGTTCAGCCCCGACTGGACGGCGACCCTGCTGGAGCTGGCCGGTGCCCGGGCGCACCGCGCGTACCCGCTCGACGGGGTGAGCCTGGCCGGATACCTGCTGCGGGGCGAGCGGATCGCGGAGCGGAACCTGTTCTGGCGGGTGCGGGGCGAGCGGGCGCTGCGCCGCGGGGACTGGAAGTACTACCGGGGCAAGGCCGGCAAGGACCAGCTGTTCAACCTGGCCGGGGACGTCCGCGAGCAGGCCGACAAGGCGGCCGTGGAGCCGGCCAGGCTGGCCGAACTGCGGGCGGCCTGGGAGAAGACGGACGCGACGCTGCTCCCGTACCCGGCCTGACCCCGGCCCTCTGATCTGCCTGGTCCTGATCCGTCTGATCCGTCTGATCCGTCTGGTCCGTCGGGGCGTGGAGGCGCCGGCGGGCCCGGCCCGGCCGGTGTCCACAGGCTGTGGACACCGGCCGGGCCGGGGGCGGGGGTCATTCGACGGCGGAGGCCGCCTTGGCTCCCAGGCCCTTGCCGCTGCCGTCGGTGGCGGTGAGGGTCAGGGTGTCTCCCTGGACGCGGTGTTCGAGGGGGCCGCCGGCGAACAGCGCGGTCAGCGCCCGTTCGACGTCACCGGCCGGGCCCGTGCAGGCCATCCGCGTCGAGGTCAGGGGCCCGAAGGTGATCCGGGACCCGTCGACGACGGCCCGGGCGGAGAACCGGTTGCAGCCGAGGTTGCCGCTCGCGGCGCCGTCGGCGGCGATGGTGAACCGGGCCTTGCCCGCCACCTCGGCGGGCACCGAGGACACGGTGGCGCCCTGGATCAGGGAGTCCGCGCTCCAGTCGGTGGCGGTGAGCGGCGCGTCCGGGGTCCGGGGCTTCGTGGTCAGGGAGATGGTGTTCCCGTCCGCGGTCTTCAGGGTGAGGTGCTCCGGCCGGCTCTCGATCGTGAGCGCACCCTTGAAGAGCTTGGCGAAAGCCGTCTCGAACTTGATGTCCGGGCAGGCCATCGCGGTCCTGGAGCCCGGTTGGACGTTCATGGTCGAGCCCTTGATCTCCACCTTGGCCGACAGGCCGTTGCAGCCGTAGTTGCCCGTGGCCTCGTAGGGGGCCTCGGCGCCGATGGCCAGTCGGGCCGCCGCGGGCGCGGTCAGGGTCTTCCCGTCCACGGTCACGCTTTCCACGGACCAACTCGTCCCCGGGAGGCCCGGTGATGGATCCGGGCCGGAGGGGGTCGTCTGGTCCGCGCAGGCGGTCACCGCGGTGGTGACGGTGACGGCGAGCGTGAGGGCGGCGAGGACGTGCCGTTGCTGACGCATGCGTCTGGGACGGGCGAGGTGCCCGGACGGTTCCCTTCCGCCCGCCGCCCGACCGACATCCGACCGCCGTCCGACCCTCCGGGGAGGGTTTCCCTCAGCCCATCAGCGGGAGCAGCGGGCCCAGATCGGCGCGTTCGCCGCTCGCGCTGAGCCGGGCCCCGTCCAGCGCCTCTTCCCAGGTCGTACGGCCCGTCGCGAGCCGGATCCAGGTCAGCGGGTCGGTCTCCACCACGTTGGGCGGGGTGCCCCGGGTGTGCCGGGGCCCCTCCAGGCACTGGACGACGGCGAAGGGCGGGATCCGCAGCTCCACCGAACCCCCGGGGGTCTTGTCCGCGAGGGCGTCGGCGAGCAGCCGGGTGCAGGCGGCGAGAGCCTGCCGGTCGATCGGGATGTCCAGGCCGGCCGCCCGGTTGAGGTCGTCGGTGTGGACGACCAGCTCCACGGTGCGGGTGACCATGAACGGCCCGAAGGCCATCGCGCCGACCCGCAGCCCGAGCAGCCGGCCGTCCGGGACCACCCTCAGCAGTTCGGCGAGCCGGGTCGCCGACTCCTCGTAGAGCGGGCCGAGTTCCTCGCCGGCGGCGGTCTCCCGGGCCAGTTCGTCGATCTGTCCGGCGATCCCGGCGGTGGCGAAGGGCCAGTTCCGTACGGTCAGCTCGGCTTCGGCCGGTTCGGGCCGCGCCACCGCCTCGGGGATGGAGCGGATGATCCAGGCGAGGTGCGCGGCGAGGTCCCGTACGGTCCAGGCGCCGAGGTGCGTGGGGCGGGCCAGTTGCTCGGGGGTCAGCGTCGCCACGGCCGCGGCGACGTGGCCGAACTGTGCGGTGACGGCCGCGCGGATCTTGGCGGAGTCGTAGGTACGCGGCTTCTTCCGGGCGGTCGGCATGGGGCCGACCCTATCCGGCGTGAGAAGCACCACGGACTGCGCCGGCCGGACGGGAGGGGAGAACGGCCGAACACGCGCGAGCCCCCGCCCGGAGGACTCCGGACAGGGGCTCGACGACGCGGCGGGCGGGATCAGGCGAGCAGCGCCGGGATCGTCGCCTCGTGGGCGGTCCGCAGTTCCGCGAGCGGAATCGTGAACTCGCCCTGGATCTCGATCTCCTCGCCGTCCACCACGCCGATGCGGGCGGCCGGCAGGCCCCGCGCACCGCACATGTCGGTGAAGCGGAGCTCCTCGCTGCGCGGGACGGCCACGACGGCCCGGCCCGCGGACTCGGAGAACAGGAAGGTGAAGGCGTCCAGGCCCTCGGGCACCACGATCCGCGCACCGTTGCCGCCGCGCAGGCAGGACTCGGTGAGCGCCTGGATCACGCCGCCGTCGGACAGGTCGTGCGCGGCGTCGATCATGCCGTCGCGCGAGGCCGAGATCAGGATCTCGCCGAGCAGCTTCTCGCGGCCCAGGTCCACCTTCGGCGGCATGCCGCCGAGGTGCTGGTGCACGACCTCGGACCAGGCCGAACCGCCGAACTCCTCGGCGGTGTCGCCGAGCAGGTACAGCAGCTGACCGGCCTCCGCGAACGCCATCGGCGTGCGGCGGTTGACGTCGTCGATCACACCGAGGACCGCCACGACCGGGGTCGGGTGGATCGCGGTCTCGCCGGTCTGGTTGTACAGCGAGACGTTGCCGCCGGTCACCGGGGTGCCCAGCTCCAGGCAGCCGTCCGCGAGACCGCGGGTGGCCTCGGCGAACTGCCACATGACGCCCGGGTCCTCGGGCGAGCCGAAGTTGAGGCAGTCGGAGATGGCGAGCGGCTTGGCGCCGGTCGCGGCGACGTTGCGGTACGCCTCGGCCAGCGCGAGCTGCGCGCCCGTGTACGGGTCGAGCTTCGCGAAGCGGCCGTTGCCGTCGGTGGCCATGGCGACGCCGAGGTTGGTGTCCTCGTCGATGCGGACCATGCCGGCGTCCTCGGGCTGCGAGAGCACCGTGTTGCCCTGGACGAAGCGGTCGTACTGGTCGGTGATCCAGGACTTGGAGGCCTGGTTCGGGGAGGACACCAGCGCCAGGACCTGCGCGCGGAGCTCCTCGGAGGTCTCCGGGCGGGGCAGCTTGCCCGCGTCGTCGGCCTGGAGGGCGTCCTGCCACGCGGGGCGGGCGAACGGACGGTTGTAGACCGGGCCCTCGTGGGCGACGGTGCCCGGGGGCACGTCCACGATCTGCTCGCCGTGCCAGAAGATCTCCAGGCGCTCGCCGTCGGTGACCTCACCGATGACGGTGGCGATGACGTCCCACTTCTCGCAGATCTCCATGAAGCGATCCACGTGCTGCGGCTCGACGATCGCGCACATGCGCTCCTGCGACTCGCTCATGAGGATTTCCTCGGGCGAGAGCGTCGCGTCGCGCAGCGGGACGGTGTCGAGTTCGACGCGCATGCCGCCGGAGCCCGCGGAGGCCAGCTCGCTCGTGGCGCAGGAGAGCCCGGCGCCGCCGAGGTCCTGGATGCCCGCGACGAGCTTCTCCTTGAAGATCTCCAGGGTGCACTCGATGAGGAGCTTCTCCTGGAACGGGTCGCCGACCTGCACGGCCGGCCGCTTGGTCGGCTTGCTGTCGTCGAACGTCTCCGAGGCCAGCACGGACACGCCGCCGATGCCGTCGCCGCCGGTGCGGGCACCGTAGAGGATGACCTTGTTGCCGGGGCCGGAGGCCTGGGCCAGGTGGATGTCCTCGTGCTTCATCACGCCGATGCAACCGGCGTTGACCAGCGGGTTGCCCTGGTAGCAGGCGTCGAAGACGACCTCGCCGCCGATGTTCGGCAGGCCCAGACAGTTGCCGTAGCCGCCGATGCCGGCGACGACGCCCGGCAGGACGCGCTTGGTGTCGGGGTGATCGGCCGCTCCGAAGCGCAGCGGGTCCACGACCGCGACCGGGCGGGCGCCCATCGCGAGGATGTCGCGGACGATGCCGCCGATGCCGGTGGCCGCGCCCTGGTAGGGCTCGATGTACGACGGGTGGTTGTGCGACTCGACCTTGAAGGTGACCGCGTAGCCCTGGCCGACGTCGACGACGCCGGCGTTCTCGCCGATGCCGACGAGCATGGCGTCGTTCTCCGGGACTTTCTCGCCGAACTGCTTCAGGTGGACCTTGCTGCTCTTGTACGAGCAGTGCTCGGACCACATGACCGAGTACATGGCGAGCTCGGCGCCCGTGGGGCGGCGGCCGAGGATCTCCCGGATGCGGGCGTACTCGTCCTCCTTGAGGCCGAGTTCCTTCCACGGCTGGGAGGCGTCCGGGGTGTCGGTGGCGTGCTTGACGGTGTCGAGGCTCATGCGCTGACCAGCTTCTTCAGGACCGAGGTGAAGAACGGGAGACCGTCGGTGCGGCCCGTCCCGATCAGCGGTTCCACCGCGTGCTCGGGGTGCGGCATGAGGCCGACGACGTTGCCCGCGGCGTTGGTGATGCCGGCGATGTCGCGCAGCGAACCGTTCGGGTTCCCGTCCAGGTACCGGAAGGCCACTCGCCCTTCGGCCTCCAGTTCGTCCAGCACACGCTCGTCGGCGGTGTAGCGGCCGTCCATGTTCTTGAGCGGTACGGAGATCTCCTGGCCGGCGGTGTAGTCGCCGGTCCACGCGGTCTCCGCGTTCTCCACGCGCAACTTCTGGTCGCGGCAGATGAAGTGCAGGTGGTTGTTGCGGAGCATCGCCCCCGGCAGCAGGTGGGCCTCGGTGAGGACCTGGAAGCCGTTGCAGATGCCGAGGACCGGCATGCCGGCCCTGGCCTGCTCGATGATGGTCTCCATCACCGGCGAGAAGCGGGAGATGGCCCCGGCGCGCAGGTAGTCCCCGTAGGAGAAGCCGCCCGCGAGGACGACCGCGTCGACCTGGTGCAGGTCCTTGTCGCGGTGCCACAGCGAGACCGGCTCGGCTCCCGCGATGCGGATGGCGCGCAGCGAGTCACGGTCGTCGAGCGTTCCGGGGAACGTGACGACTCCGATGCGAGTGGTCACCCTCAGGCCTCGACCTTCACGGTGAAGTCTTCGATGACGGTGTTGGCGAGGAAGGTTTCGGCCATCTTGTGGATGCGGTCGAGGGCGGCCTGGTCGACCGGTCCCTCCACCTCCAGTTCGAAGCGCTTCCCCTGGCGGACGTCGGCGATCCCCTCGAAGCCCAGCCGCGGCAGTGCACGCTGCACCGCCTGGCCCTGGGGGTCGAGGATCTCCGGCTTGAGCATGACGTCGACTACGACGCGTGCCACTGGCACTCCCGTGTGGTGGTTTGGTGCGAAGGCGGTTCCATCAGCGTACCCGGCGAAAATTTCTACGCGGGTAGATATACCTTGAGCATGATCCGCGAGCCGTTTCAGCTTCACCAACGCTTCGCAAAATCCACCGGAAAACCACGTGCCCGGGATTGCGGCGGGACACGCGGAGAGAATTAACTGGGCTTCGCAATTCAATGCGAATCACGGTACAAAGGAATCGGTCGGGATTCCGACGGATTGATGCATTGCTCCGAAACATCCACACAGGCGACATCACCGCATGTCAGCACGCGGTGACCTCGCACGAAGGGACCGATATCCGTGGCGCAGCGCGTAGTAGTCACGATCTCCGACGACATCGATGGCGGAGAAGCGGCGGAAACGGTCGTGTTCGCCCTGGACGGTAAGTCGTACGAGATCGACCTCAATGTCGCCAACGCAAAGAAACTGCGGAAGGGCCTCGCTCCCTTCGTGGCCGCCGGGCGCCGACAGGCTCGCTCGGGTAAGGCGTACAAGCACACGTCGATCGCCCCCGATCCGGCGGTCGTCCGGGCCTGGGCCCGGTCGAACCAGCACGACGTGCCGCCGCGCGGCCGCATCCCCAAGCGCGTCTACGAGGCCTACAACGCTGCCCACTGACCCCGGATTTGCCATCCACCCCCTCCGATCGGCTAGTGTGTGGATCACGCCAAGGGGCGAGGCCGCAAGGCCAAGACCCGAAGTCGTGCGGGTGTAGTTCAGTAGCAGAACACCCCCCTTCCAGGGGGGAGGCGCAGTGTGCAATCCCTGTCACCCGCTCTGCACGCTTTACCGACCACGGTTGTGGATCAGGTAGAGTGATGCTCGCAGCGCACGGCTTTACGTCGTTGCATGCGGACGTAGCTCAGTTGGTAGAGCACCACCTTGCCAAGGTGGATGTCGCGCGTTCGAGTCGCGTCGTCCGCTCAGTGTGACAAAGGCCCCGATCATTGATCGGGGCCTTTGTCGTGCGTTCACCCCTATACCCGCGCCTTTGCCCGGCCCCGTCTGACATATGTCATCCCGCGTCATGACAGCGCGCACTGCCGACGCGGCCGGTCCGCCGCGAGCCTTGATTCATGACCGACACAGTGATGACCGACACGGTGATCCGGGCGGAGGAACTGCGACGCCGCTACGCCGGCGGCTTCGAGGCTGTCCGCGGCGTCTCCTTCTCCGTGGAACGCGGCGAGATCTTCGCCCTGCTCGGGACGAACGGCGCCGGCAAGACCTCCACCGTGGAACTCCTGGAGGGACTGGCCGCACCCTGCGGGGGGCGGGTACGGGTCTTCGGGCTCGACCCGTACAAGCAGCGGGCCGAGGTCCGGCCGCGTACCGGGATCATGCTCCAGGACGGCGGCTTCCCCTCCGACCTGACCGTCGCCGAGACCGTCCGGATGTGGGCCGGGGTCACCACCGGCGCCCGGCCCGGGGCGGAGGTCCTCGAACGGGTCGGGCTGGCCTCGCGGTCCTCCGTGCGCATCAAGCAGCTGTCCGGCGGTGAACGGCGCCGGCTCGATCTGGCCCTGGCCCTGCTGGGGCGGCCGGAGGTGCTGTTCCTCGACGAGCCGACGACCGGCATGGACCCCGAGGGCCGCCGGGACACCTGGGAGCTGGTGCGGGAGCTGCGCGCGGAGGGGACCACGGTGCTGCTGACCACGCACTACCTGGAGGAGGCCGCGGAGCTCGCCGACCGGCTGGCGATCCTCCACGAGGGGGAGCCGGTGCTGACCGGTACGCCCGCCGAGGTGACCGCGACCCGGCCCTCGCGGATCCGATTCACACTCCCGGAGGCGGTGCCCGCGGCGCGGCTGCCGCTGCCCCTGCGGGCGGCGGCCGACGGACGGCGGGTGGAGATCCGTACCGAACGGCTCCAGGAGAGCCTCGGGGAACTGCTGCGGTGGGCGCACGAGGCCGAGGTGGAGCTGGTCGGGCTCGACGCCCGGTCCGCCTCGCTGGAGGAGGCCTTCCTGGAGATCGCGCGGAGCCGCCGGAGCCCCCTCTCCGGCGTCCGGACCGACGAGGACGAGAGGGCGGGAGCCCGATGAGCGTGCCGAACCTGACCGCACCGCGCCTGAACCCCCGCCGGCTCAGCGCCCTGGGCCGCTCCGAGCTGACCCTGCTGCGGCGCAACCGGACCGCTCTGTCCATGGCCCTGTTGATGCCGGCGGCCATGGTGTTCCTGCTGCGCTCGACACTGGTCGACGTGGCCGAGCAGAGCGCCGCGGCCCTCGGCCGGTCCACCCTGAGCGGCGGCATCGGACTCGTCCTGCTCCTGGTCGTCTACATGAACCTGGTCTCCGCGTACGTGGCCCGGCGCGAGGAACTCGTCCTCAAGCGGCTGCGCACCGGCGAGGCGGGCGACCTGGAGATCCTCGCCGGCACCGCGCTGCCGGCCGCGGTCGTCGCCCTCGGGCAGATCGGCGTCCTCGTCCTGGCCGGGGCCGCCGCCCTGGACGCGCCGATGCCGGACAACCCGCTGCTCCTGATCGTCGCGGTGCTCGCCGCGATCGTGTTGCTGGCCGGCTTGGCGGCGCTGACCAGCTCCTTCACCCGGAGCGTGGAGAGCGCGGGCATCACCACCGTGCCGCTGCTGCTGGTGAGCCTGCTCGGCTCGGGCCTGTTCGTACCGATGGACAGCCTTCCGCGGACGCTGGCATCGGTGTGCGAACTGCTTCCGCTGAGCGGCGTCATGACGCTGGTGCGGGGCGCGTGGGACGGTGCGCCGGCCGGGGACCTGACCGGGGCCGCGCTCGTCACGGTGGCCTGGACCGTGAACACCGTGTTTGCTGTCCACCGGTGGTTCCGCTGGGAACCGCGGCGCTAGGAAACGAAAGCGAAGTCGGGGGGACGGGGACCGTGTCGAAGCTGACCGGGTGGTGGAAGAACCGCAGCAGTGCGGGGAAGGTCGAGCTCTACACACGCTGGTCGTTCCATCTCTTCGTGGCGGTCGAGATCCTGACCTTCGGCCTCGGCGGCCTGGTCCTCGGCCCGCGGGAGGTGCCGGGCTCCGCCGAAGTGGGCCTGCTGGTGCTGATGTGCGTGCACTCCGTGCTCGTCGGGTTCCTCTCCTCCCGGGCGCTGGACTGGCTGGTGGGGCGCCGGGACCGGCCGGTGTGGGTGGCGGTGGCGACGATGATCGTGACGGCCCTCGGGTGCGTGGCCGTCCTCCTCCTGCGCCGGACCGGGCACATCGACGAGGCCGTCGCCCCGATGCTGGTGACGGGCATGACCTGCTTCGCCTCCGGCTCGCTGGTGATGTGCCTGGAGAAGGTCCGGCACATGTGGGGGGTGGCGCCCGCCCACGCCGTGGGGACCGGCCTGGCGGTGGTCGCCGTGGGGCTGCCGGTGGTGGAGGGCGTCGGTTATGCCATCGGGGTGCTGCTGAGCGGCCTGTTCCTCAGCTTCGCCTGTGGCTTCTCGGGGTGGCTGCTGCGGATCGTGTACGAACTCGACCGCGCCCGGGAGCTCCAGGCCCAGCTCGCGGTGGCCGAGGAACGGCTGCGGTTCGGCCGGGACCTGCACGACGTGATGGGGCGCAACCTGGCGGTCGTCGCCCTCAAGAGCGAGCTGGCGGTACAACTGGCCCGGCGCGGCCGTCCCGAGGCGGTGGAGCAGATGATCGAGGTCCAGCGGATCGCCCGCGAGTCGCAGCGCGAGGTACGGGACGTCGTGCGCGGCTACCGCGAGGCGGACCTGGCCGTGGAGCTGGAGGGCGCGCGCGGGGTGCTGAGCGCGGCGGGGATGGACTGCCGCGTCGAGTTCGAGGCCCGCCGGGCGCTGCCCTCCGAAGTGCAGTCGGCCCTGGGCTGGGTGGTCCGGGAGGCGACCACCAACGTCCTGCGGCACGGTGACGCGCAGAGCTGCCTGATCCGGCTCGCCGAGGCCGCGGACGGATCGGGCGCGCTGACCCTGCTGGTGGAGAACGACGGAGCCCCCGAGACGCCGGCCGGTCCGCCCGGTTCGGGACTCGCGGGGCTGCGCGAGCGCCTCGCGGTGGTCGACGGAACCCTGTCGGCGGGCCCGACCGAGGGCGGCCGGTTCCGGCTGCTGGCCCGGATCCCCGAACAACGACTGGAGGTGCGGGCATGAGCCCCGCGCCCACGACTGACGGTGCGGGCGTGAGCCCCGTACCCGCGACTGGAGGTGCGGGCGTGAGCCCCGTACGCGTGCTGCTCGCCGACGACGAACACCTGATCCGCGGCGCCTTGGCCGCGCTGTTGGCCTTGGAGGACGACCTGCTGGTCGTCGCGGAGGCGGCCTCGGGGCCGGAGGCGCTGGCGATGGCCCGGGCGCACCGTCCGGACGTGGCGGTGCTGGACCTGCAGATGCCGGGGGCGGACGGTGTGAGTGTCGCCACATCGTTGAAGTCCGAACTCCCCGGCTGCAAGGTCATGATCGTGACCAGTCACGGCCGGCCCGGCCACCTCAAGCGGGCCCTCGCGGCGGGTGTGCGGGCCTTCGCGCCGAAGACGGTGTCGGCGCAGCGACTGGCCGAGCTGATCCGAACCGTGCACGCCGGAGGTCGTTACGTGGACCCCGAGTTGGCGGCCGACGCGATCAGCGCGGGGGACTCCCCGCTGACCGCCCGGGAGGCCGAGGTACTGGAACTCGCGGCGGACGGGGCGCCGATCGCGGAGATCGCGGAGCGGGCCTCGCTCACGCAGGGAACGGTGCGCAATTACCTGTCCTCGGCGGCGACGAAGCTGGGGGCCGAGAACCGGCACACGGCAGTGCGTCTCGCACGCCAGCGAGGTTGGGTATAGTGGGTACCGCGCTACGGCGCATGCGGACATAGCTCAGTTGGTAGAGCACCACCTTGCCAAGGTGGATGTCGCGCGTTCGAGTCGCGTTGTCCGCTCTGTACGAAGAAGCCCCCGGTCCTTGGACCGGGGGCTTCTTCGTGTTGCCGGGTCCTCGGTGCCCCCGGCCCGCTGGGCGGGCCGGGGACACGGGACGTTCAGCGGCCGGTCTTGGCGGTCCAGGTCAGGCCGGTGAGCCGCTCGTACGCCTCGATGTACTTGGCGCTGGTCTGCTCCACGACCTCCTGCGGCAGTGCCGGGGGCGGGAGTTCGCCGGTGCGGTCCCAGCCGGAGGCCGGGGAGGTCAGCCAGTCTCGGACGTACTGCTTGTCGAAGGAGGGCTGGGCGCGGCCCGGCTTCCACTGGTCGGCCGGCCAGAACCGCGAGGAGTCCGGGGTCAGCACCTCGTCGGCGGCGACCAGGGTCCCGTCGGCCCCGAAGCCGAACTCGAACTTCGTGTCGGCCAGGATGATGCCCCGGTCGCGGGCGATGTTCCGGGCGCGGGTGTAGATGGCCAGGGTGGCCTGGCGCAGCAGCGCTGCCGTCTCGGTGCCGACGGTCCGCGCGACCTCCTCGTAGGAGACGTTCTCGTCGTGCTCGCCGACGTCGGCCTTGGCGGCCGGGGTGAAGATGGGGCCGGGCAGCTCGGAGCCGTCCACGAGGCCCTCGGGCAGGCCGAGTCCGCAGACCGTGCGGGTCTGGTCGTACTCGACGAGGCCGGAGCCGGTGAGATAGCCGCGGGCCACGCACTCGATCGGGACCATGTCGAGGTTCTGGCAGATCAGCGTGCGGCCGGCCCAGTCGGCGGGGGCGCCGGCGGGCAGGGTGGTGCCGATGACGTGGTTCGGGACGATCTCCTTGAGCTGGTCGAACCACCACAGGGAGAGCTGGGTCAGGACCCGGCCCTTGTCCGGGATCTCGGTGGGCAGGACCCAGTCGAAGGCGGACATCCGGTCGCTGGCGACCATGACGAGGTTGCCGTCCCCGTCGCGGTAGAGATCGCGGACCTTGCCGGTGTGGAGGTGGACGAGGCCCGGCACCTGAGCCGGCTCGGGCTTTTCGACGAATCCGGACACGGGGTCTCCCTGTGGTTCTGTACGAGCGCGATCCCATTGTCCCGTACCGGGCCGCGCGCCCTCGCCAGGGGGCGCGGCCCGTCGCGTCGGCCGCCGGTCCGGCGCGGGATGCCGGGCCGGTCCAGGGGCCGTGTCGGTCGGTGGGGGCCGTGTCAGTCGTGTTTGCAGATCCGGTCGAGGAGATTGGCCGTGGCCCGCTGGATCCGCTCGTCCACGTGGCCGGGGCGGTCGAGCGCCGGGGACCAGGCGAAGGTGCCGGACGCGAACACCCAGGCTCCGCTGGGCGACCGGTACAGGGACGTCTCCTGGTGCCGCTTGGCGCCCTCGCTGTCGAGGTACGGGGAGTGCGCGAGCAGGATGCGGTCCTGGTGCTCGGGAAGCTGGGTGCGCGGGAAGTACCGGTCGGCCTCGCCTGCGACCAGTCCGTCGAGCTCGTCGTTCTCGGCGGCGCCGGTGGAGTCCCAGAGCCAGTGCGTGGCGTTGCGCACGATCAGGGGCGCGGGCTCGGGGACCCGCCCCGCGTACTGGATGCCGAGCAGTTGCTGTTCGGGGCGGTCTACCTCGCGCCACAGGCTGGGGCGGCCGGGTCCGCGCCGCTTGCGGCAGGTGAGGAGCCGGTCCTCGACCCCGGACGGCGAGGGGGCCAGTTCGACCTGCCAGTACATGGTGTTGGCGGAGAGGAACACGAGCGAGGTGCCGTGCTCGCGGGCGCGCTCGACGGTGCGGCGCATGGGGGCCGACCAGTACTCGTCGTGCCCGGGGAAGACCAGGCCCCGGTAGCGGGTGGGATCGACGCGGCCCGCGTGCAGGTCCCGGGTGTCGGCGTAGGCGATGTCGTAGCCGTAGCGCTCGGCCCAGCGGATGAAGTCGTAGGCGTGGCCCACGTGGAGCGGCAGGCCGGCGCCCGCGTAGGGGCGGTCGAAGGACACGGTGGTGGCGGCGTCCGCCTCCCCGAGGAGACGGCCCTGCTCGTCCCAGGCGTGGTAGAGGCTCGCGCCCGTGTGGCCGTCCTCCGGGTAGAGGTTGTAGGCCTGCCAGGTGATGTCGGGCAGCAGGAGCAGCAGGTCGGCGGGCTCGTCGTCGCGGACGGTGAAGGGAATGTGGGAGCGGTAGCCGTCGACGGTCGTCAGGACGGCCACGTACGCGCCGACGTTCCAGTACGAGGGGACCTGGAGCCGCCAGGACAGCCACCAGTGGTGGCAGGAGACCGTCCGGTCGGCGGTGAGCGCGGCCGGTTGGACGATGCCGGAGAGCCGGGGACTGGAATGGATCTTGCTGGCGCCGTCGCCCGCGTAGTGGCCGATGCGGTAGATGTCGACGGAGAACTGTTGGGGCGGGTCCACGGTGATGTGGAAGTCGATCGCCTCGCCGGGGGAGACCGCCCCGGTGGAGGCGAAGCCCTTGATCTGCCGGTGGACGTCGTCGGCGGTGAGCGGGCCCCCGCCGCTGCGGGCGCGCGGAATCTGACCGGGGGCGACCGCGGGGTCCACGTACCAGGGGACGACCTGGCCGGTGTCGTCGAAGTACAGCTCGCTCCCCCGGAACCAGGGCAGCGGTCCCTGCCCGAAGGGATCGTTCACCGCGTGCGCGAGCGCACCTGACTCCCACCGCCGGATCTGGTCCGCACTCATCCCGCTCCCCTCCCTCGCTCCCCCGAACGTGCATCCGTCGACCCCAGCACATCACATAACGCGCGCACTCCGTCACCGTTCGTCGCGAAAAAGCCTTGTCGCGTGGCCGGCCGGCGTCGGGGCCGGATCCGGGGCGAGGGAGCGCGCGCGGGCGCGCGGTCCCGGGCGGCGCCTGCCGCGCCTCACACCAGCCGGACCGGCTTCTCCGGGCGGACGCCGATCTCCTGGAGCCAGTCCCGCAGGGGCTCCGGGTCGCCGTCCTCGACCAGGCACAACACCCGGGGCGCGAGGTCCGACCGGCGTGCGCCGCCTACCAGCAGCACGGGGCCGTCGAGCCAGTCCAGGCCCGGCGCGGCCCCGGCGGAGTCCACGGCCGCGCAACAGACCAGCGCCGTCACGTGGTCGGCCAGCAGGTCCCGGCCGCTGCGCGGTGCCTGGAGCGGGAAGAGCGGGACGGCGTCCGCGGCCCGTGCCACGGCCGAGTCCGGCCCGGACTCCTCCCGCGCGAGGTCGCCGCTGAGCCTGCCCGCCAGCGACTCCCCGGCGGGGACGGCGTCCGTGAGGAAGGCGATGACCCGCTCCACCGTGGGTACGGCGGGGGCCGCGAGCCCGTCGAGGGCGGCGTGCAGTCGGGCGGCCTCCGTGCGCCACTTCCGGTCCACGACCTCTTCCGGGTACGCGGTCCAGTCCACCGGGGACCAGTCCGGGCCCGCCTCGGCCGGACCTCCGTGGAAGAGGCGCGCGGCCAGCAGCGAGGCGGCCTCGTCGACGGCGCCCGGCTGCTCCAGCAGATCGCACGCGGGGCGCTCGCCGAGCCGGGAGGTGAACCCGTCCGCGAGGCGGTCACGGCGGGACAACTCGGTCAGCGCCGACACGACGCCGGCGTCGAGCCGTGCGGGCCAACGGCCCATCCGCCAGGCCGGCAGGGCCACCCGGGTCAGCAGCCGGTCCCAGCCCGCGTAGGCCAGCCCGACCTGCTCCTGGGCGACGATGCGCAGCCCGTAGTCCACGCCCTGGGCGCGGTCCGACGCGGCGGCGGCCACTCCGCGCTCCATCTCCGCGGCGTCCACCCGGCACAGCCGCAGCAGCAGCCGGGCCGGCGGAGCGATCCAGCCGAGGCCGGGCCTGCCGCCGACGTCCACGGCGGCGTCGAGCCCCCGTACGAAGCCGCGGGCGTCGGCTATGTCGGGATGCGCGGAGGGGCCCGTGCCGGCGACGACCGGCGCCAGGACGGCACGGAGTTCCGCGACCCGCATCCACCACAGGAACGGCGAGCCGATCACCAGCACGGGGGCCGCGCCGGGCTCGGACTCGGCCCGGCCGGCCGCCGTGTCGGCGCGGCGGTGGGCGGGGTGGGTGCGGTCCTCCAGCCAGCTGTCGCAGTCCGGGGTCAGGGCTATCGCGGAGGGCGGGGGCACGTCCATCCGGTCGGCGAGGTCCCGCACCAGCCGGTACAGATCGGGGGCGGCGGTCTCGGACAGCGGCACCGTCGGGGTGACGGCGGGCCCGGCCCGCAGCACTACGGCGGCGAAGACCCCGCCGACCAGCAGCACCAGGGCGGCGACCGCGCAGACGATCAGGGTCACCGCGGGCCAGGGGTCACCGGCCAGCCGACCCGTCATCCGGGCGGCGACGAGCACCACCGCGAGGGCGGCGGGCAGCAGCGCGAGGGCCAGCGCCCTGCTGCGGACCCGCAGCACGGCGAGGGCTCGGGAACGCGCGGACGGCGTCCCGACTTCAGCGATCGAACCGGTTCCGGACACGGCCGGACCTCACCCCCTCTGCCCTGCGGCGGCTTTGCTCACTCCCCCACTGTGACACCCGCCACCGACATCGCAATGCCGGTGGGCCATGTGCCGGAATGCTTGCGCCGCACCCTAGTTGGGGCCGGCGCGACAGTCAGGCGGTCCGGGCCACCATCACCCGATGGAATGGCTTTGGGTAAAGGTGGGTGCGTTCGAACGCGGCCGGATGCAGTCGCACGCGCGGGCCCGGGCGCGCAGAGTGCGCCCGGGCCCGCGTTCTCGTCGTTCCGCTGTTCAGCGGCCTTCGGCGGCCTTCGCCGCGATGTCCGTGCGGTGCTGCGCGCCGTCGAGCCGGATGCGGGCGACGGCCTTATACGCCCTCTCGCGGGCCTGCGCCAGATCGGAACCGGTCGCCGTCACCGAGAGGACACGGCCGCCCGCGCTGACGACGGCGTCGCCGTCACGGCGGGTCCCGGCGTGCAGCACGTACGCGTGCGGTGCGTCCTGCGCGGCCACGTCGGCCAGACCCTCGATCGGGTCCCCGGTGCGCGGGGTCTCGGGGTAGTTGTGCGAGGCGATGACGACGGTGACGGCGGCGTCGTCGTGCCAGGCGAGCGGCGGCTCGGTGTCCAGGGTGCCCCGGGCCGCGTTCAGCAGCACGCTCGCGAGCGGGGTGCGCAGGCGGGCGAGGACGACCTGGGTCTCGGGGTCGCCGAAGCGGGCGTTGAACTCGATGACCCGGACCCCGCGCGAGGTGATCGCCAGACCGGCGTACAGCAGGCCGGAGAAGGGGGTGCCGCGCCGGCGGAGCTCGTCGACGGTCGGCTGGAGGACGGAGGCCATGACCTCGTCGACCAGCTTCGGGTCGGCCCAGGGGAGCGGCGAGTACGCGCCCATGCCGCCGGTGTTGGGGCCCTCGTCGCCGTCGAGCGCGCGCTTGAAGTCCTGCGCGGGCTGGAGGGGGAGGACGGTGACCCCGTCGGTGATGGCGAAGAGGGAGACCTCGGGGCCGTCGAGGAACTCCTCGATGACGACCCGGTCGCAGGCCAGCGCGTGGGCGCGGGCGGCGGCGAGGTCGTCGGTGACCACGACGCCCTTGCCGGCGGCGAGGCCGTCGTCCTTGACGACGTACGGGGCACCGAAGGCGTCGAGGGCCGCGTCCACCTCTTCGGGGGTGGTGCACACGTAGCTGCGCGCGGTCGGTACACCCGCCGCGGCCATCACGTCCTTGGCGAAGGCCTTGGAGCCCTCCAGTCGGGCCGCGTCGGCGGAGGGGCCGAAGACGGGGATGCCGGCCGCGCGGACTGCGTCGCCGACCCCGGCGACCAGCGGGGCCTCCGGTCCGACGACGACCAGGTCGGCGCCGAGATCGACGGCGAGGCGGGCCACCGCGTCACCGTCGAGGGCGTCGACCGGGCGCAGTTCGGCCACCTCGGAGATGCCGGCGTTGCCGGGAGCGCAGTACAGGGCGTTGACGTCGGGGTCGAGGGACAGAGAGCGGCACAGGGCGTGTTCGCGGGCGCCGCCGCCGATGACGAGGACCTTCACGCCATGAAGCGTAGCCCGCGCTCCGGATTCTCTTTCGTGCGGCCACCCAATGAGACGGCCCTACTCGTTCGTGTATTCCTCCACAACGGTGGCTCCGAGCTCCCGCACGATCAGGTCGTGTCCCGTCAGGGCGCTGTCGACGAGGTCGGGGTCGTCCTCCTCGGGGACGTCGTCCTCCGGGGAGACCGGCGGGGGCGCCTGCCGCTCGGGCGGCTGCGGCGGGGGCGCGGACTGCTGGGACGGCTGCTGGTACGAGGCCGGCTGGGACGGCTGCTGCGGAGCCGGGGCCTGCTGCTGCGGGGGCGGCGGGCTGTACGCGGGCGCGGCCGGGGCGGAGTACGAACCCATGGCGGGCACGGGCGCGCCACCGCCGACCACGGCGTCGATCTTCCAGTTGACCTGGAACTGCTCGGCCAGAACGGCCTTGAGGACGTCCTCGCTGCCGCTGCTCGCGAAGTTGTCGCGGGCTCCGACATTGGGGAAGCCGAGCTGCAACGTCGTTCCGTCGAAGCCGGTGACCTGGGCGTTCTGGCTGAGCAGGATCCAGGTGAAGCGGCGGCGGTTCTTCACCGCCTCCAGGACGGCGGGCCACATGGCCTGTACCTGGCCCGCTCCGGCGGCCATGCCGGGCGAGGGGATGGCGGGCGCGGGGCCGGTCGGGGCGGCGGCGGCCGGGGCCGGCGCGGGTGCGGGGGCGCCCGATCCGGGTGCGGTGGCGCTGGGCCAGGCGCCGGCGGCGGGAGCCTGGGCGGCCGGGGCGGGGGATTGGGCCGCCGCGGCGGGGCTCGCGGCGCCGGGCCATGCGCCCGGCTGGGCCGCGGCGGGGGCGGGTGTCCGGGCGCCGGCGCCCGGCTGGGCGGCGCCGGGCCAGGCACCGGGTGCGGAGGCGGGCGCCTGCGCGGGGGCGGGGGTCGCGGGCGGCTCCGCCGGGGCGGGGGGGGCCGGGGCCGGCACGGGGGGCGGGGGTGTCGCGGGCGCGGGCTCCGGTTCGGGGGCCCGGACGGCCGCGCGGGCGGCGGCCATGCCGCCTGCGGGTCCGGCCGGGGCCATGCCGTGGGCCTCGGGCCCGGGGACGTACCCCATGGCGGGCATCGCGGCCGGCGCTGCGGCTGCCGCCGCCGCGAACCCGCCGCGCTCCAGGCGGTCCAGGCGGGCCTGGAAGGAACGCTCGTCGTCGAAGGCGGCGGGCAGCAGCACGCGGGCGCAGATCAGCTCCAGCTGGAGCCGGGGCGAGGTCGCGCCCCGCATCTCGGTGAGCCCGGTGTTGACGAGGTCGGCGGCGCGCGACAGCTCGGCGGCGCCGAAGACGGAGGCCTGGGCCGTCATCCGCTCGACGACATCGACGGGGGCGTCGATGAGCCCCTTCTCGCCGGCGTCGGGGACGGCGGCCAGGATCACCAGGTCGCGCAGCCGCTCCAGCAGGTCGGCGACGAACCGGCGGGGGTCGTTGCCGCCCTCCACCACGCGGTCGACGGCCTCGAACGCGGCGGCCCCGTCCCCGGCGGCGAAGGCGTCGACGACGGAGTCGAGCAGCGATCCGTCCGTGTAACCGAGGAGGGACGTCGCCATGGCGTACGTCACACCCTGATCGGCGGCGCCGGCGAGCAACTGGTCCATCACCGACATCGAGTCACGCACCGACCCGGCGCCGGCCCGTACGACGAGCGGCAGCACGCCGTCCTCGACGGTGGCGCCCTCGCGCCCGCAGACCTCGCCCAGGTAGTCCCGCAGGGTCCCGGGCGGGACGAGCCGGAAGGGGTAGTGGTGCGTCCGGGACCGGATGGTGCCGATGACCTTTTCCGGCTCGGTCGTGGCGAAGATGAACTTCAGGTGCTCCGGCGGCTCCTCGACCACCTTCAGCAGGGCGTTGAAGCCCGCCGAGGTGACCATGTGGGCCTCGTCGATGATGTAGATCTTGTAGCGGCTGGAGGCGGGCCCGAAGAAGGCCTTCTCCCGCAGGTCACGGGCATCGTCCACACCACCGTGCGATGCGGCGTCGATCTCGATGACGTCGATGGACCCGGGGCCGTTGCGCGCGAGGTCCTTGCAGGACTGGCACTCCCCGCAGGGGGTCGGCGTGGGACCTTGCTCACAGTTCAGGCAGCGGGCCAGGATGCGCGCGCTGGTGGTCTTGCCGCACCCTCGTGGACCGCTGAACAGGTACGCGTGATTGACCCGGTTGTTCCGCAGGGCCTGCATCAGCGGTGCAGTGACATGCTCCTGACCGATGACCTCGGCGAACGACTCGGGGCGGTAGCGGCGGTACAGCGCAAGGGACGACACGTATACGAGGTTATCCGGGCCCACCGACAAGAGCCGCCCACCGGCCCGCGGATCCCCCGCCGGGCCGCCCCGGAACGCAAAACGCCCCCCACGCACCCGCCAGAGCCCACTTACCCTTGCTGCCTTCCGGCCCTGGGGGAGTTGGGTGAGATAGCGCCACGTGAGGGGCTGGCCCCACCCTAGCCGATGAAGCGACCCGGAATCGACCCTGGTCGGTTCCGGGTCGGTTCCGGATCCGTCCCGGTCCACCGCCCGACGATCACGTTCGCGAGCACCCCTGAACGTCTTGTATTGTTTGCCCCGGAGGATTCGCCTAGTGGCCTAGGGCGCACGCTTGGAAAGCGTGTTGGGGGCAACCCCTCACGAGTTCGAATCTCGTATCCTCCGCCATTGCTCTCACCGGGCAATACGTTGAAGAGCCCCACCGCTTGCGGTGGGGCTCTTCGCGTTCCTCAGCCCTCGTTGTCCTGGCCCTCGTTTCCCACCCGCACCAGGTGGCTGCGACCTGGATCAGGCCTGCCGCTGCGCTCGGGCGTGACGGGGTACCAGCGCTCCTCCCACGACGGCGGCTGTGACCGCGGCCGCGACGACGGTGAGGACCGGGTGATGCGGTGGTACGGCCCGGAAACCACCGGCTGGCGCGGTGAGCCTGCGGACCGGTTTCAGGCGACCGGGGTCGTCGTGTCGTCCTCAGGAGTGGGGGCCTCCGGGGTGGGGGCCTCAGGGGTGGGGGCTTCGATGGTTACGGCCATGAGGATCTGGGTCGCGGGGGTGGTGTTGTCGGCGCGGACCGCTCGGGCCATCGCGGTGCGGGCGGCGGCGGGCCGGGTGTTCGGGGGGACGACCAGGAGAGCGAAGTGGTCGTTCTCGCCGCGGGTGATGAGGACGGTGTCGTCTCCGACCGGGTCGGAGACGAGGTGCACGACGTGGCCGTCGACGACCAGGCGGGTCGGGATGTCCTGCCAGGTCGAGGCGTCCAGGCCGATGCGGGAGATCGGGCCGAGGTGGCCGGTCAGTACCGAGATCAGTTCGGGCAGCTCGGCCAGGGGGTCGCTCGAACGGGGCCACCACGCGCCGTCCAGCACGCCGTCACGGGTGTGCGTGGTCTCCAGTCGGAGCAGCGCCGTGCCGGGCTTCACCGTGTGGTGGATCTCGTCCGGGAGAAGCAGCTCGTAGTGGTGGTGGATCTCGGAGTCGGCCATGTGGTTCGCCCGTCTCGGGGGGAGGCCGTGCTCGACCGTCGGGCGTACCGCAGGGCGGTGTCGTCGCCGGTCGGGCGCTGGCTTCGTGGTTCAACGGTACTCCGGGGGCGTGTTCCCCGCAGGGGCCCGACGGGCGGCCGGACGGGTGGGCGAGGAGGCGGGCGGGCGGGGAAAGTGCCTGGTCGTGGGAGGTTCCCGGGGCGTCGTACGGGAGTACAGTCGAAGGACCGGGAGCTTTTCGTACACCGGCCGCAGGCGAGTGTCGTTTCCGGCGATCACGAGACGCCGGGCTGCCGACGGGTGGCCCGGGGGACGGTTCGCGTCATGAACACGACCCTGGCAGGCATGCCCCTCGGACGGACCACGCATCACGACCTCGCGCCGGCGCTCGCGCTGGCGGCGCGGCTGCGTCTGGCCCCGCGGTCCTCGCTGGTCACCGCCCTGGACGGGGCGTGGTGGCCCCATTCCCGTGACCTGGCCGTCGAACTCCCGCCCCTGATGGCGGCGCTCGACGAGCTGTGGGGGCGGATCACCCGCGTCACCGTGAATCCGACGCACTGGCCGGTCGTCCCTCCGAGGGTGGACGTCGCGGGGCGGATCGTTCACGTAGGCCGGTTCGTGGAGCAGGATCCCGACAAGTTGATCCTGCTGTCCTTCACCGTCGGCCGGTGGGACCTGTTGGTGATCCCGCCCGAGACCGCGCCCGCCTCGGCGGCCCGGCTGCTGGCGGCGGCCGCGCTCCCGGGCAGCATGCTGAGCGCCGGCACCCTGATGGCCAACGAGGCCGTCATCGGACGCGGTGTGCGCGAGGCGCAGCGCCGGGAGGCGGACTGGGAGGTCACCTGGGAGACCGAGGGCGGAGCGTGCATGTCGCCCTTCGGGGAGCCGCTCGGTGACCCGCACGCGAGCCCTCGCGTGCGGCGTCCGGGGTTGCCCGTGATGCCCGTGGAGGCCATCCCGCTGGGTACGGCCGCCGGCATGGCCGCGGCCGGCGGGTCGGGCCGGACGTCCTGATGGCCCGTACCGAATGCCCGCCGACGACCGGGCGCGCCGAGGTCCGGATCGTCGCCGCCTCCCCCGAGTCGGCCCGCGCGGTCGCCGAGGTCCTGCGTCACTTCTTCGGCGCCACGGAGCAGCGCAGCTATCCGGCCCCGGAGGGCGGCACGCGTCTGCACCTCACGGTGGACACCGATGCCGTGGCCGGGCCGGAGCGGCCCTGGTTGAGCACGAGCAGGCCGCTCAGGGGCGCCGGTACCGGCGCGCACGCCGACGAGATCTGACGGCGGAGGGGAGAGCGGGGAGGGGGCGGGGAGCAGAGGCGGCACGGCCATCGGTGTCGTCGCCGGCGTGAGGCGGATCCTTTCCCCAGTACGACTGTTCCACCCGAGTGGGTGGATCGGCCGGACCGTACCCGGGAGAGACGGATCGTCGCGCCTATAACAGGGCCCGTCATGTTGATCGACTGATGGGCTTCCCACCATGTTGAAGGCCGCTCTCCGGGTCCTCGCCGCCGTCTCCCTCGTCTCCGCCGCAGCCGCGTCCCCGGCCGTCGCCGCGCACGCGACGCCGCTCGCGCCCGTCGCGCTCCCGGCGTCCGCCGCGCCCGGGGCGCTCGTCGACGACCTGACCTCGCCCTGTGGGCCGACCGTCGAGTACCGCGCCTGGGACTGGTGGCGTACGACGACCAACCCGAGGATCGCCCGCCCCGTCGCGGCCGCCGCGGCGAACGAGCGCTGGCAGTGGCGCAGCGACACCAACACCCTGTGGCGCGGTGACACGCGGGAGACCGTCGAGGAGATCTTCAAGACCGGATTCACGCCGCGCGGCGACCAGTTGACCCCGCTGGCCGAGTACATCGTCAAGGGCGGCGGGCAGAACAGCGCACACCTGAGCACCACGTGCGAGAAGTGGGTGGCGCAGAAGTTCGCGACCTACGGCGCCGAGAAGACGGGTTGGGTCTACGAGATCTACGCGCCCGGCGGCATCGACGTGAACGCCACCGCGCACCTGAACAACTACAACTCGCCGTACCTCTGGAACAAGGAGATCGACTTCCCGGGCGGGGTCAAGGGCCGCTACATCAAGGGTGCTTGCAAGTACCGCCTGACCTACACCGACCCGGCGACCAAGGTCAGCACCTGGGAGGAGCTCGGCTGCAAGGACAACGCCGGCTTCGCCCCGTACAAGACCGACGCGGCGGCCCGCGCGGGCGCCGCCCGCTAGGCCGAGAAGCCCCGGGCCGAGAAGCCCCGGCCGAGAAGCCCCGCCGGGATCCCGCCCGACTAGGCTGCGGCCGTGCCGTCGTACTCCATGGGTCAGGCCGCGAACCTGCTGGGTGTCAGCCCCGAGACCGTCCGCCGTTGGGCGGACGCCGGAAGGCTGCCCGTCCACCGCGCGTCCGATGGGACGCGGACGGTGGACGGGGTGGCGCTCGCCGCGTTCGCGAAGGAGCGGGCGGCGAGCCCGGCGCCGGTCACGGGGGCCGTGGCGACCTCGGTGCGGAACTCCTTCGCGGGGATCGTCACCGCGGTGCGGGTCGACGACGTGGCGGCCCAGGTGGAGATCCAGTCGGGTCCGCACCGGGTCGTCTCGGTCGTCACGCGGGAGTCGGTGGAGCAGCTCGGGATCGCGGTGGGGGTGTGCGTCACGGCGCGGGTGAAGTCCACCGAGGTGTACATCGACCTGCCCTGAGGCCCGCCGGCCGCACGAGGGCCGCGCACCGGCCCTCTCCACAGCCCCCGGTCAGCGGCAGCGCAGCGCCGCGTACAGGTCGAGCTTGTGGTCGAGGCGCGAGAGGTCCCGGCCGGTCAGGGTCTCGACCCGCTCGATGCGGTAGTGGACGGTGTTCACGTGCAGGTGGAGGGCCTCCGCCGTGCGTGCCCAGGAGCAGTTGTTCGCGAGGAACACCTCCAGCGTCTCCCGCAGCATGCCGTCGCCGAGTGCTCCCAGGGTCCGTGCCGCGAAGACGGTGCGGACCTCGGGCGGTACCCCGGCGAGCAGTTCGGTGAGGGTGTCCAGTTGCTCGACTCCGCGTACGGGGACGTCGTCGTCGGCCGCGGTGAGGGCGAAGCGGGACTGGTTCAGGGACGCGCGCAGCGCCTCGGCGGTGGAGGCGCGGGTGCCGGCGCCGAGGCGCAGCTCCACGTCCGGTTCGGCGCAGGCGCGGACGAGCGGCCACACCGAGCGGAGCAGGTCGGGGACGTCGAGTCCGGCGGAGGGGTCCTCGTACAGGACGGCGGTGTGGTCGCCGACCGCGGACGGGACGGTGTCGAGGTGGCGCAGGGCCTCGGCGAGGGCGTCGCCCGAGGTGGCGGTCAGGACGCGGTACGGGCCTCCGAGCGGGAGCCCGGCGGCGGTCAGCGCGTCGTCGAGGGTGGCCGGGTCGGGGTCCCCGGACAGGACGCGGATCAGTTCCTCGGCGGTGGCGCGGGCGGCGGCGACGCGGCGGGCCTGGCCGTCGCGGTACTGGGCGATGACCTCGGCGATCTCGTGGAGGACGCGGGGCGGGGCCGCGTCGGCGTCGGGCACGTGGAGCTGCCAGGCGTCGTAGGGGGAGCTGTCGGACTCGATGCGCAGGAAGACGCCGGGCCGGGACGAGACGCCGGGCCGGGACGAGCCGCCGCCGCGGGCGGCGGTCGTGCGCCGGGCCGGAATGGCGGGGGCGGAGGGCGTACGGGCGACGGTGCGGCCGCTCGCGGTCAGCAGGTAGCAGGCGATCCGGCCGAGGTGGGCGCAGGCCCGGTCGAGGAGTTCGGCGGGGCCGGCGCCGCCTTCGAGGAGGTGGCTGAGTTCGCTGCGGACGTTCTCGGGGAGGGCGAAGAGTCGGGTGGGGCGGCGGCTGAGGTCCCCCCATTGGCGCAGGTACACGGCCTCGGTCACGGCGCGGAAGCTGGTCTTGGCGGGGACGGCGACGAGGGGGACGCGGTGGGCCCGGCAGGCGGCGACCAGTTCGTCGGGGACTTTGCCGTGGGTCTCCTCGCCGGCGAGGAGGGCGGTGGCCCCGGCGTGGGCGAGGGCGGAGACGAAACGGTCCGCCTTGGCGAGGTCGCCGTCCGCCCACCACACGAGTCCGCTCAGGACGAGTTCGCCGGGGCCGAGGAAACGGCCGGGGTCCTCCAGGTCGGTGGCGGTGACCCCGCTGACCTCCTGGCCGAGAAGGGCCTCCTCGCCCCAGAGCAGGGTGAGGCCGAGATTGTCGGACTGGAGCAGGTCGAGGACGTGCATGGCAGGGACTCCTTGCGGTGGGCGGCAACCCACATTCGCCAGGCGAATACGAGAATGCCCATCGTAAATGCAAGGGCAAGAGCCCGGCCGGCCTCTTGGTTGATTCTCCAGGGCGCGCTGCCTCCGGGTGGTTGCTTTCCGTGGCCGGGACCAGTCGTCCCGGCCCCTTCCGCGTTGCTTCACTGACTGAAAACCCCCTGGGAGAGGCCGGTGGCGCGAAGTGGATCTCAACACGGTGCTCGACGTGCGCGACGCGCGCCGCCGGGAGCCCTGGCGGCCGGGTGACGCCTGGCTCGGCGGCGGCACGTATCTCTTCTCCGAGCCGCAGCCGCACCTGCGCCGGCTGATCGACCTCTCCCGGATGGGCTGGCCTCCGCTGTCCTGGCAGCCGGACGGTTCGCTGGACATCGCGGCGACCTGCACCATCACCGAGCTGTCCCGGTTCGGCCGTTCGCTGCCGAAGGCCGCCGCCCCGCTGATCGAGCGGTGCTGCCGGGCCTTCCTCGCCAGCTTCAAGATCTGGAACATGGCCACCGTCGGGGGCAACCTCTGCAACGGTCTCCCCGCCGGCCCGATGATCTCCCTCACCGCCGCCCTCGACGGCGAGGTGCTGCTCCAGGGCCAGGACGGCGCGACCCGCCGGCTGTCCGTCGTCGACTTCGTCCTCGGTGCGGGCGTCAAGGACCTTCGTGACGGCGAGCTGCTGCGTTCCGTGCGGGTCCCGGCCCGGGCGCTGGACTGCCGTACGGCTTTCCGGCAGGCGTCGCTGTACGGGCTCGGGCGTTCCGGCGCGCTGGTGATCGGGGCGTCGGACCCGCGGGACGGTTCGCTGACGGTGACGGTCTCCGCCGCGACCACCCGGCCGTTCCGGTTCTGGTTCGCCCTGCCGCCGACCGCGGGCGAGCTGCGGGAGGCGATCGACTCCGCCGTCCGCGCCGACGAGTGGTTCGACGACATCCACGGCCTGCCGGAGTGGCGCCGCCACATGGCCCTGCGCCTCTCCGAGGAGATCCGCCGCGAGCTGTCCCCCACCCCCGGAGCACCCGCTCCCGGAGCACCCGCCCTCGAACCGGCCCACGACCACCAGGAGGGATCCCGATGAGCACCGACGCGCCCGAGAGCTACCGGATCGAGGTCAACGAGCGGGAGTTCACCGAGGAGCCCCGGGCCGGCCAGTGCCTGCGCACGTACCTGCGCGAGCGCGGTTGGTTCGGCGTGAAGAAGGGCTGCGACCAGGGCGACTGCGGTGCCTGCACCGTGCACGTCGACGGGCAGCCGGTGCACAGTTGCCTGTATCCGGCCGTACGCGCCCAGGGCCGCTCGGTGACGACCGTCGAGGGCCTCGCCAGGCCGGGCGGTGAACTGCACCCGGCGCAGAAGCAGTTCCTCGACGCGCAGGGCTTCCAGTGCGGCTTCTGCACGGCCGGGTTCCTGATGACCACGGCCGCGCTCCAGGCCGAGCGGGGCACCGCGCACGACGACGGCAAGTTGGACGATCTGCCGCGCGCCTTCAAGGGCAACATCTGCCGCTGTACCGGTTATCGCGCCATCGAGGACGCCGTGCGCGGGGTGAAGCACACCGAGGATCCGGAGGCGGGGCAGGCGGTGGGCAAGTCGCTGGGCGCGCCCGCCGGTCCGCTCGTCGTCACCGGCACGGCCCGCTACACCTTCGACGTGGAGGTGCCGGGGCTGCTCCACATGAAGCTGCTGCGTTCCCCGCACCCGCACGCCCGGATCGTCTCCATCGACACCCGCGACGCCCTCCAGGTGCCCGGGGTGCACGCGGTCCTCACCCACCACGACGCCCCGGAGCGGCTCTACTCCTCGGCCCGGCACGAGCATCCCACCGAGGACCCGATGGACACCCGTGTCCTGGACGACGTGGTGCGCTTCGTCGGCCAGCGGGTGGCGGCCGTGGTGGCGACGAGCGAGCAGGCGGCCGAGGAGGGCTGCCGCCGGGTGGTCGTCACGTACGAGGAGCTGCCGTACGTGATCGATCCGGAGGAGGCCATGCTTCCGGGCGCTCCCGTCCTGCACGCCAAGGGGCCGGAGTCGGGCATCTTCCGCGCCGAGAACAACGTGTGCGGCGAGGTCCACAACACCCTCGGCGACATGGAGAAGGGGTGGGCGGAGGCGGACGTCGTCCACGAGGAGACCTTCCAGACGCAGCGCGTGCAGCACGCCAGCCTGGAGACGCACGGCAGCGTCGCGTACTTCGAGCCCAAGGAGGAGGGCGACGGCGAGCGCATCACCGTCCGCTCCTCCACGCAGGCGCCGTTCCTGACCCGGCGGGCGCTGTGCGCCCTGTACGACCTGAACGAGGACGAGGTCCGCGTGGTCGCGGGCCGTGTGGGCGGCGGGTTCGGCGGCAAGCAGGAGATGCTGACCGAGGACATCGTGGTCCTCGCCGCCCTGAAGCTGCGGCGGCCGGTGAAACTCGAGTTCACCCGGGCCGAGCAGTTCTACGGCGCCACCACCCGCCACCCCTTCAAGATCACCATCAAGATCGGCGCCCAGGCCGACGGCACCCTCACCGCGCTGCGCATCCGCGTCGTCTCCAACACCGGCGCGTACGGCAACCACGGCCCGGCCGTCATGTTCCACAGCGTCGGCGAGTCCTTCGCCGTCTACAAGGCACCGAACAAGGAGGTGGAGGCGTACTCCGTCTACACCAACGGCGTTCCGGCGGGCGCCTTTCGCGGCTACGGCCTGGGCCAGGTCCTCTTCGCCCTGGAGTCGGTGATGGACGAGCTGGCCGTCAAGCTGGGCATGGACCCGCTCGTGCTGCGCGAGAAGAACGTGATCGGCGCCGGCGACCACCTGGTGACCCCGATCGGCCACGAGGAGGACCTGTTCATCGCCTCGTACGGGATGAAGCAGTGCATGGACGTCGTCCGCAAGGCCATCGCCGAGGACCGCAGTCACGAGGACGTCCCGGAGGGCTGGCTCACCGGTCAGGGCACGGCGGTCGCGATGATCGCGACCGGCCCGCCGGGCGGTCACTACGCGGACGCGCGGGTCGCCCTGCTGCGCGACGGGACGTACGACATCGCGGTCGGCACGGCGGAGTTCGGCAACGGCACCACCACCGTCCACAGGCAGATCACCGCCGGGGCGCTGAACACCACGGTCGACCGGATCGCGGTCCGCCAGTCGGACACGGACGTGGTGCGCCACGACACCGGCGCGTTCGGATCCGCCGGCACGGTGGTGGCGGGCAAGGCCGTGATGCTGGCGGCCAACTCCCTCGCGGAGCGGCTCCAGACCTTCGCGGCCCGGCACACGGGCGTGGCGCGTCACCTGTGCAGGCTCCGGGCCGAGGCCTTCGACTGCGCGGGCCGCGTGCTCACGCTCAAGGAGTTGTACGAGGCCGCGTACGACAAGGGGAAGCTCGACGAGATCGCGGCGGACGGGCACTGGGGTGGCTCGCCGCGTTCGGTCGCCTTCAACGCGCAGTGGTTCCGTCTCGCCGTCGACCCGGACACGGGCGAGATGAGGATCCTGCGCAGCGTGCACGCGGCCGACGCGGGCAAGGTGATGAACCCGATGCAGTGCCGCGGCCAGGTGGAGGGCGGTGTGGCGCAGGCGCTGGGCGCGACGCTGTTCGAGACCGTACGGGTGGACGAGCGCGGGGAGGTGACCACGGCGGCGTTCCGTCGCTACCGGCTGCCGCAGTACGCGGACGTGCCGCGTACGGAGGTCCACTTCATGGAGACCTCGGACGCGATCGGGCCGCTGGGCGCCAAGTCGATGAGCGAGAGCCCCTTCAACCCGGTGGCGCCGGCGTTCGCGAACGCCCTGCGGGACGCGACGGGGGTGCGGTTCACGGAGCTGCCGGTGACGCGGGACGTGGTGTGGCGGAGGATCGCGGAGCACGCGCGGGGACGAGGCGAACGGAGCCTGCCAGGTGGAACCAACGAATCATGACACGTTTGCGGCTCGCATCTTGCCATCAACCTTGCAGATGAGGTTCCGGAATGAGCCCGCCCGGGCATGACGTACGCATGGCCGAACTCATGCTGCAGGGGGACCTCGATCACCCGGCGACCCTGAGCGTCGCGGACCTTCGGGAGTGGGAACAGCACAAGGCCGCCGTCACCTTCGACTGTGCGACGAACGGCCCCCAGCACCACGTGTTCGAAGGCGCGCTGCTCCGGGACGTCGTCGCGCAGGCCGGCCCGGCCTTCGACGCCCGGCGGCGCAAGGACCGCTCCCGCTTCCTCATCGCGGTGAGCGGCGGGGACGGCCACCACAGCGTGTTGTCCTGGGCGGAGTTGGACCGCGACTTCGGGGCCACCCCGGTCCTGTTGGCGACCCGCCTGGACGGTGAGGACCTCGACGAGGCGGGCAGCCAGTTGGTGGTGCCCTCGGACCGCTGCGGCGCGCGCTATGTCAGCGCGATCACGCACGTGTGGTTCGGCGCGCTGACGCCGCCGACCCTGGGGCTCTGACGCCGCCGGTCCTGAGGCCCTGTCGACGCCGGTCCTGAGGCCCTGACGCCGCCGACCCCGAGGCCTGACGCCGCTCCTCCCGGGCTCCGACAGGGGCTCCGACAGGGGCTCCGGCTTGGGGGTCGGGGCCCGTCCCGGACGCGTCCTCACGGTTCGTGACCGCAAGAATTCAGCAAGTGAGCGATAGATGAATCCCTGACTGAATTGTCGTCAATAAGCTTCCACTTCTTATCTCGATTTGATAACGACCTCCCCGATAAGGCCTGGACCTTTGCGCCACTACACGCGTAACTCGCCTTACTCGTATACGAGTTGACAGTTCATCAAATCAAACCAGAAGGTAACGGTCTGATTTCTTGGGGCCAATTCCCGTTTGTCCGAATTCTCCGTACCGCCCTTCTGGCAGGCTTCCGCGCACCCACCCCCCATCACGATTTGAGGTGCGCATGACCAGACGTAGAAGGCGTGAACACCGGCGCAAGCCACGCCGGTTCATACTCGTCACCGCCGCCATGGCCACCGCGGCGGTGATCGCGGGAGGCGTCGCCTACTCCGGACTGGGTGACAACGCCCAGGCGTCCCAGCCCGCACAGGCCGAAGCGCTCGCCGCGGAGATACCCGCGCCCGCCGCCGCACCCGCCCGGGACGCCGAGCCGGCCGTCATCAAGGACGCGCCCGCCAACGAGAACGCCCGCGGCATGATCTACGACGGTCTCAAGGCCGCGCCGAAGGGCGACCGCTGCGTCGGCGTCTACCGCACCGACGTCGGGCACTGCACCCACGGCCCCGACGCACCGCCCAAGGGCGTCGACATCAAGAAGGACATCCCGCCCGTCGTCAAGGCGAAGGCGCCCGCGGCCGACCCGGCCCGCCCCGCGTCCGACGACCCGGCCCCCGCGGAGGGTGGCAAGCGCGCCCAGGACGCGCCCGCCGCCGACGCGCAGGCGGCCACGAACACCGCCAAGGCCGCCCCGGCCCCCGCCGCCTCGGCCGCCTCCGGCCAGGCGGTCGCCGCAGGGCCCGCCGGCCAGACCGTCCAGTGCGACGGCGACGGCAGCACCGGCAACCGCGTCCAGGTCGTCTACGTGCACGGCCCCGACCGCGACCGGTACTCCGAGTACGTGGCCTCGTTCCGCAAGTGGGCCGTCGACGCGGACCTCATCTACTCCACGAGCGCCAAGGAGACCGGCGGCGTCCGGCACATCCGCTACGTGACGGCCGCGGACTGCACGCCGACCGTGCTCAACATCGAGCTTCCGGCGTCGGCCCTCTCCGAGTTCAGCGCGAGCAACAAGGCGCTCGCCGGCAAGGGCCTCGACCGCCGCGACCGCAAGTACATGATCTTCGCGGACACGCAGGTCTACTGCGGCATCGGCACCTTCAACGGCGACGAGCGCCACGGCCAGGACAACCTGAGCAACTTCGGCCCCTCCTACGGCCGTACCGACTCCGGCTGCTGGGGCGGCCACACCGCCGCGCACGAGCTGGGCCACAACCTGGGCGCGGTCAACAACAGCGCACCCAACACCAGCCGCGGCGCGCACTGCACGGACGAGTGGGACGTCATGTGCTACTCGGACACCCCGTACTACCCCACGATGCGCAACGTCTGCACCAACCAGGCGGCCGAGAACATCCTGGACTGCAACCACGACGACTACTTCCACACCAGTCCCAAGGCGGGCAGCTACCTCGCCACGCACTGGAACATCGCGGACAACCAGTTCCTGATGCGCACGGCCGGCGGCGGGGGCGGGACCGACCCGAACCCGAACCCCAAGCCGACGCCCACCCCCACCCCCAAGCCCACGCCGACGCCGACGCCGACGAAGAAGCCCACGGGCGGCCCCACGGTCACGGCCGGACAGATCCAGTCCGACTCCGTCGTGGTGAGCTGGCCGAAGGTGGAGGGCGCCGCCTGGTACCAGGTGCAGCTCAACGGCAAGCACCTGACCTGGACCCAGTCGCAGACCCTGCGGATCTACAACCTGAAGCCGGGCAGCGAGTACAAGATCGCCGTGTCGGTGCGGGACTCCGCCGGTCGTGACAGCGGCGCCGGCAAGACCACGACGTTCCGTACGAAGAGCACGGGCGGAGGCGCCACCACCAAGCCGAACACCCGCTACCTGCTCGGCAACGGCAGCACCGGCATGAACGCCGAACTGTGGGGCGGCCGGACCGCCGACGGGACGGTCCTCGTCGGTGGCCGCGCCAACGGCTACGCCCAGCAGCAGTGGTACTTCGACGACGCGGGCAGTGGTCTCGTCCGCATCCGTTCCGCCGTCTCCGGCAAGTGCCTCCAGCCGGGCGCCGCGGCGGCGGCCGGCATGTGGGTCGCGCAGCAGCCCTGCACGAACTCCGGCGCGCAGAAGTGGCGGGTCACCGCCCGCGGCAACGCCGTGACCGTGACGGACGCGGGCGGCGGTTTCGCCCTTACGGTCAGCAACCGCCCGTACTACGGGAACTGGCTGCTCGACCTCCAGCGCGCGGACGGCCGCGCGGCGCAGGCGTGGACGGTCCAGAAGGCCGCCTGACCCTCCTCGTGAACCCCCGGCGGACGGCCCCTCCCCACGCGGGGCCGTCCGCCGGCTCCCTCATCTCGACCCACCGCACTTCGGAGTACCGCGATGATGCGCACCAGACACGCGTTCCTGTTCCTGTTCCTGCTGCTCGCGCAGGGCCTGGCCGTATCCACCGACGCGCACGCGCACGGTGACACCGTCAAGGTGGTGATCACCGGACAGCGCGAGGGGCACGTCACCACAGAGATCACCTGGGAGAACGACGGGGATCCCGTCGAAGAGGCCGTGGCCGCCACGGTGAACGCGACCAACCCCGACGGCTCCCGCACCATGGGCCCCTGGGGGCTGGTCCGCGACGCGGGCAAGCCCAGCGGCTGGTCCACGACCGAGGTACTGCCGCCGGGCACGTGGAAGGTCACGGTGGACGTGGGCTTCCCCGACCTGGGACACGGAGAGAGCGAGATCGCGGTTCCGGTGACCGACCCCGCCCCGTCGACCGCGCCGTCGACCGCCCCCACGACGGTGCCGAGCCCCGTCGCCTCCCCGACCCCGTCCGCCCCCGCCGCCTCGACCCCGCAGGTCCCGGACCCGTCCACCGCCCCGGTGGCGAAGAAGTCCGACGACACCGTCTGGTGGACCACGGCGGGCGTGGTGGTCATCGCCCTCGCCGGCGCCGCGGTCGGCATCCTCCTGCGCCGCGCGCGGGCCCGCAGGCGCTGACCCGCGCGAGCCGTTTCAGGCCTGGGAGGCGTACGACACGAAGCCTGCCCAGGCCTGCGGCGTGAGCGCGAGCCGGGGTCCGGGGACGTTCTTCGAGTCCCGGACGTGGACAGTGCCGGGGGTCGCGGCTACCTCGACGCAGGAGTCGCCCTCAGGGCCGCTGCTGTAGCTGCTCTTGAACCAGTCCAGATCGGCCATGACCTACCCCTTCGCGGCGTACGTGACGAAGCCCGCCCAGGCCTGCGGCGTGAGCACGAGCCGGGCACCGGAGTCGTTCTTGGAATCCCGGACATGCACCGTGCCGGGGGTCGACGCGACCTCGACGCAGTCATCGATCTCGCTGCTGCTGCTGTAGCTGCTCTTGAACCAGTCCAGCTCAAGGTCGTTGATCATGTCTCCCCCAGCAGATGCTCGATGAAGGCCCGGGACTCCCATGGCGTCAACGCCTGGGCTCGGATCATCCCATAACGCAGCTCAAGGATCTGGAGCTGCTTGCGGTCGGAAACGGGACGTCCGTTGAACGCGCCGTCGGAGCGCCCCACCGCCGTGCCGTCACCGAACTTGAGCAACTCGATGATGCCCGCCATGCCGGCGTGCACTTCACGATCCGTCGGCATGACCTGGATCGACACATTCCGCAACTGGCCTACGCACAGGATGCGTTCGAGCTGCGCCTCCCACACCATTGTGCCTCCGATACGGCGCCTAAGCGATGCCTCCTCCTGCACGACGGTGATCGCCGGAGCGAGCTTGCGGTCGAAGACCGACCGTCGCGCCAGCCGCCCCGCGACGCCTCGCTCAATCTCTTCGAGCGTGTGCGTCGGCTGCCGCATCTCGAACAGCGCCCGGGCATGCCCTTCGGTCTGCAACAGGCCATGGATGTTGTGCGTGTGATAGCCGCAGATCTCCACCGCGTCGGCTTCCATCTTCGCCAGGGCCCGAACCGTCTTCGGGTAACGGGCGCGGCCCAGGTCCTCCTTCATCGCCTTGATCAGCCCGCCGGCCTCCAGCGCGTCGTCCACCCTGTCCAGGTACTCCGGCTTGGCGATCCGCTTGCCGCCCTCGACCTTGTAGATCAGGTCCTCGCCGTACCGGATCCGCGACGCCAGTTCCGCCACCCGCACGCCCAGCGCTTCGCGCCGAGCCCGCATCTGGCGGCCGAACGCCGCGACGATGTCCGCCCCCTGTTCGTCCTCGGGGTCCACCGACCAGCTGTGCTCTTCCGTACCGTCACTGTCCACGCTCACGCGCGCCCACCTCCGACGAGCCCGAAGTTTCGCTACTCCCCGTACCCGTACGCGCCCTCCGGACAGTCCGGACAGGCTTGGACAGGCCTCGTACAGACCTTGTACGCAAGGCCGTTGCACCTTCTCAGGCTACGCACGAGCGGCCACGCTGCGTGACATGAATCCTCAACTCAGCTTCTCCCTCCAGCTCTCCGCCACGCCCCGCGCGGCCCGGCTCGCCCGTCTGCTCACCGTCGAGCAACTCCGTTCCTGGGGCGTTCCCTTCGAGGACGCCGCGCAGCTCGTCGCGGAACTCTGCGCGAACGCGATCACGCACGGCCGGGTTCCGGGGCGGGACTTTCGGCTGGACATCAGCGTCGACGCGTCCCGGGGCGTGCGGATCGAGGTGGTCGACCCCCGGGGCGACGTGCCGGTGGGCGAGCCGCGCCGGGGACTGGCGATCGTCGAGGCGCTCTCGGACCGCTGGGGGAGCACTCCCGGGCCCGCTCCGAGGAAGGTGGTATGGGCCGAACTGAAGTGCTGAGAACAGCGTTTGATCCTGGTCGGACCGGGTCCCGGTCCGCCGGGACCTGGTGACCCGGGATGCTTCTTTCCTTGCTTCGCAGTACCAGGGGAGAGAACCTGCCCTACCCCACCAGCCTCCCGCCGAGGCGCCCTCACTCACACGAGTGAATGGCCCCAACTTGGCTGGCGGGACGGCCCGTTGCCTGGCATATGCTCGGCCCCGACAACTCCAGACACAGGACGGCCCCCGGCCGGGACGGCAATCCCGATCGAGGGCCTGACCACGAGAAGGATCCAACTTCCCGATGGCTTTCCAGCACCCTAGCGCCCACTCGCGCGCGGCGTACGGCGTTCAGCACCGCAACGTGCGTCTCACCCGTCGCTTCACGATCGTCAGCAACGACCTCGTCCAGCACCCGGAGCTGTCGATGAACGCCCGGGGACTCGGCGCGTACATCCAGTCGCTGCCCGCGGGCACCCCGATCGGCATCAAGGACCTGCTCAGCGAGCTGCCGCTCGGCCAGGTGTGCATCGCCTCTGCCCTGCGCGAGCTGGAGGACCACGGCTTCCTGGGCCGCTCCAAGGAGCACCTCCCGAACGGTCGCCTCATCACCCGTACGGTGTCGCACAACCACCCCAGCGCGGCCGAGCTCGCACCCGCAGCCCCGCAGACCCCGCCGGCGCCCCGCCCCGCCCCCCCGCCGCAGCCCGCCCCGGAGCCCGCTCCCGCTCCCGCTCCGGAACCCGACCCGGCGCCCGAGGAG
>NZ_LGDE01000259.1 GCF_001279725.1 Streptomyces sp. WM4235 | reverse complement strand
CCTACTGGGCGCTCGGCCGCAGCCGCGAGAAGCAGGACGCGGCCATCGCGGGGTCGCTCAACTTCGGTCTGTACGACAGCGCCTCGGACGCGCAGCTCGGTTACGCCCGCGTCGTCACCGACCGGGCCACCTTCGGCTGGCTGTGCGACGTCTACATCGCCCCGGACGCCCGGGGCAAGGGCCTGGGCACCGCCCTGGCCGCCGCGGTCCGGGACCACCTGGAGCCGTACGGCCTGCGGCGGATCCTGCTGGCCACGGCCGACGCGCACGCGGTCTACGCGAAGGTCGGCTTCGCCCCCCTGGGCCACCCGGGGAAGTGGATGGCGCTCGGCAGCCAGTGAACTCCGCGGTCGGACGTTCGGGGGCAGGAGCTCGGCAGTCAGTGAACAGGGCCCGAGCGGCTCTGCGGGTCCTGGGGCTCCCGCCGGGGCGTGTGGTCACGCAGCTGCCATCGCCGCCGGGCCCACTGGCCGATCAGCGGCAGCGACATGACCACGGTGAGTATCCAGGCGGCCGCGAAGGACCAGATCAGCGGCTGTGCCACGGTGATGGCGGCCGCGATGAGGAGGGCCACGGTC
>NZ_LGDE01000258.1 GCF_001279725.1 Streptomyces sp. WM4235 | reverse complement strand
TGCTGGTCACACTGGCGCTGATGGCGGCGACCTTCCTGGTGTTCTGCCTGTCCATCGCCGTGGGGGACTTCCCCCTCGGCCTGCCGCAAGTGGTCGCCACGCTCTTCGGCGGGGGCGAGCAGGTCGACCAGTTCGTGATCATGGACTTGCGCATGCCGCGGGCCCTGGCCGGACTCGTCGTGGGCGTCGCGCTGGGGATGTCCGGGGCCATCACCCAGTCCATCGCCCGCAATCCGCTGGCCAGTCCGGACATCCTGGGCATCACCGGAGGCGCCGGCGCGGTCGCGGTCCTGCTGGTGACGGTGTCGGGCGGGGCCACCGCCGCGGTCGTCAGCTCCGTGGGTCTGTCCGGGGCGGCGCTCGCGGGCGGCCTCTCCACGGGCCTGCTGGTGTACTTCCTGGCGTGGCGGCGCGGGGTCGACGGCTTCAGGCTCATCCTCATCGGCCTCTCCGTGAGCGCCGTGATGGAGGCGATCACGACCTGGCTGCTGGTCACACTGGCGCTGATGGCGGCGACCTTCCTGGTGTTCTGCCTGTCCATCGCCGTGGGGGACTTCCCCCTCGGCCTGCCGCAAGTGGTCGCCA
>NZ_LGDE01000257.1 GCF_001279725.1 Streptomyces sp. WM4235 | reverse complement strand
CTCCCATCCCGCCCGCGCCGTCCCCAGCGCGTACACGTTGTGGGCGGCCCGGTGATCCCCGCCGACCCCCTCCAGCGAGTGCCGCGCCGACCTCGGCAGGGTCGCGTCCCCGAACGGGGCGAACGACACCGGCTCGTTCATGTCGTGCCACACCCCGGCGAAGCCCTGCTTCAGTCGTTCCTCGTACAACCCGCCCCACCACTCGCGCACCGCCGGATCGGTGAAGTCCGGGTACACGCACTCGCCCGGCCACACCTCACCCCGGACCTCCTCACCCGCCGCGTCCCGGACGAAGGCCCCGCGCGGCCCCACCTCCCGACCCGCGTCGTGCAGCGCGTCGCCGGTCTTCACCGCCGGGTCGACGATCGACACCAGCCGCACCCCCTGATCCGACAACTCCCGCGCCAGACCCGACAGGTCCGGGAACCGCTCCCGGTCCACCGTGAACACCCGGTGCCCGTCGTAGTGGTCGATGTCCAGGTGCACGGCCGACAACGGCAGCCCCCGCGACACGTACCCCGCCACCACCCGCCGCACCTCCGCGCCGCTCCCAAACCCCACCCCCCCGTCCTGGTACCCCACCGCCC
>NZ_LGDE01000256.1 GCF_001279725.1 Streptomyces sp. WM4235 | reverse complement strand
GCCGGATCCTGGCCGCCACCGCCGGATTCGGGCAACGCCTGGCCACCCGGATGCGGTACCGGAAGGTCGGCGGCAGCCACCTGACCGGCGACAACTCCGAGATCGGCGCGGCCATCGGCCTGCACGGCGCCGACCGCTCCAGCGGCACCGGCACCGGGCTGGGGTTGGGGTTGGGGCTTCGGGGGTCGATCGGCAGCCTTGCCGCGATGGCCGACGGCGCGGGCACACCGATGTCGCCGGGCCGGTTGCTCGGCGACGCCCTCGCCGAAGGCAGGCGCGGTTTCGCACCCGTCGCGATGGTGCTTCGGGGCGCGCACACCGCGTTAATCGGGCCAAAGCCGGCTCCCCGCCACCCGGCCGGGGCGGTCTTGTCCTCCGTCGCCGGCCAGGGCCCGGGAAGCGGTGTTCCCGGCGCGGCGGGTGCCCGGGGCGAGATGGTGGGGGATCAGGAGAGCGGGCAGATCCTGCACGACCCGGCCACCGACCGGCCGCTGTTGGGATCGCGGATCCACGCCCGTGCCTCACGACTGCGCGGCTACCGGATCGCCGCCCGCACCGCCCGCGCCGGATACGCCGCGACCCTGGGACTGCCCCCCAC
>NZ_LGDE01000255.1 GCF_001279725.1 Streptomyces sp. WM4235 | reverse complement strand
CAGGGCGTTCCACACGCCGTCGTACGACACCTTGGTCTGGGTCTTGATGATGCCGTGGAGCGCGGTCTTCAGCGCGGCGTCGAGCCGGGCCGGGTCGGTGGATATCTCGAAGCCGCTCGCGAGGGCCTGGTCCGTGGTCCGGAGTTCGTCGTTCATGGACCGATCCAATCAACGCGGACCGGTGTTGGCCAACGGGTTCAGCGGAGCCCGTCGGCGAGCGAGCGGAACGCGGCCCAGTCGAGGCTCGGGGTCCGGGAGTCCCAGAGCTTCTGCGACACGGCGGCCAGCGGGAGCCGGATGCCCTCGGCCACCTGTGCCTGGGTCTGGGACCCGGCCAGGTCGGCCCAGACGGCGAGCCGGCCGCCGAGGATCTGGTCGTCGTACGAGGCGGGGACGGGAGTCGTGCCGCGCAGGACCAGCGGGGTCCACTGCTCGTAGATCCGCCGGCCGGTGGGGTAGGCGAAGTCGTTCGGCTGACCCAGGACGTAGTACAGGTACTCGTCGTTGAGGTTGACGACCTTGCGGCCTTCGCGGAGGTAGGCGAGGGGAGGTCGGGCGCCGAGCTCCTTGCCCGTCCAGTACTCGACCTGGAGGTCCTTGG
>NZ_LGDE01000254.1 GCF_001279725.1 Streptomyces sp. WM4235 | reverse complement strand
CGCACTGAACGCCTTCGACATCACCTTCGACGGCTGGCTCTCCGCAGCACGTCAGTAACCCTCAACAACCCGAGTTACACCGCTCGTTTGACAGACCCGACACGGATGAGACCGCGCCTGTCGCTGGGGGAGTTGGCATGTCGGGGGCTTGATGGGCTGGGGTGTCGTAGGTCGTGTGAGAACGGCGTTTGCGGTGTGTGTCGGTCCCGTGTTGACCTGGGGTTGTTGCAGGTTGGTTGAGGAACGTGCGGGCGTTTGTAGTTGGCACTTCGGTGTAACGGACCGGTGCGTGTTTCTGTCTTGTGGGGTGTGATTGTGCTGATCAGCTGCTGACGGCGCGGGCGTGTAGGTGGGTTTTGGCGTTGTGGTCGAGGCGGATGGTGTCCAGTGCGGTTTTGGTGATGTGTTCGGTGCCGCCGCCACTGCCCGCCGCCTGGGGGAGATGCTGCGCGTCCGGTCCATCTCGCGCCTCGGTGCCGACCTGTGGATCGGCATCGGCTCCAGCATCGCCGTCGCGGCCACCGCGCCGCCCAGGCCACCCCTCCCGAAGGCGTCCTCGCCATCGCCCCCGATCAGACCGCAGACTGGCTCGGTGCCCTGCCGGTGGAGGCCCTACGGCATC
>NZ_LGDE01000253.1 GCF_001279725.1 Streptomyces sp. WM4235 | reverse complement strand
GGGTGGGGGTGTGGGGGGGGGGGATGAGGTAGGCGGTGAGTTGGGGGTGTCCGGGGGTGTCTTCGCGGAGGATGACGGTGGCGTGGGTGATGTGGGGGTGGGTGGTGAGGGCGGTTTCGATGTCGCCGAGTTCGATGCGTAGGCCGCGGAGTTTGATTTGGTTGTCGGTGCGGCCGAGGTAGTCGAGGGTGCCGTTGGGGAGCCAGCGGACGATGTCGCCGGTGCGGTACATGCGGGTGCCGGGTGTGCTGTGGGGGTTGGCGATGAAGCGTTCGGCGGTGAGTGAGGGTTGGTTGGTGTATCCGCGGGCGAGTTGGGTGCCGGCGAGGTGGAGTTCGCCGGGTACGCCGGGGGGTACGGGTTGCAGGTGGTGGTCCAGGACGTACACCTGCGTGTTCCACACGGGACTGCCTATCGATGCGGAGGCGCGACCTTCCGCGGCGGCCTCCACCGTGCAGGAACCGGCGGTGACGTCGACGGCCGCCTCGGTGGGGCCGTAGAGGTTCTCCAGGGCGACCTTTGAGGTTCCGGCCGAGGTGTGGAAGCGGGTGGTGAGGTCGGTGGGGAGGGCTTCGCCGCTGCAGACGACGAGTCGCAGGGTGGGGCAGGTGGTGATCTCGGTGTCG
>NZ_LGDE01000252.1 GCF_001279725.1 Streptomyces sp. WM4235 | reverse complement strand
GGACGGGGATGGGCACGTTGACGCCGACCATGCCGGCGCCCACCCGTCGGGTGAAGTCGCGGGCGGTGTCACCGTCGCGGGTGAAGATGGCGACGCCGTTGCCGTAGGGGTGCTCGCTGGGCAGGAGCAGCGCCTCCTCGTAGTCGGCGGCGCGTACGACGCTCAGCACCGGGCCGAAGATCTCCTCGCGGTGGATCCGCATCCGGGGGGTGACCCGGTCGAAGAGCGAGGCGCCGGCGAAGTAGCCGTTCTCGTGCCCGGGTAGGGTGAACCCGCGTCCGTCCACGACGAGTTCGGCGCCCTCGGTCACCCCGATGTCGACGTAGCGGTTCACCCGGTCGAGGGCGTCGCGGCTGACGAGCGGTCCGAAGTCGGCGTCCGGGTCGTCGGAGGTGCCGATGCGCAGGGCGGCTATCCGCTCCTTCAACTTGGCGACCAGGGCGTCCGCGGTCTCCTCCCCCACGGGGACGGCGACGGCGATGGCCATGCAGCGTTCGCCCGCGGAACCGTAGCCGGCGCCGATCAGGGCGTCGGCGGCCTGGTCGAGATCGGCGTCCGGCATCACGATCATGTGGTTCTTGGCGCCGCCGAAGCACTGGGCGCGCTTGCCGTGGGCGGCGGCGGTGGCGT
>NZ_LGDE01000251.1 GCF_001279725.1 Streptomyces sp. WM4235 | reverse complement strand
GGCCTGCAACACGGTTCCGGCCACGGCGAGTCCGGCGCCGACGACGGCGCCGAGGAGGAGGCGGGGCATCCGTACGTCCCACACGATGGCACCGGCGGCTCCACCGCCGGCTCCCGCTCCGGCTCCGGGCCCTGCGGGGAGGACGTCGATCACCTGGCCCGGGGCCATCCGTACCGCGCCCAGCGCGAGGCCCGCGACGGCGGAGGCGACCAGGGAGGCGGCGAGCAGGACGAGGACGACCGGGGTGCGGCGCGGGCTCACGCGGCGTCGGGGTGCAGTTGGCGCCCCAGGGACTCGGTGGCGTCGGCGACGCGCACGCCGAGGACGGCCGTGGACAGCGGGAGGACCACGAACCGCTTGTTCTTGATCGCGGGAACCTGTGCGAGAGCCGGGTCGTTCAACAGGCGCTGCTTCTTGGCCTCGACCGTGGTCCCCGCGTAGTCGTAGATCAGGATGACGTCGGGCTTGCGTTCGATGACCTTCTCCCAGGACACGTCGCCGAAGGTGTCGTCGAGGTCGGCGAACACGTTCGTCCCGCCGGCCAGGGAGACGATCTCGTTGCCGATGCCGGTGCCCCCCGAGGTCGAGGCGGAGGCCTCGCCCGAGTCGTAGGCGAAGACGGCCGGCTTGGACT
>NZ_LGDE01000250.1 GCF_001279725.1 Streptomyces sp. WM4235 | reverse complement strand
CCTGCACGCCGTCGTCCGCGCCGGCGGCGCCTACCTCCCCCTCGACACCACCCTGCCCACCGACCGCCTCACCCACATGATCCAAACCGCCGCCCCGGTTCTGATGGTTACCGACACTCTGTCGGCAACTTCGCTTCCGGAGGTACCGGGCATCCCGGCTCTGTCGCTCGACGGGCCCGAGGTCGGTACCCGTCTCGCGGGGGAGTCGGCGGCGGTCGTGACCGATGCGGACCGCTCGGCGGTGCTGCTGCCGCGCCACCCCGCATACGTCATCTTCACCTCCGGATCCACCGGCCGCCCCAAGGGCGTCATGGTCGAACACGAAGCTATCGTCAACCGCCTCCAGTGGATGCAGGGCGCCTACCGACTCGCCTCGGACGACCGCGTGTTGCAGAAGACACCCGCCGGATTCGACGTATCGGTGTGGGAGTTCTTCTGGCCCCTCGCCGAAGCCACGCCCCTCGTCATCGCCCGACCCGAGGGCCACAAGGACCCCGACTACCTCGCCGCCCTCATCCGCGAACAGCGCGTCACCGTCGTGCACTTCGTCCCCTCGATGCTCGCCGCGTTCCTCGCCGACACCGAGATCACCACCTGCCCCACCCTGCGACTCGTCGTCTGCAGCGGCGAAGCCCTCC
>NZ_LGDE01000249.1 GCF_001279725.1 Streptomyces sp. WM4235 | reverse complement strand
GGGGCTGCCGGGGTGGAGGAGGAAGGCGATGATCTTCCGCGCGGTCGCGGACGGTACGGCTTCGGGTTCGACTGCCGCGGGCACGTGCTCGACCGCGGGGGCGGCGGGGCGGGCCTTCCTGGCCGGCTTGGGGGCGCCTTCGGTGAAGCGGGCGGGGTCGTAGGTGTACTGCTCGCCCGCGTTGCGCAGCTCCAGCATGAGGGCGTGCTCTGCGAGGACGTGGCGGACGATGGGCAGGGCGTCGATGCTGGCCTGCTCGATGCCGGTGGTGAAGCCTTCGTGGGCGAGGCCGTAGGGGTCTTCGACGTTGGGGGCCCGCCACATGGCGGCCCGGTTGTCGGGGCCGGCGAGGTAGCCGAGGCCGCCGGTGCCGCTGCCGTCGTTGAACTCCTTGGGGATGGCGCCGGGGTCGATGTCGCCGAGGGCGGTGCCGGCGGCCCGCTTGCCGGTGGCGGAGCTGCCGGAGCGGAGTACGGCGTTGTTGCCGCCCTGGAGGATGTCGCGGAGGAGTGTCTCGCCTCCGAGTTCGGATGCGTTGGGGCCTTGGTTGGCGAGGCGGAGTTTGCCGCCGACCTTGCGGACCTCTTTGGCGCAGTTGCCGATGATGGCGACGGCTTCTTCGCCGTGCTGGGGGTCGTTGAGGAGGTCGTGGGCTTCGTCGAGGGTGAGGGAGATCAGCGGGTCGGGGTCTCCGGGGACGAAGAAGGCGCGGCCGACGCGGGTGCGGCCCTTGTCGTCGATCCACTTCATGCGGTTGTACCGCTTGGCGCGCTCCTTCATGATCGCCTGGAAGGCACGGAGGACGACGATGCCGAAGCCGTTGCCGGGGGCGAAGACGGCGACGCCGTCGGGCCAGTCGGGCAGGGACAGGCCCTCTTGGGGGTCGATGACGAATGAGCAGACCACCGGGCTGCGGCGCTCGATGCCGAGCAGGGCGTCGAGGAGCCTCGACTTGCCCGAGCCGGATGTGCCGGTGACGAAGGAGTGCACGGCTCCCGAGCCGGGCTGGTAGAAGCGGTAGTGGGCCGGGGCGCCGTCGTAGTAGACGCCGATGGGTGCGAGGCCGGTCTCCAGGTCCAGGACGTGCTGCGGGCCGAAGAGGGTCCCCTTCTTCAGGGGGTTCTCGGCGAAGACGGTGATCTTGCCCTTGCGGGGTGCGGTCTTCTCCAAGGCGACGAGGTCGGCGTCGTCGATGCCGATGGCGGACAGGACGTCGTCCATCGCCTGGATGCGGAAGGCCTTGCCGCGGGGCATGTGGATCTCGGCGCTCCAGCCGCCTTGCGGGGTGGCGAGCGGGGAGACGAGCTTGCTCTTGGGGTAGGGGCCGTCGGTGGCGGCGGCGTAGGTCATCCAGTCGAGCATGTGCTGGGTCAGGGCGGGCGCCTTGTTCTCGACGGGGCGACGGCCCCAGCGCTGCCATGCCCAGGTGCCGTAGGCGGCGGACCAGGCGAGGGAGAGACCCCACCAGGGGTTGTCGCCCCATTCGGGGCCGCCGGTCGCGGCCATGGCGGTGAGGAGGGCGCCTCCGGTGACGGGCATGGACAGGGCGGTGCGTCGGTCGTTGAGGCCGGGGAGGGTGCGGGCCGGCTTCCAGTCGCCCTTCCACTTACAGAGGCCGGGCATCCAACCCCAGGCGCCTGCTGCGGTGGCGCCCGCCGCTCCCAGGGTGAGGGCGGTCTTCCATCCGTCGCCGGTCGCCGACAGTACGTCTCCGGCCGGGCCGAGGCTGGCTGCGGTCGCTGCGATGGCGAGCTTCCCGCGGTTGGCGAACGCCCAGCTCTTGAGGGTGCGGGGCTTCTTCCCGGTGGCCGCGCGGGCGGTCGCGGTGTTGGCCTGAGCGGCCATGAACGCGGCGTAGTCGGCGTATTGGGGGGTCGGGGTCTTCGGGGCGCGCACGGCGGGGTCCCTTCGGTCTGCGGGTTTGCGGCTGGGCCTGGGCCCGGCACTCCCCACCGCTCCCGGGACCGCGCGGTGGCGGGCCGGGAGCGTCTGGGCAATGCGGGGTGGACGGCTATTCGGCGGAATAGAAGGTGTTCCTGGCCATCGGGACGGTGCTGTCGTCGACGGCGTCCTGGATGCGGCCGTGGTTGCGGTGCGCTGTGCGGGCTGCGCTCGCGGCCTGGGTGACGGCGGTGTCGGTGGCGTTCTTGTAGCGGGTCGCGGAGGCGGCCTGGCCGGAGATGACGTCGGCGAGGGCGGCGATGTTGCCGACCGTGTACATGTCGACCTGGAGGGTCTGGAGTTCTTCGGCGACGCCTTGCATGCGGTCGGCCATCTCGGTGGACCAGGCGGCGAGGTTGTCGACGTCTTCCTGGCGGGATTCGACTTCGGCGCGGATCGAGTTGAGTGCGGCGAGCAGGGCTCGGTGATTGATGACGTCCGCGATCTTCGTGATGGCCATGAGGGTCTCCTGGTCAGCGGTTGTAGTAGCCGGCCTGCGCGGCGACTTCGATGGGCGAGGACTGGACGGCTTCGGCGATGCCGCCGTGGTTCTTGTGGGCGGCCTGCGCGGTGGCGAGGGCCAGGTCGGCGGCGTCCTTGGCGGCGCTCCCGTACTGGGCGGCGGCCTGCGACTGGGCGTGGATGGTTTCGCGGAGGCCGTCGATCTCGGCGCGGGTCCTGTCGTCGACGTCGAGGTCGGCGAGCTCGGTCTCCATCTGGTCGAGGCGGTTGGACAGGGCCAGGTCGTCGACGGCGATGGCCATGGCTTCCTCGGCGCGCATCTCGCACATGGCTCGGAAGAGGGTGAGGGCGTTGAGGAGCCCGTCGAGGGTGCGGATCTCGGGGACGAGGGTGGACGGCGAGGACATGGGGTCTCCGTTCTGTGCGGGGTCCGGTACGGCGGTCAGGTGCCTGCTCGGGTCGGGTGTGGGCTGGGCGGGGATGCGTGCGGAGCCGTCTCCTGGCCAACTCATGACGGGCTGCGGCCCGTTGATTCCTGACGTTGGAGCGGTGGGAGTGGCCGAAGGGGTGACCGTCGGCGGCGCGATGGTCGGGGGCGTGGTGGGCTTCGGTGGGTAGGCGGGTGGTGGGCCGGCCTTCTCGGCCGCGGCACGCGCCGCTTCCTCGGCTTCGGCCGCCGCCTTCTCGGCCTTGCGCTTGGCGGCACGGGCCGCCATCTGCCTGCGGCGTTCGGCCCGGATCTCGGGCCACCGCTCGCGGAATCCCTCGCCGACGGCCTTCCACATCGCCGTGCTGGTCTCGGCGGCGATCGCCAGAGGTGCAGCGACCTTCCCGCCGAGGCTCGCACTGCGGGGTGCGGCAGCACTGAACGTGCCTCCGGGGTCGGTCGGGCCGGGGGTCTTGGCCGTGGTGGCCGGCGGCGTGCCGGTCTCGGCGACCTTGGCGACGGCTTCCCGCGCGGCTTCGGTGTCATGGCGCCGGTCGCTGTGACCGGTCATGGACTCGACGCCGCGGGCTCCGGCGTAGGCGATGGCCATGAGGACGAGGAGCTCGATCACAGGTCAGCCCCCTCAGGCCAGGCCGAACGCGCCGGCGACGAGGCCGCTGACCTTGCCTACGACCCAGGAGAGGACGGACTGGATGCCGCTCCCGATGGGGCCCGGGATGGTGGAGACGAGGACGGGCAGGAGGGCGCCCAGGATGCGGGTGCGGTGCTCGACCTTCCGGGTCCACAGGTCGTTGATGAAGATCACGGTGACGAACAGGGCGGGGATGCCGGTGATCAGCAGGCCCGTCCACTGCCCGACCAGGCCGACGGACCAGTCGTGGAGGGCGTTGACGGTGTCGTTCCACCAGCTGCCCGCCGGGGTGGAGATGACGGCGGCCGAGGCGGTGGCGATCAGGATGGCCTGGGCGCGGTCGGTGTGGAGCTTGTTGGTGAGCTTCTTGATGCCGGGCAGCTTCTCCGAGTAGTAGAGGAGGGCCGCGGAGCCGGCGCACGCGCCGCCGGCGGCGGAGCTGACCACTGCTTCGATCATGGGAAGTCCTTCCTTTCGGTGTCGTGGGGAACTTGACGGGTCGTTACGGAGAGTCGTACTCTCGCGCGCGCACGCACGCGCCCACGCGTGCAGGTACGGGTGGGGCTGAATCGGGCTGTCACAGCGGCTTGTCACAGGTGCGGTCACAATCCCGGTCACAGCCGGCGATCACTGTGCGTGGGCTTCGCGGATCCGGTCGATGGCGGCGGCGAGGGCCTCGTAGGCCCGCTCCTGCTGCCCTACGGGGAGCCGATCGATCTCTACGCGGGCCCGGTCGAAGGTCGTCGAGGCGAAGGCCTGGGGACCCATCTCGCGGGCCGCGTCGAGGAGTCCGCCCCAGTACTGGGCCCGCCGTGCGAGGCGTTCCGCCTTGCGTTGCGCCAACTTCTTCGGGCGCTCGGGCGGCTGCTGCCACGGGCTGGGGCGGACCGACATGACGCTTCCCTTCTGATCGAGCCTGCGTTCGGGTGCCGGTTCTGCTTGCCGGGTCTGCGATGGTTCCGCTCCCCGGGTCACTCCACGGCGTTGACTTGCGGTTGTGCTGTCGACCGCTTCCGGCAGTCGCAGCAAGGTCCAGCAGTTGCGGGTGCTGGGCCTCACTGGTGGTGCCGGATTCGGGTCAAGGGGTGGGTGCGGCTTCCGCTTCGAGGGCCTCGATCTCGCGTTCAAGGGCGTCGATCTGGCGGAAGGCGAGGCGTACCCGCTGCTCCTTGGCCTTGAAGCCGTACTTCCGGAAGGCCTTCTTCGCTTCCCGGTAGGAGGTGGGCGGCTCCGTCATGTAGCGCAGCCAGCGCAGGACGACTGCCAGCTGTTCGTCGGTCAGGGTCTCTCCCGGCCGGGGTCGACTGACGCCGTCGGCGAGGGCCAGCTCGTCCAGCCCGGCGAGTTCTTCCTCGGTCGGGGCGACCCCGTCGGGGTCCGGCTCCAGCCAGTCGTCGCTGTCCGTTTCGTCCGGGGTCGCGGGGGTGGGGGTCACGGTCTCGATTTCGGGTGTGACCTGCGTGACCCCTGTGTGACCCTCCAGTTCGGGCGGGGTGTGACCCTCGGGTGTGACCCGGGAGTGTGACCCGACTGCGATCAGCTCTCGCGCCAGGAAGGCGGCGGCCTTCTCGCCATGTTCCTTGTCGGCTTCGGCAAGCACGTCTTCGGCCTTGGCGCGAGCCTTGCTGATCCTCTTCTGGGCTTCGGTCAGGACTTCAGCGCGGGCGATCTGTCGAGCCATCTCGGCGAGGTGCTCCGCAGTTTCGGCGAGAACATCCGTGCGGGCGCCGGAGGCCAGATGCCGAGCATCGGCCGCCGCGACAGCATGGGCGTTGCGGGCGGCGGCAGACTGATCGGCGATCCGACTGGCCGTGTCGGTGTCGGCCAGCATGTTGTCGGCGAAGAGCCGCAGCCCCATGAAGACGGCGGCAGCGGCCGGGACGCCGGCGAAGACCTGGGCGTGGCCGAGCTTCCACAGGGCGAACGTGGAGACGCCGATGGCCGCGGCGGTCAAGCCGAGCATGACCGCCATGCCGATCCGGGACCGCTGCCGGATGGCGACCTCGGACATGCGCAAGGCGCCGATCCACAGGGCGTCGTACACCAGGGCGATTGACCAGCCGACTGCGGTGGCTGCTGCGCCGCGCAGGCCCAGCATCTGGCCGAGCTGGCCGCCAACGCTGATGGCGACCAGGGCGAGGGCGGCGAGGGTGAGGAGTTTCTCGACGACGGCGAACAGGTCGAGCTTCTTGATCCAGCGGCGCAACTCGTCCATCACGCGGCCTCGGGGTAGCTGTGCCGGTAGTCGATGACCTGGATGCGGGCCTCGATGAGCGCGGTCACGGGGTCGATGGTGTCGGCCTGCGCGTCCCGCTCGGCGAGAGCGAGGTCGAAGTCATCCGGCGTCTTGATCAAGGTGAACGTCATGGCGGTGGGTCCTTCCGGTGGTCAGGTGGTGGGCTGGGCGACGGTCAGACTTCGTTGCGCTGCAGGTCGAAGAGGAGGATGACGTGGTCGGCCATGATCGGGTGGGTGCGGACGAACTCGCCCATGACGGCCTGGAACGCCTGCTCCCGGGTGTAGGTCGACGGCAGGGTTAGGCCGGTGGTCCAGGTCGAGAGAACGGGGCCGCTCGGGGTCATCGTCTGGGCGGTCACGATGGCGAAGTGGGATTTCTGCTGGGTGGTTTCAGGCATGACGGTGGGTCCTTCCGGGGTTCAGGCGGACTGGTGGAGTTCGTCTTCGCAGGTGCCGTCGAGGTGGGGCTGTTCGGTGATGCGGCCGGCGAGGTTGACGTGGATCTGCGTGTCCTCGGAGTACCAGCAGGTCCACACGGCGCTGGTGTTGGTGTAGGGCCGGTGGCGCATGGTGGTGCCGCAGCAGACGGGCGGGTTGGCGTGGGTGATCGTGTCGCCGGCTGAGAGGTCGACGATGGCGGGTCCGGGCATGACGGTGCTCCTCGTTGGTCAGGCGGGTGGGGTTACGGGTAGATGACACCGGTGTTGTCGCAGGCCGGGCAGCCCTCGTGGCAGGGGCAGGCGGTGAGACCTACGGGCTCGTCGTCGTCCAGGTCGTCGGCAGTGAGATTGATTCCGCGCGCGGTGAGCTGGCTGTGCATCCAGGCGGGCAAAGACATGGCGGTGGGTCCTTCCGGTGTTCAGGCGGGTGGGGTTCAGGCGGTGGGGCGGGGCAGGGCGCGGCACTTCTCGGCGTGGGACTGGGCCCAGGTCTTAGGGCTTTGCCAGGGCTTCAGCTCGTCCAGGAAGCCCTTTCGGGCGTATGCGTAGAGATCGGTGAACTCGTGCTCGTCGGTGGCGGTGCATCCGGAGCACAACGCGGTGAGCGTGATGTCGACGAGTTCGGTGGGCTGCCGGTATCCCGAGTAGCCGTTGCCGATCGGGCCGTATCCGGTCTCGCCCTCCGTGCGCTCGATGGCCTTCTCGGTGATGTCGACGGTGGCGCCGCCGACGGTCAGGTAGCGGGCGATGACTTCGGGCGCCCAGGGTTCAGTGCTCATGGAGGTCTCCTTGTTGGTGGCGGCTATCGGGGGTCGCCGAGTGCTTGGGCCAGCCGGTCCGGGGCGACGCCCTCTGTCAGGGCGCGCTCGATCGGCCAGTCGCGACGCAGCCGATTGCGCAAGGCGTCACGACTCAGGCCGAGCAGCTCCGCCCATTCGGTGACGCACCTGGAGTGGCCGGCGAACTCGACTACGTTGTTGCGGCGGGTGTTCCGGCTGTTCTGCGCAGGCGTGGCCCACCGGGTATTTCCGGGCTCGTAGCCCCTGTTGTTGTCGACCCGATCCAGCTGCAGTCCGGACCGGTATCCCTCGATGACGTCCTGATGGAAGGTCTCGAAGGACTCGCGCCACTGATTACAGACCGCAATCCCGCGGCCGCCATACCGAGCGAATGCCTTGTGGTTCGAGTTGTGGCAACGGGCGATCATGCCCTGCCATACCTGATAGAGCGGGTGCCCATGCAAGCCGTGAATGCTGTTCCTGGCGGCGGTCGACTCTCGGGACAGGCAGCCGCAGGACCTCGTGTTGCCGCGCCGAAGGTCAGTACCTGCCACGGTGATCTCTCGCCCGTCGCAGGTGGGGCCTCCACAACGGCACAGCCATAGCGCATTGCTGTGCCGGTCCTTCCCGACATAGCTCAGGACCTCGAGCCGTCCGAAGGTCTGTCCGGTTATGTCCTTCACCTGCGCGCCGGGACTGGCCATGCTGGTTCTCCTCGTTGGTCAGGCGGGGGCGGGTTAGCGGTTGGCGCGGGGTTACTCGCCGTCCTGCGGTTCGATCGGGTCGCTGCCGGACTGTCCGCACCAGTCGCATGCGGTGGGCTGGTCGGCGCTGGCGGCGGCCGTCTCGAAGGCGCGGAGGGCGGCGAACCGGTAGGCGGGGAGGCTGCGGCGGGACGGGTTGGCCGGGTCCGCGAGGATGTCCAGGACGCGGGTGGCGAGGCCTTCGGCGCGGTGCTCCTCGGTGATCGCGAGGGACGGGGCGCTCATGACGCCATCGCCTTGCGCATCCGGTCGGCGTCGGCGCGGAAGCCTGCGGCGGCGTCCGTCCATCCGGCCTCGTCGGCGAGCACGGCCGCCTGTAGCGAGTGGGCTACGGCCTGCTGACGGCGATCCCGGCGGACGCGGGCCAGAGCCTCATCCATCGACGGGTCCGAGTTGACGGCGACGGCGACGGGGCGCCGAGTCGGGACGGTCTGGGTGATGGTCGCGGACATTCAGGCCACCTCCGTCTCGGGGATCTCGAAGCCCGCGAGAGCGGCTTCGGGGACTCGAATCGCTCCGCCAGATCCGTTGGCCTCGGCGCCAACCTCCAGCGGCTTTCCGTAGCGGATGGCCTGCATGTGGCCTTCGTTGATCCAGCGGTACACGGTCGCGGGGTGGACCTTGAGTCGGGTCGCGACCTCCTTCACACGCAGCACTGGCTGCTCCCTTCAGGAGTCTGGGGCGATGTCGCAACCATAAGCGCTCGATACGTTTTGTAGCAAGCATTTCGAGGCGCGCGAGTCTCTCGCCGACCGGACTGCTGTACGCATCCAGGTATTAAGCTTCAGGTCAGAGCCCTGCTAGCGAGGAAGGCGCGATGGAAAAAATGTGGCGCAGCACCTCACTGCCCTACGTGCTGCCCAACCCGGAAGGCCAGGCCGACGCCTGGAGCCGAGCGAGCGGAACGCAAGAGCTACTCGAAGTGGGCGAGGTCATCCCCCCTACGGACATCGCCGCCGCCCTCCACCTCCCGGGCGGCGAGCCGGCCGTCATCCGCCGCCGGCTGATGCGGGCGAACGGAAGGGCCGTCGAGCTCACAGATTCGTACTACCCGCCAGCCATCGCCCGTGGCACGCCGCTCGCCGAGCACCGCAAGATCCGCGGCGGCGCTCCGACCCTCCTGACCACGCTCGGCCATCGCCCGGGACGCGTCGAGGAGGACGTCGAGGTCCGTCTGGCTACAGCCGACGAATGCCTTGCACTGGAGGTGCTCGCCGGGGAACCGGTCATGGTTCTGCGGCGCACCACGGTCTCGCAAGACGACCAGCCCATCGAGGTCAGCTGCATGGTCATGCGGCCTGGATCTCGCCTGCACTACGAGATCGAGGTCAACTGACATGCCGAAGGCGCACGAGGACAAGCGTGGAGTCGCGGACCGCATCGCAGCGAACATTCGCGAGCTGGTCATGTCGGGTGAATGGGAGCCAGGCAGGAAGCTCCCGAGCACCGAGGACCTGATGGCCGAGCACGGCGCGTCGAACGTGACGATTCAGCGGGCGCTAAACATCCTCAAGGGGGAGGGCTTCCTGGAGGGCAGGAAGGGCAGTGGCGTGTTCGTTCGGACGCGAGCCCCGCTGACTATCTCGCCGGCCTCCTTCATGGCCCCCGCCGAGAACGGCCAGCCGTATCGCTGGGTGACCGAGGCGGCGAAGCGTCAGCAGAGCGGCGCGAATCGGATTCTTTTCGTCGGCGAGGTTGTGCCGCCGCGGCGAGTGCGTCAGGTGCTTGGCCTGCCTGACGGCGGGGTTGCGGTACTGCGGTCCAGGGTCGGCCTTCTGGACGATGAGCCTGCCGAGCTCGTCGACTCGTACTACCCAGCCGACATCGCGCAGGGAACCCGCCTCGCCGACCGCCGGAAGATCACAGGGGGCTCGCCCACGCTGCTCGGCGAAATGGGGTACCCGGCGATCGAACAAGAAGACGAGGTGAGCGCCCGTCACGCCACCTCTCGCGAGTACGTCCACCTCGAACTGCCGGGCGACGTGCCCGTCCTGGAGATCTTCAGAGTCGTCTACAGCAACGACCGACGCCCGATTGAAGTGACCGTGCTGACGAAGCCGAGCCACCTCTTCAAGATGGGCTACCACCTGCCCGTTCACTGACTCAATCCGACCAGCCCCCGGCGTAGGCCGGGGGCTTTTGCGTGCCCAATCAGCCGCGAGAGCTTGATACAGATGCGAATAAGCATTACCGTCGGGTGACGTGAAGTGGCGCAGGCCACACGCAACACAAGGAGGGGCATGCCCGAATCTCCCGAGCGCACCGCGCTCTACCGCCTGTACGACGACGCCGGCTCGCTGCTGTACGTCGGCATCGCACTGAACCCGGAGCGCCGTTGGCGACAGCACGCCTGGGACCACGCGGACACCTGGTGGCCGCTCGTATCCGCCAAGCGCCTCGAATGGTTCGCGACTCGACCCGAAGCTGAGGCTGCCGAGGTAAGGGCGATCCGTTCAGAGGGCCCGGCCCATAACCGCGCTCACGCCTCGCGGGGGTTTGGCCAGGTCATGCTGGAAGCGGCCGACAAGCAAGCCGTGTTCAAGCGCGGCCACTCGGATTTTGGGGCTGTCGCCAGCCTCATGCAGACAGAGATCGACAGTGGTCGGTGGCCTGCCGGTCAGCGCCTGCCACTCCAGCGAGACCTGCTGCGGCGCTTCCTGATCACGCAAGGAACGCTCCAGCGAGCGATGCTCCGCCTGCTGGGTACAGGTGTCATTGCCGATCCGAGCGGCTGTGGTCACTACGTCGCCGTGGGCCCGCTCGATCGACCGGTCTCCATCCAGCCCGGTGACCTCGCCGGGGCTGCCGCGCTACTTCGGGCTCGCCTACCCGAAGCAGACCGCAGTGAACTCGCCCGCCTGCTAGTCGAGCCCGACAACGCGTAAAGGCCGGACGGTCGCCACCGTCCGGCCTTGAAAACCAGCGGGTCGCCACCCGCGAGTCAGAGATCCAACCTGGAAGAAGGAGTTCTCGATGACCACTGTACTGCCCGAGCGTCCCGTCGTCGCCGAACCGGGCAAGGTCCGGACGTGGCTGCGACGCATCTGGGGCGGCGGCCAGATCGTAGAGTCGTGCCCGTCGTGGTGCACGGATCACCACCGAAACGATGGTGACGGCGCCCTGGTCGACCTCTGCCACGGCCGGGACTTCGAAGCGATCATGTTGCCCGTGTTCGACGCGGAGGAGGGGACTCTGGAGATGCCGGTGCTGTCGGCTCGGATCGTGGTGGATCCCTATGACGATCGTCGCGAGCGTCGGATGCCGCACGTGGTACTGGAGCCTTGGCAGGACGAGGTGATGGAGTGCCTCGACCCCGATCAGTTCGCCGCTGTGATTGCGCAAGTTCGGACGCACTGCGAGCGCCTGGACGAGGTGCATGCCGCCCTGGTCGCAGCCCGCCGGGAGGCGACGAGCTTGTAACCCCGGACACGCCGAAGCCCCCGCCGCCTCGTCAGGCAGCGGGGGCTTTCGTCATGCGGCGGCCCTGCGTACCGCGTCCGCGTTGAGTTCGTCCTTGGTCCAAAGTCCGCCGCACCCGGTGCATTCGGTGTACTGCGCCCAGTCCCGCTCGATCAGCCCGAGGTACTGGCAGCGGGGGCATGGACGGCTGACGGCTCGGGTGCGGGGTTCGAGGGAGGTGATCCGCCAGATCGCGGCCATCATGTCGTGCAGCTCGGACCGCATCTCGCCAGCCCACGGCTGCTGGCTACTCCAGCCGAGATGGAGGACGAGCCAGGCGGCGAGCGTGGTCTCGGTGGCCGCGGTCGGGGGTTTCGCGGGCCGCTCTTCGATGATCAGCCGCACCCAGCTGCCGAGGGTGCCGACGATGGGGATGTCGCCGGTCTGGTCGCCGTGCCGGTCGATGACGGTGCCGACTGCGGCGGGCCCGACGAGGTTGAGGGTGTCGAGCCGGCCGGGGAGGGGTGCGGTGCGGGTCCCGGTCCGACCGCCCCCGCCAGCCTCGCGCTGCATGCTGCCCTCGCGGAGGACGATCATCTGGCCGGGGATCGAGGTCAGCCACGCCCGCATGGCGTGGACGCAGGGGTCGCACAGCAGTTGGACGGCTATCTCGTGGTCGCGGAGCTCACGGCTGCAGGTGGCGGCGATGCATTCGGTCACGGCGTTCTCCTGTGCGGTGCGGTGCGGGTGGGGCGGTGGGTTAGCGGGCGTTCCAGTTGTCGATGGCCCAGGTCAGGGCACAGGCCGCGGCGGCGACGGCGAGGACGATGACCCACGTGGCCGCGACAAGGCGCCAGCCGCCGTCGTGGTAGGCGCCGGCGGTCACGCTGGCGACGAGGAGCAGGCCGACGGTCACGGCGGTGCAGCGGGCGACGAGCCGCTTGGCGGTCACTGGCCACCCCTCCGTCCCCGGCTGAGTACGTCCCGCAGCTGCTCCTGCTGCTCGACGGTCAGGTGTTTGCGGGCCCAGTCGCGGACGTCGCCGATGATCTCGACGTGGCCGATCGCCCGGCGGCGGACGGCGTCGAGTTCCTCGTCCCGGACGGCGAGGACGGCGTCGCGTGCGGCTTTGACGCCTTCACTGCCCCCGGCGCCGCCGTTGAGGCCGATGGCGCACTCAATCCGGGCCGCGTACCGCCAGCGTTCGGTCTCGTCAGTCACTTGAGTCCCTCCAGGATCTTGCCTCGGATGCGGCTGGCTTTGGTCATGAGGCGTCGTGCGCGCCAGACGAATCGGCTGCGCTGTGCTGCCCGGTACAGCCGGTCGATGCGTTCCTCGACGCGCGGCCGGCTACTGATCGCGTGCTCCTGGCGCCAGAACTCGGCGAACGCGAGGCCGAGCGGCCATCCGCGGGCCTCGAAGGCCGCGGCGTGCCGGTCGTAGTCGTCGAGGCGGTGCGGGCAGTCGCGGGCTATCGCGGCCCGGAGTTCGGCGGGGGTCACGGCCGGGTCCCGAGGATCGCGCGGGCCACGGCGAGGGCGTCATGGATGTCCTGGTCGAGGGCGCCGTCTTGGAACTGGGCGCCGAGGTACTGCTCGATCTCCTCGGCCTGCTTGCCCTGCCGCTCCAGGAGATCGGCGAGCGCGGTGCCGACGCCGGGGTGCATGGCGGCCATGTAGCGGCTGTTCGGGTACGGGTACTTCCCGTCGGCTCCGGTGCCGAGGGCGCGCCCGATCTGGCCGGCGCTGGACTGGACCTCGTCCAGGTCGTCGCCCCACCACGGTCCCTCGGCGGCGTGTTCGAGCAGGCTGCGGAGCAGGGTTTCTGCGGCTCGGAGTTCTTCGCTGGGTGTCACGGTTTCTCCTGGGGTTCGTAGTCGTCGATGGCGCCGACGGTGACGGTGTTGCGGTAGGCGCGGTGCTCGGGTTGCGGGCCGTGGAGGTCGAGGGCGGCCTGCTCGTCGGTGTCGAGTCGCGGCGGGTCCGGGGTGTACGCCTGCTCGGCCGGCAGCCACAGCGGCGGTAGCGCGGTCACGGCTGGGGCTCGGCGGCCGTGGCGCGGATGGCGTCGGCGACGGCGATCAGTGCGGTGGCAATCGCGAGGTTGGACTGGGCGGTGAGGACTCCGGCTGCGACGTCGCCGGGGACGGAGCGGGAGGTGCCGTCGGGGTAGCCGGTGATCAGGTCAAGACGGCGGCTGGTCAGGTTCACCATGTCGATGGCGTTCTGGCGGAGGATGGACGGATCGGACATGTCAGGCCTTTCGGTGTCTGGTTCGGGTGGCGGGCCCCTGTGGGGCCTGTAAGCGCCTCACGGGAGCCCGGAGCTGGAACGGGTCACCTCCGGGTCGACAGGCCCGGAGAGGGGCACTCAGGCTGCCGGATGGCCCTGTTGCACCTTCCGGTCGGGAACGTCGGCAAGGCTGATGCGGCGGGAGCGGATCGCGAGGATCACCGTGTGAGTCCTGTCCCGGCCGCCTAGTTCCCGCTTGAGTCGGCGCCAGGCCCACGTGACCTTGCCGAGGCTCACCCCAGTGCGGTCGGCAATCTCCTGGTCGGTGGCGCCGTTGGCCGCGAGGAGGAACAGCTGGCGTTCGAAGTCGAGGGTCGGCTTGGGGCAGCCGCGGCGGCGGGCTTTGTATCGGGCTACCGCCTCGCGTCGGCACTGCTGGCATCGGGGGGTGGGATCGGAGGGCGCCCGGTAGGTGGTGGCCGTTGTGAGCGGGTGGCCGTTCCTGCAGACAGCCATCGGAATCTCCGTTCGTGAGAGGCTCGGGGTGGACGGCCAGCCGCATAGCCCGCGGCTGGCCGTTCGCGTCACGGAGTAGGGCTGGTGAGCGTCATGACCCATGTCGGCAGGTCGTCGTCGCCGATCTGGCCGGCGCACGCCAGGGTGATGCCGTGGGCTTCGAGCCAGAGTTCAAGGCGCGGCCAGACGGCGGGGTGGACGAGGAGCTGGCGAACCTGGGGGTCGGGCTGCTCGGTCATCGGTCGTCCTCCTCGTCGGCCACGGTCAGCACGAGCTGCCCGTCGAAGCCGCCGCGCTCCTGGTGCTTGCGGGTCCGGGCGGCCTCGAGGTCGTCGAGCGTCCAGCCGTTCAGCCGGGTCAGCGCGTGGACCACCTCGAGGACGTCGGCGAGTTCACCCAGGAGTTCCTCGTTGCTGGCGGCCTCGGAGACTTCGAGGGCTTCCTCGTCCAGCTTGTCGAGGAGGAGGCTGACCATCTCGTTGGTGCCGGCGGTGTGGACCTGGAGCTGTTGGCCGCGGGCTGCGGCGATCTCGGGGATGCGGTCGCGGATGAGCTTGGTGGTCATCGGTCTGCTCCTCAGGGTTGGTGTGGTGTCGGTCGGGCGGGGACGGCTGTCACTGGGCGAGCGTGAGCGGGCTGGCTGCGAGCCGGCGTGCGGCGGCTTCGACGTAGCGTTCGTCGGCTTCGATGCCGATGGCGCGGCGGCCGAGCATCCGGGCGGCGTCCAACGTGCTGCCGGATCCGGCGAACGGGTCGATCACCAGCCCGCCTTCCGGGCAGCCGTACTCGATGAGCGGCGTCAGGAGTTCGATCGGCTTCTCCGTGGGGTGCCGGCGCTGGTATCGGACGGCCCCGGCTTTGATCACCGAGCGGGCGAGGCGGGTGCCGTCGTCGACGTAGGTGTGGGCGCCGATCGCCCCGGTGTGCGGGGTGACCGAGTTCCTGCCGCGGGCGGACTTGTCGGGGCCGCTGTAGGCGGTGCGCGGGGTGTCGTGGTGGATGTCCCGCCAGTCGCCGCGGTACCAGTGGGTGGCGATCTCGTGAACGCGGCGGAAGCGGTCGCGGGCGAAGCCGCTGCCGTTGGACTTCTCCCAGACGACGTCCTGGGACAGCTTCCAGCCGTCGAAGTCGTGGCGCCGGTCGAGGAACATCCGCATGCTGCCGAAGCACCACATGCTGCTGGCGACCGTCTCGACGAGCTGCGGCCAGCCTTCGGGCCACCGGTCCCAGGCGAGGGTGGTCTCCTGGTACGGAGGATCGGCCACGACCAGGTCGGCCTGTACTGCGAGCGCGGGCAGCACCTCTCGCATGTCGCCGAGGTACAGCGCGACGTGATCATCGGACCAGTAGGGGATCATCGGGCGGCCTTTCGGGGTCGGCGGGCGGGGATGGGGTCGTGCCACTCGGTGCCGGTCATGGCGTGCATCCGGCGCACGGACATTTGGTGCTGGCGGGGGGCCGGTCGGCGACGAGCCAGCGGCGGTAATCGTCGACGGCGGCGTCGATCTGCGGTGCGGTCGGCGGCGGCACGGGAGTGGGGCGGCTGGCTCCGGTCGGCCACGCGCCGGGGTGGGCGATGTGGACGTTGTCCGTCTCGGGTTCCGTAGTCCGCTGCTTGGGGACGGGGGCCGGGGTGAGGCCAGCCGACATGAGCAACAGGGCCACGAGGTCGCCTTCTCGGCGGGCGGCGGCGATGTCCTCGGGTGTTAGGTCGGTCATGACGCCGTCTTCAGGGCCCGATTGCATGCTCGGCAGTACCTACGGCCGCCGCAGACGTGCGTGTTCGCTTCGTCGTAGGGGTGCCCAGAGGGGCAGTGGGTCTTAGTTCCGTTGATCGCCCAAGTCCTGCCGCGCCGCGTATTCTCCGCCCCGGACACGGGCTCCAGGTGAGCCACATTGACGCACCGGCGATGAAGGCATGCGCGGCCTCCAAGGCAGGATGCATCTCGGTTATGGCACGTGTGATCGAGAACCATGCCGTCCGGTATCGGTCCCAACTGGAGCCCGTATGCCGCCCGGTGTGCCAGCATCTGTGACCCGTCGACCATGATCTGGCCGTACCCGCCGTTATTCAGCGTGCCGCTGTACAGCAGGCAGTCGTTGGGCCCTGGCTCCGTGCGCATCATCAGCCTGTCGAGCGGGGCGCCGATGATGAGCAGCGGGGCAAACTCGCCCGCCCTCTTGAGTTCCCTACGATGCCTGCCGTAGCAGGTCTGGCACCGGCTGCGCGCGTACAGCTTGGAGCTTGCGCATTCCACGCAACGCTGATCATCCATCGCGTTCACGCCCTTCACGTGTTGGCCATATCCACAAAACGGGCGTAGTGCCCTTGGAAGGCTGCGGTGATCGTGGCCGTGGGGCCGCCGCGGTGCTTGCCGACGATGAAGTCCGCCTCGCCGGCTCGCGGGGACTCCCTCTCGTAGGCGTCCGGTCGGTGGAGCAGGATCACGATGTCGGCGTCCTGTTCGATGGCCCCGGACTCGCGGAGGTCGGAGACCTGCGGGACCTTCTCCTGCCGCTGCTCCGGCCCGCGATTCAGCTGGGCGAGGACGACGACGGTGATCTGGAACTCCTTGGCGAGGAGCTTCAGCTGGCGGGACATCTCGGAGACGGCGACCTGCCGGGACTCCGCTTTGGGGGCCTGCATCAGCTGCAGGTAGTCCACGACCACGAGTCGCAGGCCGACGGTCCGGACGAGGTTCCGCACTCGGGCACGGAGCAGCGGCATCGACAGGTTGGCCCCGTCGTTGATGTGCAGCGGTGCCGCGGCAATGGCCGGTGCGCGGCGGGCCATGCGCTGCACGTCATCGTCGGTGGCCATGCCCTGCTTGATGTGATGGAGCCCGACGCGCGCTTCAGCGGAGACGACGCAGCGACCGAGATCCTTGTTGTCCATCTCCAGCGACTCGAACAGGGTCGGGATGCCGTGCCGAATGGCGGCTGCCCTGGCGAACCCGAGGCCAAGGGTGGTCTTGCCCATCGCGGGGCGGGCGCCGACGACGACAAGCTGGCCGGCTGCGAACCCCCCGCTGAACAGGCTGTCGAGGTCTGTGAAACCGGTCGGGATGCGGTCCTCGTTGGTGGGCGGCGTGACGGCCTCGGCGAAAACGTCCTCGAGGAGGGTGCCGACGAGCCGGGTCTCGTCCTGGGCGCTGGTGCGGACGACGCCGTCGAGGGCGGTCTGGATGGCGGCGACGTCGTCGTCGGCGTTGAAGGTGGCGGACCGGGCCCGGCCCTTGGCGTCGGATCCGACGCCGTCGAGGCGGGCGGCGACGGCCTTCTCGCTGATGCGGGCCGCGTACCAGTCGGCGGATCCGTGCTGGGCGTGGGCGTACAGCTCGATGAGCTGGTCCTGATTGAGCGGCACGCTGGGGATCCGGCCGTCGGCCCGCCACGCCTGGAGCTGCCGGTCGACGGCGATGTAGCGGATCTCGCCGCTCTTGAAGCTGGCGCGGAGTTCCTCGACGGCGTACCAGACCCACCGGTACTGGTCGCGGGTGAAGTCGGCGGGGTCGAAGCCCTGCATGGCGAGCTCGTCCACGACGTCGGGGCGGGCCATGGCGGTTGCGGCGAGGATCCTCTCGGCGTCGAGGTCGCCGTGCGTGAACACGGGCGCGCCGTTCGGGTCGTTGGTGGTGGCGTTCCACAGGTCGTCGTTCACGCGGCACCGCCCTGGCGGCGGTCGCTGCCGGCGAGGTGGACGACTCCGCCGCGGAAGATCTCGGCGGCGCGGGAGGTGACGCGCTCGCCGACGATGTGGCTGATCTGGTTGGGCTTGACGTCGCTGGTGATCAGGACGGGCAGTCGGTTCACGTAACGCTCGTCGAAGATCTCGTACAGGCGTTCCTGGGTCCAGCCGGACGGGGAGACGCGGGCCGCGGCCAGGTCGTCGATGTACAGCAGGTGCGCGGTCTGGAGGTCCCGCATCAGCTTCTTCGGGGTGCCGCCCTCGCTGTCGGGGCGGAGCGCGTCGAAGAGGGCGGTGGATCGCCAGGTCTGCACGACGGGGGTGCCGCGGTACTCGCCGGCGAACTGGGCGGCGACCCAGCGGCGGGCGGCACGCCAGGCGGTGTGGGTCTTGCCGACGCCGAGCGGCCCCCAGATGAAGAGGCTGGTCGGTGCTCCCGTCTCGCAGTCGGCCCAGGTGTTGACGTCGTCGTGCAGGTTGATCTCGTTGGAGTACAGGGCCGGGATGCGGTCCTGGAAGGCGGCGACGGCCTGGTCTCGACGCTCGTTGCGCCAGGAGTCCATCGGGCTGTCGTCAGGCGAAGTGGGAGGCACTTTCGATCTCCTCGTCGGTGAGGTTGCGTTCGGTGGTTTGGGGGCCGGCACCCTGGCTGCGCTCGGCGATGGCCTGGCGGCGGAGGGTGGGGTACTTCTCCCGGAGCTTGGCCGGGCTGAGGATGTGGGCATTCCAGAACTTGTTGGCGTGCGCCCAGTCGATCGCCGCAATGGCCCGGTCGGGAGTGACGCCATCAAGGTCGAGCAGGCGGCGCATGTCGGTCCGCCACTTGTCCGTGATGCGGGGGCGCTTGTCGCCGCCCTTCTCGATCACGGTCGCCAGGTGCTTGCAGACCCGTTCGACGTCGTGTCGAGGGGGGGCATCGGCGGACTCCGCAGGAGTTCGAGAAGTCTTTTCTTTTACTTCTGTCTCTGTCTCTGTCTCTGGTTCGGTTTTGCTTCCGTTTTGCTTCACCAAATCCGAAGCAAGTGCTTCAGCGTTTGCTTCACGTTCGGAGGAGGAACGCCGAGACTCGCCGGACCGCCTGCCACCCTTCTGGCCTGCGGCGGAGCGTTTGGCTCGAAGGTCTTCGACCTCCGAAGCGGAACGCTGGTGGATGACGTAGTCGTGGATGACGTAGGTGTCGGGCTCGGCTGGCGGGCACTTCGGGCAGTCGTGTTCGGCTTCGTGCCACAAGCCAACGCGAAGCAGTGCCGAAGCATTTGCTTCAGGGTTGCTTCCATCCGTCAGCCGGCGGACAAGGTGCTTCGGGATCGCGCCGTCGGTCAGCTGACGGGAGGCGTAGGCGAGCCCGCAGACGTACATCCAGGCCGCCTCTCCGCCCGCTTTGATGATCTTCGGGTGGTCCGGCAGACCGTCGTGCACCTTCACGTAGGTGCGCTTGTCCTTCTCGGCCATCGGATGCTTCTCTCTGGCTGGTGCGGGTGGTGGGAGGGGCTAGGCCGCGGCCATGGCGGCGAGGTCGGGGACGAGCAACCGGCGGTATCCCTCGACGGCCTGGCGGGTGACGACGCCGTTGCCGCCGATCTTGATCTGCTGGGCGCGCGGGATGTCGAGGTCGGTGATCCAGCCCGCGTCGGCTCCCATGACCCACTCGACGAAGCGGGCGGTGATGCGCCGGTTGCCGCGCTGGCCGGGCTCGGTGGGCTCGGGTGCGGGCCGGCCGAGGATGGCTTCCCAGCGGCGGATCGCCGGCCCGTAGTCGACGCCGTCGACCGTCACCCAGTCCCGATCGAGACGGACCGCGATGCCGGGCAGGTAGTAGTTGCCCTTCGTGTCACGCTGGTTCGGCCCGCCGTTCGGCCCGTCGGAGGCTTTCGGGGTGGGGAGGAGCTGGACCGCGATGGACAGCGGGGTGCCCATGCCGTTCCCGTTCACGCCCTTGGCCTTCAGTCGATCCCGGCGCGCCATCCAGGATTCGAGTGCCTCGCCGTCGTTGAAGTTGCCGGCGGATGGGGTGGGGAGGAGCTTCACTCGCTCGTCGGCGCCGGCAGCCTGGTGACGGCCGTCCGCAGGTTCAGTCCGCCCTTCCGCTTCGGCGATGTCCCGGGGCCACCGGTACCGTCCGCCGCGCTCGGGGTCGGTAGCAGTGGGGTACGCGACGCAGAACCAGCGCCAGCGGAGGTGCGGGGCGCCGACGTCACGAGCTGGTACGCCTGTCCACCTCGCGTCATACCCGATCGAGGCCAGGTCTGCGACGACGACGTCGAGGCCCCGCGACCGGATCGCTTCCACGTTTTCCAGGAAGACGAGGCGCGGTCGAGTGTGGCGAACAGCCTCAACAACTTGCTTCCAGATCCCTGACCGGGCACCGGTGATTCCCTTCCGCTTACCTGCGTTGCTGATGTCCTGGCACGGGAACCCGGCCGAGATGGTGTCGAACTCGTACTGGGCGGCGAGGTCGGCCCAGTCGGTGGTGGTGATGTCGCCGAGGTTGGTGGCCCACGGGAAGCGGGCGGCCATGACCTGGGCGGCGAAACGGTCGTTCTCGGCGTAGACGGTGGTCTTGTTGCCGGTGATCTGCTCGACGGCCAAGTCCAGCCCGCCGAACCCGGAACACAGGGAGAGGTTCGTCATCAGGCGGCCTTTCGCATGTCGCGGATCAGGTCCCGGACGTAGTGGGGTGCCATGTCGAGGCGGCTGGCGATGTCGTGCTCGGGGATGCCGAACGAGGCGAGGTGTGCGATCTCTTGCCGGCGGTATGCGGCGAGTTCGGCGCGGCTCATCTCGGGGGCGAAGGCCGACTGGGCTTCGGGATCGTCGATCAGCTCGTCGTCCCAGGCGGCCGGCGGGACCCAGCCCTTCTTGGCGGCGTGCGTCCGGGCGATGGCTGACGCGTGGACGGTGACGCCGTGGGCTTGCGGGTTCGCGTTCCATAGCCGCTCATAGCCGACGGCGACATCGTGGGCCGTGTAGGCGTAGACGCGGTCCTGCTTGAGCAGGTCACTCAGGTAGTAGGGGTGTCGCTTGACGTGCGGGCCGATCTGCAGGAGGGGCCACCCGTTGGCCACCAGGGCCTGGATCCGCCGCTTGGTACCTGTGGCGTCAACGCGTCCCTGCACGACGTCCCGGGGGCCGACGGCCAGTAGCGCGGCGGCGTTGCCCTTGCGGATGGTCTGCGAACGCTTCCGTCCCGGGCTGGGGTACAGGATGTTGGCGATCACGGCGGTGCTGACTCCGGCGTGGATGGACAGGCGCAGCACAGACACGCCAGCCGCCATGAGCGCCCGCACGTGCTGTCGGGTCGGTTCCACTTCGACTAGCGGACCCTTAGAGGGGTTGCTGGTCACTGGTCTTCCTCCGTCCGGCGGGTCTGCTGGGGGATGCGGTCGAGGGCGGCTTGGACGATTCGTCGGCGGCCGGCGAGGGCGATGGTGAGGTTGCGTTCGAGGGCGGCCTCGCGGGCGCGCTCCCGGCCGATCGACCGGAGCGCGTCGCGGATCTCTTGGCGGCGCTTGACCCGGCGTCCATGGGCGGCCCAGAGGGCGGCAGCGGCGATGTCGACGGCGATCCAGGCTCCGAGGCCCCACCACAGCCAGCTCATGCCGCCCTCCGTCGGGCCGCGTTGTTGCGGGTGGCGACGGCGATGCCCTTGTTGGTGAGCTGCCAGACGGCGAGGCGGTGCCCGTTGGTGCTGTCCAGCGTCGAGGGGACCGTCTCGCCGGTGTGCTGGATGAGACCGCCAGCCCGCATCGCGGTGATCGCGGCGCCGAGGAAGCCGCGGCCGAGCTCGGGGAGCAGGACGCGCAGGTCGTTGGCGGAAGCGGTGCCGCGTTCGCGCAGTACGGCGAAGAGGGCCTGCTCGACGAGGAACTGGTCCCAGCTGGATCGGCTGGCTATCTCGGTGAGGAGGAGATCCTTCTCGACGGCGGCGTGGCGTTCGGCGACGGTGAGGCGACGGGTCATAGCGGTGGTCCTCTCACGTGTGCTGTTCTGGGCTGGGCCACCCCGCCTGTTAGTGGCGGGCGGGGCGGCCCGGGGCTACTGCTGCTGGGGCTGGGCGCCGGAGCGCAGCCAGTCGAGGAGCGGCTTGGCGATGTCCCGGGCTCCGTCAGGGCGTTCGAGGATCTGCTGGTGCAGTGCCGGACAACGGGACTTGAGGAAGCGCAGCCGGTTCTCGATGTTCATCTCGGCGGCGACGTCGAACTCGTACTCGATGCCTTTACGCTGTTCGGCCCGCATGCCGACCATGACCGGCTCTTTGCGCCCGCGGGCGTTCTCCTGCAGGACCCACTCGGTGGCCGACCGCATCGTCGCGACGACGTGGCCCGGGTATGTGAGGAGCTTCTCGACCATGTCGTTCTGGAGCGGGGTGCCGTCCTTCCAGCCCGCGAAGCTGTTGCCGCCGTACCGGCTGGCCGCCTTTTCAACCTGGTCGAGGGTGCCGTCGGTGCCCTTCCAGTAGTGGCTGAGCGAGTCAATGGTGACGACCGGGTAGCCGATGCTGGCCGCGGCGTCGAGGGCCTTCATGAGGTCGCGGGGGTCGTAGCGGTCCATGGGGAGGACGTCGAACTGGATGCCGCGCTCCCCGGCGTACAGGGAGGAGGCTCCGTGCTCGGTGTCGATGACGGCGAACCGCTCTCCTTCGGCGAGGCCTGCCGCAGTGGACAGGCTGGTCCAGGTCTTGCCGGACCCGGAGACGCCTTGGATCGAGAGGCGGACCTTGCGTCCGGCCTTGCTTGCGGGCTGGAACGCAAACGGCTTGTCGGAGGTGGGGTTGTCCTGCTGGGGGCGGGCTGCCCGGACGGGCGGGGGGAGTTGGGACACGGTGTCTCCTAGGAGTACTGGCGCTCGATGTACGGCGGCAGCGAGATGACGGTGGAGGTCTCGGAGTAGCTGGGCCAGTGGCCGGTCTCGCGGCCGGACAGGTAGCGGCTGATCGCGAAGTCGTTCAGGTATCGGCCGACCGACTTGGCGACGGGGTCGAGCTCGGCGACCTCCACCAGGTACGGTGGCTGCTTCTCCTGGAAGACAAACTGGAAGATGCCGGTCGGCGGGATGAGTCCGAGGCCGATGGCGACGGCCCTGTAGAAGTCCTCTTGCTGGTGATATCCGAACTGGTGGACGGTCTTTTGGAGGGCGTCGGGGTGGACGGAGGCGGTGGTCTTGTAGTCGTCGATCTCGTTGTCGCGGAGCCAGTCGAAGCGGCTGCGGCGCCAGATCGATCCGTCGAACCAGAACGCCGACTGTTCGGCGATGCCGGTCCCTGGAGTGAAGATCTCCGAGGCGATCGGGTGGGCGGCGAGGGCTTCGGCCATGTCGCAGATCCGCTGATAGGCGGCCTGCTTGAGCGGGATCCCGCCGGCTTCCCGTATGGCGGCGACCTTGGCTTTTATCTCGTTGGTGTTCCAGAGGTCGGCGTCCACGACGACGAGCTCCGGTCCGTCGCCGAGGACGACGGTGTGCGCCGCGGTGCCGAACTCGAACGCCGCCTTGTAGGGCTGCGGGTTGTCGAGCTGCCACTTGAATCGGGCGGGGCAGTCGGCGAGGAGCTTGGCGCCGGACGAGGAGAGGCTGCCGCCGGGGACCGGGTCGGAGTGGTACAGCTCGGCCGGGATGTCGTACAGGCCGGGCTCGACCGCGGCGGCGTCGGTCACCGTTCGGCCTCCGCTTCGGCGCAGTCCTCGCAGACGGGGCCTTCTGGGGTGCGGACGAACGGTCCGGCCGGGTCATGGCAGCGGACGCATTCGATGCGGCTCACGCGGCGGCCTGCCCGTCGGCGATGGCCCGCAACTTTGCGATGCCGTCCTCGTCATGCTTGGCGATGCGGACGGCGGCGACCTCGGCCGGGAAGGCCAGGGTGAGTCGGGCTTCGTTCACCTTGTCGGCGTGGGCGATCAGGTCGAGGACCTTGCTCTGGAATGTGCCGCCCGGGAAACCCTCGTAGCCGAAGACCCACAGGACTTGGCAGGCGAGTTCGCGGCTGATTTCGATGCTGTCGGGCATGGCGTTTCTCCTGGTTGAGGGATGGGTGGGGCACCGCCTGGCGGGGGGAGGATGGGCGGTGCCCCTGGCCGGAGCGCGAGGGAGTGCGCTCGACGGCCGGCTTGGTGGTTGGTGGCCGGGCTCGGGGGCCGGGTGACATCCGCCGGCCCGGCGGTCTTCAGGCGGCGCCGGCTGTCGGCTTTGCGACGCGGTACTCCTCGACGTCGAAGAGGCTGTCGCTCGGCGCCAACTTCTTCGCGGCGCTGCGGATCTTGCGGAGCACCGCGTCGTGGCACGGTCGGCACATCGCGGCCAGGCGCTTGGCGGGCAGCTGGGCGGCGGTCGCGAAGTCGCCCTCGTTGATCGGGTCTCGCGGCGTCGCGATCAGGACGATCACGCCGATCTTGCTGACGTGGTCACCGTTGCGGACGTCGCATCGCTGCTGGCTGCGGGTGCGGTCCGGGTCATGCTTCTTGCCGCAGGCGCCCCGGCATTCGCACCGGTTCTCGGCGGCCTTCATGACGGCGGTCCAGAGGGCGGCGCCGACGATGGGCGGGCGGACGGTCATCGAAGGAGTCCCTTCTTGGCGGCTTCGGGGAGCGTCATCACCCGTATCGGGCGGACGGGCGGGGTGGCGGTGGTCGGTATCACGCCGCCTCGCCGATACCGAGGGCGCGTTCGAGGACGTCGTTCTCGATGACCAGCTGCTGGTTCTCCGCCTTCAGCTGCTTGATCACGTTCAGCAGCCACGGGATGTCGTCGCGGGCGGCGGCGATGAAGCGGGCGTCGTCCTGGTTGTTGTTGCCGAGGTAGCCCAGGTTCGCGCTGAGGGTGCCGCCCTCGGAGACGACCCATCGGGTCAAGGACGGGTGGTCCGACTCGACGGTCCACGGCCCCTGGCTGGCGGCCTGCTCGCGGGCGGCGATCTCGGCGAGGCGGGTGTCAGCGTCCATCGGAGGCCACCTCGGCATCTACCGGAGGGAAGGCCTTGTCCAGCATCTTCCGGATTTCTGCCGCGTCGCGCTCGTCCAGCTCAACGCGCAGCAGGTTCTTGCTGGAGCCGTTGTACTTGGGGCCAGCGAGTCGGTATCCCCAGCCGCAGTCGCGCTCGTCGAGAGACACGATGTTGAGCTGGAGGCCGCTGGTCCAGCCGTCCCGGTCAACGTCCATCACGATGCGGGTGGGCTTCTGGTCAGGCATGGGTTCCCCAGGTCTGGATGTAGTAGCCGGCGATCAAGAACAGGGCGCCACCGATGGCGAGCCCGGCGGCGTGGCGCAGGTCGATGCGGGCGCCGAACGCTTCGAGCGACTCGATGTATCCGGCGTCCTCGGTGGCGGCGAAGTCCGGGTCGACCGGGCGGACCGGCTTCGGCGGGACGGGCGGCGGGTCGGATAGCAGCGGCGACGAGACGGTCACGGAGGTCACGACGCCACCGCCTGCGTCGCCATCGCGGCGTCGTACTGGGCGATGCCCCAGCGGATCGCGTGGCAGGCCCACAGGAACTCCCACGAGTAGTCCTCGAAGGACTCCTCCCACCGGTCCGGGAAGCGGAGCCGGTAGTCGAGGTGGGTGAACGAGGCGACCGCGTACTCGGCGGATCCCCGGTACTCCAGGCTGTGCTCGTCGCTGTTCAGGATCTGCTCGTCGATCGCCTTGGCCAGGCCCGGGTAGTGGTCCTCGTAGTTGTCCGTCTCGTCGATCACCCAGGAGCGGAACAGATCCTCCGACCACGAGTGGATCTTCCCGGCGAGCACCTTCTCCGCCCAGTAGCCGGCGTTGATGTCGCCTACCTGGGCCGTCCGCCGGAACATCTCGAAGAGGTCGACCGTCGGGTACAGGGAGAAGACGAAGTTCGGGCCGTCGCCTCGGATCAGAAGGCCATGCGGCCACGTGATCAGATCGAAGCGGTAGATCGCGCCGTACTGCGGGTTCTCGAAGCGGAGGTGCCGGTAGCCGTCAGCCTCGTGGAGCACGGTCATCTCGTGGCCGTCGGTCTCCCGGGCGAAGCGGGCAGCTGCTTCGGGGTAGTCGCTCACGACTGGCCTCCGGGCTTCGCGCTTCCGTCGATGAGTCGGGCGGGGATGCCCTTGCGCAGGTCGGGGAACGGGCGGGTGACGTCGTCGGCGTCGGCGTGGTGCAGCAGGTGGGCCTCGACCGCGCGTCCGCCGGCCGCGATGTACTCCTCCGGCGTCAGCCCGAGCCCGGCGGCAACCTGCGCGAGGTGCTCCTCGGCGGCGGCCTGGCGGGCCAGTTCCTGTGGGGACGGCTGGTACGGCTTGCTGAGAGCGGCCACCAGCTGGGCCAGCGGCACATCCAGGCGGGCGATCGGCGGCGTCAGGTCGGCGAGGGACGCGGACGTCGTGTCCACGGGGAGGAGATCAGCCACGGGACTCACCGCCTTCGAGCAGCGCGCCGATCGCGGCGGCAGCGTCCATGACGCCCCAGTCGTAGGCGACGTCCTCGGGTTGGCCGGTGCCATCCGTGGTGACCTCGCACTGGGCCGCCTTGATGGCCTCGGCGAGGATCTCGGCGCGGTAGGCGTCGAGCATCTCGTCGACCTCGGGGGCGGACCAGACGGTCATGTCTCCGTGGCTGGTGCGGATCATCACCCCGAGGCGGTCGCGGGCGGTCATAACGCGAGCCGGAGGGGTGGGGTTGGTGTCTGCCGGATCACCGGCGATGATGTCTGACATCGGTCCTCGTCTCCTTGCGGTATCTGCAGGTGAGGGGTGGATCGGGAGGCCCTGGCCGTCGGTGTGTGGTAGCCCGGCGGTTGGGGCCGTTTGCCGCAGCTAGGCGGCGACGGGGGCGACCTGAGTGCGGGCGTTCTCGCGGCGGATGTCGTCCGGAGTGAACGTGATCTTTCCGCCGTCCTGGTGGTGGAAGATCTCCCGGCGGTTGCACTTCCGCCGCAGCACCCGTGCGGTGTAAGGCAGAAGCTTCTTCGCCGCCACTTCCTCGGGCGTCCAGCGGACGAGCTCGGATTCGGCTTCGACCGCCTTCATGACGCGCTTGCGGGGCTGGCGGGCGGGCTTGGCCGGCGGCGCCTTGCTGGCCTCGTCGGTCACGGTTTCTCCTCGTGCGTAATGGCCTCGGGTGGAACCCCGAAGGCATTGGCGACTCTCATGACCGAACTGGCCGACGTGCACCGGATGAGTCCTCGCTCAAGACGGGACAGGTATCCGCGGTCCAATCCGGTTACTAGCGCGAGCGTTCGAAGGCTCATGTTCTGAGCTTTCCGTATGGCCCGCATTGCGGCTCCGTTCGGTCTCACGCTTAGAAAGTAAGCCCAAGAGCCCTCAAGATGCAAGCACTCTGCGGACACTCTCAGCTCACTTTCAGAGCGCGACACTGCGTGACAGGCGCGCAAGGGGCGCACTTTCGGAGCGCGGCGTGCAACCCCAAACGGCCGAAATGCTTACTACGGAGCAGGTCAAAGCGCGGGAAGTAGGCTTCTTGGTTGCACAGACGTGCGGCATCATGTGGCCATGGACCGCGACTGGGCACGGCTGGGTAAGGCACTCAAGGCCGCCCGACAGGCAATCGGCCTCACGCAGGAGCAGCTGGCCGCCGAACTCGGCGTTAGCCGTTCCGTCGTGCAAGGAATCGAGCGGGGCAAGCCGCACAGCAAGCCGTCGCTGACGATGCGCGCCTACGCCCGGCGTGTCGGATGGGCGACGGACTCCATCGACGAAGTCCTCGCCGGCCGTGAACCCCGACTAGCCGCCCAGCCGGAAGCCGCCGCCGAGCCGCCAGCTGGACTCCCGTTGCGCATCGTGGACGAGCTTGCCGATGACGGCGCCCTCCTGGACACGGTGGTGGTTCCCCTCGGTGGCGACGCGCGCATGGTCGTGGTCGTCAAGGGGAGGCCAGGAGCCAGTCCGGAGGAGATCCGCCGGAACCTGGAGGCGTGGCGCTCGGCGCACCAGCACCTGCTTGAGGCCGTGGAGTACGACCGGGACGGGAACGACAGTCCGCCGTCGGTCGCCAGCGAAGCTTGAGGGTTGAAGAACTTCGACCAAGCCTCTCCCCCGTGACCCATACGTGTGATTCGATAACACAACGTCGACCATGGGGCCACCAGTACGGGACGAGGGGTGGCTGATGTGTGTTCACGTTTTCTGCGTACCGGGCAAAATGCCTCATGACGCACTTCTCTGGGTCGAGCATCTGAGCTCTCACACCTGTGTCTACGTCGACCCGACACTGCTCACGTCTGGGCGACTTTCGACTGCGGCGGTGGCATCGATCAACGAGGCCCTGGGAACCGGCGCGCCCGGCCTGACACTCGACTCTGCCGCACCCTGCCACCGGCCCCTCCTGCACGCCGTGGCCGGCTGACGGCTCGCGGAAGGATGCTTGTAGATGGCGTATGCGGAGAAGGTCTACAAGGTACGCAAAGGCCAGCAGACCAAGCAGTTCACCTGGCGCTGCCGGTACATGCGGCCGGACGGCAAGTGGGGGAGCCAGCCCGGGTTCCCCACGAAGAAGCTCGCCGAAGAGTGGGGGGACGCCCAGGAAACCGCGATGCGGGAGGGTCGTTGGATCGACCCGAACTTGTCCACCAAGAAGTTCGGAACCTTTACCAAGGACACGTGGATGCCCGCCCAGGCCGTCCGCGGGCGCACCACGATGAACCAGTGGGAGAGGCTTGAGGCCCATATCCTCCCTGAGTGGGAGCACACTCCCCTGATCGCCTTCAACTGGTTCGACGTGGAAGCCTGGGCCAGGAAGGTCGCCAAGAGCGCGGCCCGCAGCACGGTCAAGGACTGCGTTCAGCTCATGGCCCGCATCCTCAACGGAGCCGTGGACGCCAAGCACCTGACCGTGAATCCCCTGGCGGGCCGGCGACTGACAGGCCTCCCCGCGGACACGGCGAAGAAGAAGCCGGACGAGGAGCGATGGGCCACGCCCGAGGTGGTCCTCCAACTGTCGCGTCGACTGGGCCCGGCCTATGGAATGCACATCCTGACGACCGCCTTCACCGGCCTCCGGTGGGAGGAGCTGGTCGGTCTCCATCGACAGAACGCACTGCTCGCACGAAAGCAGCGCCACGACGGAGGCGTCTTCACCTGCCCGATCATTCGGGTCGACGAGGACAAGGGTGTGCTGGCCGAGTACTACGTGCGCAACGAAGAGGGCAAGAGGAAGATCTTCCGGGGGCTGGAGCCTCCGAAGAACGGACCATCGGCCCGCGACGTTGACCTCCCCCCGTTCCTCGCCCAGTTGCTGCGGGGGCACCTCGACGACTGGAAGTACGACTTCGTGTTCTGCACACCCACCGGCAAGTGGTGGTGGCGTTCCGAGTGGTTCCGGGTCATCCGCCCCGCGGCGGACGGACGGGACGCGCGGCCGAACGCCCGCGGCTCCGCCCTCAAGGAGAAGTGGGAGCCGATCATGCCGGGTCTGACGATGCGCGACCTGCGGCACACGCACGACACTTGGCAGGAGCAGATCGACGTGCGGCCGGTGTTGGGGTACGAGCAGATGGGGCATAAGTACCCTGGCATCAAGGGGACGTACCGGCACCCGACTCCCACCATGCGGCAGGAGCGCCTCGATGGACTCCAGAAGTTGTACGAGCGGGCGATGGGGAACCTCGGGTGGGAATCGATCTGGGAACGGGCCGGCTCCCCTAAATCTCTCCTAAACGATCTTTCCGGAGAGACTTCCGAGTGATCACCCGGCAGCTCCCTCGCTGGTCACGGCCTCCTCGGCGATCGTCTCATGGTGCCGAATTACTTCAGCGATGATGAAGTTGAGGAGTTTCTCCGCGAAGGCCGGATCGAGTTTGGCGTTCTCGGCGAGCTGGCGCAGGCGGGCGATCTGGCTGGCCTCGCGGCCGGGGTCGGCGGGGGGCAGCTGGTGGCGGGCCTTGAGGTGGCCGACCTGCTGGGTGCACTTGAAGCGCTCGGCGAGCATGTGGACCACGGCCGCGTCGATGTTGTCGATGCTGTCGCGCAGGCGGGACAGTTCGGCGGTGACGTTCTCGTGGGCCTCGTCGGTGTCGCTGTGGTTCATGGTTCCCGAGAATACGTGGCGGACGCGACGGGTTCCTCGCCACCTCGACCGGTGAGACGGCCGGCGGGGTCGGGGCGGGGCCCTGCGGGCACGGGACGGCCCGAAAGGGCCGGCCTACAGGGCCTGGAGGGGCAGGGTGGCGGTGACGAGCCAGCCGCCCGTCGGGGCGGGGCCGGCGGTGAGGGAGCCGCCGAGGGCCTCGGCGCGTTCGGTCATTCCGGCGAGGCCGTAGCCGCCGCCCCGGGCGTTCTCGGAGAGTCGGGCGGGCCGGCCGCCGTCGTCCTCGACGCGTACTTCGAGGCCGGCGGGGACGGTGCGCAGGGCGATGTGGACGGCGGTGGCCGTCGCCGCGTGTTTGCCGATGTTGGTGAGGGCTTCGAGGACGATGCGGTGCGCGGTGGCGGCCACGTCCGCGGGGAGTCGGGCTTCCAGGCCTTCTTCGATGCGGAGGGTGACGGGCGGGCCGGTGACGGCGAAGCGTTCGGTGAGCGCGCGCAGGTCCGCGAGGCCGGCGACGGGGGTGGTTCCGGCGGCGGTGTCTCCTCCGGCGGCGGCCTCGTCCTCGCGGAGGATCTTGACGAGGCGGCGCATGGAGCCGAGGGCCTCGTCGCCGGCGGTCTCGATGCGGCCGAGGATCTCGGCGGCGCGGTCGGCGGTGACTCCGGTGAAGCGGGCGGCGCGGGCCTCGACGACGATGCCGGTGACGTGGTGGGCGACGAGGTCGTGGAGTTCGCGGGCGAGCTCCAGGCGTTCGGCGGTGCGGACGGCTCGCAGTTCGCGGACGCGTTGGACGGACTGGAGGCGCAGGAGCAGGGAGTACGCGCCGACGACGACGGCGAGGACGGAGAAGAGCAGGGTGAACCGGCCTGGGTCGGTGTCGCGTACGGGGACGGCCATGCAGCCGAGGCCGAGGAGGGGGCCGAGGACGGCGGCGGTGCGGGCGGGGGCGCGGAGCAGGACCTGGGAGAGCAGGACGAGCAGGGCGATGGCCTCGCCGGCGCCCCAGACGACGAGGGGATGGTTGCCGAAGATCAGCAGGAGGGTGACGGTCCAGGTGGTGGCGGCGGCGAACCAGGCGCGGGCGAGCAGGGGGATGCGGGGCCAGGGCGCGGCGCTGAGGCAGACGAGGATCCCGGACACCCACACGGCGGCGTGCGGGGCGCTGGGCTGACGGGCCAGGACGAGGCCCTCGAAGGTGACGAGGCCGAGGAGGAGCAGCGAGAGGGTGACGCGGAGCAGCCGGGCGGCGCGGGGGTGGCGGCGGGTCCAGGAGGCGAGGGGACTCATCGCGGCGGACGCGGCCGGTCGAGCCGGGGGCCGGGGCCCGCACCGGGCCCCGCACCGGGCCCCGCCTCGGGACCCACACCGCACCCCGCCCCGGGACTCGCGCCGCGCCGGACGGCAGGCCTCACGCCGCGCCGGCGGCGAGGCCGCTTTCCCAGGCCCACGCGGCGATCTCGACGCGGTTGCGGGCGTCGAGTTTGGTCTGGACGTTGGCCAGGTGGGTCTTGACGGTGGACAGTGAGACGAAGAGTTCACCGGCGATCTCGGCGTTGGTCTGGCCGCGGGCGAGGCAGCGCACGACGTCGACCTCGCGTTCGGTGAGGGGTTCCGAGGGGCGGCGGGCGGCTCGGGCGGGCGGGGCGTGGGCCATTTCGCGGAGCAGCCGCACGGTGATGGCGGGCGAGACCAGGGAGTCGCCGACGGCGGCCGCGCGGACCGCTTCAACCAGCATGGCCGGGCTCGCGTCCTTCAGGAGGAAGCCGGACGCTCCGCCGCGGAGCGCCGCGTGGACGTATTCGTCCAGGTCGAAGGTGGTGACGATGACGATGCGTGGGGTGTCCTGGCCGGCGAGGCGTCGGGTGACTTCGAGGCCGTCGAGCCGGGGCATGCGGATGTCGAGGAGCAGGACGTCGGGTCGGTGGGCGGCGACGGCCGCGAGGGCCTCCTCGCCGTCGACGACGTCCGCGACGACCTCGATGTCGGGTTGGCTTTCGAGGATCATCCGGAAGCCGGTCCTGACCATTTCCTGGTCGTCCGCGATGACCACTCTGATCGTCATGCGTTGCCTGCCCCACTGTCGCCCGCTGCCGATGGTGTCGTCCCGGAGGGATTCGTTCCATGGGACCGGTGCGCGTGGCGTCCCGCAACCGCTCGGCGGGCCGTCGGGAGGGTGCCGCGGGACCGGCACGGCGGTGTGTCGGTCCCGCGATGGTTCGTTCGACGTTACGTGCGCGTGGGGTGGGGCGCCTCGTCCTTCCGGCCGTTTCCCCGCACCGCGGTTCGGCCGGAAGGACGAGGGTGGGTCAGAGGGTCGCCGCGGCGTTCTTGATGGCCGTGGCGAAGGTGGAGACCTCGGAGTAGACGCCGGGGTAGTTCGGGCGGGCGCAGCCCTCGCCCCAGCTGACGATGCCGACCTGGATCCAGGCGTTGGCGGCGTCGCGGCGGAACATGGGGCCGCCGGAGTCGCCCTGACAGGTGTCGACGCCGCCCTGGGGCAGGCCGGCGCAGATCTCCTCGCCGGGGACGAGGTCGCTGCCGTAGGCGTTCTGGCAGGAGGCGTCGGAGACGAAGGGGACGGTGGCCTTCATGAGGTAGCGCTGCTGGCCGCCGCCCTCGCGGGTGGCGCCCCAGCCGGCGACGGTGAAGGTGCCGTTGTCGTAGGTCTTGGTCTCGGCGATCTTGAGGGTGGGCAGGTTGATGGGCTTGGCGAGTTTGATGAGTGCCCAGTCCTTGCCCTTGCCGTTGTAGCCGGGGGCCTGGAGCACCTTGGTGGACTTGACCTTGACGGCACTGGAGCTGTTGAGGTCGACGACGCCGGCGGTGGCGGTGATGGAGGTGTTGTTGCCGGAGCCGTTCACGCAGTGGGCGGCGGTGAGGACGATCTGCTGGGTGTACAGGGCGCCGCCGCAGCCCATGGAGAGGCGGACCATGAACGGGAACTCGCCCTGGGCGGCGCGGGTTCCGCCGACGACGGGCGCCTGGGAGGCGGTGGCGGAGCCGGGCTGGAGGCTGACGGCGGCCAGGGCGACGGCGCCGACGGCGAGGGCGCGCTTGAGGGTCGTGGCAAGGGTGGACACAGTCGACACACTGCCTTTCGTGGGGGGTTGGGCCGTGCGCGTCATCGGGTGAATGACAAGTCCATGACACATCTCGCGTATGGCCGCCATCAAGAACGCGTTTTCGGACAACTTTCGGCGTGGGGGCCCGCATGACGCAGAACCACGGGCGCGGCAGCCCGGTCGAGCACGGTTTTCCGCACTTGGACACGGTTCACCGCGCTCTGACGGCCCTCTTCCGTCGCCTGTCGTACGACGGGATCCGCGCCTACGACGCCGGCTTCCCCGCCGCCGACGCGGCCTTCTCCCCCGACGACGACCCCCACCTAGGGGCGCAGCGCGTGGCCCGCGCGATGGTGCGTGCGCTGCGGCTGCCCGATGCCCGGCTGGTGATCGGCTACCGGGCGATGACGGAGGCGGCCACGGTGGAACTCGGCCCGGGGCCCGAGTACTTCGTCGAGGTCAACGAGCGCTTCCGCACCCACCGCCGGGACCTCGGCGCGGCGCTCGCCCACGAGGTCGCCCACGTCCTGCTGCACCGCCTGGACCTGCGGTTTCCCACCACCGAGGACAACGAGATCCTCACGGACACCACCGCCGCCTACCTGGGCGCCGGCTGGCTGCTCCTCGACGCCTACCGCGAGGACGAGTTGACGCACCAGAAGCTCGGCTACCTCACCCCGGAGGAGTTCGGCTACGTCCTCGCCAAGCGCGGCGAGCTGATCGGCGAGGACCTCTCCACCCGGTTCACCAGCCCCCGGGCGTACGAGGCGTACGCGCGCGGTCGCGCCCTCGCGGCCCGGGACCACCGCCGCGCCCCGCTGGCGGTCGCCTCCTGGCCGGAACGCCTGCGTTACGCGCGCGACCGCCGGACCGGATCCGCCGCGCCGGGCGCCTCGTACCGCTTCGAGCGGCACGCGGACGGGCAACGGGTGAGCTTCCCGTGCCCGGTCTGCCGGCAGTGGCTTCGACTACCGGTCGGCGGGCCCGTCCGGGCCCGCTGCGGGCTGTGCCACACGGTCCTGGAGTGCGACACCTGAACCGACTCCCCCGCCCCGACGATGCTCCCGGCTCCGGTCCGGAACCCCGCGCCGGCGGTCTCGGAACAGGTTGGGACAACATCATGGGCCGACTGCGGTTCAGCGGGTGGATGTAGCGGGTAGTCATACTCCATCGCACGAGAGAAGCTCCGGATCCGACCCCTCGCCAGGGGGCCGGGCCCGGAGCTTCTTTCTCTGTACGCGGACCCTCCCGACCAGCCGGCCCGCGCGTACGGCTGTGCGCCTACAAGGCCCCGACGAACGCGGCGAAGGCGCCGCGGCCGACGGTGAAGACGGGGCCGTCGGGGTCCTTGGAGTCCCGCACGGCGACCAGGCAGGGCTGGGAGGCGACCTCGACGCAATCGCCGCCGGTTCCTCCGCTGTACGAGGCCTTGCGCCAGGCGGTGGCGCCGAGGGGGGTGCACTCGACGCAGTCACCGCCGGTGGTTCCGCTGTACGACGACTTACGCCACAACTCACCTGTCAGGTTCTTGACGATCCCCATAACGTTCCTCCCGTACGCGCGCGATCAGCGCCGCTGACTGCTCCACGGACAGGGCCGCGGCCTGCAAGTGATCGTATCGGTGCGTACAGTCCCTGACCGTCTCTGGGTTTGCGGTCACATTGGCCAGACCATAGCTCTCTGCGTAGACGATGTCCGGATCCTTTTCGAACCTCAGGACGTTGAACGATCCCACCGTTGCAGGGTGTTGGCCCGCCGCAAAGGGGAGCACCTGGATGCGCATCTCACGCCGATCCCCGAACTCCAACAAGTGCAGAAGTTGGCTTCGCATGATTTCGCGGCTACCGAACGGACGGTGCAGCACTCCCTCGTCCAGCACCACCCACACCAGCGGGGGGTGGTCCCTGTCCAGAATTCGCTGGCGCTCCATCCTCGCAGCCACCGCCTCATCGAGCTTGTCCGACCAGCCCGCCTGGAGCACGGCTCGCGCATACTCCTCCGTCTGCAACAGCCCGTACACCAACTGTGCCTGGAAGGAGGAGATGTACGTCGCCTTGGCCTCCATGTCGGCGTACGCCTGGAACCACGTCGGCAACTGGCTCCTCAGCACCAGCCCCACCAGCCGGGAGAACACCCCGCCCGTCACCAGCGCCGCGTCCACCCGGTCCGAGAACTCGCGGGTGGGTACCTTCCTCGCCGTCTCGATCTGTCCGACCAGGGAGCCCGCGCAGAAGATGATGTCGCCGAGCTGCGCCTGTTTCAGCCCGGCGTCCTCCCTCAGGCGGCGCAGTTCGGAGCCGTAGTAGTCCAGCGGCGATGCGCTGGGATCGAGGTTGCGGATGTTGACCACGGGTGGTCACCCCCATGCTCGCGGCGCCGTGCGGCGTTCGGTCGGGTCCAGTCCGTGGCCGAGCGTAACCAGGCCTGCGCACGGAGGTGGCCCGAATCCCCCGACTCCCCTCCCTTCGAGGGAAGCCGAGGGAAGCTGAGGGAGGGGACGCGCTCGCCGCCCCGAACTACCGCGCCCCGTACACCGGCTGCGGTGCCTCCGCCGCCGCCAGGAGCTTCGTCGCCGCCTCCCCCGCCTCCGCCGGGGTCCAGCGCTCGCCGCGCTCCGCCGTCGGGCCCGGCCGCCAGCCCTCCATCACCGTGATCCGGCCGCCCTCGGCCTCGAAGACCCGGCCGCTCACCCCGGCCGAGGCGTCCGAGCCCAGCCACACCACCAGCGGCGACACGTTCTCCGGGGCCATCGCGTCGAACTCCCCGGCCGCCGGCGCCGCCATGGTCCGCGCGAAGGTCTCCTCCGTCATCCGGGTGCGGGCCGCCGGGGCGACGGCGTTGACCTGGACCCCGTACCGGCCCATCTCCTCCGCCGCGACCAGCGTCAGGCCGAGGATCCCGGCCTTGGCCGCGCTGTAGTTGCCCTGCCCCACCGATCCGAGCAGTCCCGCGCCCGAGGAGGTGTTGACCACCCGCGCCGCGACGGGCCGGCCCGCCTTCGCCTGCGCCCGCCAGTGCGCGGCGGCGTGCTTGAGGGGCAGGAAGTGCCCCTTCAGGTGCACGCGCATCACCGCGTCCCAGTCGTCCTCGTCCAGGTTGACCAGCATCCGGTCCCGCAGGAAACCGGCGTTGTTGACGAGGGTGTCCAGCCGCCCGAAGCCGGCGACGGCGTCCGCGACCAGCGAGGCCGCGCCGCGCGCGGTGGCGATGTCCCCGCCGTGCGCCAGCGCCTCCCCGCCCCGCGCGCGGATCTCCTCGACGACCCGCGCCGCGGGACCGTCCGGGCCGGGCAGCCCGTCGAGGCCGACCCCCAGGTCGTTGACGACGACCTTCGCCCCTTCCGCCGCGAAGGCCAGCGCGTGGGCGCGGCCCAGCCCTCGGCCCGCGCCCGTCACGATGACCACACGTCCTTCGGCAAGTCCCATGTCAGTTCTCCTTGTTGACAGTCGCCGCGTCCAGGAAGGCCGGGCGTTCGCCGCCTCCGTGCACGAGCAGGCTCGCGCCGCTCACGTATCCGGCCCGGTCTCCGGCGAGGAACACCGCCGCCTCGCCCACGTCGCCCGGGTCGGCCAGTCGCCCCAGCGGCACGGTCGCGCCGACCGCGGCGATCCCGGCCTCGTCCCCGTAGTGCAGGTGCGACAGTTCGGTGCGCACCATGCCGAGGATCAGCGAGTTGACCCGTACCTCGGGCGCCCACTCCACGGCCATCGACCGGGCCAGGTTCTCCAGTCCCGCCTTGGCCGCGCCGTAGGCGGCCGTGCCGGGTGAGGGGCGGGTGCCGCTGACGCTGCCGATCATCACGACCGAGCCGTGCGACTCCCGCAGCCACGGGTACGCCGCGAGTGAGGCGGTCAGGGGGGCCACCAGGTTCAGTTCGACGACCCGTGCGTGCCGTTCGGCGTCGCCCTCCCCCAGCAGCCGGTACGGGGTGCCGCCCGCGTTGTTCACCAGGCAGTCGAGCCGCCCGTACCGGTGCGCCGCCGCCGCGAAGAACTCCGTCACGGCGGCCGGGTCGCGCAGGTCGAGCGCCGTGAAGGCGGCCGTCCGGCCCGCCGCGGCCACCGGTTCGTCCGGTGGGCGGCGGGCGCAGACGAGGACCTCCGCGCCGGCCGCGAGGAACGATCGCGCGATGCCGGCGCCGACGCCCCGGGTTCCGCCGGTGACGACGACGACCCTCCCGTTGAGCTCCATCGGCTGCTACCTTCCTCACCTAACAAATGTTTGGTGGAAAGGTAGCTGATCCGCTCATGGGTGTCTCCACCTCCGGCCCCGACAAGGGCATCGCACTCGTCACAGTCGACTTCCCGCCCGTCAACGCACTGCCCGTACACGGCTGGTACGAGCTGGCCGACGCACTGCGCGCCGCCGGCCGCGACCCCGACGTCCGGTGCGTCGTACTCGCCGCCGAGGGCCGGGGCTTCAACGCGGGCGTGGACATCAAGGAGATGCAGCGCGACACCGGCCACGACGCCCTCATCGGCGCCAACCGGGGCTGCTACGAGGCGTTCGCCGCCGTGTACGACTGCGAGGTCCCCGTCGTCGCCGCCGTGAACGGCTTCTGCCTGGGCGGCGGGATCGGCCTGGTCGGCAACGCCGACGCGATCGTCGCCTCCGACGACGCCGTCTTCGGGCTGCCCGAACTGGACCGGGGCGCGCTCGGCGCGGCCACGCACCTGGCCCGCCTCGTCCCCCAACACCTGATGCGCACCTTGTACTACACCTCGCGGACCGTGAGCGCCGCCGAACTGCACGCGCACGGTTCGGTGTGGAAGGTGGTCCCGCCCGCCGGGCTGCGGGCGGCGGCACTGGAACTCGCCGCCGAGATCGCCCGCAAGGACGGCCTGCTGATCCGGCTGGCCAAGTCCGCCATCAACGGCATCGACCCCGTGGACGTGCGACGCAGCTACCGCTTCGAGCAGGGCTTCACCTTCGAGGCCAATCTCAGCGGGGTGGCCGACCGGGTCCGCGACACCTTCGGAAAGGCGGACGAGGCATGAGCGGCACGTCGGCGTCGGACAAGGTGATGTCCCCCGAGGAAGTGGTCGGCCGGCTGCGCAGCGGCATGACCGTCGGCATCGGCGGCTGGGGGTCGCGGCGCAAGCCCATGGCCCTGGTGCGGGCACTGCTCCGATCCGAGATCACCGATCTCACCGTGGTCTCGTACGGAGGCCCCGACGTCGGCCTGCTGGCCGCCGCGGGCCGGATCCGCCGGCTCGTCACCCCCTTCGTGACCCTCGACTCGATCCCGCTGGAGCCGCACTACCGGGCCGCCCGAGAACGCGGCGCCTTCGCCCTCGCCGAGCTCGACGAGGCCATGTTCATGTGGGGACTGCACGCCGCCGCCAACCGGCTGCCCTTCCTGCCCGTCCGCGCCGGCCTCGGCTCCGACCTCATGCGGGTCAACCCGAACCTGCGGACCGTCACCTCCCCCTACGAGGACGGCGAGGAGTTCGTCGCCGTCCCCGCGCTGCGCATGGACGCCGCGCTCGTGCACCTCAACCGCGCCGACCGCCTCGGCAACGCCCAGTACCTGGGCCCCGACCCGTACTTCGACGACCTGTTCTGCGAGGCCGCGGACGCCGCGTACGTCTCCTGCGAGCGGCTCGTCGAAACCGCCGAGCTGTCCAAGGCCGGTCCGCCGCAGTCCCTGCTGGTCAGCCGGCATTCCGTCACCGGGGTGGTGGAGACCCCGAACGGCGCGCACTTCACCTCCTGCGTGCCCGACCACGACCGCGACGAGCCCTTCCAGAAGCTGTACGCGAGCACCCCCTGGCCCGAGTTCGCCGCCCGGTTCCTGTCCGGCGCGAGCGAGCACGACTACCAGTCCGCCGTGCGGACCTGGCACGAGGAGCAGCAGTGAGCACAGAAGCGGCGGCCACCGCGGGCGTCAGTCGCGCCGAGTACTGCGTGATCGCCTGCGCCGAGGCCTGGCGGGGCGACGGCGAGGTGCTCGCCTCACCGATGGGGCTGATCCCGTCCTTCGGGGCCCGTCTCGCGAAGCGGACCTTCTCCCCCGACCTGCTGTTGACCGACGGCGAGGCCACGCTGGTCGGGCTCGACGGGACGCCCGAGGGCTGGCTGCCGTACCGCCGTCACCTCACGATGGTCACCGGCGGCCGGCGGCACGTGATGATGGGCGCGAGCCAGATCGACCGGTACGGCAACCAGAACATCTCCTGTATCGGGGACTGGGAGCAGCCGACCCGCCAGCTCCTGGGGGTGCGCGGCGCGCCCGTCAACACCCTCAACAATCCGGTGAGTTACTGGATCCCCAAGCATTCCCGCCGGGTGTTCGTGGAGCGGGTCGACATGGTCTGCGGCGTCGGGTACGACCGCGCGGAGGCGGCCGGGGCGACCCGCTTCCACCGCCTGCCGCGCGTGGTCAGCGATCTCGGGGTCTTCGACTTCACCGGCCCGGACCACGCCATGCGCCTGGTGTCCGTGCATCCGGGCGTGCGCGTCGAGCAGGTCCGGGAGGCCACCGGTTTCGAGCTGACGATCGCCGACGAGGTCCCGTACACGCGGGAGCCGACGCCGGAGGAACTGCGGCTGATCCGCGAGGTCGTCGACCCCGAGGGGCTGCGCGACCGGGAAGTGCGGGCCTGACGGATGGAGACGGCATTCACCAGGCTGGTCGGGGTCCGCCATCCGATCGTGCAGACGGGCATGGGCTGGGTGGCCGGACCCCGACTGGTGTCGGCGGCGGCGAACGCGGGGGCGCTGGGGATCCTGGCCTCGGCGACGATGACGACCGGGCAGTTGCGTGCGGCGATCCACGAGGTGAAGTCCCGTACGGACGCCCCGTTCGGGGTCAATCTGCGCGCGGACGCCGGGGACGCGGCCGAGCGGGTGCGGCTGATCGTCGACGAGGGGGTCCGGGTCGCCTCGTTCGCCCTCGCCCCGTCGAAGGAGCTGATCGCCCGCCTCAAGGACGCGGGCGTGGTCGTCGTCCCCTCGATCGGCGCCCGGCGGCACGCCGAGAAGGTCGCCGCCTGGGGCGCCGACGCGGTGATCGTGCAGGGCGGCGAGGGCGGCGGGCACACCGGGGACGTGGCCACGACGGTGCTGCTGCCGCAGGTGGTGGACGCGGTGGACATCCCGGTGATCGCGGCGGGCGGTTTCCACGACGGTCGCGGGCTGGTCGCCGCGCTGTCGTACGGGGCGGCGGGCATCGCCATGGGCACCCGCTTCCTGTTGACCTCGGACTCCACCGTCCCGGACGCCGTCAAGGCCGAGTACCTGAAGGCCACGGTCAAGGACGTCACCGTCACCACCGCCGTCGACGGGCTGCCGCACCGGATGCTCCGCAGCGAGCTGGTCGCCTCCCTGGAGCGGGCGGGCCGCGCGCGGGCCCTCGCCAAGGCGGTGCGGCACGCGGCCGGCTTCCGGAAGCTGTCGGGGATGTCGTGGTCGCGGATGGTGCGCGACGGCCTGGCGATGAAACACGGCAAGGACCTGTCCTGGAGCCAGGTCCTGCTCGCCGCGAACACCCCCATGCTCCTCAAGGCGTCCATGGTCGAGGGCCGTACGGACCTCGGCGTCATGGCATCGGGCCAGGTCGCGGGCGTGATCGAGGACCTTCCGTCGTGTGCGGAACTCGTCGCCCGGGTCATGGCCGAGGCCCACACCGTGCTGGACCGACTGCACGACCTCAACCCCCCGCACTCGCTCGGCGTCCTGCCACCCGCAGGGTGATCCCCCTTCTCCGTTACAGGAGTCGCCCCAGATGAGCCGTGCCCGAATCCGCCTGGCGACCGCGGTGCTCGCCGCCGCCCTCGCCGCCGGAACCCTGCCCGCCGCCGCGTACGCCGCGCCGTCGCCCGGCGCAGCCCCCGGTACCGCCGCTTCCGCCGCAGCCGCCGCTTCCGCCGAGCGGCACCGCCCGTCGGCGGAGACGATCCGTCAGATCCCCCTCCAGGGCGCGGTCAACGTCCGTGACCTGGGCGGGTACCGCACCTGGACCGGTGGGCAGGTCCGTCAGGGACTGGTCTACCGTTCCGACGCGCTCGGCAAGTTGACCGCCGCCGACCTCACCACCGTCTCCGGGCTCGGCCTGCGCAAGGTCGTCGACTTCCGCATCCCGATGGAGGTCCAGTACGACGGCGCCGACAAGCTGCCCGCCGGCCTCCTCCCCACCGCCCGCCCCGTCAGCGACCTGGGCCTGTACGCGACCCTGGTCGGCGCCATCGCCAGCGGGGACCCCGCCACGCAGGAGCAGATGCTCGGCGGCGGTCGCGCCGAGGCCTACATGCGCGACATCTACCGCACGTTCGTGACGAGCCCCGAGAACCGGGCGCAGTTCGCGACCACGCTGCGGGAGATCGCCGACGGCGGGCAGGGCCCGCTGCTGTACCACTGCACCTCGGGCAAGGACCGCACGGGCTGGATGAGTTACGTCCTGCTGCGCGCCCTCGCCGTGCCCGAGGACACCGCCGAGCGGGACTACCTCGCCTCGAACACCTTCCGCGCGGCGTACGACGCCCAGGTGCGGGCCGGCCTCAAGCAGTCGGGCCGGATGCAGAACCCGGACCTGCTGATCCCGCTCCAGGAGGTCCGGCCGGACTACCTCGCCGCCGCGACCGCCCGCATGGAGGCGGACTACGGCGGCTTCTACGGCTACCTCACTGACGGCCTCGGCCTGGACCTGCGGACCCTCGCCAAGCTCCAGGCCAGGATGGTCCGCTAGGCCCCGTCGGCGAAGGCACCCGGGGCCCGGAACGGCGAAACGCCGGGCGGCGCGTGTTCCGCGCCGCCCGGCGTACCGGTGTGTTCGTGTCGCGAGCGGTCGGGCTCGCGGGGGTCGGACTCGCGAAGGGTCAGGAACCCGCGCGCCCGGCCGCCGGACGGCCGCCGCCGGAGCGACGACGCGCGGCGGGCGCGCCGCCGGTGCGGGCACCGCCCTGGCCGCCGCCCTGACCGCGGGAGCCCGCCGGGGCGCCCTGGCCGCGTGCGCCGGACTGGCCGGCGCCACCCTGGCCGCCGGCGGAACGGGCCCGACGCGAACGGTCGCCGCCGCCCGCCGTGGTCGAGGCCGCGGCGCCGCCCTGGCCGCCACCGGAACGACGACGCGCGCCGCCGGCGGTGGAGCCGCCGCCGGAGCGGCCGGCGCTGCGCGGCTTCGGCGGGGTGGGCTGCGGCGCGTCCAGCACCACGGGGACGCCCGAGGGCTCCTTGGCACCGGTCAGGCGGGACAGCTCCGCGTCGGAGGACTTGATCTGCGCGGTGCGCGGGGAGATCCCGGCGTCCGACATCAGCCGGGTCATGTCGCGCTTCTGGTCGGGCAGCACCAGGGTGACGACGCTGCCGGACTCGCCGGCACGGGCGGTGCGGCCACCGCGGTGCAGGTAGTCCTTGTGGTCGGTGGGCGGGTCCACGTTGACGACGAGGTCGAGGTCGTCGATGTGGATGCCGCGGGCGGCCACGTTGGTGGCGACCAGCGCGGTGACCTCGCCCGTCTTGAACCAGTCGAGGGTCCGGTTGCGCTGCGGCTGCGAGCGGCCGCCGTGCAGACCGGAGGCGCGGACGCCGTCCGCGAGGAGCTTCTTGACCATGCGGTCGACCCCGCGCTTGGTGTCGACGAACATGATCACCCGGCCGTCGCGTGCGGCTATGCGCGTGGCCACGGCCTTCTTGTCGGTCTCGTCCATGACGTACAGGACGTGGTGCTCCATCGTGCTGACCGCGCCGGCGGACGGGTCGACGGAGAAGGCGACCGGGTCGTGCAGGAACATCTTGACGAGCTTGTCGATGTTCTTGTCGAGCGTCGCGGAGAACAGCATGGTCTGGCCGTCGGCCTCGACCTGCTTGAGCAGCGCGGTGACCTGCGGCATGAAGCCCATGTCGGTCATCTGGTCGGCCTCGTCGAGGACCGTGATGGAGACCTGCGAGAGGTCGGCGTCACCGCGGTCGATGAGGTCCTTCAGTCGGCCGGGGGTGGCGACGAGCACCTCGGAGCCGCGGCGCAGCGCACCGGACTGGCGGTTGATCGACATGCCGCCGACGACGGTCGCGATGCGCAGGTTGACGGCCGTGGCGTACGGGGCCAGGGCGTCGGTGACCTGCTGCGCGAGCTCGCGGGTCGGTACGAGGACCAGCGCGAGCGGCTGCTTCGGCTGCGCGCGGCGACCGGCGGTGCGGGCCAGCAGCGCCAGGCCGAAGGCGAGGGTCTTGCCGGAGCCGGTACGGCCGCGGCCGAGCAGGTCACGGCCGGCGAGCGAGTTCGGCAGCGTGGCGGACTGGATCGGGAACGGGTCGGTGACGCCCTGGGCGGCGAGGGTCTTCAGCAGCGCCTCGGGCATGCCCATGTCCTCGAACGCGGCGACCGGCGGCAGGGCCGGGGTCAGCGGTTCGGGCATGGTGAATTCTTGGGGCCTGGCCACGGGGGCGGACTTCTGCCGTCCCGCGCCAGCCTTCGGACGTCCCTGAGCCGCACCTCGACCCCGGGTGGGGCGGCGGCTGGGTCGTGCGGAGCTGGAGCTGGTCATGCGAGAAAGCCCTCCTGAAACCGGCAGGTAAAACAAACAGTCGAAACAGCAGACAAGCCGGGGCCCGCACCTTCACGGTGCGGACCCCGGCGTGCTGATTACGTCAGTTGGCGGGGAGGATGTTCTCCGCCTGGGGGCCCTTCTGGCCCTGGGTGACGTCGAAGGACACGCGCTGGCCCTCCTGGAGCTCACGGAAGCCCTGGGTGGCGATGTTCGAGTAGTGGGCGAAGACGTCCGGGCCGCCACCGTCCTGCTCGATGAAGCCGAAGCCCTTTTCCGAGTTGAACCACTTCACGGTGCCAAGTGCCATTTGAATCTCCTGAATAGGCGGCAAGGGCCCCATCCGGAGATCCCGGTAAAAACAATTAAAGCGCCTGTCGGAGCATTCCCGTCAGGCGCACATAAAGTTCATGGGTACCACAACTGCAACGAGCTCTAAGCTAGCACACGCCGGCGCACCCGCGCCCCCGCGGGTCTGTGACCTGGCTCCGGAGCGCCCGAGCGCCCCGGAGGGGTCCGGTTCCCCGGGGGCCTCAGAGCCGCTCGATGATCGTCACGTTGGCCTGTCCGCCGCCCTCGCACATCGTCTGGAGGCCGTAGCGGCCCCCGGTGCGCTCCAGCTCGTGCAGCAGGGTCGTCATGAGCTTGACGCCGGTCGCGCCCAGGGGGTGGCCGAGCGCGATGGCGCCGCCGTTGACGTTGACCCGCTCCGGGTCCGCGCCGGTCTCCTTCAGCCAGGCCAGCACGACGGGGGCGAAGGCCTCGTTGATCTCCACGAGGTCGATCTCGTCGAGCGAGAGGCCCGTCTTCTTCAGGGCGTGCGCCGTCGCCGGGATCGGGGCGGACAGCATCCGGATCGGGTCCTCGCCCCGTACGGACAGGTGGTGGATACGGGCCCGGGGGCGCAGGCCGTGTTCGGCGACCGCCCGCTCGGAGGCGATCAGCATCGCCGCGGCGCCGTCGGAGACCTGGGAGGAGACGGCCGCCGTGATGGTGCCGCCCTCGACCACGGGCCGCAGGCCGGCCATCTTCTCCAGGGTGGTGTCCCGGCGCGGGCCCTCGTCCACGCGGACGTCCCCGTACGGCACGATCTCCCGTTCGAAGCGTCCCTCGTCGATCGCACGCAGGGCCCGCCGGTGCGAGCGCAGCGCGAACTCCTCCATGTCGAGGCGCGAGATCCTCCACTTCTCGGCGATCAGCTGCGCCCCGTGGAACTGGTTGACGGGCGCGTCGCCGTACCGGGCGCGCCAGCCCTGCGATCCCGCGTACGGGCCTTCGGTGAGGCCCAGCGGCTCGGCGGCCTGCCGCGAGGCGAAGGCGATCGGGATCATCGACATGTTCTGGGTGCCGCCGGCGACGACCAGGTCCTGGGTGCCGGACAGCACGCCCTGCGCCGCGAAGTGGACGGCCTGCTGGGAGGAGCCGCACTGGCGGTCCACCGTCACCCCGGGGACCTCCTCGGGGAGGCCGGCGGCGAGCCAGGCGGTCCGCGCGATGTCGCCGGCCTGCGGCCCGACGGTGTCGAGGCAGCCGAAGACCACGTCCTCGACGGCGGCGGGGTCCACGCCGGAGCGTTCCATCAGGGCCCGCAGGACGTGGGCGCCGAGGTCGGCGGGGTGCACGCCGGCCAGGCCTCCCTTGCGTCGCCCCACGGGGGTGCGTACGGCGTCGACGATGTAGGCCTCGGGCATCGGGGCTCCTCTGGTTCGGTCAGTCGCGCAGGGCGATCCCGTCCAGCACCATCGACAGGTACTGACGGGCGATCTCGTCGGGGCTGTGCTGTCCGCCCGGCCGGTACCAGGAGGCCGCGACCCACACCGTGTCGCGCACGAAGCGGTAGGTGAGGCGGATGTCCAGGTCGGCCCGGAAGGCCTTGGCGGCCACCCCGCGCTCCAGCGTCCCCAGCCAGGCCTTCTCGAACTTCTGCTGCGAGTCGGAGAGGTAGTGGAAGCGGGGTTGCGCGGACAGGTGGCGGGATTCCTTCTGGTAGATCGCGACGGCGGCGCGGTGCCGGTCGATCTCCCGGAAGGACTCGGTGACGAGGGCCTCGATGGTCTCCCTGGGGCCGAGACCGGCGGCGAGGACGGTGTCGTACCCCGCCCACAGCTCGTTCAGGAAGGCGGAGAGGATCTCGTCGAGCATCGATTCCTTGGAATCGAAGTGGTAGTAAAGGCTGCCGGCGAGCATCCCGGCGGCATCGGCGATCTTGCGCACGGTGGTGGCGTTGTAGCCCTGCGCGGCGAAGACCTCGGCGGCGGTGTCGAGGAGCTCCCGTCTGCGCTCGGGGGACGCGGTCACCTGTGGCTTCTTCTTGTTCGTCGGCACGCGCCCATTCTCGACCTACGCGTGCTGGCTGCTGACCGACACCGTCTCGCCGGTCATGTACGACGAGTAGCCGCTGGCCAGGAACACGATGACGTTGGCGACCTCCCAGGGTTCGGCGTACCGGCCGAAGGCCTCGCGGGCGGTGAGTTCGGCGAGGAGTTCCTCGCTCGTGACCTTCACCAGGTGCGGGTGCATGGCGAGGCTGGGGGCGACCGCGTTGATCCGTACGCCGAACTCGGCGGCCTCCAGGGCGGCGCAGCGGGTGAGCGCCATCACCCCGGCCTTGGCGGCGGCGTAGTGGGCCTGACCGGTCTGGGCGCGCCAGCCGACGACGGAGGCGTTGTTGACGACGACCCCGCCGCCGGTGCCCGCGGCCTTGAAGGAGCGCAGGGCGGCCCGGGTGCAGCGGAAGGTGCCGTTGAGGGTGACGTCGAGGACCCGGCCCCACTGGTCGTCGGTCATGTCGACCAGGGCGGCGGTGCCGCCGAGTCCGGCGTTGTTGACGACGATGTCGAGGGCGCCGTGGGTCTGTTCGGCGTGTGTGAACAGAGCCCGGACCTGGTCCTCGTCGGTGACGTCGCACGGCAGGGAGTCGATCCGGTCCGCCCCGAACTCGGCGGCCAGCGCGCCTTCGGTCTCCTTGAGGCGGCGGGTGTGGGCGTCGCCGATCAGGACGCGGGCCCCCTCCTCCAGGAAGCGGCGGGCGGTCGCGCCGCCGATGCCGGCCCCGGCGGCGGCGGTGATCACGGCGGTTCGGCCGGCGAGCAGCCCGTGCCCGGTGACGTACTCGGGTGCGTTCACGCCCGTACCTCCTGGGGAAGGCCGAGGAGCCGCTCGGCGATGGTGTCGCGCTGGATCCCGTCCGGGCCGCGTGGCCGGTGTCGGTGCGGAGAAGAGCCGGCGCCGCTCTCCTCGACGCCGCTCCCGCCCGTACGTTAACCTACCAAACACTTGTTAGGGAAGGATGTGTCGATGTCCGCTGCCCGCACCCCCGAGACCGACGGACCGCCGGTGCTCCACGCGACCCCGAAGGGCGCCACCGCGAAGGGGGCGACCGGCTGATGGACCTCACCCACACGCCGCGGGTGGAGGCCTTCCGCGAGGAGGCCCGGGCCTGGCTGGCCGGGCACGTCCCGGCCGCCCCCCTCCCCTCGCTGGAGACGGCCGAGGGTTTCGCGGCGCACCGGGAGTGGGAGGCCCGGCTGCACGCCGACCGTTGGGCGGTGGTGTCCTGGCCGGAGGAGTACGGCGGCCGGGGCGTGGACATCGAGCGGTGGCTGGTGTTCGAGGAGGAGTACTGGGCGGCGGGCGCGCCCGGCCGGGTCTCCCAGAACGGCATCAACCTGCTGGCCCCCACCCTGTTCGACCACGCGACGGCCGAACAGCGGGCGCGGGTGCTGCCGTCCATGGCGAGCGGCGAGGTGATCTGGGCGCAGGCCTGGTCGGAGCCGGAGTCGGGCTCCGACCTGGCCTCCCTGACGTCGAGGGCGGTCCGCACGGAGGGGGGTTGGCTGCTGTCCGGGCAGAAGACCTGGTCCTCGCGGGCGGCGTTCGCGGACCGGGCGTTCGGCATCTTCCGGAGCGACCCCCAGGCCCCGAAGCCGCACCAGGGGCTGACGTACCTGATGTTCGACTTGCGTGCGCCGGGGGTGACGGTGCGGCCGATCGGCCGCCTGGACGGCAAACCGGCGTTCGCGGAACTCTTCCTGGACCGGGTGTTCGTCCCGGACGAGGACGTCATCGGGGAGCCGGGGCAGGGCTGGCGGATCGCGATGTCCACGACCGGCAACGAGCGGGGGCTGACCCTGCGCTCCCCCGGCCGTTTCCTGGCGGCGGCGGACCGGCTGCTCGGGCTGTGGCGGGAGGTCGGGGATCCCGCCGACACCGCGCTGTCGGACCGGGTCGCGGACGCGCTGGTCGGGGCGCGCGCGTACGAGCTGTTCACCTGGGGGAACGCCTCGCGGTTCGCGGCGGGCGAGACGATCGGCGCCGAGTCCAGCCTGAACAAGGTGTTCTGGTCCCGGTACGACATCGCCCTGCACGAGACGGCGCTCGACCTGCTGGGCGCGGACGCGGAGCTGGCGGACGGCGAGTGGGCCGAACCGTGGCTCTTCTCCCTGGCCGGCCCGATCTACGCCGGGACGAACGAGATCCAGCGCGACATCATCGCCGAGCGGCTGCTCGGCCTCCCGAAGGGCCGCCGCTGATGCGCTTCCTGCCGACCGACGAACAGCGCGAGTTCGTGCGGACACTGCGCCGGCTGCTCGACGCGTCCGAGGTCCCGGCGGCCGTACGGGCCTGGGGCGCGGGCGACCACGCGCCGGGGCGGGCCCTGTGGTCCCGCCTCGCCGACACCGGCCTGTTCGCGCTCGCCGCCGGCGAGGAACACGACGGGCTCGGGCCGCTGCCGCTGGAAGCGGCCCTCGGGTTCGTGGAGTTGGGGCGGGCCGGGGTGCCGGGTCCGGTGGTGGAGACGGTCGCGGCCTCGGTGCTGCTGGCGGGTCTGGACGACGAGGGGCCGGCGAAGCGTTTCCTCCCGGGGCTTCTCTCGGGCGGCGCCTCGGCCTCGCTGACCCTGGCGGACGCGGCCCCGTACGCCCTGGACGCGGACGCGGCCACGTACTGCTTCACGGTGTCGGAGGCCGGCGAACTGCGGCTGGCGGACCCGGACGGCGGACCGCCGGTCCTGCGCTCGACCGACCCGACGCGCAGACTGCTGCGCCCCCCGGCCGGGGGCGGTGAGCTGCTGGCCCGCGGGCCCTCGGTGACGGCGGCGGCGCACAGCGCCCTGGGGTGGGCGCGGCTGCTGACGGCGGCGCAGTGCCTGGGCGTCGGGGAGACCCTGTTGACGCGGACGGTGGAGTACGCGAAGCAGCGCACGCAGTTCGGCACGCGGATCGGCGGGTTCCAGGCGGTCAAGCACCGGCTGGCGGACACCCTGCTGGGCCTGGAGTTCGCCCGGCCGCTGGTGTGGGCGGCCGGGCTGTCCCTCGATCCGGGCGAGGTCGCGGCGGCGAAGCTCGCGGCGGGCGAGGCCTCGTACGCGGCGGCGATGACGGCGCTCCAACTCCACGGGGCGGTCGGCTACACCGAGGAGTTGGACCTGTCGCTGTGGCTGCGCAAGGCGCGCCCGCTGCGGGACGCGTGGGGGACGCCGTCGGCGTGCCGGGCGGCGGTGCTCGGGGCCGCCGGGCGGTAGCGGTGGCCGCGGTCCCCGCCGCGGTCACGGTCCCGGGCGTGATCGCGGTCGCGTTCGTGGGGCGCGACCGTCACCGCACCCGTCACAGGACGCTCACGTGGAGGCTGACCACGTACGGCTCCTCCACCGTGCCGTCCGGGAAGAGGGCGCCCAGCACCGACCGCTCCCGGTCCGTGAACTCCCGGGTGCCGGCCTCGCCGAGGAGCAGGAACGCCGAGTGGCTGGCGAGGTTGGCGAGGTGCTCGTCGAGGGTGATCCGGCGGGACCAGGGCACGGTGCGGGTGCGGAAACCGGAGTCGAGGCCGGCGGGCAGCGTGCGGAAGGACACGCCGTCGGCGCCGAAGAGGGCCCGGATCCGCGCGGCCTGTTCGGCGACCCACGGCACCGACTCGTCCATGTCGTTCCACCAGATCGCGAGCGCGCCGCCGGGCCGCAGCACGCGGCGGGCCTCGGGGACGGAGCGGGCGGGGTCGGTCCAGTGCCAGGCCTGCGCGTAGGTGAGCAGGTCGAAGGCGTCGCCGGCCAGCGGCAGCCGGTCGCCGTCCCCGCGCACCAGCGGTATCCAGGGGTGCGCGCGGCGCAGTTCGGCGGCCATCCCGTCGCCGGGTTCGACGGCGAGGACGTGCGCCCCGCGCGCGTGCAGCAGGGCCGTCGCGATGCCGGTCCCGGCCCCCACGTCGGCGACCCGGGAGCCGGCGAGCGGGCGGCCGCTCAGCTCCTCCAGGGCGTCGAGGAGCGCGTCGGGGTAGGCGGGCCGGTGCGCGGCGTACAGCGCGGCGGCGGCGTCGAAGGAGCGGGCGCGGGAGGGGATCGTCATGGGCCCATTCTTCGCGCCGCCGCCGATCTTCGACAGCGGTTCGCCGGCGCCCGGGCGCGTCCGGGGAGCACCGCACGGCCTCCACGGGCCGGACCGTGCCGCCCCCTCAGCCCCTGATCCACGCGGCGGCCGCCGCGTACGCCGCGCCGGCGGCCGGCAGCGGTGTGCCCAGGAAGCCGTGGAAGACGCCCGGGTACAGCTGGACGCCGCAGTCCACGCCCGCCTCCCCCAGCCGGCGGGCGTACGCCAGCCCCTCGTCCCGCAGCACGTCGCAGTCGGCGAGGACGATCAGGGTGCGCGGCAGTGCGGTCAGGTCGGGGGCGCGCAGCGGCGAGACGTGCGGGTGCGCGGGGTCCCCGCCGTACCGGTCCCAGTACCAGGCCATGTGGGCGGCGGTGTGGAAGTACCCCCGCCCGTACCTCTCCACGGACGGGGTGTCCATGGCCGCGTCCAGGGGCGGGTAGAACAGCAGTTGTCCCGCGAGGAGTTCGGGGGCCCGCAGCGCGGTCACGGCCGCCAGGGTGCCGCCGCTGGAGTCCCCGGCGACGATCGTCCGGTCGGGGTCGCAGCCCAGCGCGGCGGCTCGGGAGCGGGCCCACAGCAGCGCGGTCAGCGCGTCGTCGGGCGCGGCGGGCCAGGGGTGTTCGGGGGCGAGCCGGTAGTCGACGGAGACGACGACCGCGCCCGAGGCGGCGGCGAGCCGGCGGCAGCCGGGGTCATGGGTGTCGAGGTCGCACATGACCCAGCCGCCGCCGTGGAGGTAGACGACGAGCGGGCGCCCCGAGGCTCCGGGGTCGGGGTCGTACACGCGGACGGGGACCCCGCGGGCGTCGTCGTCGTGCACGTCGGCCACCGCGGGTCCGGGGGCGCGCCCGCCGGCGGTGGCCGCGGCCCGTAGGGCGTCCGGGTCGCCGGGGCCGGGGAAGGCCGCGGCCATGAGGTCGCACAGCCGCCGGGCGGCGGGCGAGAGGGAGTCGCTCATCGGGCCGTCGTCCCCCCGTCCACGGTGAACTCGCCGCCGGTGACGTACGAGGAGGCGTCCGAGCAGAGGAACCGGACCAGTTCCCCGACCTCCTCGGGCCGGCCCATGCGGCCCAGCGGCACGTGGGACCAGTCCTTGTCCGACACCGCGGAGATCATCGGGGTGTCGATGGCGCCCGGGTGCACGGAGTTGACGCGGATCCGGTCCCCCGCCAGGTCCAGGGCGGCCGACCGGGTCAGCCCGCGCAGGGCGAACTTGGTGGATCCGTAGGCCGCGTGGCCCGGGATGCCGACCAGTCCGGCGGTGGAGGACACGTTGACGATCGAACCGCCCCCGCCGGCGCGCATGACGGGGGCGACGGCCTGGATGCCGAGGAAGGGGCCGAGCAGGTTGACCCGCAGCAGCGCCTCGAAGTCGGCGAGGGACTGCCGCTCCACGTGGGCGGTGCGCCACAGGGCCGCGTTGTTGACGAGCGCCGAGATCGTGCCGAAGGCGGCCACGGCCTCCCGTACGACCCGGGCCCAGCCGTCGGCGTCGGCCACGTCGTGGTGGACGTACAGCCCCTGGTCCTCCAGGGTCGCGGCGACCTCCCGGCCCTCCTCCTCCCGGATGTCGGTGACGACGACCCGGGCTCCCGCCTCCGCGCACAGGCGGGCCTCGGCGGCGCCCTGCCCGCGTCCGGCGCCGGTGATGACGACGACCTTGCCGTCCAATGGGATCACGGTTCGGCCCTCCAGGGCACGTGAGCGCGGGATGACCTTCCGGCCCCACCGGCGGCTGGTCTCCACGCACGCCTCCCGGGGGACGGGGCCAGGTATGCCTATGAGGAATACTTCTAGCAGTCACGTTCTGTCGAGGGAAGAGAGCCCGCGCGGACCGGTCGTAGACTGCGCCGCGTGGCAGACGAGACGAACAGGCGCACCCTCCCCGCGACCGGCTGGGCAGTGCTCGGACTGCTCTCCTTCGGCGAGGAGCTCTCCGGCTACGACCTGAAGAAGTGGTCCGACCGATCGCTGCGCTTCTTCTACTGGAGCCCGTCCTTCAGTCAGATCTACAGCGAACTCAAGCGGCTGGAGAAGGCCGGATACGCCTCCTCGCGCCTGATCGCCCAGGAGACCGGCACCCGCGACAAACGCGTGTACCGGATCACCGACGAAGGCATGACGGCCGTACGGGAATGGGCGCGCGAGGCGCCGGTCGACCCACCGGTGCTCAAGCACGGCCCCATGCTCCGACTGTGGCTCGGCCACCTGCTGGAGCCGGAGCAGATGCGCGAAGTCCTGCTACGGCAACGGGAGTTCGCGGAGACGATGCGCCTCAGTGCGGTGGCGGACGCGGAAGAGGCCGAACAGGAGGCCTCCTGGGCCTACCCGGCGCTGACCCTCAAGTGGGCCGAACGGTACTACGCCTCCGAGCGCGACCTGGCGGCCGCGATGCTCGACGACATCGAGGCACTCGCGACGGAGCGCGGCACACGGCCGTAGGCCCGCCGGAACGCCGGAACGCCCCGCGACGGCGGGGCCCACCCGCTCGGAGCCGGCCGCACGCGCCTCGCGGGCGGGATGATCCGATCGCACGGGGGCCTGGGAGCGGCCGGCGCGACACCGGGTTTCGGCGCCGCCGGCTGCCGTACGCTCGGCGCCATGACGGGTAGCGCGATAAACCTCCGCAAGTTGGAAGAAGCCGCTCCGGCGTTGGTGAACCTGTACAAGAGCGCCGGGGTGTCGCTGCGCAAACACGGCATGGAGGGCGGTCGGGCCTGCGTGTACCTGGTCCTGGACTACTCGGGGTCGATGCGCCCGTACTACCAGGACGGCAGCGTGCAGTCCCTCGCCGATCGGGTACTGGGGCTCTCCGCCCACCTGGACACCGACGGCCGGGTGCCCGTCGTGTTCTTCTCCACGGAGGTGGACGCGGTCGCGGAGGTCTCCCTGGCCGACCACGCCGGGCGGGTCACCGAGATCGCCGCCGGCCTGGGCCACATGGGCAAGACGGCCTACCACCTGGCGATGGACGCGGTCATCGACCACTACCTCGACTCGGGCTCCTCGGCCCCGGCCCTGGTGGTCTTCCAGACGGACGGCGGCCCGATCAACAAGCTCGCGGCGGAGCGCTACCTCTGCAAGGCCGCCCGGCTGCCGCTGTTCTGGCAGTTCGTCGGCTTCGGCAACACCCGCAGCACCCAGTTCGACTTCCTGCGCCGCCTCGACGAACTGCCCGTCCCCGCGAAGCGGGTCGTCGACAACGCGGGCTACTTCCACGCCGGCGAGGATCCGCGCCGGGTCCCGGACGACGTGCTGTACGACCGGCTGGTCGCGGAGTTCCCGTCCTGGCTGGCGGCGGCCCGGGCGGCCGGCATCGTGCGCGTCTGAGCGGCGGCGGCGCGCGATCCGCGCTTGGATGGAGGGATGACGACGACGAACAACTGGGCCGTGTTCGAGACGGCGGAGCCGGAGTTCGCGGCGGCCGTCCGAGCCCGCTTCGCACGGTATCCGCACCACGTCCTCGGCACCCTCCGCAAGGACGGCTCGCCCCGACTGGCCGGGCTGAACGTGGACATCCGCGGCGGTGAACTGTGGCTCGGCATGATGGCCGGTTCCATGAAGGCCAGGGACCTCCAGCGCGACCCCCGTTTCGCGCTGCACTCCAACCCGGGCCCCGGCGAGGAGATGGAGGGCGGGGACGTCCGGATCTCCGGGCGGGCGCTGGAGCTCGTGGACCCGCCGGAGCTCCACCGGTACGCGGAGGAGACCGAGACCCCGCACCCCTTCCACCTCTTCCACGCCGACCTGACGGAGATCGTGCGGATCACCGTCGAGGGCGACGACCTGGTGGTGCGGACGTGGACCCCGGCGCGCGGCGTCCACACCCTGCGCCGGGGCAACGACGACGAACCGCCGCGCGAGGACCCGGCCGGGGACTCCCCCGCCGGCTGAGACGCCCCTCAGGCCAGGGGGCCGAGCCCGATCGCCCCGGGGACGACGAGGAGGCGGGGATCGACGTCGATCCAACTGCGGTCGATGTTGATCGTCACCCCGCCGTACGTGGCGTCGTGACCGCCGCGGAACTGGTGGGCCCGGCGCGGGCCCGCCCACTTGGTCGTCCCGGTGGGCAGGCCCATGTCGGCGTCCGAGGCGCTCGCGGAGAGGTTCCAGCGGGCCACCCACAGCACGTCCGGCATGGCCTGCGGCGCCTGGTGGTGGTGCGCGCTCAGCGCCGGCACCCCGGAGGCCGCGTGCACGTAGGCCGCCGACTTGTAGCCCAGCTCGTGCAACCGCACCGTCCAGGCGGTGAGGTAGGCCACGACCGGGGCGTCCCAGGTGGCCCGATCGGTGTAGTGCTCCAGGTCGTTGTAGAGGAGCGTGCCCGCGCCCAGGCCCAGTGACCGTGCCGCGTCGGCGGCGCCCTCGGCTGCGGCGATGCCCTGCTCGTTGGCCCGGGAGGGGTCGGTGGACAGCCCGGTGGTGTTGCTGCGCCAGGGCTGCGGGCCCACCCAGATCGGCATCAGGTGCCAGCCCGCCCCGGTCTGCCTGCGGATCCAGCCGGAGGTCAGTTGCGGCTGCGCGCAGGCCCGGGCCAGGCCGCCGATGTACACGCCGACGGCGCCGAAGGGCGAGCCCTGCCGCCAGGCGGTCATCGCCGTCTGGGTCGGGGCGGTGCAGGCGTCGAAGCCGAGGCCGGTGAACGGTTCCTGGGCGCTGCGGGGCGCCGGCAGGACGGCGGTCACGACGTCAACCACCGTCCCGGGGGCGCCGGCGGGCGTGCGGCGGGCCCGCTCCAGGAGGCCGCGTACCGCGTCGGGCCCGGTGCCGTACGAGACGGTGGCCATCACCCCGGAGCCGCGCAGCGCGTACCGCAGCTCGTTGCTGTCGCTCCCGGTCCGCGGGAGCGGAGCCCCGGGGCTCGCCTTCAGGGTGGGGACGTCGGCGCGCGGCGGGGCACCGTCGAGGGGCTCCAGGTGCAGGGTGTCGGCGCGGTTGACGGCGGCCCGGCCGGTGCATTCGGCCTGGGTCCCGGCGTGGCCGAGGTACAGCGTGGGCCGGTCGAGGCGCAGGCAGGCGTCGGGGGTCCGGTCGAGGTCGACGACCCGCCAGTCGGCGGGGACGGTGAGCCGCAGCCCGCGGTAGTCGACGGTGCGTCCTTCGCCGCCCGGGGCGGTGACGGCGACCGCGGCCTGGGCGGGCATGAGCAGGGCGGCGCCCAGCAGACAGCGCAGCAGCAGCATTCGGGAGGGCATGGGGCCACAGTTACCAGACGGCAGGTGCCCTCAACCGCGCCGCGATCCGCCGCACATGGGCCGTACGGCCTACGGTCGGACCCGCCAGGACGGCGGCCCCCGCCCCCTCCCGGATCCGGCCCGCCGAACCCCGGACCGGTGTCCGGCCCTCGTCGGGCGGAACCGGCGCCCTCGCCGCTCCCGCGACGCGTCACCCGCACGAGCGAACCGGGCCCGGCCCCGTCACGACGGGCGCCGTGACGACCCGTCACGACGGGCGGTACCGCCCCCCAGCGGTACCGCCCGTCGTGTTTCCCGCTCCCCCGCCGAGGAGCGGCCCCGTGGCCCGGCGGTCGACGCACACCCCCACGGCGCGCCGTCCCGCCGGGCCGGCTCAGCAGTTCTGTAGGACGGCCGGCGGCTGGAAGACCCCGTCGAGGGCGCGGTCCGCGGTGAGCACGACCAGCGTCCAGTCGATCGAGGAATCGGTGCTCGGGAGCCGGAGTTCGTCCGGCAGGTCGTCCTCGGTGATCTCGTCACCGACGTACAGGACGGACAGCGTTCCCCCGCATCCCTGCGGTGGCGGGGGGACGCTCCCCGGGGCGAACCCGTCGCGGGGCCCGACCTTGACGACGACCGTGTTGATCGGCTTGTAGGAGTGGGAGTAGCCCGGCTTGCTCGTGGCGCGGGTCATGTCGACCCGGAAGTGGCTGATCTTCACCTCCACCGCCTCGCACGGGCGTTTGCCGTCCTTCAGGCTCAGGTAGACCCCGGTGTCCGTCATGAACAGGGCGCTGTAGTCGGGGCGGTCCTTGCTCCTGAGGGCCTTGAGGTAGTCGGCCTTCTCGTCCGGGCCCATGCCGGAGGTGACCGTGCACGTCGGGGTCGGCCAGGGGGTCGGGGTGGGTGTGGGTGTCGGGGAGGGTGTGGGCGTCGGTGCGGCGGCGGAGGACGTCGTCGTGCTCGGCACGAGCGGATCGGAGGGCAGGGACCGGGGCGCCCCATGCCCTCCGCAGCCCGCGAGCGCGAGCGCGGGAACGGTCAGGAACGCAACCACGAGTACGCGTAATCGACGCATGCGGCCTCCTCGTCAGACACAGCCGGAGTCGATTCCGAGCGTGACAGCCCGCCTGCCGTCCCACATCCGTGGAACCACCTACGTAGGCCGGGCGTACGGGAGACAATCCGGGTGTACCGGTCCGGGCCGGCGCCGACTCGGGGGGCTGATGATGCGCAGGACTCCACTGGTCGGGAGGGCCGCCGAACTCCGGCACCTGGTCGAGGTGCTCGACGGCGGCGCCCCCGCCGTCGTCGACCTCACGGGCGCCGCGGGAATCGGCAAGAGCCGCCTGCTGACGGAACTGTGCGCGCGGGCCGCCGACCGGGGCATGACCGTACTGCGCGGCCGGGCGGCCGAGTTCGAGCGGCACATCCCCTTCGGGGTGTTCACCGACGCCTTCACCGACCTCGACGCGGGGCCGCCGGACGGGCCGGACGCCGCGGCGGCCGCCCCCGTCCTGTACGGGGTGGACGCGGGCGGGATCGGCGCGGACGCCGAACGGTTCGCCGTGCACCGGGCGACGGGGCGTCTGCTCACCCGCCTGGGCCGCGGCGGACCGGGCCTGCTCATCGCCCTCGACGACCTCCACTGGGCGGACCCGGCCTCGCTGGAGCTGCTCGACCACCTCGTACGGCATCCCCCGCGCACCCCGGTGATCATCGCCGTGGCCCGGCGGGACCGGCAGACCTCGCCCTCGCTCACCGCCGCGCTCACCCGGGGCGTGGACACCGCCGCCGTCCTGCGCCTGGACCTCGGACCGCTCCCCGAGGAGGCCTGCGTCGCCCGGCTCGCGCCCGACCTCGTGCCCGGCCTGCCCCCCGCCCGGGCCGCCCGGCTGTACGCCGCCAGCGAGGGCAACCCGCTGTACTTCCTGACCCTGCTCCAGGGACAGGCCGGCGCGGCCGTCCCCGACGGCGGGCTCGCCGCGCTGCTCCTCGACGAACTGACCCCGCTCACCACCGCGCAGCGGCGTACCGCCGAGGCCGTCGCCGTGCTCGGGGACCAGGCCACGGCGCCGTTGCTGGCGTTGACGGCGGCCGTACCCGACATGGCCCGGCTCGACGCCGACCTGGCCGTGCTGGCCCGCCGTGACCTGCTGCGGCCCGGGCCCGGCGACAGCTGGTCGCTGCGCCATCCCGTGCTGCGGACGGTGATCCACGAGAACACCGAGCACCGGCGCCGTACCGGCATGCACCGGCGGGCGGCCGAGGCGCTGGCCGGGGCCGGTGCCTCGGCCGCCGTCCGGGCCCACCACGTGGAACGGGCCCTCGCCGCCCGCTGGGACCCCGACCTCGCGGCCGTGCTGCTCGACGCGGCCGAGCAGTCCGCGACAACGGCCCCCGCGAGCTGCGCGCACTGGCTGGAGGTGGTGCTGCGGGTCCTCCCGGACACGCCCGACAACGCCGTGCGGCGGCGGGAGCTGCGGCTGCGGCGGGCCCGGGCGTTGAGCGTCTGCGGCGCGTTGCGGGAGAGCCGGGACCTGCTGCACGAGGTGATCGCCGAGGTGCCCGAGAGCGACGACGGCGGGGTGCGCGCGGCGGCCGTCACCCTGTGCGCCTCGATGGAACGCCACCTCGGGCACTACCCGGCCGCCGTGTCGCTGCTGCGGCGCGAGCTGTCCCGCACCCCCGCGCCCGGACCGGCCGACGCGGTGGCCCTCGGCCTGGAGCTCGGCTCGTCCGCCCCGCACGCCTCGGCCTACCCGACCGTACGGGCCGACGTACAGCGCACCTTCGAGCTGGCCCGGACCCTCGGCAACGAGCCGGCCGCGGCCACGGCGCTGGCCGTCGCGGCGCTCGGCGAGGCGTACGAGGGGAATCTGGCGTCCGCCCGGGAGTTCACCGACCGCGCCGGTGCCCGGGTGGACGCGCTCACCGACCGGGACCTCGCCGACCTGTGCGAACCGTTGGCCCGGCTGGGCTGGGCCGAGTTCTACCTGGAGCGGTACACCGACGCGGAACGGCACGCCGACCGGGGGCTGGCCATCGCCCGGCGCAGCGGCCCCCTGCACCTGCTGCCGCACCTGCTGCTCTGCAAGGCCATCGTCCACATGAACACCTGCCGGCTGGGGTCGGCACTGGAACTGACCGACGAGGCCGAGAGCATCGCCCGCGGGATCGGGAGCGACGAACTGCTCGCGCTCGTCCTGTCGAACAAGGCGCAGGTGTTGATCGCCGCGCTGCCGCCCGGCGACCGGACCTCGCTGACCGTCGCCGAGGAGGCCGTCGCCGCGGCCGGCCCCCGAACCAGTTGGTGGGCCTCCCTCGCGTGGTGCGTCCTCAGTTACGCCGCGCTGCACGGGGGCGATCCCCGGCGGGCCCGGTCCGCGATGCTGCGAGCCGGTGGCGGACCGGACCTGGCCGCACTCCAGCCGTCCATGCGGCCCCTGTTCCTGGAGGCCCTGGTCACCGCCGCCGTCGCCGACGGCGACCTGCCCGCCGCCGAGGCGTGGGCCGCCCGGGCCCGCCGGGACGCGGACCTGCTCGACCTGCCCGCCCAGCGGGCGGCGGCACTGCGCGGCGAGGGTCAGCTCCTGGCGGCCCGGGGCGACACGGCCGGGGCGGCGCGTCGGTTCGTGGAGGCGGCCGAGGAGGCGGGGCGCTCGGGCGCCACCCTGTGGGAGGCCCTGTCGCTGCTGTTCGGGGCCTCCCTGACGGCCGACGCGGCGGCGGCCGCGCCGCTGTGGGAGCAGGGCCACCGGCTGGCCGCGGCGGGCGGGGCCGGGCTGTTGACGGGCCTCGCGGACCTCGCCCGCCCCCCGACCCCCGAACCGCCGCCGGCACCCGCGGCGGCACCCGACCCGGCCACGCCGACGCCCGCGGCGGGCCCTGCCCGGGCCCCGGGGTCACCCGCGGCCACGCCCGCCGGGGGGTCCGGGTTCCCCGCCCTGACCCGGCGCGAACAGCAGATCGCCGCCCTGGTCGCGGAGGGCCTCACCACCCCGGTGATCGCAGCGCGCCTGCGGCTGAGCCCGCGCACGGTCGACACCCACCTGTCGCACATCTTCCACAAGACGGGCGTCACCAGCCGCTCGGCCCTGGCAGCCCTGACGGTCCGCTCGACGCCCCGCTGAGGCCGCCGGCCTGCCGGGAACGCCACCGCGCCCGCCATCCCTGGTCGGGGACATGGCGGGCGCGGTGTCGGGTTTCCGTACGTCGTTGTACGGGCCGTATGAGGGGTCCTCCCCCGGAAGGCCCGGGGGAGGGTGCACCGTCGGTACTACACGGTGATGGAACGGTCCGTCGGCTTGACCGGGTACGGCAGGGCGCTGGCGCCCGTCAGGAAGCGGTCCACGCCGCGGGCGGCCGAGCGGCCCTCCGCGATGGCCCACACGATGAGCGACTGGCCGCGGCCGGCGTCGCCGGCGACGAAGACGCCGCCCACGTTGGTCGCGTACGAGGCGTCGCGCTCGATGTTGCCGCGCGCGTCGAGGTCCAGGCCGAACTGCTGGACCAGACCGTTCTCCTGGTCGGTGCCGGTGAAGCCCATGGCGAGGGTGACCAGTTGCGCCGGGAGGACGCGTTCGGTGCCCGCCTTCTGGACGAGCTTGCCGTCCTCGAAGGCGACCTCGACGAGGTGCAGGGACTGGACGTTGCCGTCCTCGTCGCCCTCGAAGTGGGTGGTGGAGACGGAGTAGACCCGCTCGCCGCCCTCCTCGTGGGCCGAGGTGACCTTGTACAGCATCGGGAAGGTCGGCCAGGGCTGGTTGGGGTTCCGCTCCTCGCCCGGCTTGGGCATGATCTCCAGCTGCGTGACCGAGGCCGCGCCCTGGCGGTGGGCGGTGCCGACGCAGTCCGCGCCGGTGTCGCCGCCGCCGATGACGACGACGTGCTTGCCCTCGGCGGTGATCGGAGGGGTGACGAAGTCGCCCTCCTGCACCTTGTTGGAGAGCGGCAGGTACTCCATCGCGAAGTGGATGCCCTTGAGCTCGCGCCCGGGGACCGGCAGGTCGCGGGAGACGGTGGCGCCGGCCGCGATGACGACCGCGTCGAACCGCTTGCGCAGGTCGGTGGCCGTGATGTCGCGGCCGACCTCGATGCCCGTGCGGAACTTGGTGCCCTCCGCGCGCATCTGCTCGATGCGGCGGTTGATGTGCACCTTCTCCATCTTGAACTCGGGGATGCCGTAGCGCAGCAGGCCGCCGACGCGGTCGGCGCGCTCGTACACGACCACGGTGTGGCCCGCCCGGGTCAGCTGCTGGGCCGCGGCGAGACCCGCCGGGCCGGAGCCGATGACGGCTGCCGTCTTGCCGGACAGCCGCTCGGGCGGCTGGGGGGTGACGTTGCCGTTGTCCCAGGCCTTGTCGATGATCGAGACTTCGACGTTCTTGATCGTGACGGCGGGCTGGTTGATGCCGAGGACGCACGCCGACTCGCACGGGGCCGGGCACAGGCGCCCGGTGAACTCCGGGAAGTTGTTCGTGGCGTGCAGGCGCTCGGACGCCGCCGACCAGTCCTCGCGGTACGCGAAGTCGTTCCACTCCGGGATCAGGTTCCCGAGGGGGCAGCCGTTGTGGCAGAACGGGATGCCGCAGTCCATGCAGCGGCCGGCCTGCTTGCTGATGATCGGGAGCAGCGAGCCCGGAACGTAGACCTCGTTCCAGTCCTTGAGCCGGTCGGCCACGGGACGGGAACAGGCGGTCTCGCGCGGGGTGGTGAGGAAGCCCTTCGGGTCAGCCATTGATCGCCGCCTCCATCATCTTCTCGGTGGTCTCGGACTCCGAGAGTCCGGCCAGCTCGGCGGCGTCCTTGGCGGCGAGCACTGCCTTGTACGTGGTCGGGATGATCTTGCTGAAGCGGTCCACCGCGACGGACCAGTCGGCGAGGAGCTTCGCGGCCACGGTCGAGCCGGTCTCCTCCTCGTGGCGACGCACCACGTCGTGCAGCCACTGCTTGTCGGTGTCGGAGAGGGTGGTCTCGACGGCGCCGGCGTTGCCGACGTTGACGTTGTTCGGGTCGAGGTCGATGACGTACGCGACGCCGCCCGACATGCCGGCCGCGAAGTTGCGGCCCGTCTCGCCCAGGACGACGGCCTGGCCGCCGGTCATGTACTCGCAGCCGTGGTCGCCCACGCCCTCCGAGACGACGAGGGCGCCGGAGTTGCGGACGCAGAAGCGTTCGCCGGTACGGCCGCGCAGGAACATCTCGCCGCCGGTGGCCCCGTAGCCGATGGTGTTGCCGGCGATGGTGGAGTACTCGGCGAGGTGGTCGGCGCCGCGGTCCGGGCGGACCACGACACGGCCGCCGGAGAGGCCCTTGCCGACGTAGTCGTTGGCGTCGCCCTCCAGGCGCAGCGTCACGCCGTGCGGCAGGAAGGCGCCGAAGGACTGGCCGGCCGAACCGGTGAAGGTCAGGTCGATGGTGTTGTCGGGCAGGCCCGCTCCACCGAACTTCTTGGTGACCTCGTGGCCGAGCATGGTGCCGACGGTCCGGTTGATGTTGCGGATCGCGACCTGGGCGCGGACCGGCTGGGCGGCTTCGGCCGTGGCGGCGTTCAGGGCGTCGCCGGCGAGCTTGATCAGCTCGTTGTCGAGCGCCTTCTCCAGGCCGTGGTCCTGCTCGATCAGGGCGTGGCGGACCGCGCCCTCGGGAAGCTCGGGCACGTGGAAGAGGGGCTCCAGGTCGAGGCCCTGGGCCTTCCAGTGCGTGACGGCCTTGCTGGTGTCGAGGAGTTCGGCGTGGCCGACGGCCTCCTCGATGGTGCGGAAGCCCAGCTCGGCGAGGATCTCGCGCACCTCCTCCGCGATGAACTCGAAGAAGTTGACGACGAACTCGGGCTTGCCGGAGAAGCGCTCGCGCAGGACCGGGTTCTGGGTGGCGATGCCGACGGGGCAGGTGTCCAGGTGGCAGACGCGCATCATGACGCAGCCGGAGACGACGAGCGGCGCGGTCGCGAAACCGAACTCCTCGGCGCCGAGCAGCGCGGCGATGACGACGTCGCGGCCGGTCTTGAGCTGGCCGTCCGTCTGGACCACGATGCGGTCGCGCAGCCCGTTGAGCAGCAGGGTCTGCTGGGTCTCGGCGAGGCCGAGCTCCCAGGGGCCGCCCGCGTGCTTGAGCGAGGTGAGCGGCGAGGCGCCCGTTCCGCCGTCGTGGCCGGAGATGAGGACGACGTCCGCGTGGGCCTTGGAGACGCCCGCGGCGACCGTTCCGACGCCGACCTCGGAGACCAGCTTCACGTGGATGCGGGCCGCCGGGTTGGCGTTCTTGAGGTCGTGGATCAGCTGAGCCAGGTCCTCGATGGAGTAGATGTCGTGGTGCGGGGGCGGGGAGATCAGGCCGACGCCCGGGGTGGAGTGCCGGGTCTTGGCGACCCACGGGTAGACCTTGTGGCCGGGCAGCTGGCCGCCCTCGCCGGGCTTGGCGCCCTGCGCCATCTTGATCTGGATGTCGTCCGCGTTGACCAGGTACTCGCTGGTGACACCGAAGCGGCCGGAGGCGACCTGCTTGATGGACGAGCGGCGCGCCGGGTCGTACAGGCGGTCCGGGTCCTCGCCGCCCTCACCGGTGTTGGACTTGCCGCCCAACTGGTTCATGGCGATGGCGAGGGTCTCGTGCGCCTCCTTGGAGATGGAGCCGTACGACATGGCGCCGGTGGAGAAGCGCTTGACGATGTCGGCGACGGACTCGACCTCCTCGACGGGGATCGACGGCCGGTCGCCCGCCTCGCCGGTCTTGAACCCGAAGAGTCCGCGGAGCGTCATCAGGCGCTCGGACTGCTCGTTCACCCGGTCGGTGTACTGCTTGAAGATGTCGTACCGGCGGTTGCGCGTGGCGTGCTGGAGACGGAAGACCGTGTCCGGGTCGAACAGGTGCGGCTCGCCCTCGCGGCGCCACTGGTACTCGCCGCCGATCTCCAGCGCGCGGTGCGTGGCGGCGATGCCGGAGACCGGGTACGCCTTGGCGTGGCGCGCGGCCACCTCCTTGGCGACGACGTCGAGGCCGGCGCCGCCGATCTTGGTGGCGGTGCCGCCGAAGTAGGTGTCGACGAACTCCTGGTCGAGGCCGACGGCCTCGAAGACCTGGGCGCCGCGGTAGGAGGCGACCGTGGAGATGCCCATCTTGGACATGACCTTCAGGACGCCCTTGCCGAGCGCGTAGATCAGGTTCTTGATGGCCTGCTCCGGCTCCAGGCCGGACAGGAAGGTACCGGCGCGCAGCAGGTCCTCGACGGACTCCATGGCGAGGTACGGGTTGACGGCGGCGGCGCCGTAGCCGATGAGCAGCGCGACGTGGTGGACCTCGCGGACGTCGCCGGCCTCGACCAGCAGGCCGACCTGGGTGCGCTGCTTGGTGGCGATGAGGTGGTGGTGCACGGCGGCGGTGAGCAGCAGCGACGGGATCGGCGCGTGCTCGGCGTCCGAGTGACGGTCCGAGAGGACGATCAGGTGGGCGCCGTTCTCGATGGCCGCGTCGACCTCGCCGCGGATGTCCTCCAGGCGGGCGGCGAGTGCCTCGCCACCGCCGGAGACCCGGTAGAGGCCGGAGAGCGTGGCGGCCTTCATGCCCGGCATGTCGCCGTCGGCGTTGACGTGTATCAGCTTGGCCAGCTCGTCGTTGTCGATCACCGGGAAGGGCAGGGTGACGCTGCGACAGGAGGCGGCGGTCGGCTCCAGCAGGTTGCCCTGCGGGCCCACCGAGGACAGCAGCGAGGTGACGAGCTCCTCGCGGATGGCGTCCAGCGGTGGGTTGGTGACCTGCGCGAAGAGCTGAGTGAAGTAGTCGAAGAGCAGCCGGGGGCGCTCGGACAGGGCCGCGATCGGGGAGTCCGTGCCCATGGAGCCGAGCGGCTCGCCGGCGGTGCGGGCCATCGGCGCGAGGATGATGCGCAGCTCTTCCTCGGTGTAGCCGAAGGTCTGCTGGCGGCGGGTGACCGAGGCGTGGGTGTGGACGATGTGCTCGCGCTCGGGAAGGTCTTCGAGCTCGATCTCGCCGGTTTCCAGCCATTCGGCGTAGGGGGCGGCGCCGGCCAGTTCGGCCTTGATCTCGTCGTCCTCGATGATCCGCTTCTGGGCGGTGTCGACGAGGAACATCTTGCCGGGCTGCAGGCGGCCCTTGCGGACGACCTTGGCCGGGTCGATGTCGAGCACGCCGACCTCGGAGCCGAGGACGACGAGGCCGTCGTCGGTGACCCAGTAGCGGCCGGGGCGCAGACCGTTGCGGTCGAGGACCGCGCCGACCTGGGTGCCGTCGGTGAAGGTGACGCAGGCCGGGCCGTCCCAGGGCTCCATCATCGTGGAGTGGTACTGGTAGAAGGCGCGGCGGTCCGGGTCCATGGACGCGTGGTTCTCCCACGCCTCCGGGATCATCATCAGCACGCTGTGCGGGAGCGACCGGCCGCCGAGGTGGAGCAGCTCCAGGACCTCGTCGAAGGAGGCCGAGTCGGAGGCGTCGGGGGTGCAGATCGGGAAGATCCGGTCGAGGTCGCCCTCGCCGAAGACGTCCGAGGCGAGCTGGGACTCGCGGGCCTTCATCCAGTTCCGGTTGCCCTTGACCGTGTTGATCTCGCCGTTGTGCGCGACGAAGCGGTACGGGTGGGCGAGCGGCCAGGACGGGAAGGTGTTCGTCGAGAACCGGGAGTGGACCAGGGCGAGCGTCGACGCGAAGCGACGGTCGGACAGGTCGGGGAAGAAGGGCTCCAGCTGGCCGGTGGTCAGCATGCCCTTGTAGACGATGGTGCGGGCGGAGAGCGACGGGAAGTACACGCCGGCCTCGCGCTCGGCGCGCTTGCGCAGCACGAACGCCTTGCGGTCCAGCTCGATGCCGCTCGCCCCGTTGCTCACGAACAGCTGCGAGAAGGCGGGCATGGTGGCGCGGGCGCCGTTGCCGAGCAGGTCCGGGGTGACCGGGACCTCGCGCCAGCCGAGGACCGTGAGGTTCTCCTCGACGGCGATGGCCTCGATGCGTTCCACGGCGACGGCCCGTGCGGTGCCGTCGGCGGGGAGGAAGGCGATGCCGACGGCGTACGCGCCGGCCTCGGGGAGCTCGAAACCGGCCACCTCGCGCAGGAAGGCGTCCGGCACCTGGGACAGGATTCCGGCACCGTCGCCCGAGTCGGGCTCGGAGCCGGTGGCGCCGCGGTGTTCGAGGTTCCGCAATACGGTCAGCGCCTGCTCGACCAGCGTGTGACTGGCCTCGCCGCTGAGGTTGGCCACAAAGCCGACGCCGCAGGCGTCGTGCTCGTTGCGCGGGTCGTACATGCCCTGCTGGGCGGGGCGACCGTCCATGGGCGACCAGGCGGTGGTGCTGAGGCCGGTCGCGGAGTGCGTGGATGCGGAACGCATCGGCTCTCCCGTCGTCGTCGTGGCATATGTGCATGGCCGAGGGACGACGTTGGCCCTCTGCAAAATTTCGTGCAGGTTACATGATGACGGCAATCCCGAGAAGCGGATATCGCATTCCAACATGCGGACATGCCCGAAGGGGGAGAAGGGGCCTGCCGGGAGGTCCCTTGGATCTCATGAACATCTGCGGACGCGTCACGGGCCGCGGCTGTCCCGGCACGGAGCGGGCACCATTGCCCGACGCCCTGTCCTGATGCCCCGCGGACACGGAATCGAAACCGCCGGGTAACGGACTACTTATGTTGTGTACCGCATAGTGTCTCACTCCCGCGCCGGTTAGCCTACGGCGCCGCCGATCCAGGTTCCCAGGATGTACGTCACACCGGCGGCCGCACCACCCAGGACGAGCTGCCGCAGTCCGCTGTACCACCAGGAGCGGGCGGTGACCCGGGCGACGACCGCACCGCAGGCGAAGAGTCCGATCAGCGCGAGCAGGACGGCCGGCCACAGGGCGGTGGCGCCGAGCAGGTAGGGCAGTACGGGAAGCAGCGCGCCCAGGGCGAACGAGCCGAAGGACGACACGGCCGCGACCAGCGGCGACGGCAGGTCGTCGGGGTCGATGCCCAGCTCCTCGCGGGCGTGTATCTCCAGCGCCTGCTCCGGGTCGCGGGACAGCTGCATCGCCACCTCGCGGGCCAGGGCGGGGGCGACGCCGCGCGAGACGTAGAGCTCGGCCAACTCCTCCATCTCGTCGATCGGGTGCTTGCGCAGCTGCTGACGCTCCACGTCCAGCTCCGCCAGGACCAGTTCGCGCTGCGAGGCGACCGAGGTGTATTCGCCGGCGGCCATCGAGAAGGCGCCTGCGGCCAGACCGGCGAGGCCGGTGATGACGATAGTCTGCGGCGCGACCGCGCCGCCCGCCACTCCGGTCATCAGGGCGATGTTGGAGACCAGTCCGTCCATCGCCCCGAACACGGCCGGCCGCAGCCATCCGCCGTTGACGTCACGGTGGGTGTGGTTGTCGCGGTGGGCGGTGTGCAGCGGTGCTTCGGTGTCGATGATGGACATGCGGCGTATCTCCCCTTTTCCTGCGAATGGGCGCGCGAAGGCGACGCGCAGAAACCCACTCCCCCTGAACACCTCGAACCTACGCACGATTTTCGCTCTCCGCCGGCAAGGAAGGCCGTACTTACCTGCGGTTTCGTGGATCGGCGACCGGGTGACGGGAGCGTTCGGGTGGTGTTTCGCGGCAAGCGACAAACCACATGCCATGGCACAAATCCCCCAAGGGCTCATCATGAGTCCCATCAAGTGGAGAGGCGCGCCATGGAGCTGATTGCATGCAATCCGCAGGTCCTCCTCGAACGAGCCCGGGGCGCTCTTCTGGGGCTCGCGGTGGGTGACGCGCTGGGAGCCCCGGCGGAGAACATGAAGCCTTCGCAGATCCGGGCGAAGTGGGGTCGGATCGAGGGCTTCGTGTCCGAGGACCCGGCGGGCACGGACGACACCGAGTACGCGATCTTCTCGGGCCTGCTGCTGGCCCGGCACGGTTCCGCGCTGACCGTGGCCCACGTCGAGCGGGCGTGGCACCACTGGATCGCCGACCTGGACGAGGGCCCGTTCCGGGGGGCCGGCTTCTCGGAACGCGGCACGCTGGAGAACCTCCGCCGGGGACTCGCGGCCCCCATCTCGGCGCAGCACCGCCACGCCTGGTCCGACGGACTGGCCATGCGGGCCGCCCCGTTCGGCGTCTTCGCCGCGGGCCGGCCCGCGGAGGCCGCCCGACTGGTGGCCATCGACGGCTCCGTCAGCCATGACGGGGAGGGCATCTACGGGGGCCAGGCAGTCGCCGCGGGCGTCGCGGCGGCCATGGCCGGGGGCTCGCCCGCCTCCGTGGTCTCGGCGGCCCTGTCCGTCATCCCCTCCGACTCCTGGACGGCCCGCTCGTTGCGCCGGGCCGTCACCGCCGCCCCGCGCGGCGAACGGGCGGTGCGCTCGGCGGTGGTCATCGGCGGCTACCCGTGGACGGACCTGGCCCCCGAGGCGGTGGGGCTGGCGTTCGGCGCCTTCGCCGCCTGCCGCGGGGACTTCCCCGGTTCCGTCCTGACGGCCGTGAACATGGGCCGGGACGCCGACACCACGGCCGCCGTGGCGGGCGCCCTGGCCGGCGCCATGTCCGGCATCCCCTCCATCCCCGCCGACTGGGCGGCGGCGATCGGCCCGGTCCGGGGCAGCTGCCTCCCCTCGATGCGGGGCTACCACGTCCTGGACATCGCGGACCTCCTCACCCCGGAAGCCGAGACCCCCCGATGAGCCCTTCGCCCTACACCCCGGACTCGGCCGAGCCCACCGGGACGCGCGGCTCCGGTCCGACGCGCACGCCCCCCTCCCC
>NZ_LGDE01000248.1 GCF_001279725.1 Streptomyces sp. WM4235 | reverse complement strand
GGAGGGCTTCGCCGCTGCAGACGACGAGTCGCAGGGTGGGGCAGGTGGTGATCTCGGTGTCGGCGAGGAACGCGGCGAGCATCGAGGGGACGAAGTGCAGGACGGTGACGCGCTGTTCGCGGATGAGGGCGGCGAGGTAGTCGGGGTCCTTGTGGCCTTCGGGTCGGGCGATGACGAGGGGGGTGGCTTCGGCGAGGGGCCAGAAGAACTCCCAGACGGATACGTCGAATCCGGCGGGTGTCTTCTGCAACACGCGGTCGTCCGAGGCGAGTCGGTAGGCGCCCTGCATCCATTGCAGGCGGTTGACGATGGCCTCGTGTTCGACCATGACGCCCTTGGGGCGGCCGGTGGATCCGGAGGTGAAGATGACGTATGCAAGGTGGCGCGGCAACAGCACCGCCGAGCGGTCCGCATCGGTCACGGAGTCACCGCGCAGCGAAGCCAGGTCCGCCGTCACCTCGGGCGCCCCGATCACGACCACCTCGGCGTCGGCGGGTACCGGGACCGCGTCGAGTGAAGGCAGGTCGGTCACCAGGCACACCGGGGCGGCGGTTTGGATCATGTGGGTGAGGCGGTCGGTGGGCAGGGTGGTGTCGAGGGGGAGGTAGGCGCCGCCGGCGCGGACGACGGCGTGCAGG
>NZ_LGDE01000247.1 GCF_001279725.1 Streptomyces sp. WM4235 | reverse complement strand
CCCCCCCCCCGCCGCACTTCACGGGAGGATGACGGGTGCGCGCGGCCGGCGGGCGCCGGCGACCCGACCGGCCGAGGCCGTCGGTGCCGATCGGTTCACGGCCTGAACGGCCCGCGCCCCAACTGGGTCCGGATCGAAACCACTTCGGGGTTCACCAGCGAGCGCCGCTGCCAGTTCGCACCGTCGACCACCAGGGTGTGACCGGTGACGAAGCGGGCGTAAGGCGAGGCCAGGAAGGTCGCCGCCCAGCCCAGCTCGCGCGGCGCGCCGACCCGCAGCGCGGGCTGCCGGCCGTCCCTGTCATCCGGAGCGGCGGCGTCCAGTCCGCCCCGGATGTCCTCGGTCATGTCCGCGTGCGGGAACAGCCCGGGGACCAGGCCGTTGATCTGGATGCCGTACGGACCCCACTCGACGGCCAGCGTCTCCACGAGGTTCTTCACACCGGCCTTGGCGGCGGTGCTGTGGGCGAAGCCCGGGCCGCCGGTCCACGCGTACGAGGCGCCGATGTTCACGATCGAGCCGGGGGTGCCCGCCGCCAGGTGGCGGCGGGCGGACTCGCGGGTCATAAACCAGGTGCCCGTGAGGGTTATGTTGGCCCCCGCCCCCCCCGCGTTCGGCGAAAGGGGCTCCGCCCGACA
>NZ_LGDE01000246.1 GCF_001279725.1 Streptomyces sp. WM4235 | reverse complement strand
GCCTGGGGGTGGGCCTGGCGCTCGTCGGGGCGGTCGGCGAGGCGGACGGTATCGCGCTGACGGCGGGCGCCGGGGGGGCACTCGACCCGCCCTGCGCGGCGAAGGCCGGGCCGCCCAGGGCGACGGCCACCCCGGCGGCGACCGCGGTGACGGTCGCCGCCCGGCGGGCGGACAGGGTGACGCGCTTCAGGTTCTTCACGGTGGTACTCCACGGTCGTGCGGTCGGGACGAGGACGCGGAACCACGCCCTTCACCCCCGCACGACGCGCGACCGTCGCGGAGGTTGCCGCCGTTTCCGAAAAACTTTTCCGCGTGTGCCGTGAGGGGTTCCGCGTCCGCCGGTTCCGGGGCCCGCCGTCAGGCTCCGCCGGGCGGCCCCGGTGGCCAGGGGACGTCGGCCAACAGCGGGAGCAGCACCTCCTCTTCGTGGTCGAGGTGCGCGTTCAGGGCGTCCGACATCCGTCGCAGCTCGCGGCGGAAGCGCTCCGGTTCGGCGAGGGCGAGATCGCCCAACAGGGCGACCAGCGCGCCTTGGAGACGTGCGACCGTGCGGTGCTCCTCGCGGAGCCGGTCGAACACGTGGGACAGGCCGGGGTGGTGGGCGGCCATCCCCGGGAACAGGTGCGCGTCCTCGGTGGTGTGGTGGAACTCCAGGGACTGGCAGAAGGCCAGGCAC
>NZ_LGDE01000245.1 GCF_001279725.1 Streptomyces sp. WM4235 | reverse complement strand
GCCGGCGAGCGGGCCGATCCGGCGGGCGAGCCGCTCGGCGAGTTCCCCGACGGTGTGGTCCGTCAACTGCGCGGCGGCGAGTTCCAGCGCGAGGGGGATTCCTTCGAGGCGGGCGCAGACGGCCCGGGCGGCCTCGATCCGTTCCTCTCCCCAGGGTGGGGCCTGCGAGGGGTCGGCCTCGCGGGCGCGGGCGGTGAACAGGGCCAGCGCCTCCACCGCGTTCGCGTCGTGGGGCAACGACCCCAGTTCCAGGACGTGTTCCCGGTCCGATCCCAGTGATTGACGGCTGGTCAGGAGGATCACCAGATGCGGGGCGGCGGCCAGCAGGTCCCGTACGAGGGAGCGCACGGCGACGATCAGGGGTTCGCAACAGTCCAACACGAGGAGCAGTCGACGCTCCCCGATCCACTGCCGGACCGCCTCGCCCAGGGTGCGGGGGGGGTGGTCGACGAGGTCGAGGGCGTCGGCGACGGTGCCACGTACCGGATGCTCGACACGATCCGCGAGTACGGAGCCATGTGGCTGGACGCCGTCGGGGAGCGCGAAGCCCTGCGGACCCGACACGCGGTCTACTTCCTGGAGCTGGTGCGCGCCGCCGAGCGGGACTGGCTCGGGCCGGGCCAGCGCGACGCCTACCGGCGGATCGCCGTCGCGCACGGCGACGTGTGCGCCGCCCTCGAC
>NZ_LGDE01000244.1 GCF_001279725.1 Streptomyces sp. WM4235 | reverse complement strand
CTCCCGCACCGTGGTCCGCGAGGTCGTCCGTGTCCTGGAGTCGATGCAACTCGTCGAGTCGCGTCGCAGGGTCGGCGTCACCGTCCGCCCGGCGGACCAGTGGAACGTCTACGACCCGCGCGTCATCCGCTGGCGGCTCGCCGGCACCGACCGACCCCGCCAACTGCGCTCCCTCACCGTGCTCCGCTCGGCCGTCGAACCGGTCGCCGCCGGACTGGCGGGGGCGCTGGCCACCCCGGAACAGTGCGCCCGGCTCACCGAGGCCGCCCTGGGCATGGTCCGCACCTCGCGCGGTCACCAGTTGGAGGGATATCTGCGGCACGACATCGCCTTCCACCGGATCGTCCTCAACGCCTCCGGCAACGAGATGTTCGCCCGGCTGGGTGACGTCGTCGCCGAGGTGCTGACCGGCCGCACCGAGCACGCGGTGATGTTCCACGACCCCGACCCGGCCGCGGTCACCCTGCACGTGCGGGTCGCGGAGGCGGTACGGGAGGGGGACGCGGCCCGTGCCGAGGCCCTGACCCGGCAGATCGCGGTGGGTGCCCTGGACGAGCTCGACGTACTCGCCCCCTGACCGGCCCCTTCCGCCGCGCCGCGCCGCGCTCCGCGAGTCCGGCCGTTTTTCCCCGACGGGCCCGAGAAGCACGCACCGTGCGCTACACTGGGCGCGTGTGGGGAC
>NZ_LGDE01000243.1 GCF_001279725.1 Streptomyces sp. WM4235 | reverse complement strand
AACGCAACGTAGCTTTTCCCTCATCGGAAACAACGAAGCGAAGGAAGACATCATGCTGAAGTTCGACACCCCCGCCCCGATCTCGACCGTCCTCGACATCCCCGCCGGCCACATCCGGTTCATCGCCGCCGACCGGGCCGACACCGCCGTCGAGGTCCTCCCCGCGAACGCCTCGAAGGGTCGAGACGCGAAGGCGGCCGAGCAGACCACGGTCGAGTACCACGACGGCGTCCTGCGGATCACGGCCCCGAAGGCGAAGAACCAGATGCTCGGCTCCTCCGGATTCGTCGAGGTCACGGTCCAGTTGCCCGCCGGTTCCCACGTCGAGGCGAAGACCGCCGCCGTCGAAATCCGGGGCGTCGGACGGCTCGGTGACGTGACCTTCGAGGGCGCGCAGGGCACGGTCAAGCTCGACGAGACCGCGAGCGCCCGCCTCACCCTCCTCGCCGGCGACATCTCGGTCGGCCGTCTCGGTGGTCCGGCCCGGATCAGTACCCAGAAGGGCGACCTCCACATCACGGAGGCCGTACGCGGCACGGTCGCGCTGCGCACCGAGGCCGGCGACATCACGGTCGGCGCCGCCCGCGGGGTCTCCGCCTCCCTGGACGCCGGCACCGGCCACGGCCGGATCCACAACGCACTTCAGAACAACGAAGGCGCCACCGCCGGCCTGAGCATCCACGCGACCACC
>NZ_LGDE01000242.1 GCF_001279725.1 Streptomyces sp. WM4235 | reverse complement strand
GTTCCCGCCCCCGTGGCAGTACCGTCGCGGCGCACCCCGCCCCGGCGGAGTCCGCTGGTCCGCCGCCTGGCCAGGGACCTCCTTCCCCCGGTTCTGACCCGCACGGTGCGCCGCTGGCTCTAGTGCCGTGGCCGGAAGGGTTCACCGCGTCACGGCGCCCGCAGACCATTCCGGCCACAGCACTGGGCACCGTCGACCCGCGGCGGGTACGCGGTGACGGGAAGCCCCCGATGCTCGCAGGCTCCGGCGGGCCCGCCTTTGCCGAGGCCGACTCATCAGGGCGTCACGGCTCACGGCGTCACGGTGTATTGGTGAAGGTGCGGCGGTAGGCGCGGGGGGGTACGCCCCGGCGGCGCACGAACTGTTCGCGCAGGACGGCCGCGCTTCCGTATCCGACGCGATGGGCGATCTCCTCTACCGGCAGGTTCGTGGTCTCCAGGAGCTCCTCGGCTGTGCTCAGGCGCAGGTTCCGCAGCCAGGCGTGGGGGGTGGTGCCGGTCGCGGCGGCGAAGCGGCGGGCGAAGGAGGGGTTGTTTATCAGGGCACGCCCGGCCAGGTTGGGGGCGGGGAGGGGGGGGGGGGGGGGTTCCCCGGGCCCCCCCCGCCCCGGAAAGCCCCGGCGACGAACGCCTCCCCGACGTGCTCGCGTGGGCCCGCGAGAACCTCCACCAGCCGCTTCCCGTCACCGAACTGGCCGGGCG
>NZ_LGDE01000241.1 GCF_001279725.1 Streptomyces sp. WM4235 | reverse complement strand
CGGTGGGTGGGGTTGCGGGTGTACGGGGCGGGCGAGGGTCGGCCGGCGAGCCCGGTGCCGGGTCGGGATTACGTGGAGTTGATCGGCGGCCCGTTGGACGGGCAGCTCTTGGATGTCACCTCGTGGGGCGCCGAGGAGTGTGCGGACGGTGCGCTGCTGGTGACCGACACCGGTCAGTGGGGCCCGGGTGGGCGCTCCGACTACGCCCCCGTGCCGGGAGGCGGGACGCGGTTTCTGTGGACCGGTGACACCCCCTGACGGCCTGACACCCGACGTCGGTCCGCGCGCTCCGACTCGGGTCGGAGCCGGCTGACGGTGGGCGGCGGTGTCGGCCGCGGCTGTCGTGTGGGCCGGTCTGTCGGTGCGACACGGGGCCGTTGACCTGGGCTGGGGAGGTTGGATCCCGGGGGTGCGGGCGGGTGCGACAGGCGTGCGGGACGGCGGCCGCGGCCGGCCCCCCGTGCAAGAGCCAGAGACCTCTTCTGGCTGTCGCAGAAGAGGTGTCGGCACCGTTGACGGGCTTGCCCACGGGGTCTGACCTGCACTTACGGGGGGTGTCCGTTTGGGAGGCCCCCCCCCCCGGTCCCGCTTGCGGTGCCCCTCTGGCTCCCCCGCCGCATCCCCCTGTCCGTGCATCCTGCGGTGCAACCCCGGTTACCTAGCCGCGCAAGTGCCCCCTGTGGGGCGCCTTTCCCCTGGTCAGACC
>NZ_LGDE01000240.1 GCF_001279725.1 Streptomyces sp. WM4235 | reverse complement strand
GTAGATGCCCTTGTCGTCGGGGCCCGGGTTCAGCACGGGCATGGCGAGGATGAAGGGCTTGCTCTTCCCCTCGCTGTACCACTTGCTGATGCTGTTCTGGAGGCCGAGGTCGGTGCCCATCCAGTAGTTGGTCGGGTAGCCGGCGCCGCCGGGCAGGGCGATCATGACGGGGAAGCCGCTCTTGGCGAACTTGGGGTCGTTGTACTCCTTCGGAGCCCAGACCCACACCTTGCCCTTGAAACCGGACTTCTTGCCGTCCAGCGTGGTGACGGCCACGCGCGTGCCGTCGGCCAGCCTCATGGGGTTCTTGAACTGCGCCTTCGGGCCCGTGGGCATGGACATCTTCGAGGTCGCCGGCGGCTTGGCGGCTTCCTCGTTCTTGCCGTCGGGAGTGCCTCCGAAGGAGACGTCCTTGCCCTTGTCGCTGAAGGGCGGTATGTCGAAGTGGCTCATCACGAGCGCCGCGACGCCCGCGAGCGCGAGGACGGTGGTCCCCGCTATCAGCCAACGCTTGGCCTTGGACTTGCGCCGGGGCGGCTCGTCGTACGGGGGTTCGTCGTACTGCTGCCCGTACTGCGGATCGGGTCCGCCGTAGGGAGGCTGCTGGGCGCCGTACTGACCGTTGTACGGGGCGCCGCCCTGGTCACCGTAGGGACCACCCTGCGAGCCGTACGGGCCACCCTGGCCGCCGTAGGCGCCGCCCTGCCCGCCCT
>NZ_LGDE01000239.1 GCF_001279725.1 Streptomyces sp. WM4235 | reverse complement strand
GTAGGCGTCGTCGCCCGCCAGCACCGCGAAACCGTCCGGCCGGTCACCGAGCAGTGCCACGACGTCCTGGTCGATGCCGCCGGCCGCGTACTTGACCCCGACCACCCCCGGCAGCTTTCCGAGCGCGCGGAGCGCGGCGGCGTCCAGAGGCTGCCCGGTCCGGTAGGGGACGTGATAGACGACCAGCGGTACGGGGCTCACCTCGGCCAGGCGCTCGAAGTGCGCCAGCACCCCCGCCGCCGAGGGCCTCACGAACGACGGGACCGTCACCAGAGCCGCCCGTACCGGCTGCCGGTGCGCGAGCCGGGTCAGCGCGGCCTCGCTCGCCCGGGTCCCGCTCGCCCCCGCGCCGACGGTGAGCGGCGCACCGCGCTCTCGACAGACCCGGGCGCAGACGTCGGTGACCAGATCCCGTTCCGCCGCGTCGAGGCCGGCGCTCTCCCCGGTGGTGCCGAGGGCGACGATCCCGCGGGCGCCCGCGTCGAGCACCTCGTGGGCGAGGGCCTCCAGGGCGTCGACCGCGACCCCCCCGGGAGGGGTGAAGGGGGTGACGAGCGGGACGTGGATCCCGCCCGGGAAGGGCCGCGTGTCCCGGTCTCGGTTCGGAGCCGCGGGCGGCGGCGTTGCCGTGTCCTGGGGGGTGTCCTGTGTCATGGCGCCCAGCCTGCCCCGCCCCGGTCATCGAATCCAGTTCGCATTTCTTACTCGAAGCGTAAGC
>NZ_LGDE01000238.1 GCF_001279725.1 Streptomyces sp. WM4235 | reverse complement strand
GCCGCCCCCACCGCCCCGCCCGAGGCGGCCGTGCCCCGGCCGCTCGGCGAGGTCCGTCGGTGGCCGCGTTCCTTCGCGCATCGGCTGACGACCCCCCTGCCCGGCGTCCGCGCGCTCGCCCGACTGGCCCGCGAAGGAGCCCTGCGACCCGGCCCGGAAGGGCTGCGCGGCATCCCCGACCTGCCCTGCACCCCCGCCCCCGTGCCCGAGGCCCGGCCCGGGACGGTGTCCGTCACCTGGGTCGGCCACGCCGGCTGGGTCCTGCGGACCGGCGGGCTGACCGTGCTCACCGACCCGGTCTGGTCCCGGCGCATCCTGGGCACCCCCGCCCGGTTGACCCCCGTCGGCGTGCGCTGGGAGGACCTGCCGCCCGTCGACGCGGTGGTGATCAGCCACAACCACTACGACCACCTCGACGCCCCCACCCTCAGAAGGCTGCCCCGCCACACGGCCTGCTTCGTCCCCGCCGGCCTCGGACGCTGGTTCCGCCGCCGCGGCTTCGAGCGGGTCACGGAACTCGACTGGTGGGAGTGCGCCGAACTGGGCGGCGTCCGCTTCGAGTTCGTCCCCGCCCACCACTGGTCGAAGCGGTCGCTGCTCGACAGCTGCCGGACCCTGTGGGGCGGGTGGATCCTCACCGACACGGAGCACGGCAAGAAGGTCTACTTCGCCGGGGACACCGGCTACGGGCACTGGTTCGCGGAGATCGGCCGCCGCCACCCCGGAATGGACCTGGCGCTGCTGCCGATCGGCGCGTACGCCCCGAGATGGTGGCTCCGCGACGTGCACACCGACCCGGAGGAGGCGGTGCGGGCCTGCCTCGACCTCGGGGCCCGGCGGATGGCACCGATGCACTGGGCCACCTTCGTCCTGTCCGCCGAGCCGGTCATGGAGCCCCTCCACCGGGTGCGCGCGGCCTGGGAGCGGGCCGGACTGGACCGCGAGCGGCTGTGGGACCTGCCGATCGGCGCCTCCCGCACGTTCTGACGCACCGCCCCCGGTACCCGTGTGCGCCGACCCGTGTTCTCAGACCGAATCGCGTCGGACGCGGCGCCAGAGCGCCGGCGCCGCACTGATCAGCAGGGTCAGGCCCACCGCGAGGGCCACGCCCTTCCAGGGTTCCGAGAAGAGCGAACCGCCCAGGATCCCGATCAGGCCGTACGTCGCCGCCCACGCCAGGCACGCCGGCGCGTCGCCGCGCGCGAACCGGCGCAGCGGCATCTCGGCCAGCAGGCACGCCAACATGACCGGGATGCGGCCCGCCGGCACCAGTCGCGAGACGACCAGCACCAGCACGCCGTGCTCGTCGAGCTTCGTCTGAGCCTGTTCGAGCCGCTCCGGGGTGGCCCGTCCCCGCAGCCGCTCCAGCCATCGCGAGCCGCCCCGCGAGTGCACCCCGCGCCGCCCGAGCCAGTACAGGGCGAGGTCCCCGACGAACGCCGCGAACGCCGAGACGCCGAACACCAGCAGCAGTCCGAACGGCAGGTTGTCCTGGTGGAAGGCCACCACCGAGGCCGAACTCACCAACGCCCCGGTCGGGATCACCGGCACCAGTGCTCCGAGCGCCACGAGCAGGAACAGCGCCGGGTACCCGACCGCCTGCCGGGTGCCGTCCGGCGGGACCTGCCCGACCGCCGCCGCGAGGAGGTCGCGCCAGGTCACGGCAGCCGCACCCGCTCGCCGTGGTCGGGCACCCGCACCGTCACCTTCGGCGCGAGCCGCCCCGCGAACCGGGCGAACTCCTCGCCCGGCGCGTGGAACTCGTGCGGCCGCACCGCGTCCATGCCGATGGGCCAGTACGTCCCGTAGTGCACCGGCACCGCCGCCGCGGGCGCGAGGTCCGCCAGCGCCCGCGCCGCCCGACCCGCGTCCAGGTGCCCCGCCCCCAGGTACGGCCCCCAGCCGCCGACCGGGAGCAGCGCCACGTCCACCGGCCCGACCTCGTCGACCATCGTGTCGAACAGCCCGGTGTCCCCGGCGAAGTACGTCCGTGCCGCGCCCTCGATCACGTACCCGAGCGCCGGTGCGAGCCGCGGTCCGTACGGCAGCCGCCGGCCGTCGTGGCGTGCGCTGACCGCCCGGACCCGTACGCCGTCCCGTACGGGGACCACGTCGCCCGGCGCCACCTCCGTGACCGCCAGCCCCCGGGCCGTCGCCACCCGCGCCAGCCCCGGCACGGCCCGGCGGGCGCCCCGGGGCACCAACAGCCGGGTCCCCGGCGCGAGCCGGGCCAGGGAGGGCAGGTGCAGATGATCGGAGTGCAGGTGCGAGACCACCGCCACGTCCGCCTCGGCCGCCTGCGGCGGCGGCACCGCCCCGCGGCGTCGCCGCAGGTGTGCGAACCGGCGTGCGAACAGCGGGTCCGTCAGGAACCGGAGTCCGGAGTCCTCCACCGTGCACGTGGCATGCCCCCACCAGGTGATCTCCACCGGCACCGGTGCTCCCTCCCTCGACAGGTCCTGTCGACCTTAGATCCTGTCCCGTCGAACCGCCCGCAATCGGAACCCGACAGCCCTCTCCTCGACGGCCGCGGATCGGAGTAGGGTCGGGCGCCATGGATGAGTTGCGCGTGGCCGCTATCGCAGGCATGGCCCCGCTCGAGGAACTCGACGTCGACCCCTTCGCCGTGGACACCCGCAGCCAGCACGCGATGTGCGCCCGCTGGGCCGCGGACCGCGGCCACGTCGTCACCCGGCACCTGCTGGTCTACGGCCTGCGCCACGACCACTGCGGACTGTGGTCCGACGTCGACGCGGGACGGGTCGACCTGTTCGTCGCCGCCAACCACCGGGTGCTGGCCCGGGCGCTGCGTTCCGTCGAGGACTTCACCGCCGAGTGCGAGCGGCGCGGGATCCGGCTGGAGATCGCCGGGCTGGAGGAGCCGACGTACACCTCCGCGATGAAGGCGGAAGTGCACCGCCGGCTGTCCATGCCGACGGCGGGCTACGACGGTACGTAACACGACCTGACCGGCGGCTTCCGTACGTTCGTGCGCCACCTGTGTCGCCCGGCCGCGTTCGCGGCGCTGTGCGACGCTGGCAGTGAACCACGAACGGGGGTACGGAGTGTGGCGCGGACGGTGGCGCACGGCGGGCGGCGCACTGGTGAGGGTGATCCTCGTGTGGGCGGTGTCCACGCTCACCATGCTCGCCCTGGCCGGGATCCTGCCGGACTTCCGGCTCCAGTCCGACGACGGTGACAGCGTCACCCGCATCGCGCTGACCGCCGCCTGGGGCGCCGGGGCCTTCGGCCTGTTGAGCGCGCTGGTGTGGCCGTTGCTGGTCCGGGCCCTGCTGTTGGTGCCGGCCCTGCTGCTGGGGCTGCTCGTCTTCTTCCTCAACGGCTCGCTGCTGCTGATCGCGCTCAACCTGATCCCCGACGGGCGCGGCGAGGTGGCCCCCGAGACGGCCGTGGTCGTCGCCGCGGTCATGTCCGCGGTGGCGTCGGCCACGTCCACGGCCCTGGCCGTCCGCGACGACGACGCGTACCGCCGCCGGCTCCACCGGCTCGCCGACCGGCGCCGGCGCAGGCAGCTGCGCTCGGGTGCCCCCGGCGCGGGCGAGAGTCCCCCCGGGCTGGTCTTCCTCCAGCTCGACGGGGTCGGGTACGAGGTGCTGCGCCGGGCCGCGGGGTCCGAGGCGATGCCCACCGTCGGCGACTGGCTGGAGCGCAGCCACCGCGTCATGTCCTGGCGCACGGACTGGTCCAGCCAGACGGGTGCCAGCCAGCTCGGCATCCTGCACGGCTCGAACTTCGACGTGCCCGCCTTCCGCTGGTACGAGAAGGACACCGGCGAGATCGTGGTGTGCAACCGGCCCACCAGCGCCGCCGAACTCCAGCGCCGCGCCATCGAGCGGACCGGCGACGGGGGACTGCTCACCCTGGACGGGGCCAGCCGCGGCAACCTGTTCAGCGGCGGCGCCGACCAGCTCGCCCTGGTGCTGTCGGTGTCCGCGCGGCGCGGCCGGGCCAACCGCTCCCGGGCGGGCTACTTCGCGTACTTCTCGGACCCGGCCAACGCCGTCCGCACCGCCCTCTCCTTCGTCGCCGAGGTGGGCCGCGAGATCGGCCAGTCGATCCGCGCCCGGATCCGGCACGAGGTGCCGCGCGTGGGCCGCGGCGGGCTCTACCCGATGATCCGGGCCTTCGCCACCGTCGTCGAGCGGGACGTGGTCGTCGCGGCGGTGATCGGGGACATGCTCGCCGGCCGCGCCTGCGTCTACGCGGACCTCGTGGCCTACGACGAGGTCGCGCACCACTCCGGCCCGCACGGCCGGGACACCGACCGGGTGCTCTCCCGCCTCGACCGGAGCCTCGCGCTGATCGCCCGGGTCGCCGAGCACGCGCCCCGCGCCTACCGGATCGTGCTGCTCTCGGACCACGGCCAGAGCCCGGGGGAGACCTTCCTGGGCCGGTACGGCCTCACCCTCAAGGACCTCGTCCGGGCGGGATGCGGGCTCCCGGTCTCGCGCCGGGCCGGCGGCACCCGCAGCGGCGCCGAGGCGCGCGCGGCGGTCCGCGCGGCCCTGAACAGGCCGGTGGAAGAGGGCGAGGAGGCCGACCCGAGGGGTGGCTCCGACCCGGTGGTCCTGGCGTCGGGGAACCTCGGGCTGATCTCCTTCCCGGACCTGCCCGGGCGGGCCGATCGGGCGTGGATCGAGCGGACCCACCCGGCGCTGCTGGCCACGCTGGCCAACCATCCGGGGGTCGGGTTCCTGCTGGTCGACGGCGAGGTGCTGGGCCCCGGCGGCGCGGTGGCCCGGCTGGACGAGCCGGGAGCGGCGGAGCGGCTGCTGGCGGACTTCGGGCCGGGCGCGGCCGACGCCGTCCGGCGGACCGACTCCTTCCCGCACGTGGCGGACGTCATGGTCAATTCGGCGTTCGACCCGGCCGACGGGACCGTGCACGCCTTCGAGGAGCAGATCGGCTCGCACGGCGGCCTGGGCGGTGAGCAGGGGCACCCGTTCCTGATGTGGCCCACCGAACTGTCGGACCCGGGGACCGGGCTGGTCGGCGCCGAAGCGGTGCACGAGGTGTTGCGTCGGTGGCTCCGCGAGGCGGACGGCCCGCAGGTCCCGTTGGCCGCCCCGTCCACGGCCGCGGTACCGCAGGATCACCCGCCGAAGCCCGACGTGAGCGGAATCCTTCCTTCCGTAGAGCTGTCCGTACAGGACGAAACCCGCTGATTTGGTGCGGCCTTGACGGTGCCCGACGATGTGTCGACCTGTCCAGCATGTGAAACACCAGAGGCGCACCACCGTGAGCACCACCGTGAGCACCACCCCCTTCCCCGCCCCCGTCCCCACCGACGAACAGGCGAGCCCGCACGCCCGCCGCTTCGGCCTGCCGATCGCGACCTGCCTGGTCATGGGCAACATCATCGGAGGCGGGATCTTCCTCCTCCCCGCCGCGGTGGCCCCCTTCGGCACGATCAGCCTCGTCGCCTTCGCCGTGCTCACCGTCGGCGCCATCGCCCTCGCGCTCGTCTTCGGCCGGCTCGCCGAACGCAACCCGCAGACCGGTGGCCCGTACGTCTACGCCCGCGCGGCCTTCGGGGACTTCGCCGGCTTCCTCGCGGCCTGGAGCTACTGGATCACCACCTGGGTCTCCAACGCCGCCCTCGCGGTCGCCGCCGTCGGCTACCTCACGGTGCTCTTCCCCGCCATGGGCGAGCACAAGTGGTCCATGTGCCTGGGCGCACTCGCCGTCCAGTGGCTGCCCGCGCTCGCCAACCTCGCGGGCACCCGCTACGTGGGAGCCGTCCAACTGGTCTCCACCGTACTGAAGTTCGCCCCACTGCTGCTGGTGGCCGTCGGCGGGCTGTTCTTCTTCGACCCGGCCAACCTCGGTCCCTTCCAGGCCACCGACCAGAGCGCCGTCGGCGCGATCTCCGCCGCCGCCGCGATCCTGCTCTTCAGCTACCTCGGGGTCGAGTCCGCCGCCGTCAGCGCCGGCGAGGTCCGCGACCCGGCCCGCAACGTCGGCCGCGCCACCATCCTGGGCACCACCGGCGCCGCCACCGTCTACCTGCTCGGCACCCTGTCCGTCTTCGGCCTGGTCGCGCACGCCACGCTCGTCACCTCCGAGGCCCCCTTCAGCGACGCCGTCGACGCCATGTTCGGCGGAACATGGGGCGGCACCCTCGTCGCCTGCGCCGCGGTGATCTCGATGGTCGGCGCCCTCAACGGCTGGACCCTGCTCAGCGCGCAGACCCCGTACGCCGCGGCCAAGGACGGGCTCTTCCCGAAGGTCTTCGAGACCAAGAGGCGCGGGGTCCCGATCGTCGGGGTCCTCGTCACCGTCGTCCTGGACTCGGCCCTGACCGTCTACAACTACACCGCGGGCACCGAGGGGGTCTTCGAGATCCTGGTGCTGGTCACCACCTTCACGGCGACCGTCCCGTACCTGCTCTCCAGCGCCGCCCAGATCTACTTCCTGGTCTCGGGGCAGTCCGCACGCGTCCACCGCGGCCGGCTGGTCCGTGACACCGTCCTGGCCTGCGCGGCCTTCGCCTTCTCGATGTGGCTCGTGGCCGGCTCCGGGTACGCGGCCGTGTACCAGGGCGTGCTGTTCCTCTTCGTGGGCGTGGTCGTCCACGCCGTGATGTCCGCCCGCAGGCAGCGCGCCACGGCCGCCTGACCGGCGGGCGGCCCGTACGGACCGCCCAAGCCCCAGCCGTACACGCCACGGGGGCCCGGGGCGTTCTGCCGACCGCCCCGGGCCCCCGTGCCCGCTTCTAGTCGAGGTAGTCGCGCAGCACCTGCGAACGCGACGGGTGACGCAGCTTCGACATGGTCTTCGACTCGATCTGACGGATGCGCTCACGGGTGACCCCGTACACGCGGCCGATCTCGTCCAGGGTCTTCGGCTGGCCGTCGTTGAGGCCGTACCGCATGGAGACCACGCCCGCCTCGCGCTCGGAGAGCGTCCCCAGGATCGACTGCAGCTGCTCCTGGAGGAAGGTGAAGGACACCGCGTCCGCCGGCACGACCGCCTCGGAGTCCTCGATGAGGTCACCGAACTCGCTGTCGCCCTCCTCACCCAGGGGGGTGTGCAGGGAGATCGGCTCGCGGCCGTACTTCTGGACCTCGATGACCTTCTCGGGGGTCATGTCGAGTTCCTTGCCCAGCTCCTCCGGAGTGGGCTCCCGGCCGAGGTCCTGGAGCATCTGCCGCTGGACACGGGCCAGCTTGTTGATGATCTCGACCATGTGGACGGGGATGCGGATCGTGCGCGACTGGTCGGCCATGGCACGCGTGATCGCCTGCCGGATCCACCAGGTCGCGTACGTGGAGAACTTGAAGCCCTTGGTGTAGTCGAACTTCTCCACCGCGCGGATCAGACCGACGTTGCCCTCCTGGATCAGGTCCAGGAAGAGCATGCCGCGGCCCGTGTAGCGCTTGGCGAGGGAGACCACGAGACGGAGGTTGGCCTCCAGCAGGTGGTTCTTGGCCCGGCGACCGTCCTCGACGAGGATCTCCAGCTCACGCTTGAACGTGGCCTTGTGGTCCTCCTCCTCTTCGAGCTTGTACTCGGAGAAGAGACCCGCCTCGATGCGCTTGGCGAGCTCGACCTCCTGCTCGGCGTTGAGCAGCGGCACCTTGCCGATCAGCTTGAGGTAGTCCTTGACGGGGTCCGCGGTGGCACCGGCGACCATGACGGTCTGCGCCGGGGCGTCGTCCTCGTCGTCGTCGGACAGCACGAAGCCCTGGGTCCCGCCGACCTTCGGAGTCTCCTCCTCGGCCTCGTCGGCCAGGTCCTCGGCCGCCCAGTCCTCGCCCCCGGCAGCGGGGGTCTCGCCCTCGTCGCCGTCCTTGGCGCCCTTCTTCGTGGCGGCGGTCTTCTTCGTGGCCGTCGCCTTCTTCGCGGCGGTCTTCTTGACCGTCCGCTTCTTCGGCTCGGCGGCGGCCTCGGCCGCCACCTCCTCCTCGGTCCCGGAGGCCGACGGTGCGGATATCGCCGCGGCGGTGGCGGGGACCGCCGTCTTGCGCGCGCCGATGGGGCGCGGCGCGGCGGCGGCCTTCTTGGTCACGGTGCGGGCCGGGGCGGCAGCCTTGCGCGGCTTCTTCGCAGCGGCCTTGGTGGCGGGGGCGGCGCTGACGTGGAGGGCGACACCCTCCTCGTCCAGGACCTGGTTCAGGCTGCGCAGGACCCGCTTCCACTGGTCCACCGGGATGCGGCCGGCCTCGAAGGCCTGGCGCACGTCATCACCGTTGATGTGACCCTGCTCGCGGCCGCGCTCGACGAGCGCGACGAGGGCCTCCGATTCGGCGATCTCCGGAGGGAACGTACGGGACGGGCTGAGCGACACAAGGAGCCTCTCGTTGCGAACAGATAAGGGGTGAGCGGGACATCATCGCGCGACTTCGGGAAACAGACCCGAGGGGGGTCTGTATTCCGGGGCCGCGCGAGGACACCTGTCGGTTCATCGCATGCCCGAGTCGATTCGTTACGCGCTGAATTGAGTGACCTGCGCCACGCTGTGGCGACGCAACCGATCCGACGTGGATCCGTCCGCCCTCCCGCGCCCTCCCGGCTCAGCCCGTTTTGCGGGCCTCGACGAGGAAGCGGGCGGTGTGCGCGACGAACGGGCCTTCGCGTTCGATCCGTTCGTGGAGCTCGCGCAACCGGTCCCGGTAGTGCCCGACCGTGAAGCCCGGCACCATCCAGATCACCTTCCGTAGAAAGTAGATCACGGCTCCGATGTCGTTGAACTCCGTCCGCAGTCGTTCGGAGCGCAGATCGACGATTTCCAGGCCCGCCTTCCGGGCGTCGGCGACGGCATCATCGGGGTGCCGGCCGCGCCGGACCTCCTCCGGCTGCGGGCCCAGGAAGTACTCCACCAGCTCGAAGACGCTGGCCGGACCGACCTGCTGCGAGAAGTACGTGCCGCCCGGTGTCAGCACGCGGGCGATCTCGTCCCACCAGACGGTCACCGGATGCCGGCTGCTGACCAGCTCGAAGGCCTCGTCCCCGAAGGGCAGCGGCGGCTCGTCGGAGTCGGCGACCACCACCGCGCCCAGCGGGTGCAGGAGCCGGGTCGCCTTGGCGACGTTCGGCGGCCAGGACTCGGTCGCCACCGTCAGCGGCGGCAGGACGCCTGCCCCGGCGAGCACCTCGCCGCCACCGGTCTGGACGTCGAGGACGGAGGAGACCCGGGACAGACGTTCGCCGAGGAGCTTCTGGTAACCCCACGAGGGGCGCTGTTCGGTGGCGCGGCCGTCGAGCCAGGAGAAGTCCCAGCCGTCCACGGAAACGGACTCGGCCTCGGCGACAAGATGGTCGAAAGTACGCGTCATCCCCCGATCGTCGCAGGCCGCAAGCCGGTCCTCCACCGGGTATCGACGCCCGCGCGCGGGCGTCGACTACAGTGGGCGGCGGGCCGTGACTGGCGTTCGGGTGGATCACCACCGGGGAGCGGCCCGGCGTACCGGTGGGTACGTCGACTGCCGCGCGCCTGGGCGAACCGCGATTCCGCAGCGACGCCCAGGAGATCCCATGACGACTGCCCAGACCGCCCGGCTCATGGACGGCACCGCCGTCGCCCGCCGCATCTCGGAACAGACCGCCGCGCACGCCGCGAAGATCACCGAGCGCACCGGCACCGCCCCCTGTCTGGCGACCGTGCTGGTCGGCGAGGACCCCGCGTCCGTGACCTACGTACGGATGAAGCAGAACCGTTGCGCCAAGGCCGGGATCACCTCCCGCCACGTCGAGCTCCCCGCCGAGACCACCACCGCGGAACTGGTCGCCGCCCTCACCGCGCTCTCCGAGGACCCGGAGATCAGCGGCATCCTCCTCCAGCACCCCGTGCCGCACCACATCGACGAGCGGGCCGCCTTCGAGGCCATCGCCCCAGGCAAGGACGTCGACGGTGTGACGATGCACTCCTTCGCCGCCATGGGCTTCGGCCTGCCCGGCTTCGTCTCCTGCACCCCCGGCGGCATCATGCGCCTCCTGGAGGCGTACGACGTGGACCTGACCGGCAAGCACGCCGTCGTCGTCGGCCGCAGCGCGATCCTGGGCAAGCCCGCCGGCATGCTGCTGTTGGAGCGCAACGCCACCGTCACCTACTGTCACTCCCGCACCGTGGACCTGCCCTCGATCGTGCGCCAGGCCGACGTGCTGGTCGCCGCCGTAGGCAAGGCCGAGTTCATCCGGGGCGAGGACATCAAGCCGGGCGCCGTCGTCCTGGACGCCGGCTACAACGCGGGCAACGTCGGCGACGTCCACTTCGAGTCGGCCGCCGCCCGCGCCGCCCTGATCACCCCGGTCCCCGGCGGTGTCGGCCCGATGACCATCGCCGTGCTCCTGGAGCAGACCGTGCGGGCCGCCGCCGCGCAGGCCGGGCTGGACCTCGCCGAGCTCTGACCCGGCCGCACGCCCGATCCCGTACGACGACCGCCCCGGCCCCCTTCGGGCCGGGGCGTCCCGTTTCCCCGGCCCGCGGCCGCTGCCCGGTCCCGCCCGGCCCCGTACGACGCCTCAGGGGCGGCCGACCGGGTCGGCGGGGGCGCCGCTCGGGTCGCCCCCGACCGGGCCGTCCTCGGCGCCCGGGCTCCCGGGCCGGTCCAGCCCGCCCATGGTCCGCTCGGCCGCCGTGAGCGGCGCCGCCTTGTGGGCACCCTCCCCGGAGGCCCGCAGCACGCGCCAGAGCACGTCCGGGCGGAACCAGTGGGTGGGCGGGCTGCTCATGGTGATGACCTGGAGGAAGGCGCCCGTGAGCTGCTCCTGCGTGGTGGCGCCGGTCATCAGCCGGCTCACGTACCGCGTCACCAGCGCGGAGCCCGGCCTGGACTTCATGCCGGTCGCCGTCGCCTCCGGGTAGAGGATGTCCTGCGAGGTCGCGAGTTCCCAGGCCGTGGAGACCTGCGGGGCGAGCGCGCGCTGCGCCGCACGTCCCACGGAGGGTGTGGCGAGCCCCCGGGCGCGCAGCAGGTCGCGTACGGCCAGCAACCCGCGGGCGGCGACGGACATGCCCTGCCCGTACAGCGGGTTGAAGGTGGCGACGGAGTCCCCGACGGCGAAGAAGCCCTCGGGCAGGTCGGCCTTCTCGAAGAAGATGCGGCGATTGGCGGTGCCCTGGGTCACGGACACCTCGGTGAGCGGCTTCTTTCCCTTCAGCAACTCGCCGACGACCGGGTCCCGCACTTCCATGGCGAACGGGATGAACGCGTCCGGGTCGGCGGTCGGCTGGCCGCCGCGGGTGCCCGAGAGGGTGGCCTGCCACTGGCCGTTCTCGATGGGGACGATCGTCGCGGTACGACCGGGCACGGGCACCCGCGGATCGGACTGCACGTTGACGATGGGGAAGCCCATCGCGTGGCTTCCGGCGGGCGCCTCGAAGATCCGGGTCGCGTAGACCAGGCCGGAGTCGACCTCCGCCTGCTCGATCTCACCCACCCCCAGTTCCTGGAGCCAGGTCCGGCTCCGGGAGCCGCGACCGCTCGCGTCGACGACGAGGTCCGCGGTGATCAGCCGGTCCTCCTCCTCGGGGGTGTCGACGCGGACCCCGGTGATCCGGGACGCCGTGCCCTCCAGGCCCCGTACCCGGCTCCGCTGGAGGGTGCGCACCTCCTTGAGGCCGAGGACCTTCGCGCGAACCACCGAGTCGAGGAGGTCGCGGCTGCACGAGATGCTGAACTGCTTCTCCCCGCACCGTGGCAACCAGCCCTCCGCGGCCTTGGTGACGAGCTCGACGGGCAGGCTGCGACGCAGGGCGCCCGCGGCCGTCCACTCCCCGATGACGCCCGGCAGTATCTCCTCGATGGCGCGCGCCCCGCCCGACCACAGGACGTGCACGTGGCGGGCCTGCGGCAGGCCGCGGCGCGGAGCGGGGCCCTCGGGCAGCGTGTCGGCGTCGATGATCGTGACCGTGGCGTGTTGGGCGAGGACGGCTGCCGTCAGAAGGCCGGACATGCTGCCGCCGATGACGACGACATGACGGGGTGCGGAAGGCTGGGGCATCGTGTGGTGGCTCTCTGTCGGGGCCGCACGGGAGACGGCGACACAAGTGAAGTGGTGTGCTCGGGCCACCGGGGGGTGCGGCCGGCGTCCGGTCAACGGGCCCTGTCGATCCGGGACTTGACCCGTCCGATCGCCATGGACGGTCGAACCTCCCGGGAACGGGGCGGGGTTCGTGCGTCGACCCGGGAACGGGGCGGGGCGGGGGATCGGCGTGGGGCCGGGGCGCGGGGCGCCGCAGCGCGCGGCCCGAGGGTCACTCGGGCGGGCCGGCCGCGGCCTGGGTCGGAGTCGGAGCCGCGCGGAGCCCGGGTGGCCCTCATGGCGCGCCCCCCTCGGGGCCCCGTACCGGGCCCCGGCCGGCAGGCCCCGGGTCCCCGGTGGGGCGGACGTCGAGACGGCCCTCCCGGGCGAGCAGATCGTCCAGGTGGTCGGCCAGGGACTTCCAGCCCGCGGGGGAGAGCAGTCCGGCGCGGGTGACGATGCTGCGTACGTCGTGTGCCCGCAGGACCGCGAGCATCGGGTTCTCGGCCTCGTGCGCGGCCGACCCCAACTCGTGCTCGATCCCGGCCAGGGCAGCGGCCAGCGCCTCGGTGTCATCGGCCAGCAGGAAGCCGCCCTCCACCCCGTAGAACCGCTGGATCCCGGCGGCCGCGGCCAGACTGGGCAGGCCCTCGCCCTGCGCGAGGCGGGTCAGCGACTGCCCCGACGCGTCGAAGGAACGCGCGATGGCCGTCAGGGAGTACGGCCGCCCGTCCTCCCGGGGCCGGGTGCGGCGCAGGTGCTCGAAACGCTCCCGGACCTGCTGCCGCAGCGGAAGCCGCGCCGGCCGGCCGTCGAGGGTGAGGCGGATGGCCTCGGGGGTGATGCCGGTGAGGAAAGACAGACGGTCCAGGTCGTCGGGGGCGCCCCGCCCGGCGGGGGCGCCGGCCAGGGCCCGTTCCACCGCGCTCTTGTTGTCGGCCAGCAGGAAGCCCGCGAAGACCCCGAAGAACCGCTGGATCCCGGCCGCGTGCCCCAACCCGGGCAGTCCCGTACCCGCGTTGAGTGGGCCCAGGGAGGCGCCGGGCGCCCCGAAGTCATCGGCTACGGCGGCGAGCGACCACTCCCGGCCGTGCTTGTCACGCCGAGTCTCGCGCAGCCGCAGGAAACGACGGTGCACCCGCCGGGTCAGGGGGACTTCGGGAGCTTCGCCGGCCAAGACCCGTGGGATCAGCTCCGGATCGACGCCGGAGAGGTGGCTGAGCCGCTCGACGGACAGCACGTCGGCCGGGTCCTGTCCGCGCTGCCGCGCCAGCCTGTCGACACGGTCCCGGAGCGCGGTCAGGTCGGGTCGGGCGGCGGCTCGCACCGGAAACTCTCCGTATGTCGCTCGGGCGTTCGGGCTGCCCGAAGCCTAGCCCGCACCCCCGCGCCGAACCAGCGCGACCCCCACCTTCCCTTCGCTCCACCTCAAAGAAGTTGGGCACCCGCTCGAAGGAGTCGGGCACCCGCGGCCTGCGCACGACCTCGGGGCAGAGCCCTTACCCAGAGCCCTTACCCCCGAGGTAATCGACCCCGCCCGGGCCCGTCGGCACAGTGGGACGCATCGGGTTCCGGGGTCGCGCACTCGGCTCCGGGACCCGGTGTCCCACCACCTCGCGCATCCGATCCTCGACGGAGGTCGATCCACCATGTCCGCAACCCCCCTCGCCGGCATCGCCCACACCACCGGGCCCCGGGTCGTGCTGCGCCGGTTCCTCGCGCTCGACGCACTGGTCACCACCGGCAACGGGCTCGCCTACCTGGCCTTTTCCGCGCCGCTCGGCCGACTCCTGGGCGTCGACTCGACGACCCTGCTCGTCCTCGGAGTGATCCTCGCCCTGTACGGGGCGGGCGTCGGGTGGGTGGCCTCCCGCCGCCGGCCGCCGGTCCTCCCCGTCCGCCTCGTCATCGAGACCAACTGCCTCTGGGTGGCCCTGAGTCTGGCCTCGGCACTCCTGTGGTTCACCCCGACCGTCGCGGGCGCGGTGTGGATCCCGGCACAGGCGCTCGTCGTCGCCGGGTTCGCGCTCGCCCAGTGGCTCGCGCTGCGCGGTGTGGCCTCAGGGGACCAGTGAGCGCAGGTACTTCACCGTCGCCGGGTCGGCGGGCAGCAGGGTCTCGATGGCCAGCTCGGCGACGGTCACGTCCATCGGCGTGTTGAAGGTGGAGATGGACGACACGAAGGACAGGACGTGCCCGTCGTGCTCGATCCGCAGCGGCAGCGCGATGTTCGCGACCGCCTGCCGCGGCTCCCCGTGATCGGCCCGCTCCGCCACGGGGTAGGCCGCCACCTCCTCGTACAGCGCGCGCAGCGGCTCCGAGCGCGACAGGGCGATCTGCCGCTCCATCTGTTCCAACAGGTGCCCGCGCCATTCCCGCAGGTTGAGGATCCGCGCGGCCAGGCCCTGCGGATGCAGGGTCAGCCGCATCGCGTTCAGCGGCGGCGCCAGCAGGTGCTCGGGCACGCCGTCCAGCAGCAGCGCGACGCCCCGGTTCGCGGCGATCACCTGATAGGTGGCGTCCACGACCAGCGCCGGATACGGCTCGTAGCCCGCCAGCAGTCGCTCCAGAGAGTCCCGAAGGACCTCCATCGACGGGTCGTCGAGCGGGGTGTGCGGGTAGCGGGGCGCGTAGCCGGCCGCCAGCAACAAGGCGTTGCGCTCCCGCACCGGGACGTCCAGGTGCTCCGCGAGCCGCAGCACCATCTCCTCGCTCGGCCGGGAACGGCCGGTCTCCACGAAACTGATGTGCCGCGACGAGGAGTCGGCGCGACCCGCCAGCTCCAACTGGCTGATCCCGCGCCGCTCCCGCCAGGTGCGCAGCATCACGCCCACACTCACCGTCGTCATGTCCCGACGGTAGCCCAGCGGGCCCGGCCCGCGGTCCGGGGCCGGCCGCCGCGGCGACGACGCGCGGACGCGCCGGCACGCACCGCCGCGCGGGACCCGCCGGCGGGCCCGCGCTGTGGGAACCTTGACCCCACGTCAGGCGATGGAGCCGACCGAGTCGTGAAGGAGTGTGCGGATGTCGGGCGAGCCGCTTTCCCAGAAGGAGATCGAGGACCGGTTGCGGGAACTCCCGGGCTGGGCCTTCGAGGACGACCGGATCCTGCGCACCTACCGGCTGGGCAGCCATTTCGCGGCGAGTGCCCTCGTCGCCCACATCGCGTCGGTGCAGGACGAGTTGAACCACCACTCGGACCTCACCCTGGGCTATGACACGGTCCGCGTGTCGGTGAACACCCACAGCGCGGGCGACGCCGTGACCGAGACCGACTTCGCCCTCGCCGAACGACTGGAGGCCCTGGCTCCCGCCCACGGGGCGAACTGATGCCGATACCGCGTTCCCCGCTCGACTACGACGCCGAGGCCGAGGCCTACGACGCCACCCGGGGCGGCGCCCCGCGCGCCGAGGCAGCGGCGGCCGCGGTGCTCGACCTCGTCCCGGCCCGCGCGCCAACCCTGCTCGATCTGGGCTGTGGCACGGGCATCGTCACCGCCCGACTGCGGCGCCCCGGGCTGCGGGTACTGGGCGCGGACGCCTCGTACGGCATGGCGACGATGGCGGCGCGGCGCGGGATCCCGGTGGTGATCGCCTCCGGGACCGGGCTTCCGGTGCGGTCCCGGTCGGTGGGCGCCGTGAGCGCGGTGTGGCTCCTGCACCTGCTGCGGGAGCCCGGGGTGGTGCCGCGACTGATCGCGGAGGTGGCGCGGACGCTGCGGCCGGGCGGGGTGTTCGTCACCACCGTGGACAAGGACGCCGCCCACGACGTCGGCGGCGACATCGACGAGGTGCTCGCACCGCATCTCACGTCGACCCCGGCGGACGCCTCGGCCGAGGTGACGGCCTACGCCGCGCAGGCGGGTCTGCGGCCGTGCGGGGAGACCCTGTTCACGGGCTTCGGCCAGGGCGTCACCCCGCGCGGCGCGGCCGAGGCGCTGCGCGCGGGACGGTACGCGTCCCGCGTGCTACCCAGGGGTGCCACCGTCGAGGAGGTCGCGACCCGGCTGGGGGCGCTGCCCGAACAGGATGTTCCGCGCGCGGACCCGACGTACCGCCTGGCCGCCTTCGTACGCGACTGACGGCGGACTGGCGGCGGACGGCCGGGGGCGAAGGGCGCGGGGACGAAGGGCGCGGGCGGGAGTGGCGGGTCAGGCGGGTTCCAGGCGCCACCACTGGGCCGGCGAGTCGGTGTCCTCGCACTGGCGGGCCCGCCCCTCCTCGTCCGCCTCCAGCGGGAGCCCGCTGATGACGGCGATCAGGGAGACCACACCGGGGTCGTCCAGGTGCTCCTCGACGATCCACTCCTGGGCGCCGAACGCGTTGGCCTTCCACACCTGGACCCGGGTCCCGCTGTCCACGGACGCGTTCGCGACGTCCAGCCGTTTGCCGTTGTGCACGCTCACCACGTGGAAGATCCCACCGCCGCCGTACACCGGCGAGATCTCCCACTGGTCTGCGGACGCGGGCGCGGGCGGGCCGTCCGGCCCCACCCGTACCCGGTTCCCGCTCTCCACCTGGAGCAGCAGCCCGCTGCCCACGTTGCGGAGTCGGTAGACCCCGTCAGGAACGTTCACCCGCACACCCTCGGCTCGCTCACATGTCGAAGACGGCCGGGTCGGGCCCGAGCCGCCGGCCCGCCGTGCCGGCGCCCAGGGCGTCCAGCGCGGCGATGTCGTCGGCATCCAGTTCGAAGCCGAGGACATCCAGATTCTCGCGGATGCGCGCGGGCGTCACGGACTTGGGGATCACGATGTTGCCGAGCTGGAGGTGCCAGCGCAGTACCACCTGCGCGGCGGTGCGACCGTGCTTGGCGGCGATCGAGGCGACGGCGGGAAGCGTGAGCAGCTCCTTGCCCTGGCCGAGCGGGGACCAGGCCTCGGTGGCGATGCCGAGGTCGGCGTGCAGGGCGCGCAGCGCGCTCTGCGGGAAGAGCGGGTGCAGTTCGATCTGGTTGACCGCCGGAACCAGGTCGCTCACGGTCCGGATCCGTTCCAGGTCCTCGGGGCGGAAGTTCGACACGCCGACCGCCTTGGCGCGACCGCTCGCGGCGATCTCCTCGAAGGTCTTCCAGGTGGTGAGGACGTCGTCCCGCATGGGGCGCGGCCAGTGGATCAGGTACAGGTCGACGTGGTCGAGGCCCAGCCTGGAGAGCGATTCGTCGAAGGCGCGCAGGACCTCGTCGCGGCCCCAGACGCGGTCCGGGCCGTTCCACAGCTTGGTGGTGACGAACAGCTCCTCGCGCGGCACCCCGGCGCCCGCGATGGCCCGGCCGGTGCCCTCCTCGTTGCCGTAGATCGCGGCCGTGTCGATGCTGCGGTAGCCGGCCTCCAGGGCGGTGGTGACGGCCTGTTCCGCCTCGTCGTCGGGGACCTGCCAGACGCCGTAGCCGAGCTGGGGCATGAGGGTGCCGTTGTTGAGCTTGATGCCGGGGACCTGGTTCACGTCGGGTCGTTCCTCGTCGTCGGGTACAGGTGTGCGGATGCGGACCCGGCGGTACCGCCGGGTCCTGCGAGGGGCCATAACCGGCCACTCGCGGCGCGCATTCCCGCCAAATGGGTGGTTATTCAGGAGGCTCCCAGATAGGCCCGCCGCACCCGCGGGTCCGCCCGCACCTCGGCCGCCGTCCCCTGGGCGAGCACGGTCCCGAGGTCCAGTACGACGACCCGCGCGCAGAGCTCCATCACGAAGGCCACGTTGTGCTCGACCAGCAGCACCGCGCACCCCTCCTCCTCGGCGAGCCGCCGGACGACCGCCGCGAGCCGCTCCCGCTCGGGCGCCGACATCCCCGACGCGGGCTCGTCCAACAACAGCACCCTCGGCCGGTCGGCCACCGCGCGGGCCAGCTCCACCATGCGGGCCCGGCCCACGGGCAGCCCGCCCGCGTACGCGTCCCCGAGCTCACCGATCCCGCAGCCCTCCAGCACCCGCGCGGCCCGCTCGCGGCGCTCCCGCTCCCTGCGCCGGCGGGCCGGCGCGGCGATCAGGTCCGCGACCGGACCGCCCCCACCACCGCGCCACTCCTGGGCGACGAGCACGTTGTCGGCCACGCTGAGCTGCCCGAAGAGCTGCTGCCGCTGGAAGGTCCGGCGCACCCCGTGCCGGGCCCGCCAGGCCGGGGAGCGGCGGGTCACGTCCACCCCGTCGAGCAGCATCCGGCCCCGATCGGGGCGGCGGATCCCGGACAACACGTCGAACAGCGTGGTCTTGCCGGCCCCGTTCGGGCCGATCAGACCGCACACCTCCCCGGCCCGGACCCCGAGGTCCACCCCGGTCAGCGCCCGGACCCCGCCGAAGCGCACACCGACCCCGACCGCCTCCAACACGTACGGCGCCGTCATCGGACCATCCCCAGGTAGGCCTCGGTCAGCCGGTCGGCCTCCACCTCGGCGCGCGGGCCGCACCAGGACACCCGCCCCTGGGACAGGTAGGCGACCGTGTCCGCGATCCCGAGGATCTCCGCCGCCTTCTCCTCCACCAACAGCAGCGCGGTCCCGGCGGCCCGGAGCTCGACGAGCAGCCCGTACACCTCGTCCACCACGCGCGGCGCGAGTCCCAGGGAGGGCTCGTCGGCGATCAACACCCGCGGCGGACGCTGCAACAGCGGAGCCAGCGCCAGCAACTGCTGCTCCCCGCCCGACAACGCGCCGGCGGGCACCCGGCGCCGCTCCCGCAGCCGGGGGAACCGCCCGAGCACGGCGTCCCGTTCGGCCGGGTCCCGCAGGTGGATCGCCAGGTTCTCCTCGACGTCGAGCGAGGGGAAGATCCCCCGCCCCTCGGGAGCGAGCAGCACCCCGCCCCGCGAACGGCGCACGGCCCCCTCCCGCGTCACGTCCCGCCCGGCCACGAGCACCCGGCCGTCACCGGCGGTCAGCACCCCGGCCGCGACCCGGCACGCGGTGCTCTTCCCGGCCCCGTTGGGCCCGAGCAGGGCGAGGATCTCGCCCCGCCGCACGACGAGGTCCACGCCGTGCAACACCGCCCCACCGTCGTACCCGGCCCGTACCCCCCGCAACTCCAGCGCGACGGGGCGCCCGGCCGGGCCGACCCCGCCGGCGGGGTCGGCCCGGGGCCCGGGCACCGCCGCCGCCCTCGCGCTCTCGACGCCACCCCCCACCCGTTCGGCCCCGCCGGCGAGCGTGGCGCGGGAGCCCGGGGGCGGAGCCCCCGAAACGACCCGGGGTGCGGCTCCGACCTCGGTCCCGGCTCCGGCCTCGGTCCCGGCTCCGGCCTCGGTCCCGGCGGAGGCCTCGGTCCCGACCCCGACCCCGGCGGAGGTTCCCGTCCCGGCAGCGCGCCCGGCGCGCCGCCTGGCCAGCCGTACCGGTACCGCGGCGCAGTAGCCGTCCGGGTCGTTGGCCAGGGCCAGACCCGCCAACCCGAACAGGATCACCGGCAGGTGCGCCGACGCCGTCACGTAGTGCGCCATCAGTTGGGGGGCGACCGCGAACACCAGCCCCGCCACCACCGCGTACTGCGGCCGCCGCACCCCCGCCGCCACCACCACGGCCAGCCACACCAACCCGGTCATCGCCGTGAAGTCCGTGGCCGTGATCCGGGTGTTGTACGAGGCGTACATGACGCCCCCGAACCCCGCGAGCCCGGCCGACAGCGTGAACAGCAGCAGCTTCGTCCGCAGCACGGACACCCCGGACGCCATGGCCGCCGCCGGGGCCGACCGCACGGCCAGCATGGCCCGGCCCGAGGGGGAGTCGCGCAGCGCGCCCAGCGCGGCGGCCACGACGGCGACGAGCACCACCAGGGTCACCCCCATCGCCCGGTCGTCGGACAGGTCCACCGGGCCGAGGACCGGCCGAGGGATCGACCAGCCGGAGTCCCCGTTGCGCAACCACCGCGACTGGAACAGCACCTGGTCGGCGAGGAACGCCAGCGCCAGTGTCGCCAGGGCCAGGGACCGTCCCCCCAGCCGCAGCGCCGGCAGTGCGACCAGGGCGCCCAGGACGGCGGCCACGCACGTGCCCACCGCCAACGCCGCCACGAACGGCCACCCCCGGCTCATCAACAGCCCGGCCACCAACGCCGCCCCGGTCACGAAGGTCGCCTGCGCCAACGACACCATCGCGCCGAGCCCGGTGACCACGGTGAACGACATGAACACCAGGGCGATGGCCAACCCCTGGGCGAGCAGTCCGCTCCAGAACGGGGTCGTCACGGTGTAGAAGGCCACGCACAGCAGCCCCGCGGCCGCCGCCCACACCCCCCACCGCCGCGCCCACGAGGCCCCGGCCAGGTGGTCCACCGGCGGCGCGTCCGCGGCGATCGTCCCGGCGGTCCGCGCCCGCCGGGTCAGTACCAGCAGCCCGCCGAACAGGATGAGGAACGGCACGGCCGTCCGGAACCCGGTGATCCGCTCGGCGAACGAGGCGTAGCCGGCGACCAGGTTCTGCAGCACCCCCAGCCCCAGCCCGCCCGCGAACGCCAGGGGGACCGACGCGAACCGTCCGATCACGGCGGCCGTCGCCGACACGAACAGGAACAGGGTGAAGTCGTGCGCGGACAGGCCCAGGAGCGGGGTCGCCAGCACCCCGGCGAGCCCCGCCAGCCCGGAGGCGATCATCCACGCGACCGAGGACAGCCGGTCGGCGCTGATGCCGCGCAGTTCGGTCAGCGAGCGGTTGTCGACGGCGGCCCGCAGCGTCAGCCCCAGGCGGGTGTGTCGCATCAGCACCCACAGGGCCACCGCCACCACGGCCGTCACCACCCAGGTGATCAGCTGATCGGAGTCGATGCCGACGCCCTCGGCGAGCTGCCAGGACCGTGCCGGGCTCGGCCCCACCCCGGGAAGCCCGAACTGGTTCTCGGCGGGCTTCACCGGCGCCCCCGCGTCGCCGAGCAGCTCCACCGCCCACAGTCCGGCCGCCGGCAGCGCCACCAGCAGCCCGATGGTCGCCACGATCTGCGCGGTCTCCCCGACCCGGGCGAGTCGCCGGAACATCAGCCGGTCCAGCCCCCAGCCGATCACGGGCGCCACGCCGAACACCACCAGGAGCGCCGCGGGGACGGCCGGCCGGCCCAGTCCGGAGTGCAGCTCGTAGAAGGTGAGCGCGCACAGGTAGGCGGTGGCCCCGTGCGCGAAGTTGAAGAGCCCGGACGCCGAGTACGACAGCACCAGCCCGGTGGCCAGCAGCGCGTACAGGGCGCCGGAGACCAGGCCGCTCAGGACGAAGACGAGCAGGTCACCCATGCCGCGGGCCTACTTGAAGGGGATGGGTTGGTGGCACGCGAACGGGACGGCGACCTCGTACGCGCCGTCCCCCAGCCGGACGAGCGCCCCGCAGCCGAAGCTGTCCTTCTGCCCCTTGGGCTCCGCTCGGTCACCGACCAGCGTGCCGGTGTCGGAGAAGGTCCGCGCGGCGCTCTGGAAGGTCTCCGGGGTGAGGTTCCTGCCGGCCTTGCCCGCGATGGAGAGGAACAGGTCCGCGGACATGTACCCGGTCATCATGTGCATGTTCAGCGGCACATTTCGCCCGCCGGCCGCCGCCTTGATGTCGGCCTTGAACCGGGCCATCGCCGGGGACCGCGACTCGAACGGCTCGAACTGCAGGAGTACGTACACCCCGTCCAGCGCCTGCCGGGTGGCGTCCTTCGCGAGCAGCCCCGGGTCGTAGTCGGTCGGGTCGGTGAGCACGCCCCGGTAGCCGGCGCGCTTGAGCGCGGTGAACAGGCCGATGTTGTTGGGGGTCTGCATGACGGAGACGACGGCGTCGGGGGCCTTGCCGCCGTTGCTCGTCAGCATCTCCTTCACGTACGCCGACCAGTCGCTCGGCACGGCGGTGCCGGGCACCGACGCCTTCGCGTAGGACACCGTGAATCCGGCGCTGCCGAATCCCTGTCGGAAGGTGGCCACGCCGAACTTCCCGGCGTCGCTGTCATTGGCGATGATCGCGACCGACTTGCCGGCCGCCCCGCCGAGGATCCGGGCGATGCCCTCGGGCCAGGTCTGGTTGATGGTGCCGCCGGGGGTGGGGACCAGGCAGCCGTTGAACCCGTAGATGTACTCCGGTCCGCAGAAGGAAGGCAGGGTGCCCCAGCCGAAGGTGGGCACCTTCTCGCGCTGGAGGAAGTCCGCGCCGGAGAAGGTGACGGAGCTCATCGGGGAGACCGCGAAGACCTTCTCCTGCTGGACGAGCTTGCGGGCGGCGGCCGTGTTCTTGCCGGGGTCCTGGCCGTCGTCCTCGGCGCCGATGTAGTCGATCGTGCGGCCGTTGACACCGCCCTCCGCGTTGGCGCGCAGGTAACGGGCCTTCGCGCCGAGGTCGGTGTCCTTCTTGCTGTATCCACTGGCGCTGGTCATCGACACGATGCCACCGACCTTGATCGAGTCGGCGGTGACCCCGCGCGTGGCACCCGGTGTGTTCCCGAGCCCGCCCGGCGAAGTGCCGTTGGTGGAAGCCGAGTTGCAGGCGGTGAGGAGCGCGAGGGCAGCCGCCGCGGCGGCGAGGGCGTGGATGGGTCGCAGCATGTGGAATCCCCTCCGGTCGGAATCCCCGCATTCTGTGCGCGGCCTGACGCACCGTCAATATCGCCGACCAGGTGAAATGACGGATCGTCAGATCATGCTCGCCGGAGCCGCCCCGACCCGTCAGCCCTGGTACAGGGCCGCCACCTCCGTGGCGTAGGCCTGCTCGATCGCCCGCCGCTTCAACTTCAACGACGGTGTCAACAAACCCCGTTCCTCGGTGAACTGCTCGGCCAGCACCCGGAACGTACGGATCGCCTCCGCCTGCGACACCAGGGTGTTGGCGGCCACCACCGCACGGCGCACCTCCGCCGACAGCTCCGGGTCGTGTATCACCCGCGCCGCCGCCTGCTGGGGCAACCCCCGCATCGAAAGCCAGTGCGCGACCCCCTCCATGTCCAGGGTCACCAGAGCCGCGATGTAGGGCCGGTCGTTGCCGACCAGGACACACTGCGACACCAGGGGATGCGAGCGCACCCGCTCCTCCAGCGCCGTCGGGGAGACGCTCTTCCCGTTCGACGTCACCAGGATCTCCTTCTTGCGCCCGGTGATGGTCAGATACCCGTCCGCGTCGAGCCGGCCCAGGTCCCCGGTCGCCAACCAGCCGCCGCGCAGCACCTCCTGCGTGCCGTGCGGATCGTTGAGGTACCCGGAGAAGACGTGCCCCCCGTGCAGCCAGACCTCCCCGTCGTCCGCGATGTGCACCGAACCGCCCGGGATGGGCGGGCCCACCGTTCCGTACTTCGTCGCCCCCGGCGGATTCGCCGTGGCGGCGGCGGAGGACTCCGTCAGCCCGTACCCCTCGTACACGGTGATCCCGGCGCCGTCGAAGAACAGCCCCAGCCGGCGCGACATCGCCGACCCGCCCGACATCGCGTGCCGCACCCGCCCGCCCATCGCCTCGCGGACCTTCCCGTACACCAACTTCTCGAAGACCTGGTGCTCCACGCGCAGCGCGGCCGACGGCCCCGGCCCGCTGCCGAAGGCCTTCTGCTCGCGGGCCTCGGCGTAGCGCACCGCCGTTTCCACCGCCCGGTCGAAGGGGCCCGTGCGGCCCTCCGCCTCCGCCTTGCGGCGGGCCGCCGCGAACACCTTCTCGAAGACGTACGGCACCCCCAGCACGAAGGTCGGCCGGAACGCGGCCAGGTCCGGGAGCAGTTCGGCCGCCGCCAGCACCGGCTGGTGACCGAGCTTCACCCGGGCCCGGACGGCGGCGACCTCCACCATCCGACCGAAGACGTGCGCGAGGGGCAGGAACAGTAGCGTCGAGGGCTGCTCGCCCGGGCCGGCGCGGAAGACCGATTCCCAGCGGTCGACCATGGTGTCCGCCTCGAACATGAAGTTCGCGTGCGTCAACACACAGCCCTTGGGGCGACCCGTGGTCCCCGAGGTGTAGATGACCGTGGCGGTCGCGTCGGGCGTCACCGCGCGACGGTGGCGGTGCACCACGTCCTCCGCGACACCGCGCCCGCCCTCGACCAGCTCCGCCACCGCACCCGCGTCGAGCTGCCAGAGCCTGCGCAGGTCGGGGAGGCGTTCGATGACGGAGCCCACCGTCATGGCCTGGTCCTCGTTCTCCACGACACAGCCGGTGCACGAGGAGTCGTACAGGATCCAGTGCACCTGCTCGGCCGACGAACTCGGGTAGACCGGCACCGGCTGGGCGCCGATCGCCCACAGCGCGAAGTCGAACAGCGTCCACTCGTACCGGGTCCGGGACATCACGCCCACCCGATCCCCGAACCGGATGCCCTGGGCCAACAACCCCTTCGCGAGCGCCAGCACCTCATCGGCGAGTTCCCCGGAGGTGACGTCCCGCCAGACCCCGTCCGTCTTGCGGCCGAGCACCACCCGGTCCGGATCCTGCCGGGCATGTTGGAAGACGACGTCGGCCAGACCGCCGACCGGCACGTCGGTGACCACGGGTGGGACGGTGAATTCGCGCAAGGGCCCGCTCCTCTCCGCGCAGTTTCGCTCCGCACGGCGCCGGTGACGGTACCCCACGCGGGGGCCCGACGGGAGGAGGTCCGAACAACCGATGCGAAGCCATCACCACTGGTCAGCGCCGTGGGCGCGGGGCCCGTGGAGATCGACGGGAGATCGATGGGAGATCGATGGGTGATCGACGGAGGAACGGGCCCGGATCTCCACGACATCTGCGCGAGCCCCGCACCGCGACCGCCCGGCCCCGGCCCGCGTTCGCAGGGCCCCCGGCCCGTGTCCCGAGGGTCCCACGGCCCGTGTCCGCAGGGCCCCCGGCCCGTGTCCGCAGGGGTCAGGCCGGCCGGCTCAGTCGGTCGCCGCCCGAGAGGATCGCCCCCGCCAAAGCCTCCGCGGCCGGGGTCGGCCGGTGCCCCTGGAGCAACGCGAACTCGACCGGCCCCAGTTCCGGCAGCCCGCCCACCCGGACCAGGCCCGGCGGGATCAGCCCGCGGGTGTGCGCCATCACGCCGAGCCCCGCCCGGGCCGCCGCGATCAGGCCGCTCAGGCTGCCGCTCGTACACGCGATCCGCCAGGCCCGCCCGTCCCGCTCCAGGACCTCCAGGGCCCGTGCGCGGGTGATTCCCGGCGGCGGGAAGACGATCAGCGGAACAGGACGCTCGGGGTCCAGCCGCAGCCCCTCCGCGCCGATCCACACCATCCGGTCCCGCCACACCAGCCGACCCCGCTCGTCCCCCCGACCGCGCCGCTTGGCCAGCACGAGGTCCAGTCGCCCCGCGTCCAGCCGCTCGTGCAAGGTGCCCGACAGCTCGACCGAGAGCTCCAGGTCCACCTCGGGGTGCTCGTGCCGGAATCCCTCCAGCACCTCCGGCAGCCGGGTCAGCACGAAGTCCTCCGACGCCCCGAACCGCAGCCGCCCCCGCAGCCGGGTCCCGGAGAAGAAGGCCGCCGCCCGCTCGTGCGCCTCCAGGATCGTGCGGGCGAAACCCAAGAGGGCCTCACCGTCCTCCGTCAGCTCCACACTGTGCGTGTCCCGGACGAACAGCGGCCTGCCGGTGGCGTCCTCCAGCCTCCGGACGTGCTGGCTGACCGTCGACTGCCGTACGCCGAGCCGTCCCGCCGCCTGCGTGAAGCTGAGCGTCTGGGCCACCGTGAGGAACGTGCGCAACTGAACCGGGTCGTACATGCCGTTCATGGCCCCACGCTATCGCTGTTCGTGATGACAGTCAGTTCGGTATGCGGGTTTCCCGATCACTGCCCGGTGCCCGACGATGAAGGAGGCCAGGCGTCCCGCGCCGAGCCCCCTCCCGACGTCCCGCCGCGACCCGCCGAGCCCCGAGGCGGTCAGGCCCCGAGAACGAATGAGCACCGCGCCCATGCGACGCCCCCACCCACCCTCCTGGCTGCCCCTGGACCCGTACGTCCTGGCCCTGCTGGGCACCGTCGGCCTCGCCGCCCTGCTGCCCGCCCGCGGGCAGGCCGCCGGCGTCGCGCAGGGCGCCACCACCGCGGCCGTGGCCCTGCTCTTCTTCCTCTACGGAGCCCGACTCTCCACCCGCGAGGCCTTCGACGGGCTGCGCCACTGGCGGCTCCACCTGACCGTGCTCGTCTGCACCTTCGTGCTCTTCCCGCTGCTCGGCCTGGCCGCCGGCGCCCTCGTCCCGAGCGTCCTGACGCCCCCGCTCCACAGCGGTCTGCTCTTCCTCTGCCTGGTCCCCTCCACCATCCAGTCCTCCATCGCCTTCACCTCGCTCGCCCGCGGCAACGTGCCCGCCGCGATCTGCGCCGGGTCCTTCTCCAGCCTCGCCGGCATCTTCCTCACCCCCCTGCTCGCCGCCGCGCTGTTGGGCAACAGCGCGGGCGGCTTCTCCCTCGACTCCCTGCGGAAGATCGCCCTCCAACTCCTGCTGCCCTTCGTCCTCGGGCAACTGATGCGGCCCCGGCTCGGCGGTTTCCTCCTGCGCCACAAGAAGGTGCTGGGTCGCGTGGACCGGGGCTCGATCCTGCTCGTCGTCTACACCGCGTTCGGCGCGGGCATGGTGGCCGGCATCTGGCACCAGGTCAGCGCCCTGCGACTGGGCGCCCTGATGGCGGTGGAGGCCGTGCTCCTCGCGGTGATGCTCCTGGTCACCTGGTACGGGGCGAAGCGCCTCGGATTCGGCCGGGAGGACCGGATCGCCATCCAGTTCGCCGGGTCGAAGAAGAGCCTCGCCGCCGGACTCCCCATGGCCGGCGTGCTGTTCGGCGCCCACGCGAGCCTCGCCGTGCTCCCGCTCATGCTGTTCCACCAGATGCAGCTGATGGTCTGCGCGGTACTCGCCCGCCGGCGCGCCCGTGACGCCGACCCCGAACTCCCCGCCGAACGTGTGGCGGAGGTCTCCCGGCCGGCCCGACACCCCGCGCCGCGGGCCCGGTAGCGTGCGGCGGTGACCTGGATACGCCCGCTCGCCGCCCACGCCGAACGACCCTGCACCCTGGTGGTCTGCCGGGGCTGCTGCTGCGGGGACCCCCGCAAGAACCCCGGCTCCGACCACGCGGGCCAACTCGCCCGGCTGCGCGAGGCCGCCGCCGCCTCGGGCGGCCGCCTCGCCGTCCGTACCAGCGACTGCCTCGGCCCCTGCGCCCAGGCCAACGTCATCGTGGTCCAACCCACGAGCGAGGCCCGCCGCAAGGGCGCCCGCGCGGCCTGGTTCGGCTGGGCCCTGGACGACACCGCGACCGACGAGATCATCGCGTGGGCCGAGGCCGGCGGCCCCGGAGCCACCCCGCTCCCGGCGACGCTCGACCTGCACCGCATCGATCCCCCGGAGCCGAAGCAGACCCCGACCCGACGCGGCCGCCGAGGACGTTGACGGGCGAGGGGCCCAACGGGTGAGGGCGTCGACGGGACGGGGCGTCGACGGCGGGGGACCGGTGGCCGGCGCCGGGTGACGCGCCGCTACAGGCTCACGCGCTGCTCGCCCGCGTAGATGTTCATGTCCGGCCCGCGCAGGAAGCCCACCAGCGTCAGCCCCGTCTCCACCGCGAGGTCCACCGCCAGCGAGGACGGCGCCGAGACCGCCGCAAGCACCGGTATCCCCGCCATCACCGCCTTCTGCGCCAGCTCGAACGAGGCCCGCCCCGACACCAGCAGCACCGAGCCGGACAGCGGCAACCGACCGGCCTGCAACGCCCGACCGACGATCTTGTCCACGGCGTTGTGCCGCCCCACGTCCTCCCGGAGGTCGATCAGCTCTCCCTCCGCGGAGAACAGGCCCGCCGCGTGGAGTCCTCCCGTACGGTCGAAGACCTTCTGGGCCGCGCGCAGCCGGTCCGGCAGCAGGGACAGCAGTTCCGCGCTCACCCGGACCGGGTCGGCGTCGATCCCCGGGAACCGACTCGCCGTACGCACCGCGTCCAGGCTCGCCTTCCCGCACAGACCGCAGGAGGACGTCGTGTAGACGTTGCGCTCCAGCGTGATGTCCGGCACCGGCACCCCGGCCGCGAGCTGCACGTTCACCACGTTGTACGTGTTCGAACCGTCCGCGGTCGCCCCCTCGCAGTAGGTGACGGCCTGGACGTCCGAGGCGTGCGCCAGCACGCCCTCGCTCACCAGGAAGCCCACCGCCAGCGCGAAGTCATCGCCCGGCGTGCGCATCGTGATGGCCAGCGGTTTGCCGTTCAACCGGATCTCCAGCGGCTCCTCGGCCACCAGCGTGTCCGGGCGGGCCCCCGCCACGCCGCCGCGGATCCGGACGACGCGACGGCGTTCGGTGACCCGTCCCATGTGATCAGTCCACCGTTCGTTCCTCGTCGTGCAGCTGACGGGCCCATTCTCGCGGATCCGCCGTCGCGGACGCCCCCGGCAGGAGGATCCTCGGAATTCTCCAAATTCAGGTGCCTTAATCCTGTCGGGTCACGCGCACACGTACCCACCGGTAGCAGGCAAAGCTGGGTGATCCTGACTGTCGACGAGGGGATTTCCGCCCATGACCGGTTCACGCGTGGTGGCGCTAGGGCACTACCAGCCCGCGAAAGTGATCACCAACGAGGACCTCGCGGCCATGGTCGACACCAACGACGAGTGGATCCGATCCCGGGTCGGCATCAAGACGCGTCACATGGCGGGGCCCGAGGAGCCGGTCGACGAGCTGGCCTTCCAGGCCGCGGGCAAGGCCCTCGCGAACGCCGGACTCACCCCCGACGACATCGACCTCGTCCTCGTGGCCACGTCCACCGCGATCGACCGTTCCCCCAACATGGCCGCCCGCGTCGCGGCCAAGCTGGGCATGGGCGGCGGCCCCGCCGTCATGGACATCAACGTCGTCTGCTCCGGCTTCACCCACACCCTGGCCGCCGCCGACCACGCGATCCGCGCCGGCGCCGCCACCCGCGCCCTGGTCATCGGCGCCGACAAGATGACCGAGATCACCGACTGGAGCGACCGCACCACCTGCGTGCTGACCGGCGACGGCGCCGGAGCCGCCGTGGTCGAGGCGAGCGAGCGGCCCGGCATCGGCCCGGTGCTGTGGGGCTCGGTGCCCGAGATGGGCCACGCCGTGCGGATCGAGGGCTCGCCCCCGGTCTTCGCGCAGGAGGGCCAGGCCGTCTACCGGTGGACCACCAGTCGGCTGCCCGCGCTCGCCCGCAAGGTGTGCGAGAACAGCGGGATCACCCCCGAGGACCTCGCCGGCGTCGTCCTGCACCAGGCGAACCTGCGGATCATCGAACCGCTCGCCGCGAAGATCGGAGCCGTCAACGCCGTGGTCGCCCGCGATGTCGTCGACTCCGGCAACACCTCGGCCGCGAGCATTCCGATGGCCCTGTCCAAGCTGGTCCAGCGCGGCGAGATCCCCTCCGGCGCCCCGGTCCTGCTCTTCGGCTTCGGCGGCAACCTCTCGTACGCGGGTCAGGTCATCCACTGCCCGTAGCCGGCCCGACCCGCTCACGGGAACGCGAGCCCGCCCATCCCCGGGCCGAGCGGAGAGACGATCCGTCTCGTCAGGCCCCGCGGGGTATGCCCGCAGGTCAGCGCGGCGCGTCGGATTCCACGGGAGCCGAATACCTGGTCGGAACCACGTCGATCCCCTGCTATTGTTGTCCATGTCGCCGCGGGAAACCGGGGCCGACCACCTGGTCCGGGTGGCGGAATGGCAGACGCGCTAGCTTGAGGTGCTAGTGCCCTTTATCGGGCGTGGGGGTTCAAGTCCCCCCTCGGACACCAGCACGAAAGCCCCACTTCGGTGGGGCTTTTTGCGTTGTGCGGCATCATGGCCCTGAACGGGGCGAGGGGGAGAGACGTGTCGCAGCACGATCCGCGCAACAGGACTGTGGTCGCCGGGCGTTACCGGCTGGAGGAGCGGTTGGGCAGGGGCGGGATGGGGACCGTCTGGCGCGCGACCGACGAGCTGCTCGGACGGTCGGTCGCCGTCAAGGAACTCCACGTCGGGGACGGAACGGAAGCCGCGGGAGCCCTGCGCGAGGCACGCACCGTGGCGCAGGTCCGGCATCCGCACGTGGTCGTCGTCCACGACGTGGTGGAGGACGACGGGCGGCCGTACATCGTGATGGAACTCGTCGACGGCGGGTCCCTCGCGGACCGGCTCGCCGCCGCGGGCCCGCTGGACCCCGCCGAGACCGCCCGCACCGGACTCGCCCTGCTCGGCGCCCTGACCGCGGCCCACGCCCGCGGGGTGCTCCACCGGGACGTCAAGCCCGCCAACGTCCTGATGGAGGCCGACACCGACCGGGTGGTCCTGACCGACTTCGGCATCGCCCACCTCGCCGGCTCCACGACCATCAGCGAGACCGGCGCCTTCGTCGGCTCACCCGAGTACACCTCCCCCGAACGCATGCAGGGCGCCGCGGCGGGACCCGAATCCGACCTGTGGTCACTGGGCGCCCTGCTGTGCGCGGCCCTGACCGGGGAATCGCCCTTCCACCGGGACTCCCTCGGCGGGGTGCTGCACGCCGTCGTCCACGACGAGATCCGCCCGCCGGCGAAGGCGGGGCCGCTGCTGCCGGTCATCCACGGCCTGCTGGACCGGGATCCGGAGCGACGGTTGGACGCCGCCGAGACGAAGCGCTTGCTGTCGGCGTACGTGGCCACCGGCAAGGTGCCCCTGCTCGACCGGGCCGCCGCCGCGACCCCGCCCGCCGGGACCTCCGGTCGGAAGGCGGCGCCCGGCACCGGCACCCCGCCCGGCTATTCCCCGACCGAGCACGTGGTTCGACCGGCCGGCCCCGCCGCCGCCCCGGCCCGCCCGGCCCTGCGGATCGGGCTGGTCGTGGCCCTGGTCGTCCTGGCGGTCGTCGCCACCGTGATCGTGACCTCGCTGTTCGACGACGGGTCGCGGGGGCGGACCGACACGGCCGCCCCCGCCGCCACGACCCCGGCCGGCGCGCCCGGATCCGCGGCCGGGATCCCGGCCTCCCCGAGCCCCGCGAACGCCGTCCTCCCGCCCACGGCGACCCCCGCGCCCGTGGAAGCGCGGACCCCGCGGCCCGAGCGTTCCGTGCCCACGAAACCCGCGCCCGCCGGCTACCGCACCGTCGTCGACCGGGAGGGGTTCAGCCTCGCCGTGCCCCAGGGGTACCAGCGCACCACCGATGACCAGCGGGTCTTCTACGTCTCCCCGGACGGGGCCTTCCGTATCGGCATCAAGTCGACGCCGCCGGTCGCCGGCGGACCGCCCGCGGCGATGAAGACCTCCGACGCGGGCGGCCCCGACACCAATCCCGGCTACCGCGACAACACGATCGTGCGGACCACCCACAACGGACTGCCCGCCGCGCTGTGGGAGTTCACCTGGAACGGCTTCACCGCGGCGGAGGGCGCCCGGCACACCTTCGACCTCTGCTGGGACGAGAACGGCAGCATGTACGACGTCTGGGTCTCCGCCCCCGTGGGACGGCTCGGCGAGGCGCGGAGCCACTTCGACGCGGCACTGGACTCCTTCGTGCCACCGGCCTGAGGCCCGTCACGTCTCGTCCGTCCCCAGCACCACCAGCCCTCCCGGCGCGGTCAGGCTGCCGGGAGTGAGCGGCGCGAAGGTGTGGGGGAGCGCCAGCCGCGGCCGTTCGGCGTCCTCCGGTACGGCGTCGAAGAGGTACGCGGCCGCCGCGACCGGGTCGCTGACCAGGTGGGGGCCGTCCGCGCCGGCGCCACCGCCGACCGGGGTACGGAACAGCTTGCGCAGGTGCCGCAGGGTCTCCGGGGTGATCCCGGCGGGCGAGACCGGCGGGACCGGGGGGCTCGGAGCGTTCGCCGCCTCCGTGACGTCAACCCGCACGGCGGGCGCGTCCGCCGGGATCGCGCCCGACAGGAGGAGGGCCAGGAGCACCGGGACCGCCGTGCGGCGCAGGAGGTCGCCGGCGCGCCGCAGCCGTTGCGCGTGCGGCGCGGGCAGCGACAGCGCGAGGCAGCCGGCGGCGGCGCTGTCGATCGGCGCGACCGGGCAGCCGGCCCCGGGGGAGCAGGCACGCAGATCGAGGACCGGGACGCCCGGCGCCATCGGGTCGAGGGCATGGAACAGGACGCGGCCGTCGGTGATGACGGCCGACGGCGTCGGCCGGGCCGGGCGGAGCCGCGCCACGTGGTCCGTGCCGAGTTCGTGGTCGAACCGGGTGAACGGGCACTCCCCGACGCCGGCCGTGTGCGCGCCGGCGCGGAAGTCCGGCCACCGCCACCCCGTCGGCATACCGGGCCCGTCCGCCGGCCGCGGGATCCGGGCCTCCTCGTCCGGGTGCCGGCCGAGGTGGACGGCGGCCCCCGAGCCTTCCCGTGCCAGGGCACGCCGGAGCTGCTCCGCGAGGCCCGCGAGGCCCGGGGCGGCGAGCCGGTCCAGGGCCGGTCCGCGGCCGAAGACCCCCGCGCCGGGCCGGCAGGCGTACCCCTCCTCGCACAGCATCGACAGCAGTGGCGCGAGCTCCGCTTCGGACAGGCCCGATTCACGCCCCAGTTGGCAGGTCCGCACGCCCAGCGGGCGACGTTCCAGTACGCGTACGACGGCCAGCGCGCGGCGGGCCTGCGCGAGGGCCTCGCCCGCCGCGCCGAGCGATCCGCCGGCACGGGAGGCCCCGGTGAGGGGCGGCCGGCGCGGCGGGCCGACGCCCGGTGCGGCGGGGGCGGGCGGCGCAGGCGCGGGGCGGAACGCCGCCAGCACGGTCGTCAGCCCCGGCTTGGGCAGCGGCACCGGTCCCAGGTCGGGATCGTCGAGCTGGTCCACGTAGCGCAGGACGGCCGCCTGCGCGCACAGCCGGACCTCGCGCAGCTCCCGGTGGCCGGCGGGCCGGTACCCGCGGCGGCCCAGCTCCCGGGCCCAGACGCGGGCGTCGTGGTGCTCGCCGCGCCGGGAGTGGTCGAGGAAAAGGCAGTAGGCGGCCGCCGCGGTCCGGGCCCGCCCGGAGCCGGCCGCGAACTGCCACCAGAACCTGGCCCCTTCGCGGAGACCGGACAGGTGCAGCAGGCAGCCGAAGACCACCGCGCCGGCCAGGTCGGTGTGCCCGCCGCGGGCGAAGGAGGCGAGCCTGGCCTCCGCGTTCGGATCGCACACGGCGCCCAGGCAGGCCGACTTCAGGTCGCGCCGGGCCCGCTCGGCGTCGAGCGGCACGTCCCGGGCCGGATCGCTCCAGCCCAGGGGGGAACCGCGCCGTGCGCGGCCGGCGGGCGTCCGGGGGAAGCGCAGCAACCGGGCCTCGGCCGCGCCGAGGTCGTAGTGCGGGTAGCGGTCGCGGACGCCCGCCCGGGCCAGGAACTCGGCCAGGGAGCGAGGGGTTCCGTCGCGGTCCCGGCTCTCGCGCGGCCTCATGACTCGACGGACGCGTCGAGCAGCCGGGCGAGTCGACGGTGCGCCTGGCCGAGCTGCGAGCGGACCGTGGCCTCGTCGACACCCATCACCGAGGCGGCCTCCCCGGGGGTGCACTGGAGGCCGTACCGCAGCATCACGGTGTCCCGCTGCCGTTCGGCGAGCCGCGAGACGGCCGAGTAGAAGCGGATGGTGTCGGTCAGCACCTCGTAGTGATCGCAGTGGGCTTCCTTGAGCGCCGCCTCGAAGGCGCTGATGTCCATCGGCCGGGGGCACGGGACGCGCCGGTGCTGTCGATCGACGATCCGTTGTTTGAGGACGGTCCAGGCGTAGGCGTCCAGGCGGTCCATGTGCAGCATGCGGAGCCAGTCGTTCATGAGCGTGTCGAAGGTGGCGTCCACCGCGTCCTCGGCGGCGGCGTCGGAGCCCAGCTGGAGGTAGGCGAACCGCATGTAGGCGGGCCGCCGGTTGGTGTGGAAGGCCCAGTACGACAGGCGCGCGGGCGGATCCCACTGGGTCATCGGAGTCGGCTGCCGTCGCCGGCTCGGCAGCCCCACGGCACCGCCGGGCTCCTCCGGTCCGCCATCGTTCACCGCTCCACCCCATCCCCTGAGCCCTCATCCCCTGGGCGCTCGCACCGCCAGCGTGTCAGCGCGGGCGCACTCGGAGGGCGTATAGAAGAAAGCTGGAAGCAATCGGCACAGTGGTGATCGACTTGCGACCAACTTCGATCGAGCCGCCCCTCAACCGGCGCATACGCATATGCCGTTCGCGTGCCGGCCCCTCCGGCACCGCGCCCACCGCGCACCACGTGTGACCATCCCAAGATTCACTCGTTTGTCGGAGCGTGGGCACATCACAGCGATTCGGTACCACCGCAGTCGAGCAGGCCGAGGCGGTCATCGTCGAGCAGTACCCCCGACTGGTACGGCTCGCCTACGTGACGCTCCCCGGGACATCGGGGCGGCACACCCGCGTACTGCTGGCACACAAGGCCGTGCAGCGCGCGCTCCCGCACACCGGGGGAGGAGGCACCGGGGCCGACGGTCCGGGCGGTCCCGACGACCCCGGCGCCCCGCTGGAGGACGTGCGGGTACGCGTGCTCCGCGCCTCCCTCGCCCGGGCCGGTCGGACCCGCGCCGCCCTGGCCCGGCTCTCCTGGCCACCCGCCCCGCCCTTCGTGTGGGGGCTGAGGCTGTGGCCCCCGGCCGGCGGGATCGACGAGGCCGCCCGACTGCTGGCCGGCGCGTCCGCCCCGGTGCGAGCCGCCTTCGTGCTGCACCGGCTGGACGGCCTGCCCGAGGAGAGCGTCGTACGACTGCTCCGCGCGGCCGGCGCCGCCGACCCGGCGGACGCCGTCCGGGAGGCGATGGCGGTCCCCGCGGGGGACACCGCCGACCCGGACGGCGGGTCCCGCGCGGGGGAGGCGCTCCCGGAGGCCCTGCGGAACCCGGAGTTCGACGCCAGCGTGGTCAGCGCCCGCCCCACCGACCTGCTGCGCCGCCGCCGCCGGGTCCGGGCCGTATGGGCCGCGACGGCCGCGCTCGCCGTCGTCGGCGGGGTCCTGGCCGCCCACACCGCGTCGCGGTCGCCCGACGTCCGGCCGCTCGCCGGTCCGGTGGCCGCCGGGGCACTGGACCCCGCACGGCTGGTCAGGGTGCCGGCCGACGCCTGGGCCGACACCGCCCGGGTCGACTTCACCGCCTGGCCCGCCCGGGGCGGTCGCGCCGCCGACCGGGCCCTGCTCGCCCGGGCCCTGGGCACGTGGGCGGCCCGACCGCGCGAGGTGCCGGTGACGGCCGCGCCGGGGACGCCCACGGACCCGCCGGCCCGCCCGCCCCAGTTGCTGTACGCGGGGGACAGCGACGGCCGGGCCGTGGTGCTCCTGCTCGACGCGGACCGGGTCGTCCGCTACGCCGAGGCCGCCGAAGGGCCGCGAGCCCGAGAGCTCGCGTTCGCCCGTACCGACGAGTCCGGGGTCACCACGGCCGCCGCGCTCAGCCTCGGCCGCACCGGCACGGCCGCCCGGTACCTGCTCGCACCGTGGATCGCCAAGGCCGGCACCCGCGACCTGACACGGGCCGGGGACCCGGCGAAACCCCTGGACGTCGCCGCCGACGGGGTCACCGCGCCCACCGCGGTGCCCCGCGCCGCGGGCGCCTGCGACACCTGGCCCGCACTGGAACTGACCTCCTCCGCCCGCATCGTGGAGAAGCACGCCTTCGTCCTCGCCGACCTGGGCGCGCTCACCCCCGTGCACCTCACCTACACACCGCTGCCCACCGGACCCGGCGCCGTGCCCGCCCGGCAACCGCGCGAGGCCACCGGAACGGCCGCCCGGGCCGCCTGGGCGCCGGTCGCCTGCCGGTTGCGGGAACTCCCCGGCGCCGGGGTGCGCGCCGTCAACATCTGGGACTTCGCCGACCCGGAACTCCCCGACGGAGGCGGTCGGGCCGTCTGGTCCTGCACCCGGGCCTCCGGCTGGGCCGGCCCCGGGGACGTGCTCGTACAACTGCGCCCGCCCTCGGGGCCGCCGCAGGACGTGGCGCGGGCGCGGGCCACCGCCGCCTGCGGGCGCTTCGGACAGCACCTGCTCGCGGGCACCCGCTGGCGCTCCCCGGCCGGCCGCTGGTACCAGCTCGCCGCCGGCAGCCGGGAGGTCACGGCGATCACCGCGACCGGCGCGGTCCGCGCGGAGAGCAAGGGACGCAGTCTCGCCGCTCCGGCCGGCGCCCGGGGCGCCGCGGTCACGCTGACCGGAAGGCTGGCGAGCGGCGCCGGGATCACCGCGCTCGACGGCGCGGCCGGCGGCCGGGACTGAACGCCGGGACCGCGGGCCCGGGCCGGACCGGGGGCGGGACCCGTTCGGCGCGGCCGTCCACCCCGCGGCCACCGGTCGGGGCCCCGGCCCCCCGGCTGTAGCATGGCCCCATCGCGAGGGCCGTGACGCAGAGGTCACTGTCCTCGCTTTTGTGTTCGGTCCACCCGTGAAGAATGCGGGACGGCGCCTCTGGGCGGTTCGATACGATGAACAGCATCACGATCCGTCACCGCGGGTCGTCACGCGTAAATCCGTACAAATGAAACGAATGGAGCATCCGAGGATGGCTCGACACCTGATCACCAGCGCGCTTCCCTACATCAACGGGATCAAGCACCTGGGCAACATGGTCGGGTCGATGCTTCCGGCGGATGTGTACTCCCGGTACCTCCGCCAGCGCGGCCACGACGTCCTCTACATCTGCGCCACCGACGAGCACGGCACCCCCGCCGAACTCGCCGCCAAGGCGGCCGGTCTCTCGGTCTCCGAGTTCTGTGCGCAGGCGCACGACGCCCAGAAGGCGGTCTACGACGGCTTCGAGCTGTCCTTCGACTACTTCGGCCGCAGCTCCTCGCGGCAGAACGCCGAGATCACCCAGCACTTCGCGCGGCGGCTCCAGGAGAACGGCTTCATCGAGGAGCGGGCGATCCGGCAGGTGTACTCGCCGGTCGACGGCCGCTTCCTGCCGGACCGCTACGTCGAGGGCACCTGCCCCCACTGCGGCTACGACAAGGCCCGCGGCGACCAGTGCGAGAACTGCACCCGCGTCCTGGACCCCACGGACCTGATCGAGCCCCGCTCCGCGATCTCCGGCTCCACCGAGCTGGAGGTCCGCGAGACCAAGCACCTCTTCCTCCTCCAGTCCAAGCTCCAGGTCGAGGTCGAGGCCTGGGTGGCGGAGCACGAGGAGGAGTGGCCGCAGCTGGCCTCCTCGATCGCCCGCAAGTGGCTGACCGAGGGCCTGCACGACCGCGCCATCACCCGTGACCTCGACTGGGGCGTTCCCGTCCCCGCCGACACCTGGCCCGAGCTGGCCGCCGAGGGCAAGGTCTTCTACGTCTGGTTCGACGCGCCGATCGAGTACATCGCCTCCACCAAGGAGTGGGCGGACGCCGACCCGGCGAACCGCGACTACAAGGCGTGGTGGTACGAGGCCGAGGACGTCCGGTACACCCAGTTCATGGCCAAGGACAACGTCCCGTTCCACACGGTGATGTTCCCGGCCACCGAACTCGGCACCCGCGAGCCGTGGAAGAAGGTCGACTACGTCAAGGCCTTCAACTGGCTGACGTACTACGGCGGCAAGTTCTCCACCTCGCAGAAGCGCGGCGTCTTCACCGACCACGCGCTGGAGATCCTCCCGGCCGACTACTGGCGCTACTTCCTCATCGCCAACGCCCCCGAGTCGGACGACTCGTCCTTCACGTGGGAGCACTTCACCGCCACGGTCAACAAGGACCTCGCCGACACCCTCGGCAACTTCGTCAACCGCGTGTTGTCCTTCTCGCGCAAGCGCTTCGGCGACGACGTCCCCGCGGGCAACGCGGCCGGCGAGGCCGAGGCGAAGCTGGGCGGGCAGATCGCCGAGCTGCTCGCCGAGTACGAGGGCCACATGGAGACCCTCCAGTACCGCAAGGCGGCGGCGGCGCTGCGTGCCCTGTGGTCGGCCGGAAACTCCTACCTGGAGGAGAAGGCCCCCTGGCTGGAGATCAAGACCGACCCCGAGGGTGCGGCGCTCACCCTGCGGACCGCGATGAACCTCATCCACCTCTACTCGGTGGTCTCCGAGCCGTTCATCCCGTCCTCGGCGCGCGCCATGCGCTCCGCGTTCACGCTCGCCGAGGACACGGCGACGTGGGTGACCCCGGAGCAGGCCAGGTCGCTGGACGCGGTTCCGGCCGGCACGCCGTTCACCGTGCCGCCGGTGCTCTTCGCGAAGATCACCGAAGAGGACCTGGATTCGTACCGGGAGCGCTTCGGCGGCTCTCCGGAGGCCTGAGGCCCACCGCTTCACCGAGTGAGGGGCGCGACCCGTACGGGTCGCGCCCCTCACCCGTGTCCGGCGCGGACCGGGAGTAGGGGAAACCCCACCCCGAAGTGTCCACTTGGGCGTGCAGACCCCGCCGGGGGAGCACGGCTGCAATGGACCCATGACCCCTTCCCCGACCCCTTCCCCCGGCTCCTGGTGGACCGCGCGCCGAATGACCGCACTGTGGCTGCTCGCGGCCGCGTGGGCCCTGTGCTTCCCGCTGTTCTCCACCCTCGCCCCGCATCGGCTCTGGGGCTGGTGCGCGGCCCTCGGCTACCTCGGAGCGGCCTGCCTCACCGCCCGCCGGCCGGGGGCGGCCGTCGCGGTGGCCCTGACGGGCGCCGTGGCCGTCCCGCTGCTGTGGCTGGTGCTGACCGGGCAGGGGCAGAGCGAGGTGGCGGTCATCGAGCGGTCCGGGCGCCTCCTCCTGGACTCCGGGCGGATCTACATCGACCGCCCGGCGCGGGTCGAGGACTACACCCCGTACCTGCCGGGGATGGCGGCCTTCGGCATCCCCGGCGTGCTGCCCGGCCCGCCGGGCGACGCCCGACTGTGGTGTGCGGCGGCCCTGTTCGCCGCCTTGTGGGCGGGGCGCCGGGTCGTGGGCGCGGAGCCGGGGGGCCTGCTGCCCGTCCTGGTGGCCTCGCCTGTCCTGGCGCTGCCGCTGGTCGTGAGCGGCGTCGACCTGCCGCTGACCGGGCTGTGCTGCCTGGCCCTGGCGGCTGCCGTGGCCGGCCGGCCCGCGCTCGCCGGAGCGGCCCTCGCCGGGGCGTGCGCGCTGAAGTGGACGGCGCTGCCCGCGGTGGCGGTGGCGGTCGCCGTCCTCGCGGCCGCTCGGGGCAGGCGGGCCGCGGTGCGCTGCGCCCTCGTGGCGGTCTCGGGGACGGCCGCGCTGGTGCTGCCGAGCGCGCTGCTCCAGCCGGCGCAGATGTGGGGGCAGGTGTTCGCCTTCCCCACGGGCCGGGCCGAGGTGCCGACCCCGGCGAGCAGCCCTCTGCCGGGGCATCTGCTGGCGGAACTCGGGCCGTGGGGCTGGTACCTGACGACGGGTCTGCTCGTGGTGGGCGCTCTCGGCGTGGCCGCGTCCCTGGTGTCGCGTCCGCCCCGGACGCTGCGGGCCGCCGCCGACCGCCTCGCGATCGGTCTCACCCTGGCCTTCCTCTTGGCCCCGGCGGGCCGCTTCGGGTACCTGGCGCTGCCTTTGGTGCTCTCCCTGTGGGCCCGCTCGATGTCCCTCCCGTCCCGCTCCCTCGTCGTCGCGGGCTCCGAGCGGCCGGCGGGGACCGGTCCGGGCGCGCCGCCCCCGACCCGTACGGGCGGGTCCCCGGGCGGAGGGGCGCCGGGCGCGGTCAGGCCTGTACGCCCCGCAGGTGGGCCAGTACGGCCAGGACGCGACGGTTCCCCTCCGTCGGGTCCAGGTCCAGCTTCATGAAGATGCTGCTCGCGTGCTTGACGACGGCCGCCTCGGTCACGAACAGACGGGCCGCCAGGGCCTGGTTGTTGAGCCCTTCCGCCATCAGGGCCAGGACCTCGCGTTCGCGCGGGGTGAGCCGCGACAGCGGCAGGTCCGCCGTCCGGGCGCTCAGCAGGACGCGCACCACCTCGGGGTCGATGACGGTCTGCCCGCCGGCCACCCGTTCGAGCGCGTCGAGGAACTCGGCCACCTCGCCGACCCGGTCCTTGAGCAGGTAGCCCAGGCCGCCGGCGCCCCGCTCGCGCCCGCCGGCGGTGAGGAGCCGGGTCGCGTACGCGGTCGCCACGTACTGGGACAGCACCAGAACCGGCAACGAGGCGTCCCGGGCGCGCAGTTCGAGTGCCGCCCGCAGCCCCTCGTCGCGGAAGTCGGGGGGCATCCGCACGTCCGTGACGACCACGTCGGGTCGCTCCGCCTCCACGGCCCGCACCAGCTGATCGGCGTCGCCGACGGCGGCGATCACGTGATGGCCGCCGCGGGTCAACAACTCGGTGAGCCCGGCCCGCAGGAGCACGGAGTCCTCCGCGAGGATCAGCCGGAGCACGGCACCTCCACCCGGAGTTCGGTCGGTCCGCCCACCGGACTGGACACCACCAGCCTGCCCTGCAACATCGCCACCCTGTCCGCGAGACCCGCCAGACCCGCTCCCGCGCCGGGGTCGGCCCCGCCGCGGCCGTCGTCGGTGATGGTGAGAGTGAGTCGGCCCGTCTCGACCCTACCGGCGATGCCGATGTGCGCGGCCCCGCTGTGCTTGGCCGCGTTCGCCAGGGCCTCGGTGACCGTGAAGTACGCGGTGATCTCGACGGAGTCGGGCAGCCGGGGCAGGTCCAGGTCCACCGTCACCGCCGCCGGGTGGCGCTGCGCGACCTCGGCGACGGCGGCCGCGAGACCGTGATCGGTGAGCACCTGAGGGTGGATTCCCCTGACGAGGTCGCGCAGTTGCTCCAGGGCCAGCCGTGCCTCGCCCCGCCCCCGGGCCACGAGCGCGGCGGCGTCGACCGCCCCCGGGACCTCGCGCAGCTCCATCTCGGCGAGCCCCAGCGTCATGCTCAGGGCCACCAGCTGCTGCTGTGCCCCGTCGTGCAAGTCCCTTTCGATGCGCCGCCGTTCGGCCTCGAAGGCATCGACGAGACGGACCCGTGAGCGGGTCAGTTCCCACACCCGGGCGTCCTCCTCGCGCGGGCCGAGGAGCAGCCGTACGGTCTTCACCTGAGCCCCCGCGAGCAGCGCCCCGGCGTACCCGGTCACGGCCAGTGCGAACAGACCGACGGCGGTGCCGCAGAAGGCCTCCAGCGGGCCGGACACCACCCGGCCGGGGATCAGCATGACCTGGTCCGGGGCGACGGCCCACACGAACACCGGGGTCGCGACGAGGACCAGGGAGAACGCGAGCAGCGTGAGCACCCCGAAGCCGGCCGCCCCGAAGACGGGCCCGAGCAGGACGGCGTACCCCAACTCCCGCCAGGTGGACCGTTCCCGCAGCCGGGTGCGCAGCCGGGCGGACATCCGGGCCCCGGCGAGCGAGGCGTGCGGGTCGGCGACCGGCGCCGGTTCCACGAACCGCAGCCGCCGCCGCTCCAGCCGCCCGAGCGGCACGCCCAGCGTCGCGGCCGCGATCAGCAGCGGCAGCCCGACGCCGACGACGGCGAGCAGCAGTCCCAGGCCGACCAGCCCGAGCAGGGCGAGCAACACGGCGTAGCCCAGAACGGATCCGGTACCGAGGTATCCCCAACAGCGCCAGGGCCACCAGGAGGTGAGGAACCGGCCCGGCCGCCGCAGCACACTCCACACGGCGACGGGCGGTTCGCGGGGTGGCTCCGGGAGGGCGGCGGAAGCGGACATACAGGCAGCCTATGTGACCGCGCCTCCGGTCCCCGAGACCTTTCACACGGCCGAGCCCGACACCCGCACCGCCCCGCTGAGCTGCCGGAATCGGCCCGCCGATCACCGGTCCACGCCGGTGTGGACGCCGTGACGGGACGAGCCGGGCCGGTGGGGGCGGGCCGGCCGAAGCCCGAGGTGACCCTTCGTACAAGATCTTGACCTGTATGGCGCGTGTCGAAGCCGCGCCGTGATCGTTTCTTCAGCCGTGACCCGCGCTGCCGCCGGTCATGACTGACGAACGGATCAGGAGGTCGTGCCGCGTGGTGACCGCATGGCAGTACGTCGCCGGGGCGGGCCTGGTGGGCGCCCTCTGTCCGCTGCACGGGCACGTGGCCGTGGCCGGGGACGGCCACGGGCGGGGCGCCCGGGTGGACGTGTGCGTACCGGGCGGGTCCCTGCACGTCCGGCCACCCGCCGGCGGGCCGGCCGTCGTCCTGCCGCCGTCCGTACCGTCCGTCGTGCCACCCGTCCTCCGGCCGCCCGTACGGATGACCCTGCCCGGCGCCGGGCCGACCGCGCACCACCCGGGCCGGGCCCCGGGGCTCCCCGCGGCCCCCGAGGGCCCGCACACCGCCCCGGCACCGGGACTCCCCGTCCGGCCCCCGGCCGCCCCGGCCCGGCCGGGGGCACCGGCCGCCGCCTCGCCCGCCGAGCCCGTGCCGTCGGCCGCGCCCGCGCCGGCCCGGGCGAGGACGGCCACGGAGTTCACCAGCGCCTTCCGGATGCGCCCGTACCACCCCTCGGCGTCCGAACGCCGAGCCCCCGACGGCCTGTCCGCCATGATGCTCATGGTCGTCGTCGGAACCCCGGCGGTGCTCGCCGCCGCCGCGCTGCGACCCCGCTCCAAGGGCCGCGGCTAGCCGCCCGGCGGCCTCGCGGTCCTTTCCCCACCGAACTTCCGAACGGGAGATCCCTCGTGTCCGAATGGCTGGTCCTGGCCATCGCCATGGCGCTCGTCTGCGCCCTCGTCCTCACCATCACCACGATCCGGCACCGCCGGGTCGCCGCCGACGAGGACACCAGCGAGACCCCCGACGTCATCGAGTACATGACGATGATGGTCGGCGTGGTCTACGCGATCGTCCTGGGCCTGGCCATCGCGGGCGTCTGGGAGGCGCGCGGCACCGCCGAGGACAGCGTGCGCCGCGAGGCCCAGTCGCTGTACGAGGTGACCCAGCGCGCCGACGTCTACCCGGCCCCGGTCCGCGACCGGATCCGGGGCGAGGTGAACGCGTACGTCGCCCACACCGTCGCCGTGGACTGGCCGCTCCTGACCTCGGGTGAGTCCGCCTCCGCCGAGGGTGCGCGGCTGCTCGGCACGCTGCGCGGCGACGTCACCCACCAGAGCCCGACCACCGAACTCCAGGCACAGGCCTACCAGCCGCTGCTCGACCACATCGCGACCGCCGACGACGCCCGCCACTCGCGGCTGCAGAGCGACGAGTCCACGCTGCCGGGCGTGGTGTGGTTCGGTCTGCTGGTCGGCGGGATAGTCACGGTCGGGCTGATCTTCACCCTCCAGATCCGCCGCTCCGGGCGGGAGTTGCTGCTGGCGGGGCTGTTCAGCGCGCTGATCGTGATGCTGCTGTTCATGGTGTGGAGCTTCGACGCGCCCTACGGCCGGGACGGGATCGACTCGGCCGGGCCCTTCCAGGACCTCTTCCCCGCCCTTTCGGTGACGGCTTCCCGCTAGACCGTCTCTCCGGGCTCCGGCCGGGACGGGCCTACGGGCCGGTCCCGGCGAGGGCGGCCTGCCGGCGCACCGCCGCCACCACGGGGGAGTGCCGCAGCGCGTGGGAGATCCGTACGAGGTCGCGCGCTCCCTCGGCGGTGATCAGCACCCGTTCGCCCTCGTCCCCGGCGCTCTCAGCGTCGGCGACGTCGGCGCGTACGGCCGCCGCCACCATCGCGGCGTCGGCCACGGCGCGCGCCGTCACCTCGTCCTCGCCGTCCGCGCGGGCCCGTTCGTAGGCGAGATCCCGGTGCCGCCGGTCGAAGCACGGGCCGAGCCGCAGGAAACCGTCGTGGATGTCGGACTCCCGCTGGATCACCCGGATCTCGGCCGGGGACCACCAGGACATCCGCACGCCGGGGACGCCGGCGGGCGCGGTGCGCTGGACCTCGTGCCAGAGCGTGCCCAGGCGGCGGTACGTCGACCAGGCGTGCAGGCTGTCCGACATCCGCTGGCAGAGCAGCGGCACCACGAAGCCGATGGCGCTGATCAGCGCGCCCACGGCGGCGAGCGGCGGGGCCACGTAGGTGCTCAGGTCGTCCAGGTCGTGCCCGGTCCAGCGGGCCACGACCGCGGACAACTTCGCGGCGTCGTAGGTGAGGCTGAAGGCGTATCCGCACACGATGACGACCAGGCCGCTGCGCAGCCAGCCGTTCACCTGGAGGGACCAGCGCCAGCACATCGCCACCATGGTCATGGCCGCCACGGTGTGCGCCACCAGGTAGAGGCCGATCATCGGCCCGATGCACGGGGTGTTCGCGTAGTAGGTGTCGAAGTCCCGCAGCCGTTCCACGGGGGTGGAGCCGAGGGCGAAGAGGATCATGATGACGGCGATGACGAGGGCGTAGCCGGTGATCCACCGGCGGGAGGCGCGCCGGATGTCCTCGGCGGGTCCGCCCCTCCAGTTGAGGAGGAGGACGAGACAGGAGGCGCTGAACGCCGTCATCAGGCAGTAGACCCAGGGGGCGGAGAAGTTGGTGATTCCCGTCCACCGGTTGACGGCCCCGATGGTGGGCGGGGCGGCGAAGGTGAACACGGATCCGGCCAGGAGCAGCAGGAAACAGACCGAGCGCAGCAGCGGGTCACGCCAGTTGGTCCGCAGTGCCGGCAGTTTGAAGACGAGGGAGATCGCCATCGCGACGGCCGGTATGTAGTAGTCCTGTCCGTTCAATGCTCGTTCCTGTGCCCCCGGTAGCCGAGGGAGGTCTCGATGCGGCCCGCCAACTGGTCGCGCTGCGCGGGTGCGCGCTGGCCGGAGGACCCGGCCAGCCACGTCCGGCACCGGCTGCCGAGGAGGAGGCCGAAGGTTTCCGCGTCGGTCTCTTCCCGAACGTCGGCGCGGGTGCGCGCGGCGACCCGGCGAACCGTCTCGCCGAGGTCGGCTTCGTCGGTCAACATCCGGGCGGCGACGGCGGCTCCGTCGACGTGGTGACTGCAGTGACCGGCCTTCATGTGCCATAGCTCGTGGCCGAGGATCACCAATTGGTGGTCCGGCGCCGTGCGTTCCTCGATGACCACGAGATCGCGGTCCGCCATGTCGAGCCACAGGCCGCTCGCCGTCCCCTGGGGGAACGGTGCCATCCGGAACTGCACCGGCCGGCCGCGGTGTCTGCTCATGCCCTCACAGAGGGCGGCGTAGAGGTCCACGGGTTCCACGGGGGTGGTCAGCTTGAGGCCGGCCACGAGTTCCCCACACAACCGCCGCTGCTCTCTGCCTATGCTCACCGTTCTCCCCGTCGGCGCGGATCCGGATCAGGACTCAAGGATCAGATCCAGACTTTCGACTGGGTCATGATTCGTTCGGTTTGACGCTTTCCAGGAGCATGTCCAGCCATTCGGTCACTTTGTCCCGGTGCTTGTCGCTGGGCAGTTGGGCGGCGCGCCAGGCGATCCCCCGCACTCCGTGGTCCTGCAGGAGTCTTGCCAGCGGATCGCCCACCGAAGCGGTTTCGGCCGGTACGGTTTGCCGCTCGCGTCCGGCGAAGTCCTGGAGCAACTGCTGTTCGGTCCGCTGGAGCGCATCGGTCAGGGCGTCGGCGTCGTGGGCGGTGAGGAAGCCCGCGTGTACCCCGAAGAAGCGCTGGATGGCGTCGCAGTGCTCCATGGTGGGCCGCCGGTCGCCGTTGATCAAGGCTCCTGCCTGCTGCCGGGACATGCCCGCGCCGTCCGCGATCTCCTGCTGAGTGTAGCGGCGGCCGTTGGGTTTCACCCGGGTGCGCCGCAGCAGGTCCAGCCGCTGGAGGAAGCGTGTCTGGAGGTCGGGTTCGCCGGCCCGCCGGCCGTCGAGGAGGGTTTTGACCACGTCCGTGGGAACGCCGGAGGCGTCCGAGAGCTTGCGCAGGTCGAAGACCTGGTTAAGGTCACGGCCCATTTTGCCCGCGAGTTCGGCTACCCGCGTGACGGTGGCTGCCAGAGACACGTTGGCCACCGCGACGGGAGCCGGGAAGCCGTCTGTCACCAGTGGTTCTCCTAGATCGCGCGAGGTCGGTACAGGCACGTGAGTCGGCCTCAGGGAATCTATCCGGTCTCGCGCGGCAGGGCCAGAACTTGCCACAGCTGTGGCGGGAATGAGCTGCCAAGAGGCTGGAATTGCCACAATAGTTGACACTCGAATGAAGTCGGTAGCAGGATCGCCACACGGAAATGAAGATCCAGACCGTGAGGAGGGGGAGCTCTCGGTGCTACATCTCGCAGCGGTGGGCCCGTCCGATGGCCTCGCCCGAGCCGGTGAGGAGCGCCTGGCGGACGATGAAACCGCCCGTGGCGCAGTGCGGTCGGAGCGACGCAAGGAGATTTTGCGCCGGCGCCGCGAAGAACTCGGATTGAGCCAGGAGGACATCGCCGCACGGCTGGGCATCAGCGTGCGCGCGTACGGAAACTGGGAACGCGGCCTGGTCAAGGAATGGACCGACCGGAAGCTGCTCGCCCTGGCTGAATCCCTGGAGATGAGCGAGCGCCAGTGCTTCTGGCTGTTCCGCGTCATGGTCGACCGGGACCCGCCGCCCACCTGGCGCGCGGCGGAGGAGAACCGGCTGCCCGAGGACCCCGCCCAGCGCGACTACCTGTGCGACTACGCGGCCCTGATGGAAGCCGTGCCGTACCCGAGTTTCCTGGTGGACCACCGCTGGGACGTGGCCCTGACCAACTCCGCCTTCGACCGGCTCTTCCAGTCCGTGCGCCCGCACCCCACGGCCCTGCCGGACGACAACTTCCTGCGCTTCGTACTGTTCCACCCGGACGCGGCCGCCGTTCTGGAGGACCATGAACCGGCCTGGTGCGTACCGCTCCTGGCCCAGTTCGCCAACGCCCTGGCCGTCGCCCCTGACGACGAGGGGCTGCGCAGCATCCGCCAGGAGGTCGCCCGTGACCCGTTCATGGAGGCCGCCTACCGGTACGGCGTCCCCCACTGGCTGAGCACCCACGGGGCGGCCGCCGCCGAACTGGACGGGGCCGTACGCACCGTGCGCCACCCGGACCCCGGCTGGGGTCTGGTGCGTTGCCGGATGGTGGCCGAATCGAGCCGCATGCTGGAGGAGATGGGCCTGGCCCGCATCACCCTCGTCCTGTCGGCGCCGAACGGTCTGCCGACCGGCCCGATCCGCGGCGTGGCGACGTCCCCGTACCAGCAGGGGGCGCGCCTGCGCGCCGTGCCGTCGTAGACGCGGTGATCCCCGGCGGGGCGCCGGCGGGGGACACTGGGGTCCTTGATCGTGTGCCGCGTCCCGGATGCCGCGGAGCGGGAACGCGCAGGACGCGCCACCGCATCCGTGTCGCCGATCGTGGCACTGGCGAAGGGCGGTAGAAGCGTGCGGCTGACCATCCTCGGCGGGGGCGGATTCCGCGTACCGCTCGTCCACGGAGCCCTGCTCGGCGACCACGCCGAGGGCCGGGTGACCCGCGTGACCCTGTACGACGAGGATTCCGGCCGGCTCACCGTCATGGCACGGGTGCTCGCGGACCAGGCCGCCGGAGTACCGGACGCGCCGACGGTCGTCACCACCACGGACCTCGACGAGGCCCTGCGCGGAGCCGACTTCGTCTTCTCGGCCATTCGCGTCGGAGGCCTCGACGGCCGCGCCGCCGACGAACGGATCGCCCTGGCCGAGGGAGTCCTGGGGCAGGAGACCGTGGGCGCGGGCGGGATCGCGTACGGCCTGCGGACCGTGCCGGTGGTACGCGAGATCGCCCGCAGGATCGCCCGGATCGCCCCCGAGGCCTGGGTCATCAACTTCACCAATCCGGCCGGCGTGGTGACCGAGGCGATGGCCGAGGAACTCGGCCACCGGGTGATCGGCATCTGCGACTCCCCGGTGGGGCTCGGCCGGCGCATCGCGCGCCTGCTGGGGGCCCGGCCCGAGGAAGCCTGGATCGACTACGTGGGCCTCAACCACCTGGGATGGGTCCGCGGGCTGCGCGTCGGCGGACGCGACGAACTGCCCCGGCTGCTGGCGGACGACGCGGCCCTGGAGTCCTTCGAGGAGGGCCGGCTCTTCGGCGCCGCATGGCTGCGCTCGCTCGGCGCGATCCCGAACGAGTACCTCCATTACTACTACTTCAACCGCGACACCGTGCGCGCCTACCAGGAGGTCGAGCAGACCCGCGGAGCCTTCCTGCGCGACCGGCAACGCGGGTTCTACGCCGAGGCGGCCCTGCCCGGCCGGCCCGCCGGCGCGGCACTCGCGGCCTGGGACCGCACCCGGGCCGAGCGCGAGGCCACGTACATGGCCGAGAATCGCGAGGCCGCGGGCGTCGGCGACCGCGACGAGAGCGACCTGGAGTCCGGCGGCTACGAGAAGGTCGCGCTCGCGCTGATGCGGGCCATCGCCCGGGACGAACGCGCCACCCTGATCCTGAACGTCCGCAACGGCTCCACCCTGTCCGTGCTCGACGCCGAGGCGGTCATCGAGGTGCCCTGCCTGGTCGACGCCAACGGGGCGCACCCGGTGGGCGTGGCCCCCCTGCCGCTGCACGCGGTGGGGCTGGTGACCTCGGTCAAGGCGGTGGAGCGGGAGGTCCTCGCCGCGGCGGCGAGCGGCTCGCGGGCGAGCGCCGTCAAGGCCTTCGCCCTGCACCCGCTCGTGGACTCGGTGGGCGTGGCCCGCCGCCTCCTCGACGGGTACGCGGCGGAGCATCCGGGGCTGGCCTACCTGCGCTGACGCGGCGCCGGGGGGAGGCGTCCGGCCGGTCGTGCCCGGCCGGCTGGGGTCAGTCGTACGGCCCAGCGCCGCATGCGCCGCGCCGGGCGCGCTGTGAGAGTGCGAGATGTGACCACCGCCCCCGCCGTAGTCGCGGCGCCCCCCGTGCTCGACCGGCGGCAGCGCAACGTCGTCTTCGGCACGATCATGCTCGGCGTGCTACTGGCCGCGCTCGACCAGACGATCGTGGGCACCGCTCTGCCCACGATCGTGGCCGACCTCGGCGGTGGCGACCACATGTCGTGGGTGGTCACCTCGTACCTGTTGCTGGAGACGGTCTCGACCGTACTGGTCGGCAAGTTCGGCGACCTCTTCGGCCGAAAACTGATCTTCCAGCTCTCCGCCGTCATCTTCATCACCGGCTCGTTCCTGTGCGGTCTCGCGAGCAACATGACCCTGCTGATCGTGTGGCGCGGCGTACAGGGCATCGGCGCCGGCGGCCTGATGGTCACGGCGATGGCGCTGATCGCCGACGTGGTCCCGCTGCGCGAGCGCGGCAAGTACCAGGGCATGATCGGCGCCGTCTTCGGTGTCGCCACCGTCATCGGACCGCTGCTCGGCGGACTGTTCACCGACCAGCTGACCTGGCGTTGGTGTTTCTACGTCAACGTTCCCATCGCGATCCTCGTCGTCATCGCGGCCGCCCGCACCATCCCGTCGGTGCGCGCCGAGGGAAAACCGGTCATCGACTACCTGGGCATCGCCCTGATCGCCATCGGGGCGAGCGCGCTGATCCTGGCGACCAGTTGGGGTGGCAACGAGTACGCCTGGACCTCGGGTGTCATCATCGGCCTGTTCGCGGGCGGTCTCGTCGCGCTGGCCCTCTTCTGCCTGGTCGAGACGCGGGCCGCGGAGCCGATGCTGCCGATGCGGCTCTTCCACAACCCCGTTTTCGCGGTGTGCTCCGTCCTGAGCTTCGTCGTCGGGTTCGCGATGCTCGGCGCGATGACCTTCCTGCCGACGTACCTCCAGTACGTGGACGGGGACTCCGCCATGATCTCGGGCGTCCGCACCCTGCCCCTGGTGATCGGCCTGCTGATCGCCTCCGTCTTCAGCGGAAACACCGTCAGCAAGACCGGCCGTTACCGGATCTTCCCCATCGTCGGCTGCGCCGTCATGGCACTGGGCCTGTACCTGCTCTCGCGGATGGAGCCGGGGACCGCGTCCTGGCTGGAATCGCTGTACATGTTCGTGCTCGGCACCGGCATCGGCCTGTCCATGCAGGTCCTGACGATCGCCGTGCAGAACACCGTCGACTACGCCGACCTCGGCACGGCCACCTCCGGCGTCACCTTCTTCCGTACGCTCGGCAGCGCCTTCGGCACCGCCGTCTTCGGCACCATCTACGCGAACACCCTGGGACCCGCACTGGAGGCCGCGATCCCGGAGGCCGCGCGAGCCACCGGAGCGGACCCGGCACAGGTGGCCGAGGCCGCGCACAGCCCCGAGGGGGTGCACGGGCTGGACCCGGCGACGGCCGCGCCGATCATCGAGGCGTACGCGCACGCCCTGCACACGGTGTTCCTGTGGACGGTGCCCGTCGCGCTGTTCGGGTTCGTCGTCGCCCTCTTCCTCAAGCAGGTCAGGCTGCGTGACAGCGCCCGGGCCGGCTCGACCGACATGGGCGACGGCTTCGGCTCGCCCGCCACGGCCTCCGGGGACTCGGCGAAACTGCTGGAGCTGGCCGTCGGCAAACTCGTACGGAGCATGGGGGCGGACACGGCGCGCGGGATCGTCGCCGCCTCGGACACCCGCCTGGACATCGCGGGGGCGTGGGCGGTGATGCAGGTGGACCTGCTGATCCGGACGGTCGGGTACGCGAGCCTCGGCCTGGTCGCGGCGCGGCGCTCGCTCCCGCCGGAAGTCCTGCTGCCGGTCTTCGAACGGATGGTGGACGAGGGGTACCTGGTCCGCGAGAACGACTTCGTCTCCCTGACCCCGGCGGGAGAGCGGGAGGCGGGCGTCATCTCGCGCGCCTGGGGCGACTGGCTCGGCGACCGGTTGGAGAAGGACCGGGGTCGGCCGCGCAGCGCGGAACTGCGGGCGGCCGCCGACGCCATCGCCAAGCGGCTGCTGGCGGAGGACCTGCGCGACGGCAACTTCGCACCGAGGTCGAGGCCGACCGCGGGGGCGGCGACCTGAACGAAGGGCCTGTCGCCGATCCGGGCGGACCTCTTTGCCCCGTGGCCCCTCGCGGCCGCCTCCGAGACCGACTGGCTCGCCGGGCTCGCCCAGGACGACGGTCTCACCGGTGACGAGATGCCCGGACGGCCCGACGCCGCCTGGGTGCTCGGCGGCATGTACGGCGACGTTCGCCGGGCCGGGTGGTCAGGCTGGGGCTGGAATCGGCCTGCCGCCCCGAAGGACGCCGTTCTCACTGCGGATGCGTGCCGGCCCAGCCGTGCGTCGCGTAGTCGTACGTCGAGACCGTGGGAAGGTCGCGGGCTTCGGGGAGGCAGGTGCGCAGGACCGTCACCGAGGGGACGTAGAGGTCCGCCGGGATCTCGGTGGGGGCGAACCAGGCCCAACGGGCGATCTTGTCGGGCTCGGTGACCGCCGGTGTGCCCTCGGCGGTGCGGGTGACGGCGGCCGCGGTCAGTCGCGTCACGCCGGACGCGGAGTCGATGTGGACGGCCAGGACGTCGATGTCCTCGGGTTTCGCGCGCAGGCTCGTCTCCTCGGCGAGTTCCCGCGCCGCGGCCTGTTCGAAGCCCTCTCCGGGGTCCACCTTGCCGCCGGGGAGTTCCCAGCGGCCGTCATGGGCCAGGCCGAGCAGGATTCGGCCGTCGGTGTCGACCACGACGAGGCCGACGCCCACGACGGCGTTCGGTCGGGGAGCGGCGCGTACCCAGGGCTCGGTGGTGGATGCCGCGGGGTCGGTGGGTCCGGTGGGTCCGGCGGGTGCGGGGGCCATGGCTCCATTTGCCGATTCGGCAAGGACATTTGTCAAGCGGGGCGCGTCGGGGTGACGCTCGGGGCCGCCAGGGGACGGAAGCGAGTCCGCGAGACGGGTGTGGCGGGTGGATTGGATTGCGATGGGTGAGGTGGGTGCAGTGAGTACGACGGGTGCTGTGAGTACGACGGGTGTGGTGGGCGTGATGGGTGCTGTGCGTTCGACGGGTGCGACGAATGTGGTGGGTGCTGTGAGTTCGACGGGTGCGGTGAGTGCGACGGGTGTGACGAGTGGGCTTGGTGTGGCGGACGGCGCGAATGTCGCGGACGTCGTGGTCGTGGGTGGTGGAGCCGCCGGGCTCGCCGGGGCGTTGACCCTGGCCAGGGCCCGGCGGTCGGTGCTGGTGCTCGACTCCGGAAGTCCGCGCAACGCCCCTGCCGCGCACGTGCACGGGTACCTCGGTCACGACGGCGCTAACCCCGCCGAGCTGTTGGCCCGCGGGCGGGCGGAGGCACTCGGGTACGGGGCCCGGATCCGGTCCGGGGCCGCAGGTACCGTCGTCGCCGCCGACCGCGTACCGGGCGGGGGATTCCTGGTCCGGTGCGGGGACGGCTCGGTCGTACGGGCGGGCCGGCTCCTGGTCGCGACCGGGCTGCTGGACGAGCTGCCGCCCGTGCCGGGGCTGCGGGACCGCTGGGGGCGGGACGTGCTGCACTGCCCGTACTGCCATGGATGGGAGGTGCGGGACCTGCCCCTCGCCGTGCTGGCCACCGGGCCCCTCGCCGTGCACCAGGCGGGGCTTTGGCGCCAGTGGAGCGACCGGGTGACGCTGCTGTCCCACACCTGGGCGCCGGGACGGGACGAGCGCGAACTGCTCGCGGCCCGGGGGGTCGAGGTGATCGAGGGCGAGGTGACGGGCTTGGACGTGGGTACGGACGACCGGCTCGCCGCGGTCGTGCTGGCTGATGGCCGGTCGGTGGCCTGTCGGGCGCTGGTGGTGGCCCCGCGGTTCACCGCCCGGTCCGGGGTGTTGACCGGCCTGGGGCTGCCGGAGGCCACGATCGAGCGGGGCGGCCGGGTGGTCGGCACCTGTGTGGACTCGGATCCGCAGACCGGGGCGACGGCGCTGCCCGGTGTATGGGCGGCGGGCAACGTGACGGCCCCGATGGAGCAGGTGGCGGGCGCCGCCGCGCAAGGGGTCCGGGCGGCCGTCGCCATCAACACCGACCTGATCGAGGAGGAGACCCGCCGTGCGCTGAGGGCCGGGCGCGGGGACGCCGGCTGACCTTCGCCGTGCCTTGGCCGGTCGCCACGACGCACCGGTCGCCACGACGCACCGGTTCCGTGCGCACCGGTTCCGCGCGCACCTGTTCCGATCGTTCGCGTGATCGTGCGAGGCGATGGGGACATGTGTGCGGGTTTCGGGCACCTGCCGGCCGTGCAGGCTCTGATCCGTGTGATCGTCGTACGGTTCCTTGGCTCAGGGGGGCGCAATGGCACATGTCCTGATCATCGGCGGAGGCATCGGAGGGCAGGCGACCGCGCTGCTCGCCGCCCGGCGCGGCCACACGGTGGAACTCTTCGAACGGGACACCCGTGCTCCCGGTACCGCGCTCGACCGCGACTTCTTCGGCTGGCGCCGCCCGGCCGTGCCCCAGGCGACCCAACCGCACGCGTTGCTCGGCGCCGCACGGAACGTACTGCGCGTCGAACTGCCCGACGTCCACGCGGAGATGCTGCGGCTCGGGGCGCGTGAACGACACGAGCTCGACTGGTTCGACGCCCGCCCGCCCACCCGCCCCGGCGACGAGGACCTCGTCATGCTCCAAGCCCGGCGCATCGTCCTGGAGAGCGCGCTGGCCACCGCCCTGCGTGCCGAGACCGGGGTGGTCGCACGTCATGGAGAGCCGGTCATCGGGCTGACCACCGTGACCGGGCCCGAAGGGATCCGGGCCACGGGGGTGACCGCGCCGACCGGGACGTTCTCCGGGGACCTCGTGGTCGACGCCGGCGGGCGGCGGGGCGGCGTCGAACGCCTCCTCGCCGAGGCGGGCTGCCGCCCCGTCCCCGTGGAGCGGCACCGTACGGGGTTGGCGTACTTCTGCCGCTGGTACCGGTTGCCCGACGGCATGGACGAAGGCCCGCGCCGCCCCTGGGCGGTCACCGGCGGTGCGTTCGCCGGGTGCGCCGTCTTCCCCGCCGACAACAGGGTCTTCGCCGTCACGCTGTTCGTGCACACGGGGGATCCCACGCGCGCCGCGCTGCGCGATCCCGAGGTGTTCGAGGCCGCCGCGCGCGCCTTCCCTCCCGGCGCCGCGTGGCTGGGCCTGGGCGCCGAACCGCTGTCCGACGTCATGGCCGCCGCGAGCCTGGACAATCGCTGGTCCGCGCCGGCCGACGAGCAGGGGCCGGTGGTGAGCGGGCTGGTGCCCGTCGGGGACGCCATCACCCACACCAACCCGACCCTGGGCCAGGGAACTTCGCTCGCCCTGTGGGCCGCGAGCCGGGTGGCGCGCACGGCGCACCAGGACCCGGGCTCGTACCGGTTCGCCGCCGAGTACCACGCCTGGGCGCTTCGGACGCTGAAACCGTGGTTCGACTTCCAGGTCGTGGCCGACGCGGCCATCGGGGAGCGGTTCGCGACCAGGGCGGCTCGTACCGGGACGGCACGCGAGGTGGCCGCGCTGTTCGACTGCGCGCTGGAGGACCCGGAGGTGATGCGGGCCCGGGCCCGCGTGCGCCACCTGGCCGACCCGCCGGAACGGGCCTACGCGGACCCGGAGGTCAGGGCGCGGGTGGCGCGCTGGCTCGCGGACCGGCCGGACTACGCGCCGAACGAGGTCGGACCGGATCGCGCCGCATGGGAGAAGCTGACGGCGGGATGAAGGGGGAGGGGGAGGTGGGGAGGGGGCCGGTCAGCCTTCGGTGTTTCCGAGCACCTCGGCGAGGTCGTAGCGGACGACCTCCTCCAACTGGGCGTACGTACAGCTCTGCGGGGTCCGGTCGGGCCGCCACCGGCGGAACTGCGCGGTGTGCCGGAACCGGTCGCCCTCCATGTGGTCGTACTTGACCTCGCAGACGCGCTCCGGGCGCAGCGGCACCCAGGACAGGTCCTTCTTGCCGGTCCACCGGCTCTGCGCGCCGGGCAACCGGGCGCTCTCGTGTGCGGACTCCTCGGCCCATGCCGCCCAGGGGTGGTCTTCGGGGTCCGGCATGCGCAGCGGTTCGAGTTCGTCGATGAGCTCGGCGCGACGCTTCATGGGGAAGGCGGCGCAGACGCCGACGTGCTGGAGGGCGCCGTGGTGGTCGTACAGGCCCAGGAGTAGTGATCCGACAATCGGACCGCTCTTGTGGAAACGAAAACCCGCGAGGACGACGTCGGCCGTACGCTCGTGCTTGATTTTGAACATGAGTCGGGCGTCCGGCCGGTAGGGGAGATCGAGGGGTTTGGCGATCACCCCGTCGAGCCCGGCGCCCTCGAACAGCTCGAACCACTCCTGCGCCCGTGCGAGGTCGGTGGTCGCGGGCGCGAGGTGAACGGGGGGCCGGGCGGTGGAAAGGACGTGGGCGAGGGTCTCGCGGCGCTCGGAGAGCGGGGTGTCCAGGAGGGCCCGGTCGTCGAGCGCGAGCAGATCGAAGGCGACGAAGCCGGCCGGGGAGGTTTCCGCGAGGAGCTTCACGCGGGACGCGGCCGGATGGATCCGCTCCGTCAACCGGTCGAAGTCGAGCCGCGCGTCGTGGATGATCACGATCTCGCCGTCCACGACGCAGCGCTCCGGCAGGTTCTCCCTGAGAGCCGTCACCAGCTCGGGGAAGTACCTGGTCAGGCTCTTTCCGGTGCGACTGCCGATCTCGACCTCGTCACCGTCGCGGTGCACGATCGCCCGGAAGCCGTCCCACTTGGCCTCGTACTGCATGCCGGGCGGGATCTTGCCCACGGACTTGGCGAGCATCGGCTTCACAGGGGGCATCACCGGCAGATCCATGTCTTCGATTCTGCGATGGTACGTCCGGACCTGCCCGGTATGCGCACCCGGCCGGGCCCGCCTAACGTGGCGCACATGGGTGCTGCGGGCAATGCCATCGAGCTGGAAGCGGGAGGGCGGACGGTCCGACTGTCCAGCCCCGACAAGGTCTACTTTCCGGAGCGCGGCCTCACCAAGCGGGACGTCGCCGAGTACTACCTCTCCGTCGCGCCCGGGATCACCCGGGCCCTGCGCGACCGCCCCACCACGTTGGAGCGGTTCCCGGACGGGGTGGACGGCGAGTCCTTCTTCCAGAAGCGGGCCCCGAAGAACCTGCCCGACTGGATCCCGACGGCCCACATCGCCTTCCCCAGCGGCCGCACGGCCGACGAGATCTGCCCGACCGAGCCGGCCGCCGTCCTGTGGGCCGCCAATCTGGGCTGCCTCACCTTCCACCCCTGGCCGGTGCGCCGCGAGGACACCGACCGGCCGGACGAACTGCGCATCGACCTGGATCCCCAACCGGGCACGGACTACCATCACGCGGTCGCCGCCGCCCACGAGTTGCGCGCGCTGCTGGAGGAACTGGGCCTGCGGGGCTGGCCCAAGACCTCGGGCGGGCGCGGGCTGCACGTCTTCGTACCGATCGCACCGCGCTGGACGTTCACCGAGGTCCGGCGCAGCGCCATCGCGCTCGGACGGGAACTGGAGCGACGGATGCCGGGCAAGGTCACCACGGCCTGGTGGAAGGAGGAACGCGGCGAGCGGATCTTCGTCGACTACAACCAGACCGCCCGCGACCGGACCATCGCCTCCGCGTACTCCGTCCGCCCACGCCCGCACGCCCCGGTCTCGGCTCCGCTGCGCTGGGACGAGGTGGACGACGCCGAGCCGCGCGACTTCGACATCGTCACCATGCCCGCACGCTTCGCCGAACTCGGCGACCTCCACGCCGACATGGACGAGCACGCCTTCGTGCTGGACGCCGTACTCGAACTCGCCGACCGGCAGGAACACGAGCACGGGATGGGCGACATGCCCTACCCGCCCGACTACCCGAAGATGCCGGGCGAGCCCAAGCGCGTCCAGCCGAGCCGGGCCAGGCACGAGGACTGAAAGCGGTGATCGCCGTGACTCCGCACGGGGTCTGACCGCACGGCCCCGCGCCGCCGGATCCGGATACGGTACGACGATGACCGGCACCACGCGGCGCCCCCTGCTCTTCCTCGACGTCGACGGCCCACTCATCCCGTTCGGCGGCACCGGATACCGCGAGGCTCCCGCGCCGCGGGGGAACGAAGGCCAACCCGGAGGCAACCCCCTCCTGGCCAGGCTCGACCCCGGGCACGGGGCGCGACTCGCGGCGCTGCGATGCGACCTGGTGTGGGCGACGACGTGGATGGGCGAAGCGAACGAGTACGTAGCGCCGCGCATCGGCCTCCCGGAACTGCCCGTCGTGGCCTGGCCGGAACCGGCCGACGAGGGCGAGATGGCCGGGGAGGGCGAGCGGGCCGGGGAGGACGAGCGGACCGGGCTCCACTGGAAGACCCGCACCCTGGTGGAATGGGCGACCGGACGCCCCTTCCTCTGGGTCGACGACGAGATCACCCCCGCAGACCGGGCGTGGGTGGCCGTACACCATCCGGCCCCGGCCCTGCTGCACCGCGTCGATCCCCGTACGGGGCTGACCGACCGGGACTTCGCCACGCTTGCGCGATGGCTGCGCGACCACCCGTAGATCGTGCATGATGCACCGGTGTTGATCAGGCGTTGATCGGACGTCCATCGCCGGCGATGAGTATCTCCGTCATGTCGATGAACACGAGTGAACGGCCGACCAACGCAGTGGCCGCCCCCGCCTGGTACGAACTCGCCCTGTGCGCCCAGACGGGCCCGGGCTTCTTCTTCCCGGAGCCGGGCTCCTCGCTGCGTGACGCGAAGCGGCTGTGCGGGGCGTGCGAGGGGCGTGTCGCGTGCCTGGAGTACGCCCTGGCGAACGACGAACGCTTCGGAGTCTGGGGCGGCCTCTCGGAATCCGAACGCCTCGCCCTCCGCCCCCGCCACTGATCAGGTCTGCGTCCCCTTCCCACTCCGCCGCCGCAACCCCACCCGCGAAGCCAGCACGTCATCCCCACCCTGCCAGCCCTCGGCCGGCACCTTGTCGGGTACGGCGCGGACCGGGTAGTGGCCGCCGACGGGAGACACGACCCCACCGAAACGGGGGTCGCCCGCGAACCAGATCCGATCCGGATGGCTGTTCTCGATGGTGGCCAGATCCAGGGGGAACGGGATGAGCCGGTAGGCGGATGCGTACGTTTCCGAGAACGGGATCTGGATGGTCGCCTGAATGCCGGTGGCACGGGGCGCATACGAGCAAGCGTGCTCGCGCCATGGATAGGACCGAAGGACTGCGGCGACGCGGTGGCGCCGGAAGTAGGCGATGAACACCACGGGGACGTAGGGCACGACGAACACGATGACGACGATGAACGCGAGCCTCGCCTGCGGGATCAGCCCGAACCGGAGACAGACGACGGAGACGAGCATCGAGCCGCCCAACAAGGCAACCCACTTGGTTCGTCGTGCCACCAGCCGCCTGTAACCGGCGGCAGTGGGCGGATGATCCCAAGCGACCTTCGTCAGCAGAGGCGTCACGAGAGCACCTCCAGGATGCGCGAGGTCCGCGGTCCACTCGAACTGCTCGGTGTGGGGTCCGAGAAGGTGAGGGTGTGGGTGATCGCTTCGAGGATGTCGCCGTATGCCTCGGCGTGGTGGGTCGCCGCGCTGGTGAGGTCCAGGACGAGGACGTGCGGCGCGCACGCGTGGGCTGTCGCCACTCTCGCTTGAAACATCTCCTGCCCCGTTTCGGGCAGCGTGATGGTGCCGCTGATCAGACAGCAGGGGAGCGACGAGCGGAGATCGATCGCTCGGCTGGTCGAACTGCTCCACACGCCGGATCGAGTGATCGCGAGTGCGGCCCGTGCCACGTTCAGCCGCGGATGAGAATCCACGGACGGCCTCGCGGTCAGGGAGAACAGGGATGTGGCGACCCCGGTGGCCTCGTCCGGATGCAAACCGATGGCGGTGTGCACCACCTGGTGACCGGCGAGTTCACGCAGGCCATCCATGAGCTGACCGAGTTGTCTCCGCGCATCGGGACTGTTCAGGGCGTCGGCCATGGTGTCGAGTGCGGTCCGGTCGCCCGGCCCGATGTCATGGAAGCCGGGAGGCAGACGGAACCACAGAGGAGGCACGTCGGTGTCGCTCGTCATGTCCTGATCGCCGTCCAGAAGTGGGCTGACTTGGCGGCTGCGGAGGGACCGTCCTCGATCGCGGCCCTGGCGGCATCGATTGCCGTGGAACCCTGCTCGACCGTCTCGTTGTCGGTCGCGTAGCCAACGGTCGCGGTCGCCGCCCCCACCGCTGCCACACCGACGCCGACCCGCTCCCTCACCTCGGGGGTCGACGAGCGCATGGCCCAGGTGGAGAGGGGGTTCTCCACCTGCCTGAGATCCTCGGCCGCGGTCCACGTGGTGCGGGCGAATGTGCCCGCGCCCGGGGAGAGGCCGGAGAGGGCGCCGGCTTCGGGGACGGCCATCGCGGCGCGGGCGGCGACCGTTCCGGCCTTGGCGCCGGTCGCGACGGCGGCCACGCCCGGCACCGCGCCCAGGCTGTCGCCCAGCAACGTCACGCTGCTCTTCCAGAAGTCCGCGTCGAACTCGCCTTTGGTGAAGCCGTCGGTCAGGGGCTTCCGGAACTTCGGGTCCGCGAGGTGTGTTCCGAGGGCGGCCAGTGAGAGACCTCCGGCGACGAGCATCACTGCGAGGCCGGCCGGCGGACAGAACAGGGCCACGCCCGCCCCCACCGCGCCCAGGATGGCCGACGCGTTCGACAGGGCGTCGCCCGGGTCTTCCGTGATCTTGTTCCACAGTGACGCCAACATGCCCGGTTCCTTCGGGGCCAGTTTCGCGGCTGCCGAGTTCAGGGTCTTGGCGATGGCGCGGGCCGATGCCGTGTGGTCGGAGGCGAGTTCGTGTGCCAGGCGGCGGGCGTCGGCGCGGGCCTCGTCGGTCGTGGCGGCGGCGGCCCGGGATTCGTAGCGTGCAGCCAGGGCGCGGTGGGCGACCAGGGTCTCGTGCCAGGAGTTGAGTTGTCGGGCGGCGTCGGTCAGGGAGGTGTGGGCCGCGTTGAGGTAGCGGGGGAGTTCGCTCGACAGGGAGGCGCGGAACGCGGTGGCGGCTTCGCCCTGCCAGCTCGCGCTGTGCGAGACGAGGGCTCCGACGACCCGCCCGGCTTCCCCGAGGGAGGCCGCGGAGGTGGTGAGCTTCTTGGCCAGGGCCAGGACGGACGCGGGGTGTCCGGGGGCGGGGTCGAAGCCCAGCGCGGGGTGGTCAGCCACGGGCCGCGGCCTCGCGGAAGGCGTCGCGGATGGCCTTGTCCAACTCCGCGTACTCGGCGGCGCTGCGGTCCACGCCCGCCCGTACGTTCTTGACGCGTTTGGTCAGCTCGCGCGTGCCGTACGCCCATTTCTCCTGGAAGTCGTCGCAGGCGGCGTCGAGGTCACGGGTGCCCAGTTGGTCGGCCCGGACGTGGTCCAGTGCTTTCCGCGCCTCCCGCAGGGAGACCAGCGAGGAGTCCAGTGCCCGCGTCAGACGGGTCAGCTGGTCGATTTCCACCTGGAGGAAGGTCATGACGCGAAACCCTGGCAGAGCGGTGCTCTGCCAGGGCAATCGGCATCACTCGCCCGAGCGAGCGGAAATCGGTCAGCCCTTGCGGGCCGCGATGCGCGCCGCGCGGGCGGCCAGGCGCTCGTCGAACTTGCTGGCCTCGCTGTCCAGGCCGCCCATGAAGAGCCCGAGCTCTTCCTGCGCCTTCTGCCCGTCGGGGCCGAGACCGTCGATGTCCATGATCTTCAGGAATCGGATGACGGGGCTCAGTACGTCGTCGTGGTGGATCCGCAGGTTGTAGACCCCGCCGATCGCCATCTGCGCGGCCATCCGCTCGAAGCCGGGCATGCCGTGTCCGGGCATCCGGAAACCGACCACGACGTCCCGTACAGCCTGCATCGTCAGGTCCGGGGCCAGCTCGAAGGCGGCGCCGAGCAGGTTGCGGTAGAAGATCATGTGCAGGTTCTCGTCCTGCGCGATCCGGGCCAGCATCCGGTCGCAGACCGGGTCGCCGGACTGGTGGCCGGTGTTCCGGTGCGAGATGCGGGTCGCGAGTTCCTGGAAGGCGACGTACGCCACGGAGTGCAGCATCGAGTGCCGGTTGTCGGACTCGAAGCCCTCGGACATGTGCTGCATCCGGAATGCCTCGAGCTTGTCCGGGTCGACGGCGCGCGACGCCAGCAGGTAGTCGCGCATCACGATGCCGTGGCGACCCTCCTCGGCGGTCCAGCGGTGCACCCAGGTGCCCCAGGCGCCATTGCGGCCGAAAAGCGACGCGATCTCGTGGTGGTAGCTGGGGAGGTTGTCCTCGGTCAGCAGGTTGACGACGAGGGCGATCTTGCCGATGTCGGTGACCTTGGACTGCTCGGGGTCCCAGGCTTCGCCGTCCTCGAAGAGGGCGGGGAAGTTCCTGCCGTCGCTCCACGGTACGTAGTCGTGGGGCATCCAGTCCTTGGTGACCTTCAGGTGGCGGTTGAGTTCCTTTTCGACCACCTCTTCCAGCGCGAACAGCAGCTTGGCGTCCGTCCACGCCTCCGAGCTGCCGAGGTGGGGAGAGGTGATTGTCACGGGTGCTCCTGGGGGGACAGCGAATTACCTACGGTTCCGTAGCCTACGGAGTCGTAGGTTAAGCGTGATATCAAGGCCAGCCAAGCCCCAGGCGGATATATGTCCGGTTGCATCCGGTTATCTACGCAGTTCTGGGGGGTGCCGGAGGGCCTCCGAGGGGCGAAATGGGGGAGGCAAATCACGCCACCCGGTGTTTCGGCCCCTCCGGATTGACGCCGTAGGTGCGTGCGCGGCGCACGCCCTCGCCCTGAGAGGGCTCGTTCCGGGCGCCGTCGAGTCTGCTGGTGTGCATGCTTCGGTGTGCGTCGGTACGTGCGGGTACGCGTCGGTACTCGTGTGCCCTGTGCCCCCGTGTCCACGCGCGGCCCTTCGCCCGGATCGGGTCGGACTTCGAACGTTCCGGTGCCCTCGGGTGGCGGCCGGCGTCGGGATCGAGTCATTCCCCCGCGGGGCGTCGGTGGGGCTGCGGGAGGGGTCGATGGAGGCTCCGAGGTGAGGGGGTGTGGGGCGTGGTCGGGTCGGGTGTGCCTCGGGCGGCCCGAGTCTGGAACAGGTTCATGTGCGAATCGGGAATCCACACCGGGGGCGGCGAACCGCGTCCGCGGCCGGGCCGCCGAGGGGGCGGGGCCGACCCGCCCCGGCCGTCGTGTGCGTGCGGTTCCGTCCGGCCCTGGGGGGCGGTCGGGGCGAACGGAATGGCGGAACGGGCGGGAGGCCGTCGCGCGGTCCACCACGTCGACCCCGGCGCCTCGGACCCGGTGACCTCGGACCCGGTGACCTCGGGCCCGGTGACCTCAGGTCCGGGTGACTTGAGGTCCGGCGACCTCGGGGCCGGCAACCTGAGGGCCGCGCCGGCGCGGCCCCCCGGTCGTCCCGGACGCCGAAGTCGCCGGTCCCGGGACGGCCGTCAGGCGTGCCACAGGGACTCCCTGACCTCCTCGGCCGTCGTCGGCCGCAACTCGCCGTCGAGCAGCAGCCAGCGCGTGATGCCGATCGACTCCAGGAACGGCACGTCGTGCGAGGCCACCAGCAGCGCGCCTTCGTAGGACGCCAGGGCGTCCGTGAGTTGCCGCACGCTCGCCAGGTCCAGGTTGTTGGTCGGCTCGTCCAGCATCAGCAACTGGGGGGCCGGCTCGGCCAGCAGCAGGGCCGCCAAGGCCGCACGGAACCGTTCGCCTCCCGAGAGGGTGCCGGCCGCCCGGTCCGCCCGCGCGCCCCGGAACAGGAAGTGCGCGAGTCGCGCTCGGATCAGGTTGTTCGTGGCGTGCGGGGCGAACCGCGCCACGTTCTCCACCACCGAGCGCTCGTCGTCCAGTACCGCCGCGTCCAGCCGCTGTGGCAGGAAGCGCGTCGGCACGTGCGTCAACGCCTCCCCGGACACCGGCGCCACCTGTCCGACGATCGTCCGCAGCAGGGTGGTCTTGCCGGACCCGTTGCCGCCGACGAGCGCGATCCGTTCCGGTCCGCGCAGCTCCCATTCGCCCGTGACCGATGCCCCGTGGACGAGCCGCAGGTCGCTCAGGGTCAGCACGCGCCGGCCCGGCGGCACCTGTGTCGCGGGCAGCTTGATCCGGATCTCGTCGTCGTCCCGGACCGCCTCCGCGGCCTGGTCCAACCGTTCGCGCGCTCCCGCCAGTTTCTCGGCGTGCATGGTGTGGTGCTTGCCCGCCGATTCCTGGGCGGCACGCTTGCGCGCGTTCATGACGATCTTCGGCTCGCGCTTGGTGTCGTACATCTTCTGGCCGTAGCGCTTGCGCCGGGCCAACTTGATCTGGGCTTCGGAGAGTTCGCGCTTCTGTCGTTGTACGTCGGCCTCCGCGACCCGGACCATCCGCTCGGCCGCCTCCTGCTCGGCGGCGATGAGTTCCTCGTACTCGGTGAAGTTCCCTCCGTACCAACGGACTTCCCCGTCGCGCAGGTCGGCGATCTGGTCGACCCGCTCCAGCAGCTCCCGGTCGTGGCTGACCAGGACCATCACCCCCGACCAGGATTCCACCGCCGCGTAGAGGCGGCGGCGGGCGCGCAGGTCCAGGTTGTTGGTGGGTTCGTCGAGCAGCAGGACGTCCGGGCGGGCCAGCAGCAGGGCCGCCAGTCGTAGCAGGACGCACTCGCCTCCCGACAACTCACCCACGGTCCGGTCGAGTCCGATCCGAGCGAGGCCGAGCTGGTCGAGGGTGGCGAGGGCCCGCTCCTCCACGTCCCAGTCGTCGCCGACGGCGGTGAAGTTCTCCTCGGTGGCCTCGCCCGCCTCGATGGCGTGGAGCGCGGTGCGGGTCTCGCGGATGCCGAGTACCTCGTCCACGCGCAGGGCGGTGTCGAGTGTGACGTCCTGCGGGAGGTGGCCGACGGTTCCGGCGACGGACAACCGGCCTTCCACGGGCCGGAGTTCGCCTGCGAGGAGCTTCAACAGGGTGGACTTGCCACAGCCGTTGACCCCGATCAGACCGGTTCGGCCGGGGCCGACGGTCAGGTGGAAATCGTCGAGGACCGGGGTCCCGTCGGGCCAGGCGAAGGACAGGTCGGTGCAGGTGAGAAAGGCAGGGGTGTGGCTCATGGAGGCCTCCAGGTTGCGTGGTGATCGTGTGCAACGCGGGGGAGACAACCGACAGGTCGGGACGACTGGTCACGGGGTCACGAGGTCACGGGAACGCGCGGTCACGGGGTCTCGTGAGGAGAGCGGTGACGGCGACGCCGGTGGTGACCGGGGTGACGGTGGTCGGTGTCTCGGACCTCAGAAGAGCAACGTCCTGCTCCGTTTCGACGGCAATGGGGCGTAGACGAAGCTACGGAAGGCCGGAGCCGCCCGCAAACGATTTACGCGCTTCCGGCCGATCGAGGTCGGAGCGTGGGCGGAGGGTGGGGCCGGGGCGTGGCCCGGATCCGGCGTCTCAGCGGGAGCCGCGCAAGAGCTCGGCCAGGCTGTGGTCCACGTCGAGGTAGAGGTGCTCCAGGCCCGGCGGGACGACCGTGGAGGCGCGCTCCAGGAAATGCTGGAGGTCGGCCGTGGTCATCAGGACGATCGCCACCCCCTCGGGGGCGTGGAACTCGACCGTGGTGCGCTCGGCGTCATACGGGCGCACGCGTACGTCGCCGTGGCCGGACGGGCGCTGCAGACCGAACTCCAGCAGTTCGCGCGCGAACGTCCAGGAGATCTCGATGCCTTCCAGGGTGGCCAGGGCGGGGAAGGCCATCCGGACGGCGAAGGGATCCGACCGGTCGTAGCAGAGCGTGACGGGTACCGTCTCGACCTTCGGTGAGGTGGCGACCAGTCGGGCCTGCACGGCCTGCTCGATGACAGTGATCAAGGCTCGCTCCCTTGCGGCGGATCTGTCGCCGGGCTGTGGCGTGGCTCCCGGCAACGGAGTAGACGCCTGAATCGACAGTTCCGTGCACGCCGGATTGCGTGAGCTGCGTCACCGATTGGCTTGATGACACCTGTGTGATCGCACAGGGTGACCGGATGGCGGGTGTGGGGCAAGGAACTCGGTCTGCCGCGAGGTCGTCGAGGCGGTCGCAGTAAGTCCGGTTCCCGCTCACTCCGCAGGCGCAAGACACAAGGCGCGGGCACGGGTCGTCGCGGGAGGCGGGAGGGAAAGGTCCGCCCGCCCCGACCGTCCGGTCCCCCGGATCAGGGGGCGATCGGTCGGACGCGCCCTGGACGGAGAATCGGGGGTGCGTTAGCTTCCGGCGCCATGAGACTTCTGGGAATTGGCATGTGCGCGGCAGTTCTTCTGGTGGGTGTCGCGGCCGCACCGGCGCCGGCGGCGACGTTCGAGGCGGTGGGGCCGGGGGAGCCATCAGCGTCATCGGCTACGTCGGCGAGGTCGGCTACGTGGGACGTGGCCTCGGCCGCGGACTTACGGGATCCGCGTGGTGTGGGCTGGGCGTTGAAGGTGACCGGCAAGGACGCGGTCCGCTTCCGCGGGCTGGCGGCCGTCAATCGCTCCACGGCCTGGTTGGCCGGTTCCAAGGGAACCGTCCTGCGCACCGTGGACGGTGGACGCGCCTGGCGGGACGTCTCGCCACCGGGGGCGGTCGCCGAGGGGTTGGAGCTGCGCGACATCGAGGCCTTCGACGCGCGGCGGGCGGTGGCCCTGTCCATCGGCGAGGGCGAGGCGTCCCGGGTGCTGCGGACCGAGGACGGCGGCGCGACCTGGACCGAGACCTTCCGCAACCCCGACCCGCGTGCCTTCTACGACTGCCTCACCTTCTTCGACGCCCGGCACGGATTGGCCGTGAGCGACCCGGTGGACGGGAAGTTCCGTGTCCTGTCCACGGATGACGGCGGGCGGAACTGGCGTGTGCTGCCGGACGTCGGAATGCCGGCGGCGCTGCCCGGAGAGGCGGGCTTCGCGGCGAGCGGTCAATGCCTGGTCACCGCCGGGTCGCGCGACGTCTGGCTGGCCACGGGCGGGAGCACGATGGCCCGCGTCCTGCACTCGGCGGACCGCGGACGCACCTGGCGGGTCGCGGAATCCCCCGTACCGGCCGGGGATCCGGCCCGAGGGGTCTTCGCCCTGGCCTTCCGCGACCGTACGACGGGCCTCGCGGTCGGCGGCGATTACCGGACGGGCGAGGCCTCGCCGAGGGCCGCGGCGGTGTCCGTCGACGGGGGCCGCACCTGGCGTCCGTCGGCCACCCCGCCGCCCGCCTACCGGTCGGGCGTGGCCTGGCACCCGTACCTGCGTACGGCGGCGCTGGCGGTGGGGCCGACGGGGACGGACGTGACGCTCGACGGGGGCCGCACCTGGCGGCCGCTGGAGGAGGGCTCGTACGACACGGTCGACTGTGCGGCGGACGGTGGCTGCTGGGCGTCGGGTGAGAAGGGGCGGGTGGCACGACTGGAGCGGCGGTGACGCACGTCGGGTGCGCCCCCGGCGCCCGGGGTCGGCGCCCGGGGTCGGGGTGCTCGGCCGAGGCCTTGGGTCTCCCGGTGCCGCGGCTCCGGGGCGCCCCGGTGATCAGGACGTGACGAGAGCCATGACGAACCCGTCGTAGCCCTTGGAGCCCACCGTCTGCAGGGCGGTGGCGCTCAGCCTCGGGTGCTCGGCGATGAGTTCGGTGAACCGTCGGACGCCCTGGACCCGGGGGTCCGTGCTGTCGCCGTCGACGACGGCGCCGTCCCGGACGACGTTGTCGCCGATGATGATGCTGCCGGGCCGGGTCAGCTTGAGCGCCCACTCCAGGTACACGGGGTTGGAGGGTTTGTCGGCGTCGATGAACACCAGGTCGAACGGTTCGCCGTCGGCGAGCCCCGGGAGCAGGTCGGCGGCCTTGCCGCGGCGGATGTCGACGACGTCGGCGAGGCCCGCGCGGGCGATGTTGGCGGTGGACACGTCCGCGCACCGCTCGTCGGCCTCCAGGGTGACCAGCCGGCCGCCCTCCGGGAGGGCGCGGGCGAGCCAGATGGTGCTGTAGCCGCCGAGCGTTCCGATCTCCAGGATGGTGCGGGCGCCGCGGATCCGGGCGAGGAGGTGGAGCAGCTTGCCCTGGTTGGGGGCCACCTGGTGTGCGGGCAGGCCGGCCGCCAGGGTGTCGGCGGTGGCGGCGGTGAGCGCCGCGTCCTCCTCGACCAGGAGGCCGTCGAAGTAGTCGTCGACGGCGGTCCACGTCTGCTGAGGCATGGGTCTTCCCCCCGGGGTTGGTGAGTTCCTAAAGGGAACTTACCCCAGGGTGATCGTCCGCGGCAGTGCGCACCCCGCGAGGTCTCGCCATCCGGTCGGGGGTGCGCCGCAGGTCGGGGGCGCGCCGTTGCTCAAGGCGTGTGCCGTCGGTTCGGGCCCGTGCCCGTCGGGCTTGCCTCGGCCGGCCCGCCTCCAGCCGAGGCCGCGGTCCGATCGGGATCCGGATCCCGATAGGGATCCGATCGGGATCGCCGTCCGATCGGGATCGCCGTTGGTCGGGATCGCCGTTGGTCAGGATTTCCGTCGGTCGGGCCGTCGCGTCGACGGGCCCGCTATGCCGCCGGGTTCTCGCGGACCGTCGCGAGGTCCGCCGAGGTCTTGGTCGCGATGAACTCGGTGATCCGGTACTCGCACACGCCCGCCACCGCGAAGGGGTCCTCGGTGGCGATCTTCTCGATCTCCGCGCGGGTGATCCCGCCGGCCAGGATGATCCCGCCGTCGCGCGGGACCTTGCGGCCCGACGCGAGGAAGACGCCGGAGGCGTAGTGGCCGTCCAGCCAGGCGATGTGCGCGTCCATTTCCTCTTCGACGGATTCGACGGGCGCGGTGTAGGTGAGCTCCATGACGAACATGATCGCCAGGCTACTCTCGGACCATCATGACGAGTGCGAAGACCCCCGCCGACGAGGCCGAGGCCCGGACGATACAGGACGAACTGCGCGAGAGCGTGGTGCTGGACGAGGTGGGGCCGCCGGTCGGGACCGGGCTCATCGCGGGCGTGGACGTCGCCTACGACGACGAGCGCGACCTCGTGGCGGCCGCCGCCGTGGTCCTGGACGCCGCCACCCTGGACGTGGTCGAGGAGGCCACGGCCGTGGGGCACGTCAGCTTCCCCTACGTGCCGGGACTGCTGGCGTTCCGTGAACTGCCGACCGTGCTGGCCGCGTTGGAGTCCCTGACCGTCACCCCGGAGCTGGTCGTCTGCGACGGCTACGGGCTGGCCCACCCGCGCGGCTTCGGCCTCGCCTGCCACCTCGGGGTGGTCACCGGGCTGCCCAGCATCGGAGTCGCGAAGAACCCGTTCACCTTCACGTACGAGGAACCGGGCGCCCGCCGCGGCGACACCTCCCCGCTGCTCGCGCCCGACGGGGCCGTCGTCGGCCGGGCGCTGCGCACGCAGGACGGGATCAAGCCGGTGTACGTGTCGGTGGGGCACCGGGTCTCGCTGGACAACGCCTGCGCGCACACGCTCGCGCTGGGCCCCCGCTACCGGATTCCGGAGACGACCCGACGCGCCGACTCCCTGTGCCGGCGCGCCCTGCGCGAAGCCGTCGCGGAGTAGGCGGGCGGGGCCGGGGCCACCCCGCCCCGAGCCCGCCTGTCGGG
>NZ_LGDE01000237.1 GCF_001279725.1 Streptomyces sp. WM4235 | reverse complement strand
CGCGTAGAGGGCGGCGTCGATGTCGGCGGTGGTCGTTCCCGGTACGTGATCAGCGTGCGACGGAGCAGCGGATCGGCCAAGTGGAGGCCGCGCTTGCCGGTCTGCGCGGTGAGCACGATCAGATCACCGAGCGAGGCGATCAGCAGCGCCGGGAGGACCAGGCGCAGGCTGCGGCCACCAGGCGCCTGGTGGTGAGTTCCTTTGTCGCTCCGCTGCTGCTGATGGCCGCGCAGCTGTGGCTGGTGTCGCGCGGCACATCGTAGTAGCTGCTCCACCATTTTTGATCTTGGGCGCGGGGAGAATCCGAGAGTCAAGCATGGCAACACCACTGAGTGCTGACGCACTCGTGGCCGCGCTTCGCGCCGAAGGCGTGAACGTCATCGAACGCCCCGGTTGGCGAACCCATAACCGCAACCACAAGGGTGCGTGGGGTCCGCTGAACGGGATCATGATTCATCACACGGTCACCTCGGGGACGGCGAACAGCGTCCGGATCTGCGAGGACGGGTACAGCGGTCTGCCGGGCCCGCTGTGCCACGGGGTGATTGCCAAGGACGGCGCGGTTTACTGCTGGCGGATGGGGATAGTGCGGCGCATCAGGTACCGGATCGTCGGGCGGTCCTCAGGTCGGACTCGGTTTGGGAGTCGAGTGCGGGGGGTGCGGAGGGTGGGGTGGAGCCACTGCTGCCCGTCGGGGTCTGTCCAGACGGGGAGGACTCGAAT
>NZ_LGDE01000236.1 GCF_001279725.1 Streptomyces sp. WM4235 | reverse complement strand
GCGTCGCCCCGGCCACGCCGTCGTCTCCGACGGAGAGCTCCCGGACGGTGCGGAAGTCCGGCCCGTACTGGAGGCCCTCGCGTGCCCAGCTGTCGTACAGCCGGTCCGGGTCGATGGTCCGTGCGCCGGTGATCCGCGGTCCGGGAACGGTGTCGGCGGTGGGGGCCGGGACGTCGCCCGGGAGCAGCAGCCGACCGGTGCCGCTGGACAGCGGCTTGCGTTCGCCGGCCACGACCGTGCTCAGTTCGAAGCGGATCGGCGGCCCGAAGGACACGTCGAGGCGGACGGGAGCCGTCGCGTCGTCGCTGATGGGGAGGGGTCGCAGGAACGTCACGTCGGTGAGTTCCAGCGGAGTGAACGGCCTGCGTCGGGCGACTCCCACCATCGCCATCTCAAGCTGCACCGCGGCGGGCAGCAGCCCGGCGCCGGCGGAGCGGTGTTGGGCGATGAAGGGCTCCTGGCCCGTGAACGTCTTCTCGTAGGTCTCGTCCGGGTACGTCACTGTCCCTCGCTCCGGTGCTCGTAGTGACGGTCGAACAGCGGGTGGCCGACGGTGCTCGTCGCGGCGCCGCTGCGGCGTGCGGCGGGCACGATCAACTCCTGCCGGTTGAAGGGGTAGGTGGGGAGGGTGATCGTCCGTTGCCCCTTCCCGGCATGAACCCCCGACCAGTCCAGATCCGCCGACGTCGCGTTCACATACGCCGCCAACGCCCCATGCACCTC
>NZ_LGDE01000235.1 GCF_001279725.1 Streptomyces sp. WM4235 | reverse complement strand
CCGGCGGTGGTGCTGCCGATCCGATTCGTGTAGTTGACGCTGTGGTAGTAGTGGAACCTGCTATTGGTGCGGTTGTAGACGGACCGGGTGTTCGTGCCGGCTCGCATCCATGAACACTGGGAACGGGTGTCGGTGGAGCTCTGGGACCACTGGCATTTCTGTCCGCCCCCGTCCCTCTCCGAGTAGAAGCAGATCCAGCCGGACGCGCAGTTGTCGTAGCCGCTGATCGAGACGTCGTCGGCCTGGGCCGCGGGCGCGAGTGCAAGCGCTGCACCGACGAGTCCGCTCGTTACGGCCAGGCTGAACTTTGTCCGACGGTTCATTACCCCTCCTTCGACTGAGGCGAGATTGCCGTGGCGGCCTGCACCGTCGAGGCTCGGGCTGCCACCGAGAAGTCTTGTGGGTACACCGATTGAGCGGCTACGGATGAATCAGCCAGTTCGTTGAACTTCGTTCGCCATAAGGCATGTTCGAGGCTCTTCATGCCATCAGAGCCGGAACTCCCCATGTGGGCGGTTTGTCGTCCACCGATTCCTGAGGGGCCGTTCGTACGAACCGGATCGCTAGTGCTCCACTTCACACCGGGGTCAATCGGTGGTGCCACATACGCGGGGAGAGGTGTCAGATGCTCGTGACCTCGGACGATGGCCCGTCGAAGGCTAGGCCGGCTGTTTGTCGGACGAGAGCACGATCATGGCTGAACCTGAAGAAGGTCTTGCCCGTCGTCGAC
>NZ_LGDE01000234.1 GCF_001279725.1 Streptomyces sp. WM4235 | reverse complement strand
GGATCCGGCGGCGTTCATAATCTCTGCATGCCCCACGAACGTCTCCCCGACATATCGGTGATCATCGCTGCCTACAACGCGATGCCCTACCTGACCGAGTGCCTTGACTCGGTCGCGGGCCAGACGCTGGGCATGGCCCGGCTGGAGATCATCGCGGTCGACGACGGGTCCACGGACGGGACCGGCGCGGAGCTGGACCGTTTCGCCGCCCTCCACCCACAGGTGCGGGTGGTGCACCAGGCGAATTCCGGCGGCCCGGGCGGCCCCCGCAACAGGGCCCTCGACCTGGCCCGGGGCCGGTTCGTGTTCGCCCTGGACGCCGACGACTACCTCGGCCCGGAGGCGTTGGAACGGCTCCTGACGATGGCCGACGCGCAGGGCAGCGACATCGTGCTCGGCCGCCACGTGGGCCTCGGCCGCACCGTCTCCGAGAAGGCCTACCGCCACACCGAGGTCGCGGACCTGTACACCTCCGAGGTCTACCGGTCGCTGCACGTCGCCAAGCTCATCCGTCGCCAGATCATCGAGGCCGACCGCATCCGCTTCCCGGTCGACCTCTGGTACGGCGAGGACCAGGTCTTCGTCACCGCCGCCTACCTGGCTGCCGGCACGATCTCCGTGGTCGGCGACTACGACTGCTACTACCTGCGCCTGCGCGAGGACGGGCAGAACATCACCTCGCGCAGCCGGACCGCCGACGAGACGGTGCGCCACATCGAGCGCGTCATGGCCCTGGTGGCCGAG
>NZ_LGDE01000233.1 GCF_001279725.1 Streptomyces sp. WM4235 | reverse complement strand
ACACCGACTCCGGCGACCGGGTCGGCCACCGGTCCCCGTCCTTCCTCCCCTGGCACCGCCGGTTTCTCCTGGAGTTCGAAGCGGCTCTCCAGGCCGTGGACAAGAACGTCGCCCTTCCCTACTGGGACTGGACGACCGACCGCACCACCCGCTCCTCCCTCTGGGCCGCCGACTTCCTCGGCGGCACCGGTCGGGCCCGCGACGGTCAGGTCCTCGACGGACCGTTCGCGTACGCGACGGGCAAGTGGAACATCGACGTCCGAGTGGACGGCCGCAACTACCTGAGGCGCGCCCTCGGCACCGGTGTCGCCGAACTGCCCACCAAGGCCGAGGTGGAAGCCGTACTGGCCATGCCGGTGTACGACATGGCCCCCTGGAACAGCGCCTCGAACGGCTTCCGCAACAACCTGGAGGGCTGGCGCGGCGCCAATCTCCACAACCGGGTGCACGTGTGGGTCGGCGGGCAGATGGCCACCGGCGTCTCCCCGAACGACCCGGTGTTCTGGATGCACCACGCGTACATCGACAAGCTGTGGGCCGACTGGCAGGCCAGGCACCCGCAGTCCACGTACCTGCCGGCCGCCGGCACCACCAACGTCGTGGACCTCAACGACACGATGCGACCGTGGAACGACGTGACCCCGGCCGACATGCTGGACCACCGGAAGTTCTACACCTTCGACACCGAGCCGGTCTCCGCGAGCCAGCGGTAACGCAGTTCGGGGCGGCCCACCTGGCCGTACCGGGG
>NZ_LGDE01000232.1 GCF_001279725.1 Streptomyces sp. WM4235 | reverse complement strand
GTCGGTGGCCACCCGCCTCCTCGTCCCGCGGGGAGCCGAGCCCCTCCCCCTCCGTTCCCCCCCGTACCGGGGCCTGGCGCGACGTCGGCACCCACGGTACGCACGGGGCGGGCACCGTCGCGGCGGCCAAGAACGGCAAGGGTGTCATCGGTGTGGCCCCGGGCGTGAAGATCTCCTCGGTGCGCATCGCCGAGCCCGGTTCCTCGCTGTTCTTCGCCGAGAACACCGTCTGCGGGTTCATGTGGGCCGGTGACCACGGCTTCAAGGTCACCAACAACAGCTACTACACGGACCCCTGGCAGTTCAACTGCCCGGACAACGCCGACCAGGCCGCGATCATCGAGGGCGTCAAGCGCGCCCAGGAGTACGCGGAGGGCAAGGGTTCGCTCCAGGTCGCGGCCGCGGGCAACTCCAACATCGACCTGGCCAACAAGAAGACCGACACCGAGAGCCCGAACGACTCGACGCCGGTCACCCGCACCATCACCAACGCCTGCCTGGACATCCCGACCGAACTCCCGGGCGTGGTCACGGTGTCGGCGATGGGCACCACCGCGAAGGCCTCGTACTCCAACTACGGTCTGAACGTCATCGACGTCGCGGCCCCGGGCGGCGACGCCACCGGCATCTACAGCACCCAGCCGGGCGGCAAGTACGGCACCATGAGCGGCACCTCGATGGCCTCCCCGCACGTCGCGGGCGTGGCCGCGCTCCTCGCGAGCGCCAACCCGGGCATCACCCCGGCGCAG
>NZ_LGDE01000231.1 GCF_001279725.1 Streptomyces sp. WM4235 | reverse complement strand
CGCGCCGGCTCGGCGCGGAGGGTGACGGGTTCCGCATGGCCATGACCGCCCTCAACGGTGGCCGGCTCGGCATCGCCGCCTGTTCGCTCGGCGGCGCCCAGAGCGCACTGGACCGCAGCCTCGCCCACCTGGCCGACCGCGAGGCGTTCGGAGCGCGCCTGCTCGACGCGCAGGCGCTCCAGTTCCGCCTCGCCGACATGGCCACCGAACTCACCGCCGCCCGCGCCCTGGTCCGCACCGCCGCGCAGGCCCTGGACAACGGCGACCCGCAGGCCGCGCAGCTCTGCGCCATGGCCAAGCGCTTCGCCACCGACACGGGTTTCACGGTGGCCGACCGTGCGCTCCAACTACACGGCGGATACGGCTACTTGAGCGAGTACGGCATCGAGAAGATCGTCCGAGACCTCCGTGTGCACCAGATCCTGGAAGGGACCAACGAGATCATGCGCGTCATCGTCGCCCGCGGCCTGACGGAGAACCTGTGATGACCGACGAAGCGGACGTCCTGGTCCACGTCGAGGGCCGCACGGGCCGCCTGACCCTCAACCGCCCGAAGGCCCTGAACGCGCTCAGTCACCCCATGGTGCTGCGCGTCGAGGAGGCCCTGACCGCCTGGCGCGGCGATCCCGCCGTGGAGGCGGTGGTCGTCTCCGGCGCCGGCGAGCGTGGGCTGTGTGCGGGCGGTGACATCCGGGCCATCCACGACGATGCCAAGGCCGGCGGTACGGCGTCGGCGGACTTCTGGCGGGAC
>NZ_LGDE01000230.1 GCF_001279725.1 Streptomyces sp. WM4235 | reverse complement strand
GACATGGCCGACCGGCTGGGCCCCCGAACGGGCGCGCGCGGCGCACCCCCTCTTCGACGCCGCCACGACCCTCGCCGGCGACGAGCCCCTGCTGTTCTCCGGCGAGACCATCCACCCCTGGCACTTCACCGTCGACCCGGCCCTCGCCCCGCTGCGCGAGACCGCCGAACTGCTGGCCGCCCGGACCGGCTGGGAGCCCCTGTACGACCCGGTGCGGCTCGCCGCGAACGAGGTGCCGGTCGCCGCCCTCGTCTACCACGACGACATGTACGTGGACACCGCGCACTCACTGCGCACCGCGCGGGCGATCCGGGGCCTGCGGACCTGGGTGACGGACGAGTTCGAGCACGACGGCCTGCGCGCCGGCGGGCCCCGGGTCCTGGACCGGCTGCTGGCCCTCGTACGCGACGAGCTCTGAGCACCCGCCCCCGGACAACCGCGGGCCGTACCGGCGCCACTGCGACGACAGGGCCTAGGGTGCGGAACATGACCGAACAACAGTCACAGCCCGCCCCGTTGCAGCCGATGCCCACCGATTGGCGGCGCGCCCTCGCGGTGGTCGCCCACCCCGACGACCTGGAGTACGGCTGCGCCGCCGCCATCGCGGAATGGACCGACGGCGACCGGGAGGTCGCCTACGTGCTGGCCACGCGCGGCGAGGCGGGCATCGACACCCTCGCCCCCGCCGAGTGCGCACCGCTGCGGGAGGCGGAGCAGCGCGCGAGCGCGGGCGTCGTCGGCGTGTCGACGGT
>NZ_LGDE01000229.1 GCF_001279725.1 Streptomyces sp. WM4235 | reverse complement strand
CGTCCACCCGGGGCCGGTCCGCGAGCAGGGCTCCGGTGAGGGGCGCGGGCAGCGCCAGGTCGGCGACACCGGTGCCCCTGACCTCGCCGGACAGGCCGAGCAGTTCGCGGCCCGCGTCGTTGATCAGGGTGATCCGGCGCCGGCCGTCGAGCATCAGCAGGCCCTCCCGCACCCCGTGCAGGGCCGCCTGGTGGTAGTCGTACACACGACTCAGCTCGGCGGCGTTCATGCCGTGGGTGTGCCGGCGCAGTCGGGCGTTGACGACGTACGTGCCCACGCCGCCGAGGGCGAGGGCGCCGGCCGCGACCCACACGAGGGCCGAGAGCTGCCCGGCCAGCCGGTCGCTGATCGCGCGGACCGTGATCCCCGCGCTGACCATGCCCACGACGCGCCCGCCGTCCAACAGCGGGGTGACCACGCGGATGGACGGACCGAGGGTGCCGGTGTAGGTCTCGCCGAAGGTCTCGCCCCGCAGCGCCGGGGCGGTGTTCCCGAGGAAGGGTTCGCCGATGCGGCGCGGGTCGCGGTGGGTCCAGCGCCGCCCCTCCGGGGACATGATCGTCACGAAGTCGACGCCCGAGTCGACCCGTACCCGTTCCGCGTAGGGCTGGAGCGCCGCCGACGGGTCGGTCCCGCGTCCGGCGCCCCGTACCGCCTCGACCACCGAGGGCGAGTCGGCGACCGCGCGGGCGACGGCGCCGGCCTGGAGGCGGGCGGCCTCCTCGGCCTGGCCGCGGGCGGTCGCGTAGGCGAAGAC
>NZ_LGDE01000228.1 GCF_001279725.1 Streptomyces sp. WM4235 | reverse complement strand
GCGCCGGCGGCGATGACCCACATCGGCATGGCCCTGGGCGGACTGGCCGGACTGATCACGGCCGGGCAGATGGCGCACGCCTACGGGACCCCGCCTCACGCCTCGGCCGTGTACGCGTGCATGGAGCCGGGCCGGCCCACCGCCATCCACTGGATCGGTGACTGCCGCGCCTACGGCTGGGACGGCACTGCGCTCGGCCAGTGGAGCACCGACGCCACGATGGGCCAGTGGCTGCGCCGGAACGGAGGCGTCCCGGTAGAGGTCGCGAAACGCCACGACAACTGGTCCCGCCTCGGCCTCGCCCAGGCGAGCGCGGCAACGTGCCGGCAGGTTGAGATCCCCGAGGACGTCCGGCTCGTCCTGCTCGTCTCCGACGGCGTCTCGGACCAGGTGGACCCGCCGACAATGGACACGCTGTGCCGTCGGCACGCGACCGATCCGCAGGCTCTGGCCGACGCCCTGGTCGCCGCCGCCAAGGAAGACGACGCAGGCTACCGCGACGACGCCACCGTCATCGTGATGCTGCGCCGCACCGACTGACGAATTCGCCTCGCGGACCTCTTCATGGATGGGGCGGACGGCCCTGGCGAACTGCCCCGCGGCGAGGCCACCCGACGGGGGGCCAAGGCCGATCAGGTAGGCCGGGCGGCTCGGCGGCCAGTCATGGGGCCGAGGTGTCCCGGCCCTGCTCGGCCAGGTGGGCCTGCAGCTCGGCCGTGAGCTGGGCGGTTGTGCGGGTGCCGTCAAGGACAAGGTCCG
>NZ_LGDE01000227.1 GCF_001279725.1 Streptomyces sp. WM4235 | reverse complement strand
GGGCACGGATGGTGGGGAAAGCGCTGTGGGTGGGCGGTCGGGTCCTTTCGGCGGCGGTCGCGGCCGCGGCGGCCTACGGGTCCGCGTGGGCCGTGTGGGCGGGAAGCGGCGGCTGGTCCGCGGTCCTGATCCTCGTCTGCGCGATGGTCGCCCAGTGGGCGGGTGTGGCCTGGTTGGCCAGGCGCGGCGCCATGATCGCGGTGGCGGCCCTGCTGGTCATGAACGTGGCGTGGCTAGCCCTGACCTGGATCCGGACCGACATGCGCGAGGAACAGACGATGCACGACCGGGGCGTGACCACGCGGGCCGTGGTGACCGGGTGGATACGTACCTCCGACCCGTTCGGCGGCGTCGACGACGCGGTCACGTCCATCGATGTACGGCTCCCGGACGACGGCGGGGTGCGGCGCCTGCAACTGATGGGGGCCGGGGCCCCGGACGTGGGCGAGTCCGTGGAGGTGACCCGCGATCCGGGCGACCGGGTACCGATCCGCCTCGGCCCGCGCCCGGACGCGCCGGGCGGCGTCCTGGCCACGATCGCGCTGATCGTCTTGATCGGAAGCAGCCTGGTCTGCTCCGTCGCGGCCTTCGCCGCCCTCTCATGAGGCCGCCCCCCTCGTGGGAGAGGGGGGCACGACGGGGCGGCCACGACCGTCAGGCGTCGAAGCGGTCTCTGGACGCCTCGATGTGACCGAGGTACTGGTGGGTCCAGTCGCACATGCCGTGGACCGTCTGCCGCAGGGCGCGGCCCGGCTCGGTGAGGGTGTACTCGACCCGGGGCGGCACGGTGGGGTGCACGCACCGGTCGACGAGGCCGTAGCGCTCCATCATGCGCAGGTTCTGGGTGAGCATCTTGTGGCTGATTCCCTGGATCTCGCCCCGCAGCTCACTGAAGCGCAGGGTCCGTTCCGCCAACACGTCGATGATCAACAAGGCCCACTTGTTGGCGATGTCCGAGAAGATCTCGCGCGCGAGAGAGTCGGCGCGCGTCAGGTCCGCCTCGTCGGGCGAGCCGCTGAACTGCTGGGTCACCATGAGGTTCCTCAGTCACTGAGAAGTGCGTTCTTCCATGTCAGCGCACACTCTCCTACGGTTCCCGAGTAACCACAAGAGAGCGCTTGTGCGGGGTCCGTGACCCGTGCGACAGAGGAGGCGGGCGACATGGCCATCACCCTGGTGAACCCCGAAGGACTTCCGAGGATCGACGCCTACCGGCAGGTCTCGATCGCGACCGGTTCGAGGCTGGTCTTCATCGCCGGGCAGGTCTCCTGGGACGCCGACGGCGTCACGATCGGAGAAGGGGACCTCGCCGCCCAGGTCGAGCAGTGCTACCTCAACGTCGCCATCGCCTTGGCCGAGGTCGGCGGCACCTTCGACGACGTGGCGAAGCTGAACGTCCACGTCGTCGACTGGACGCCCGACAAGATGCCCGCGTTCCTGGAGGGCGTGGCCCGGGCGGCGGCGAAACTGGGCGTCACCCCGGCGGCACCGGGCACGCTCGTGGGGGTCGCGGCGCTGGACGTACCCGACCACCTCGTCGAGGTGGAGGCCATCGCCGTCCTCGACTGAGGTGGCGTCGGCCGAGCGGACGTCGACCGGTCGGGCGACGCGGGCATCCGGGTCGGTCGCTGGGGCGTGGGTGCCCGCCTCGGCGGGCCGGCTAATCTTGCCCACATGACGATGCACCAGAGCGCGGGCGTGAGTGTCGACGCGATGATCGAGGACCTCAGGAAGCTCGTCGAGGTCGAGTCCCCGTCACGCGACGTCGACGCCCTGACGGCATCGGCCCGCGCCGTCGCCGCACTCGTCGAGAGTCGTCTCGGCGGGCGGGCCGTCCTCGTGGAGAGCGAGGCCGGACCGCACGTCCACTGGTCGGGCGGCGGCGAACCCCGCGTGCTGATCCTCGGCCACCACGACACCGTGTTTCCCCTCGGCACGCTCGACCGCCGCCCGTTCACGGTCGAGGACGGGCACGCGACCGGCCCCGGGGTCTTCGACATGCTGGGTGGACTGGTGCAGGCCGTTCACGGCCTCGCGACGCTCGACGACCGGTCGGGCGTCGAGATCCTCGTGACCGCCGACGAGGAGGTCGGCTCCGGCTCCTCGCGAACGCTCATCGAGGAACGGGCCCTCGCGTGCGGCGCCGTCCTCGTCTTCGAGGGCGCGGCCGACGGCGGAGGGCTGAAGACCGGCCGCAAGGGCTGCGGAACCTTCCGGGTCTCCATCACGGGCCGGGCCTCCCACGCGGGCCTCGAACCCGCGGCCGGGGTGAACGCCCTCATCGAAGCCTCACACCAGGTGTTGCGCATCGCGGAGTTGGGCCGGCCCGACATCGGAACCACGGTCACCCCGACGGTCGCGGCGGCGGGCACCCTGGACAACGTGGTCCCCGCCGAGGCGACCGTCATCGTCGACGTCCGGGTCGAGTCGACCGCCGAGAAGGAGCGCGTCGAGTCCGCGTTCGCGGCGCTCGCCCCGCACCTGGACGAGGCGGAGATCAGGGTCGAGGGAGCGGTCGGCCGACCCCCGATGCCCGTGTCGGCGTCAGCCGAACTCTTCGCGGTGGCCCAGCGGTTGCTTCCCGGTATCGAAGGCAGGTCGGTGGGCGGAGGAAGCGACGGCAACTTCACCGCCGCGCTGGGGGTGCCCACGCTCGACGGCCTCGGAGCGGTCGGCGGTGGCGCCCACGCGGACCACGAGTACCTGGTGATCGGCGCCATGGCCGAACGCGCGAACCTCGTGGCCGGACTGGTGCACGCGATTCGCGACCCACTGGACAACGGCCGGGATTCGGCGGCCGGCGCCACGTGATCCGCGCCGATGGCCGTATCGCGCGGTTGGCCGTTGGCGGTTGGCGATTGCCGGTTCGCCGTTGGCCGAAGGTCGTGGTCCGTCGTACGCCTCATCGGCCTCCGGGCGATGAGTGGCGCCCGCCCGTCCGTCGCGTTCCGGGGCGGCCATTAGGGTGAGTTGCCCCCATCCCTGACGAGAAGGCACCCATCTCACAGTGACCGGCACACGCGCCCACACCCTGTTCTCCTTCGGCACGCTGATGGACGAGCGGGTCCAGACCGCTCTCTTCGGCCGAGCCGTGCCCACCGCCCCGGCGTCCCTGGCCGGGCACACGACCCGACCCCTGCCGATCACCGACCAGGCCGTGATCGCCGCGAGCGGCCTGGACGTACACCTCACCCTGGAGCGCAGGTTCGGCGCCTCGGTCGAGGGCGCCGTGCTGCGCCTCACCGATCGGGAACTGGCCGCGGCCGACGCCTACGAGGTCGACGACTACACCCGCCGACGCGTCCGGCTCTCCTCCGGGGAGACCGTCTGGGCCTACCTGGACGCGAAGCCGTTGCGTGCCGCGGCCCGCATCGTGATCGTGGGCGACAGCATCGCCTACGGTCGCTGTGACCCTCGGGGAGGGTGGGCGGCCCGCCTGGCGGCCACCCACATCGCACGGAACGAGACCGACCACCGGGTCTTCAACCTGGCCGTTCCCGGCAGCACCCTGACCGACGTTGCCGAGCAGACCCCCGGGCTCCTGGACGCACGCCTGCCCGACACCCTCCTCGTCGCCGCCGGGATCAACGACTCGGCCCGGCCGCTCGCCCCCTCACGGACCGGACACGACGCCGCACCACACCTCACGGACGGCCTCGGCGCACTGGCCGCCGCCGCCCTCGATCGCAACGCGCGTCTCGTCGTCGCGGGACCGGCGTGGATCGACGAGGAACGCACCCGCGACCACGAGGGTCTGTGCTTCACCCGAGAACGAGCCCTGGGCCTGCGCGATTCCCTGCGGGCCTGGGCCGAGGACAACCACGTCGACTTCCTCGACATGTGGGAGCCGCTGCGGGACAGCCCCGAACTCCTCGCCGACGGGCTCCACCCCACGCCTGAGGGCCATGCCGCGCTCCACCGTCACCTCGAAGCGCTCGGTCACTGACCCGACACGCGCGGCGAGTTCACCGGAACCCGCCGCGGCGCCGCCGGGTCACGGTGTGCACGGTGTGCACGCCGGCCGCTCACTCGTGCGCGGCGGGGCAGCCCGGCGAGCGAAGGCCGATGCGCTCGGCGCGCAACATGAACGCGGCCCCCGCCATGACACAGACGACACCCGCCGCCGTGCAGGCCAGGACGAGGTCCTGTGGGGCGTCGAGGATCCGTGGCACCGCGTTCACGGGCGCCACCGCGTAGAAGCACAGGACACCCCACGCGTACGGCCGCGGGGCCACGGTGCGGCGGCGCAACCACGGCATCCGGCGTCCGCGCAGGACGGCCAGTGCCACCGGCAGGCACACCAGGGTCGCGATGCCGAGAGCGATCACGTGGTAGGCGGGATTTCCGTTCATCGGTCCCCTTCCGGAACGGAACTCACGATAGAAGGGGAACCGATGAAGCGTCCATGCCGGAATCCGGCAACATGCGGACCTCGTCGGCGCACGTAGGGGTCGGGCCCGGGTACGTACGGGGCGTGCCCCGGGTCGTACGGGTCGGGCCCCGGTGTCGACGGAAGGGGTCCGAGGGCTCGCTGTCCGCCGGCGAGGGGAGGTCAGCGGCCGGGGGTGACCGTGTCGCCCGTGACGGTGTTGCCGGTGATCGTGCCGTCCGCGCCGGACAGGGTGACGGCGTGCCGGACGCCGTCGGGGCCGACGACGACGGCCAGCCACGCGCTGCCGCCGCCCTGCTGGCCGACGACGCGCAGGCTCTCCACCGAGCCGCCGCTCACCGCGCCGGCCGCCTTCTCGACCGCGTCCTTCGCGGCCAACGAGGGCAGCGGCGCCGGCGCCGCCCTCGGGGCGGTCACCCGCCCGCCGGAGTCCTCGTTCCCGCCGGGCAGGGGCGGGACACCGCGTTCCCTGCCCGTCTGCCGGTCGCCGGCCCGCCGCTCTCCGGGACCCGCGAAGGCGTGCTCGTCGCCGTCCCCGTCGTGGGCCCACGGCCCGAGGATGCCCACGGGGCGGTGGTCCCGGTGGTGTTCGGACACGGCGACGCCCGTGACGGCCGCCGCGCCGCCGACCAGCACCACGGCCGTGCCGAGCACGGCCCAGCGGGCTCCCCTGCTCCGCGGTACGACCCGGGCGAGCACCTTGCGGTCCCGGGGAGCGGTCTCCGCGGCGTTCCCGGGGATCTGCGATCGGTCGGTCGATACGGTGGGTGCCGCCTGGGCGGCGGTGTCGGGCCGGACGGTCGGGTCGGGCTGGGGCGAGGGTGGGACGGACTGGGACATGCCTGCGACTCCTCAAGACGAACGGCCACCGCGGCCGGTGCGTCCCGAGCTTGCGCGACCTCACCTGAAGCCCACCTGAAGCCGCCTGAAGACCCCTTCAGCAAGCCGACGGCCGGGCCTGAGACCCTGTTCGGCATGCGTGTACTGGTGGTGGAGGACGAACGACGGCTGGCCGTGGCCCTGCAACGGGGGCTCCAGTCCGAGGGCTTCTCCGTCGACGTGGCCTTCGACGGACCGCAGGGCCTGTGGATGGCCACCGAGCACGACTACGACCTGATCGTGCTCGACATCATGCTGCCCGGCCTGAACGGCTACCGGGTCTGCTCCCGCCTGCGGGCGGCCGGCAGCGAGGCCGGGATCCTGATGCTCACCGCGAAGGACGGCGAGTACGACGAGGCGGAGGCGCTGGACACGGGCGCGGACGACTTCCTCTCCAAGCCGTTCTCCTACCTCGTGCTCGTCGCCCGACTCCGCGCGCTGGGCCGACGTAGCGGCCGACGCACCCCCCAGGCCCTCGAATTCGGCGACCTCCTCGTCGATCCGGCGCGACACGTGTGCTCCCGAGCCGGTACGGAGATCCGGTTGACGGCGCGGGAGTTCGCGGTCCTGGAGTGCCTCGCCCGGCGCCCGGGCGAGGTGGTGCCCAAACGGGAGATCCTGGAACAGGTCTGGGACAGCGCCTTCGAGGGCGACCCCAACGTCGTGGAGGTCCACGTCAGCGCGGTCCGGCGCAAGATCGACGCGCCGTTCGGCCGGGCCGCCCTGGAGACCGTGCGGGGCGCGGGCTACCGCCTGGCGGTGGACGGTGGCTGAACCGGAGCCCGGCCCCGGCGCACTTCCGAGACCGCGCCGCCTCCCGAGGTCGCCCCGGCCCCCGAGGCCGCGACGGTTCCCGGTGGTGCGCCGCCCCGTGCGGTGGGTGGTGCGGTGGGTCGTGTCGCGGCGCTGGTGGCCGACCACGGTACGGGCCCGGGCCACCGTCGCCGCGAGCCTGGTGGTCGCCGCCGCCCTGACCGCGGCCTCGTTCGCCCTGATCGGCCTGCTGGAGAACAACCTGCTGCGCAACGCGGAGAACGACGCCCGGCAACAGGCCGAGTCGGTGGCCGCACTCGCCGCCACCGGCAACCTGGGACGCGTCCGACCGCTCGCCCCCGGCGTCGAGTTCCTCCAAGTGGTCGCCGCGGACGGCACCGTACTGTTCTCCAGCCCCCGACCCCTCGCCGCACCCGGCCCCTTCCGCGCCGGGCCCGTCCCCGTCGCTCCCGGACCCGACCCCGTCACCCCGTCGCCCCAGCGCCCGGGGCTGCGCCTGCACACCTGGAAGGACCGACCGTTCGGCGGTGAACAGCGCGTGCGGGTGGCGCAGGTCGTCGTCGACACCCCCGACGGGATCGTCACCGTCTACGCGGGAGCCTCACTGCGCGCCGCCGACGCCGCCGACGACACCACCACCGCCGCGCTCGCGATCGGCATGCCCCTCCTCCTCGCGACCGTCGCCCTCGTCACCTGGCGCGTCACCGGCCGGGCACTGCGCCCCGTCGAGGAGATCCGCGCCGAGGTCGCGGAGATCTCCGACCGGGACCTGCACCGCCGGGTCCCCGTGCCTCCCACGCGTGACGAGGTCGCCCGCCTGGCGCAGACGATGAACACCACCTTGGACCGGCTGGAGGCGTCCGGGATCCGACAGCGGCGGTTCATCGCCGACGCGTCGCACGAGCTGCGCAGCCCCATCACCGTGCTGCGGACCCAGTTGGAGGTGGCCATGGCGATCCGTGACCCGGACCTGTGGCCCGAACTGATCGGAGGCGCGCTGGAGGACGTCGAGCGACTCCAGCAACTCGCGGCCGATCTGCTGCTCCTCGCCCGGATCGACGCCGCGCAGCCCGTGCCGACCGTGCCCCTGGATCTCACCGAGCTCGTCCGGGACGTGGTCGAGGCCCGCGCCGGCGACCGGGTCCCGGTCGGCACGGCCCTCACCGCCGGGATCCGGGTCACCGGCAACGAGCTGTGGCTGATCCGGATCGTCACCAACCTGCTCGACAACGCCCAGCGCTTCGCGGAGGAGCGGGTGGACGTGGTGCTCCGCACCGCGCCGGGCGTGGATGGCGCACCGGTCGCCGTGCTGGAGATCGTGGACGACGGGCCGGGCATTCCGCCCGCGGAACGGGAGCGGGTCTTCGAACGGTTCACCCGCCTCGACGACGCCCGCAGCCGCGACCAGGGCGGGGCCGGGTTGGGGCTGGCCATCGCCCGGGACCTGGCGGCCCATCACGGCGGTTCCGTGGACGCGGAGCCGAGTCCTGGCGGCGCCCGCCTCGTCGTCCGCCTCCCGTCACCACCGTCAGTGGCGCCGGCGCCGGCGCCGGCGACCGGGCGCCGGGGAGGCCTGGCCGGCGGGTCGGGTACGGACACCCCGCCCCGGTAGGGCGGTGCCGCGTCGGTCCGCCGTCAACGCCCGATCGGGGCGGCCGCCGACGCGACGACACCCCGCCAGGTTCTGCGGTAGCCCTCGCGAAGCGGCCCGCCGACGAGGTCGAGGATCCGAGAGGCGGCATCGACGAGCGGCGTCGGATCCTCCGATCGACACAGCCGCAGGTGTCCTTCGAGCAGGGCGGATCCGCGTTCCGCGTCCGCGGCCAGGAGGCGTCGCGGCAGCCACTTCCCGCCGCCCGCCCACGCGCGGAGGGTCTCGCCGTCGTCCCCGACGAGCACCGCGACGTCGAGGTCGCTGCTCGGCGTCGCCCGCCCCGAGGCCGTGGATCCGGCCAGAACCACGGCGAGCGCTTCGGGGAACAGGTCGCGCGCGAGACGTCGCGCGAGGTCGATGGGGTCGGCGTCCATGCGGGACAGGCTCTCATCGACCTTTGACCATCGTCGACCGGTTTCCGGCCCGTCAGCGGTCGGGTTGGTCGGGACGGAGCGCGGGGTCGGTCGTGGGCCGCGCGGTCCGCGCCCAGAGGTTGGCCAGGTGGGCGTGCAGGACGTCCCGCGCCGCTTGTGGGGTGAGGTGGCCGATCAGCACGTGCGTGGTGAGACCGTCCGTGAGGGCGAGGAGGGTGCGAGCCTCGTGTGACGCGTCGAGGAGTGCGTCGAGGGGCGCTTCGAGGGGTGCGAGGCCGTCGACGCTCTCGGCGGCTTCCGCGACGAGGTGCGTGAACGCCTCTTGCAGGGCCGCGTAGTTGGCCTTCAGGGTGGCCGCGAGGGTCTCGTTGACGGCCGCCTGGGCGACGAACGCGAGCCATACCCGGGCCTCGGCCCGGTGTTCCTCCCGGAGCAGCGCGACCTCGGTGGCCGCGTGGCCCAGGGCGGTGCTTGCCGACTGTGCGGGGCTCGCCACCAGCCGGGCCCGGATGCGCTCGCCGATCCGGTCGCCCACCCGCCCGAGAGTGAACGAGAGCATCTCCTCCTTGGTGCGGAAACAGCGCTGGACGGCGCCCATCGACACCTGCGCGCGGGCGGCGACGTCGCGCAGGGTGACGCCTTCCAGCCCGTGTTCGTCGGCGAGTCGACAGACGGCCTCGGCGATAAGGTGGCGGCGGTCCGCGTAGTCCACCTGCTTGGGCATGCCCGTCTCCTCCCTGACTCCCGGTGTCTCCGGTGCTCCGGGTCCCCGCACACTTTATGCGATGCGCTCGTATCGATTCCCGGGGTACTGTTTCGATGCACTTGCATCGGAACGTGTTTCGGGAAGAGGTACCAGACGTGAGGGACGCCCTGTGGAGGATGACGGCCGCCGAGCAGGCGGCCGCGGTACGCGGTGGGGACGTCTCCGCCCTCGAACTGGTCGACAGCCATCTGGAGCGGATCGCCGAGGTCAACCCCCGGGTCAACGCCGTGACGCTGATCCTGGCCGAGCGAGCCCGCGCCGCAGCCGCCCGAACGGACCGCGGGCGGGCCGCGGGTGAGGTGTCGGGCCCGCTCGCGGGCGTGCCGTTCACCGTCAAGGAGAGCACCGCCGTGGAAGGGGTGCCGACCACGTTCGGTGTGAAACGCTTCCGCGACCTGGTGGCGCCCGCGGACGCGCCACCGGTGGCACGACTGCGCGCGGCGGGCGCCATCCCCGTCGGGCACGCCAACATCCCGACGCTGATCCTCGCCGGAATGCACACGCGGAGCGAACTGTTCGGGGACACCGTCAACCCCTGGGACCCCGACCGGACCCCGGGCGGCTCCAGCGGTGGTGACGGGGTGGCGGTCGCCACAGGCATGGCCGCCCTCGGCCTCGGCAACGACTCGGGCGGATCGATCCGGATCCCCGCCCAGTTCAACGGTGTGGCCGGGTTGAAGCCGACCAGCGGGCGCTTCCCCGCGGACCACCGGGTGCTGGGCCCCGACGACCCGGGCCCGGCCTCACAGTTCCTGGTCACCGACGGCCCACTGGCGCGCTCCGTGGGTGACCTGAGACTCGCCTACGAGGTACTCGCCGGAACCGATCCGCGAGACCCGCGAGCCGTCCCGGTGCCCGCCTACGGCGCACCGATCCCTGGCCCACTGAAGGTCGCGGTCGTGACGGACCCCGGAGGCCACGGGGTCCACCCCACGGTGCGCCGAGCCGTCGAGGACGCGGCCGAGGCGCTGCGGGACGCCGGGTACGACGTCCGGGAGGTGCCTGACGTACCGAGACTCGACGAGGCGCTCGACGCGTACGGCCGGATCGTCGTGACCGAGTTCGCCCCCACCTGGCCCGCGGTGCGCGGGCTGCTCGGGGAGGGCGGGGACCGCTACATCGGCATGACCATGGAACGGACCCCGCCGGCGAGCGCCGACGCGTTCATGAAGCTGATGGGCACCTGGCTGAACATCCGCCGCTCCTGGGCCGAATTCCTCGACGCGTACCCGCTGTTGCTCGGGCCGGTGTTCACCGAACCGCCCGTCGAGCCGGGTCTGGAGTCGCGCGACATGGCGGGACGGGACCGGGTCGCCTCGGCCATGCGGCTGTGTACCGTGACCAGCTTCGCCGGCGTCCCCGCCGTGGCCGTGCCGACCGGGGTGGCCGATGGCCTGCCGACCGGCGTGCAGGTCGTCGGACGGGCGTTCCGGGAAGACCTGTGCCTGGCGGCGGCCCAGGCGATCGAGGACCGGCTGGGGATCCTCACCCCGATCGACCCGCGCGGGAGCGGACGGGGCTGAATCATCGGCAACGAGGGCCGGGGCGTGTGCGCCGTGGCGCTTGAGGCGCGGTGCGGCTCAAGCGCCCGCGCCAGGAGGGCCAGGAGTGCCGGGCGAGGCAGGTGTGGCGGTCGTACCGGGTGCGACGGGAGTGTTCGTCGCGGCGCGTGCGTAGCGGTGCGCCAGGTGCGCGAAGGCCTCCCTCAACTCGGTCGGCCCCACCACCTCGATGTCCGCGTCGAACCTGCCGAGGGTGGCGGCCAGTCCGGGCCAGGACCACGAGCCCAGCACGAGCCGGCAGCGCCGCGCGTCGAGTTCCTCGACGAAGCCGTCACGGGCGTACCGGGAGACGTCGGCGGCCGGCAGGTCGATGATCACCTCGCCGCGGCAGGGCCAGTCCCCGGCGGCGTCGGAGCCGTGGAACCTGCCGGCCACGTAGGCGGCCACATCACCCCCGGGCACCTCGCGCGGAACGAAGCGGGGCCCCGTGGGGACGCGCGGGCCGATCCGGTCCGCGCGGAAGGTGCGCCAGTCCTCGCGGTCGAGGTCCCAGGCGACGAGGTACCAGCGGCCGCCCCAGGTGACGAGGTGATGGGGCTGCGCCCGCCGGGGAGGGGGCGCCGTGCGGTCGGCGTCCCCCCGGCCCTCGTCGGCTCCCGGCGCGGTCGCGGCCGGGTAGTCGAAGCGGAGTACCTCGCGGGCGTGGACGGCGGCGCCGAGAGCCATGAGCACGTCACTGTCGACCCGTGTCGCCGGACGGCCGGCGGGCCGTTCCACGGCGGTGACCTGGAGGACGTCGATCCGATGGCGCAGCCGAGCGGGCATGACCTGTCGGACGGTGTTCAGTGCCCGGGCCGCCGCCTCCTCGATGCTGGCGCCGCTGGTGGTGGCGATCCGCAGCGCCACGGCGAGGGCGACGGCCTGCTCGTCGTCGAACAGCAGGGGCGGAAGCTCCGCGCCGGCGTCGAGCCGGTACCCGCCGTCGGGGCCCTTGAAAGCCGCGATGGGATAGCCGAGCTCGCGCAGACGGTCGACGTCGCGGCGCACCATGACCACCAGGACCACGCCCCTCTCCCGCGAGCCCGCCCCGGCCCCCGCCCCGACCCGGCGACCACCCCGATCCGCGGACCACCCCGTGGTGCCGCCCGCCGAGAAGCCAAGGAGACGAGAGTGCTTCATGCCCCGCGCGAGGAGAACCGGACCGGCGTCCCGCCGACGGGGGGATCCCGATGACCGTCCTCGACACCCGCGCCCTGGGCCGTGCCACACTCGCCCGTCAGTTCCTGCTCGACCGGGCCCGGGTGCCGGCCCTCGACGCCGTCGCGCACCTCTGCGGGCTCCAGGCCCAGGAACCGCAGGAACCCTTCGTCGGGCTCTGGTCGCGGCTGCACGCGTTCGCCCCCGCGGAGCTCTCCGACCTGCTGACCGGACGGGCCGTGGTGCGTACCGACCTCATGCGCCGCACCGTTCACCTCGTCACGGCCGACGACGCCCTCGCCTGGCGCGCCCGCCACGACGCCATGCTGCGCCAGAGGGTGCTGGGTACCTACCGCGGCGACTTCGCCGGGACGGACCTCGACGAACTCGCCGCGGCGGGCCGCGCGGTGATGGCCGACGGCGAACCCCGCTCGATGACCGAACTCGCCCGGGCCCTCGGCCGGCCGACGCCGGGGCCGCGGCCCCTGGGGGAGATGCTCGTCGCCGCCCTGCTTCCCATGGCGCAGATGCCGCCGCGCGGACTCTGGCGGACGAAGGCGGGCGTACGCGACGTCCTGCTCTCCTCCTGGCTGGGGCGCGAGGTCGACCCTCCTTCCCGGGGCGCCTCCGATCCGGTGGGGCAGGCGCTCGTACGGCGCTCCCTCGCCGCGTACGGTCCCGCGGCCTCGGCCGACGTGCGCGCCTGGTGCGGTCTCGCCGGCCTGCCGGCGGCGATCTCCGCGATGCGCGAGGAACTGGTCACCTTCCGGGACGAGCGGGGGCGGGAACTCCTGGACCTCCCCGACGCGCCCCGGCCCCATCCCGACACGCCCGCTCCGGTGCGGTTCCTGCCGGCGTTCGACAATGCGATCCTCGGCCATCACGACCGCGGCCGGATCATCGACGACGCCCACCGGGGTCTGTCGGTCGCCGGAGAACGCGTCGTACTGCTGGACGGCCGGGTCTCCGCCACGTGGACCGTCCGGGACGGCGCCGTGACGGTCACCCCGCTGCGCCGTTTCTCCCGCGCGGACCACATCGAAGTGGCCGAGCAGGGAGAGGCGTTGGCGGCGTTCCTCTCCGACGGTGAACACCACCGCGCCCGGATCGCAGCGTTCCCGCACTGAACGACTCCACCAGGGCCAAGGGAGATCCGGGAGACGACCTCGCACTCCGGCTGTGGTGCGTGATGATCCGTGAGGCAGAGTGGGGGCATGCCACCATACGAGACGATGCCCTTCCACCTTGAGACCGAGCGGCTGATCCTGCGGCCGTGGGCCGAGTCCGACGCCGCCGAGTTCACCGCCCTTCTCGCCGAACGCGGCAAGGGGACGCCCGCGGTGGAGGACATACGGACCTCCATCGCGAACCTGCTCGCCGCGACGGCGAGCACGGGGATCGCCCTGCTGCCCGTCCAACGTCGTGACGAGGGCGACTTCATCGGCTACTGCGGGTTGATCATCGGCCGCTCCACCATCGAGGAGCCCGAGATCGCCTACGAGTTGTGCCGGCGCGTACACGGGCGGGGCTACGCCACCGAGGCGGCCGCCGCGGTCCTCGACGCCGCCATCGCGACGGGGCGGAGGCGGCTCTGGTCGACGGTCGGCACATGGAACGCACCGTCGCTCCGTGTCCTGGAGAAGCTCGGGTTCGAGCGGGATCGCGTCACCACCGAGGACGCCGGTGAAGTGGCTTGGCTCACCCGCTCGTTGCCCTAGTCGGAACGGACGAGTCGCGCGTACGCCGCGGCCAGTTCCGCGGTTACCTTGCCCACCCGGTACGTCCGCTCGTCGACGCCGCTGACCGGCTGGACCTCGTACGCCGTGCCGGTGAGGAAGACCTCCTCGGCGCGGTCGAGTTCACCGGGCTCGACGCGGCGCTCGACCACCTCGATGCCCAGGTCGGCGGCGAGGGCGATGACCGTCTGCCGGGTGATGCCGTCGAGGAAGGAGTCCGGAGTCGGCGTGTGCAGGGCGCCGTCGATCACCAGGAAGAGGTTGGCCCCGGTGGCCTCCGCGAGGGCGCCGCGCAGGTCGAGGAGCAGGGCGTCGTCGTAGCCCGCCGCCTCGGCCTCGTCGCGGGCCAGCGTGCAGATGTTGTACAGGGAGGCTGCCTTGGCCCGGACCGGAGCGGTCGCGGGGTCGGGCCGGCGCCACTTCGAGGTGCGCAGCCGGATACCGGCACGCGCCGCGTCGGCGGAGAAGACGTGCGGCCAGTCCCAGGCGGCGATGGCCACGTGCGGGGTGCTGCCGGACCCGGAGACGCTGATCTGCTCGCTGCCCCGCCAGGCCACGGGCCGGACGTACCCGTCGACGATGCCCTCGCGGCGGACGACCTCCCTTGCCGCGGCGTCGAGTTCGTCCGCCGAGTAGGGAAGCGAGTAGTTCAACTCCCGGGCGGAGGAACGCAGCCGCTCGGCGTGCTCCAGTGACTTGAACATTCGGCCGCCGTAGACGCGCACGCCCTCGAAGACGGCTCCGCCGTAGTGCAGGCCGTGGCTGAGGACGTGCAGCCGGGCCTCGCGCCAGGGCACGAACCGGCCGTCCAGCCAGATGGTGCCGTCGCGGTCGTCGAAGGGGAGGGCGGTCACGAAGGGTTCTCCTCGCGGGTCGCGGGGGCGTAGTCGATGCGGATGGCCTGCTCCAGGTGGCCGTGGAACTCCTCCGCCCCCGTGAGGTCGGCGTGCCGGGACAGGATGAACGCCGGGTAGCCGGTGAAGTCCGGGTAAGGGCGGACGACGTCGCCCGGAGCGAGCATCCGCACGACGTGGTCGACCCTGGGATCCGCTTCGGTTTCGTCGAGGCCGTGGACGGCGGTGATCGTGCCGTGTCCGCCGCACGGCACGATGTAGTTCGCGGACGCGGCGACGGGCTCGGTGAAGCCCTGTTCGACGGTGCGCAGCGGCGGCAGGCCGGCCGCGATGCGCAACGTCTCGGCGGCGAGGTCGACGCCGGTGACGTTCTCCGCGATGTAGTGGGACACCCCGGAACCACCGATCCGTGCCCCCATCTCCAGGAGGTACGGGGCGGAGCCGCCGCGCAGGCGCAGTTCGGTGTGGGTGGGGCCGAGGGTGATGCCGAGGGCCGTGTGGGCGGCGATCACCTCGCGCACGACATCGGCCCGGACGGCCTCGGGCAGCGCGGCGGGCGCCCGGTAGACGCTCTCCTCGAAGTACGGGCCCCGGGGATCGCCCTTGTAGCCGATGGACAGGACCTGCACCCGGCCCTCGTGGACCAGCGACTCGACGGCGAACTCGGGTCCGTCGAGGTACTCCTCGACGATCAACCCGGCGCCTCCGTCGGCGGTGCCCGCGGACACCCGGCGTACGTCCGTCACGACCTCGCCGAGCGCGTCGACGGAGTCGACCCGGGTCACGCCGAGGCTGGACATGCCGAGGGCGGGCTTGACCACGACGGGGAACGTCAGGCCCGCCTCCGAGACGGTCGCGGCGGGATCGTCGGCGGGGTCGAGCCGCACGAAGCGCGGCACGTTCAGACCGGCCGCCGCGAGCCGCTCGCGCATGATCCGCTTGTCCTGGGCGTTGCGCGCGACCGTCGGGCCGATGCCGGGCAGACCGAGGAGTTCGGCGGCGTCCGCGACGAACGGCACGAACGGGTCGTAGAGGGTGACGATGCCGTCGAAGGGCGTGGCCCGGTGCCGTTCGCGCAGGGTCTTCAGTGCGCCTGCCGGATCGCCGGCCACGTCGAGCGGCAGCAACTCCACGACCGCCGGGGGCAGTCGGTCCGGGTCCACCCGCTCGTCGGATCGCGGGACGAGGATCAGGTCGATGCCGGCGCGCACCGCGGCGTCGAAGAGCCAGGGCAGGCCGACGCGTTGGTGGAGCAGGACGAGAGTCGGGCGGGAGGCGGTCACGATGGGCTCCTTGGCGGGAGGGCCTCGGCCGTGGCGGAGGCACGGTGATCGGGTCTGTCGTTCTCGGACTCGGTCTGCGACGCGGTGTCGGTCCCGGAGTCGCCCTCGGCGCGGGGGCGGGCGGGTACGGCGGCCCCCGCGCGCCGGCGACCGCCGACGGTGAGCCACACACCGGCCGCGGACGCGACGATGAGCAGGACGGGGAGCGCGCCCGGCGCGGCGGCCGTGCCCAGGCCCCATTCGCCGAGCCGCACCAGGAAGGGAACGACCAGCCCCAGTGCGGAGGTGAACAACGGCCCCTTGCGCAGGATCAGTTCGTGCGAGATGAGGAAGACGGGGGCGGTGAGGACCGCGCCGAGCACGGCGACGCCGCCCCAGTCGGCGGCGGAGACCCCGCCGAGCGGTACGAACAGCAGCGCGGTGAGGCCGAGCATGAGCGTGCCGGCCCCGGTGACGGCGGGGAGGGCCGCGAGAGCCGGTACGTCGGACATGTGCTGCCGGTAGACGTATCCGTACAGGGCGTAGGTGAGGGTGCCGCCGAAGGCGAGCGCGCCCCCCGCGAGGAGGGTGGCGTCGCCGCCGTCCGAGCCGGGCCCGGCGCTCGCCGCGCCGTCGGCCAGCAGGAAGCCGATCGCGCCCGCGCCGGCGAGGACCGTCCCGAGGACCTTGCGGCGCGAGGACGGCTCGCGGAACGCGAGGATGCCGATGACGAAGGTGACGCAGGGCAGGAGCGAGACGATCAGTCCCACGCGGGAGGCTCCCACGTACCGGGTGCCGAGCAGGGTTCCCGAGTAGTAGGCGAAGAAGCCGAGGAACGCGAGGACCGCCACGGCGCGGGGCCGGCCGGCGGCCGTCCGGGCCCCGCCGCGACCGCGCGGGGTCAGCGAGGCGATCACCATGATCACGACGAAGGCCGTGGCGGTCCGCCCCGCGGCCACCGCGAGCGGGGGCACGCCGGACACCAGGTGGCCGGAGAGCAGCCAGCCCGCGGCGAGCAGGAGGACCATGCACGCCGCGAGGGCGGGCACGACCAGCCGTCCGTCCCCGCCCCCGGGAGCGGGCCGGGCGGAAGTCACCACCCCGCCCGCGCGAATTCGAGCGGTGGCAGGCGGTCCAGGTCGCTCTTGGCCCGGCGCAGTACGAGCTGGTCCGCGGTGAAGGAGAACCGCTGCCGGGGCTCGCCCTCGGGAAGGTACCGGCGCACGAACTCCTTGGCGGCGGCGCGGTACTCGTCGTCATCGGTCACTTCTGCCTCCAGCTTCTCCACACGCGTCACGAACGCGCGCAGGGCCTCCAGGGCCCTGGCGCGGTCGAACCGCAGCAGCCCGCCGTCGGCGGGCGATCCGACGAGCGCCTCGTGCTCGCGGAACCAGGAGTAGAGGAACACACCCGTGCCGGAATCGAAATTGCGGGTGGCGTCGTCCGCCTGCGGGTAACGGAACACCCGTTCCAGCAGGATCATGTCGATCTGCTGCTCGGCGAAGGGGACGAGGCCGCTGTCGGCGCAGGCGAGCACGGTCTTCGCGTCGACCTTGATCTCCTCCAGGAGGCCGACGAACCAGTTCATCTTCAGGGAGATGTTCTCGTCGAACGGCCACAGGCCCTGGTAGTGCATCGAGTCGTGGAGGTAGCCCCAGATGGCGCGGGCCTCGAAGCACACGTCGGCGGCGAGGCCGCCGGAGGCGCCCGGCAGCGAGTCCGGCGTGAGCACGGCCGCGGCGGCGGGCAGCGCGTACGTCTCGTGGATCTTCCGCATCTTGTTGTAGAAGAACATGGCGTACGGCTGGTCGGTCACCTTGTCGTGCGCCGCGACGTTCTCCGGGAAGAAGACGAGGCAGGAACCCCGGGCGAAGCCGGCGCTTCCGGTGACGAGCACGAGGGACTGGCAGTTGTTCTTCGGGTGCGGGAAGTCCGCCGCCATGCCCGCCAGGGCGTCGGGCTCCTTGCGTAGGGCGAGGAAGCAGTCGAGGCGCTTGCCGACGGGCGGGGCGCTGTTGGTGCTCTGCAAGGGGGCGAGGAAGAAGACCGGCTCGCCGTCGGCGGGGACTCGCAGGGCGTCCCGGGAACGGGCGAAGTGGGGGCGGGAGTCGAGACCGGCCGCCAGCCAGCCGTCGACGTCCGCCACCAGTGCGTCGGCCTGTCCGTCGAGTCCGTGACGGTGGTACCAGGATGTCGCCTCGTCGCGTATCCGGCCCAGCAGTTCGGCGTCGTCGGGGGTGGGATCGGCGACGGTGCCGTCGTCCCGCTGACGGTCGCGGAAACGATTCACCATCGGGATGAGCACATCCGTCAACAGGTCGGCCTCGGCCAGGAGGTCCGCCGGTACGGGTGCGGTCGCGGAGGTGAAGTCTCCGGTGCTCATCGGGCGGCCCCCACGGCGAGCGGCCGCTCGCCCTCGGCGCGGACGGTCAGTACCTGGTGGACGGTGAAGACCATCGGCACCGGGCCGAAGTCCCGCAGGACCCGCAGCCCGTGCCGCTCGGCGGCCACGATGGTGGTGATGCAGCCGTCGACGAGCCCCTCGGCGCAGTCGATGGCCGCCTGCGAGTTGCTCAGCACCTCGCGGATCCGGGCGGGTTCGGGGACGAGTCCCTTGGGTGCGGGGTGGGAGGCGACGGTCGCCGGGTCCCGGGTGCCGCTGCTGGCGAGCACCATGTTGTGGGTCGGCATCACGAAGCTGTCGATCATGTGGAGTCGGTGCAGGTTGGAGAAGACCAGGGTGTGCAGCGCCGGATAGACGGCGCAGGCGGTCAACGCGTGCCGTCCGTCGTCGGGCACGGCCTCCAACGCGGACTCGATCGAGGCGTGGAGTTCGACCGTTCCCTCGACACCTCGTCTGCGGAACCATTCGTGGGAGGCGGCTTCCAGATTGGTGCCGTGGGGACCGAGCGTGTGCAGGTGACGGACCTCGTCGGGGCGCGCATACATCGTCTGCCCTGGACCTTCCTGTGGTGGTGCGGAATTACTGCTTCCGGACAGCGCTGGATGAGGACGGCGTACTCGGAAGCGAGAGCCAAGATCCTTTTCTATCACCGCATCACGGATGCCGTGATATCCGGGAGGTGGGGGCGGGTGATCGCACGGCATGCCTCGGCGGCGGCGATGAGTTCGACCCGATGGGAATCAGCCGGCGTTGCCTGAATTCGCCCTTGATTCGGAATGCGACCCTCCGAATCGGTGTACGCGCGGCCGCCGCCGATCGAGACCGGCCCGACGCCGTGCGCCGAGGGTCAAGGAGGCGTGCACGCGGTGGAAACGCGGAAGCCGGGGGAACTCGTACGTTCTTCGTTCCCGGGGCGATCGTCACTCACGTGCTCGGGAAACCGTCATCCATCCTCGATCCCGCATTTCCGTGCCGGGAGAGAAGGGAAACATGCTCAAGAGATTGTGCTCCGCGTTCCTGTCGCTTGCCATGGCCATGGGGCTGGTCACCGCACTGAGCGGTACGGCATCCGCGACGAACTATTCGGTCATCGACTGGAATGTCTCCAGGATCACCGATGGCGGAGCGGAACACGCCACCCGCTATTACCGATTGATGGACGAGATCCATCGGCATTCCTACGGTGAACCCACGGAGGAGGAGAACGTCACGCAGACGACCACCGAGGCCGGCCGTCTCATCCAGGTCAGGGTGCTCGACACGAACAACGAGCACGTCGCCTCGGTCTACATCTGGGCCGACAACCTCTACGTCGCCGGCTTCTACTCGCCCCGGAGCAACACGCACTGGGCCTTCCACGACCGCGAGCAGCAGTTCCAGCAGGCCCTGGGGGTGTCGGCCCGGTTCATGCCGAACACAGGCAACTACAACAGCCTCCCCGGCGGCAACGACAGGCAGAACCTCGTGTTCACCCCCAACAGCATGTACAACGCCATGCGGCAGCTGAACAACGTCACCTCGTACAACGACAACGTCGGCCGCGCCCTGCTCGTCGCCACCCAGATCTTCTCGGAGTCCGCGCGCTTCGCGCCGATCCTCAACCGCGTCTACGGCAACATCATCAGCCACCAGGCGAGCGCGCTGGGCGACGGCTACGCGGGGCTGGAGAACCAGTGGGGGGCCATCTCCCAGTTCGCCTACAACCTGCGGCACGGCCGCCCGGCTTCGATCAACATCCTCGGCCGGGTCATCACGAGCTTCGCCGCACTGAGGCAGTTGTTGGGCTTCGTGGAACTCAACGGCTCACAGGCCCGCCTCTGACGCCCCGTCCGTGAACCGCCGTCTGCCGCGACCGGGATCCGAGGCCCGAGGGCGGCAGCGGCGGCGCCCTCGCACCCTGCCGCCGGACCCTCTCCCGTAGGGTCGGCGCATGCTTGTGTGGATCAACGGCCCCTTCGGCGGCGGCAAGACACAGAGTGCGTACGAGATCCGACGGCGTCTGCCGGGCAGCGTCGTCTGCGACCCGGAACACGTGGGGTTCGGCCTGCACCGAATGCTGCCCCCGGCACTGCGCGCGGACTTCCAGGACCTTCCCGCCTGGCGGCGGAGCGTCCACGAGCTGCTGGACCTCGCCCTGACCGAGTACGAGGGCACGGTGATCGTGCCGATGACCGTGGTCGAGCCCGTCTACTTCCGGGAGATCGTCGGTCGGCTGCGTGAACGCGGCCACGACGTCCGGCACTTCGCGCTGCTGTCCGACCGCGAGACCGTGTTGCGACGCCTGCGGGAGCGGGGCTTCGGGCACGCCACCAGGCTCTTCGCCGGGAAGGACGCCCCTTTGCGACGCGAGAGCTTCGCGGTGTCGAAACTCGACCACTGCCTGGAACGCCTGCGCGGGGAGGAGTTCGCGGAGCAGGTGTGGACCGACCGACTCACCGTCCCCCAGGTCGCCGAACACATCGCCGCCTCGGCCGGCCTGACCCTCACCCCCGACACCGACAACGCGCTGCGGGGGAGGGTGCGCCGGGCTTTGATCGGGGTCAGGCACATCCGGTTCGACTGACGCCGACGGGTGGGCGCCGCGCCGGGACGGCGGCTGGTCAGCGCAGGTCGAGACGCATCAGGATCCGCGGGTGGCCGGCCAACACGGAAGTGGTGTCGGCGGCGTGGGTGAATCCGGCGCGCTCGAAGTTCTCGCGGATCCCGGCGTACGCCATGGTCAGATCCACCTTGGTGGCGCCGTTGTCGAGGGGGTAGGCCTCGATCGCCGGCGCGCCCCGGGCGCGGGCGAACCCGACCGCGCCGGTGATCAGCGTGTGCGAGAGCCCCTTGCCGCGATGGCCGGGTCGTACGCGGATGCACCACAGGGACCAGACCGGCAGGTCGTCGACGTACGGGATCGTGCGGCTGCGTGCGAACGAGGTCTCCGAGCGCGGCGCCACTGCGGCCCAGCCGACGGGCTCGCCGTCGTCGTAGGCGAGCACCCCCGGCGGCGGATCGGCGCGGCACGACTCGGCGACGTAATCACCGCGGGCGGGTCCGCGCAGCTCGTTGTTGAGCTTGGACGGGATCCGGTGACTCAGGCACCAGCAGACATTGGCCCCGGGTGACTTGGGTCCGAGCAGGGCGCGGACGTCCTCGAAGACCGAGGCCGGGCGAACGTCGATGGGCATGGCGCAACGATGTCACGAAACGCCCGGCGTCGCCGTTCGATCCGCGGCCTGCGCCGCCGGGACCCCGAGGTCCGGGCCGTCGGAGGCGAGGGCCGCGCCGACGGCGAAGAGGCGGGCGCAGCGCCGGGCCATGGCATCGGGCGACTGGTCGGGGTGCTTGATCCACCAGCGGACGAGGGTCGCGACCAGGCCCTGCCAGACGTGGTTGAGGGCGTCGGCGTCGAGCGGGTCGGTGGATCCGGCGGCGCGCAACAGGTCGGCGGTGCCGCCCGCGGCGAGCCGGTCGACCGAGGCACGGTACGCCGCGGCCCGCCGGGCACTCTCGCCGTCCGGGGGGAGCGAGGTGTCGTAGAGGACGAACCAGGACTCGCGCCGCCCTTCGAGGGCGTTGAAGATCGAGCGCAGCACCCTCAGCGGCGTTCCCGGGGCGGTGGCCCCGTCCTCGGCGACGGCCTCGCGCATGGCGGCGACGAGCCGGTCGCCGACGGGGTCCAGGCAGGCGAGGTGGAGGTCCTGCTTGGTGCCGAAGTACTGGTGCAACAACGTCTTCGTCACGCCGACGCGCGCGGCGACGGCGGCCAGGGAAGCGCCGGCGTAGCCGTGGGCGCCGAACTCCTCGGTGGCCGCCGCGAGGATCTGCTCCTCCCGGAGCGCTCGCGGGACGCCCTTGGTGCCCGCTTTCGAACGTGGGGTTGCCATGAGCCGATATTATCAGTAGGTAATTTACCTCACGGTAAGTTCCCTCGATCCTTTGGAGCCCCCATGGCCGGCGCCACCCGGACGACGACGCACCACACCGCCCGCACCCGATCCTGGTGGGGCTGGGGGTGGGCGGACGCCCACCCCGACGACGCCGAGTGCACCGCCATGGGCGCCCTGTTGCCCGGCACCCTCGCCCGACCGCTCCCCGTGCCCCGGATATCCGACCTGCGCATCGACCGCCCCGCGGTGGAGGCCCCCCGGAGCCTGTCGGGCGCGGTCACCGCCGACCCCGCGGCGCGGGCCGCGCACGCGATGGGGAAGGCCTACCGCGACGTGGTCCGCGCCCTGCACGGCCGCCCCGGCCGCATCCCCGACCTCGTCGCCCACCCCGAGAGCGACCGTGAGGTGGCCGACCTGCTGGAGTGGGCCGGCGAACACGGCGTCGCGGTCATCCCGTTCGGCGGCGGCTCTTCCGTGTCGGGCGGTGTGGAGTACCGGGGCGACAGGCACCGGGCCGTGTTGTCCATGGACCTGACCGCCATGAACCGGGTCCTGGAGGTCAACGTGGCCGGGCGGGCCGCCCGGATCCAGGCCGGGGTCCTCGGGCCGTCCCTGGAGGACCAACTGCGCCCGCACGGACTGACGTTGCGACACTTCCCGCAGAGCTTCGAGTTCTCCACGCTGGGCGGCTGGCTGGCGACCAGGGCCGGCGGTCACTACGCCACGGTCCACACCCACATCGACGACTTCACCCAGTCCCTGCGGGTGGTCACCCCGGCCGGCGCCGGCACCTCCTGGCGGCTGCCCGCCTCCGGCGCCGGACCCTCCCCCGACCGGCTCTTCCTCGGTTCCGAGGGGGCTCTCGGCGTCATCACCGAGGCCTGGATGCGCCTGCGGGAACGGCCCGTCCACAAGGCGTCCGCCGCACTCGCCTTCGAGTCCTTCGCCGCTGCGCTGGAGGCGGTGCGCGCCATCGCGGGGTCCGACCTCGCCCCCGCGAACTGCCGCCTCTTGGACTCCGGGGAGGCCGCGCTCTCAGGCGCCTCCCAGGACGGTTCGTCGGTCCTGGTCCTCGGGTTCGAGTCGGCCGACTTCCCCGTGGACACCCGCCTGGAACAGGCCGTCGGTCTCGCCCGCGCCCACGGCGGCCGGATCGGCGAGTCCCGCGACGGCGGCCGGGACGCGGTCGGCGCCTGGCGTTCGGCGTTCCTGCGCATGCCGTACCTGCGCGACGGCCTGGCCAGGATGGGCGCCATCGCGGAAACCTTCGAGACGGCGGCCACCTGGGACCGTGTCCCGGGCCTGATCGACGCCGTACGCACCGAGGTCGGCGCGGCCGCCCTCAAGGCCACGGGCCATCCCGCCCTCGTCAACTGCCGTCTCACACACGTCTACCCGGACGGCGCGGCCCCGTACTTCACCGTCCTCGCGGCGGGTCGCCCGGACGATCAGGTCGCGGTGTGGGACCACCTGAAGGAGGTCGCGGGAGAGGTGCTGCACCGCCACCGCGCGACCATCACCCACCACCACGCCGTCGGCCGTGACCACCGCCCCGGCTACGACCTCCAGCGCCCCGAACCCTTCGCCCTCGCCCTGCGCGCGGCCAAGGGCGCCCTGGACCCCCACGGCATCCTCAATCCGGGCGTCCTCGTGGACCTCGTGGACCTCGTGGACTGATCCGACGGGACATGCACGGGCGGGGCCCGGCGGGGTCCGGGGCCCCGCCGTGGGTGTCCGCATGCGTGCCCGCGTCGACGGTCGGCGCGCTCCGAACCGGCGCGCCCGAGCCGGGATGCGCCGTGAACTACCCGGCCGTGAGGCGTCGGTTGACCTCCTCGGTCACACGGCGGTGGAGCTCCGCCAACTGCTGCGGGGTGAGTTTCGAAAGGTCCTCGCCGGCGGGTGGGGACGAGGTCTCGCGTTTGCGCTTCTCCTCCTCCCGCCGTTTGAGTTCCTTCTCCTCCGGCGAGCCGGGCGCCGCGTACGCGCAGCGGATGAGGGTGCCGTCGGCGCTCTTGAGGCAGGTCGCCTCGCGGCCCCCGATCTGGCCCCTGCCCTCCACCCGGTAGCGGATGTTCTGCTCGCTGCCGACCGTGGCCGTCCAGGTGCTGCCCCCGGTCGGGACGATCTCGAAGACCCTGTCGTCGTTGTAGCAGCAGACGTCCCGGTACTCGGCCTTGACGAGGGCGACGATCGTCTGCGGGGAGGACCAGGTCGGTTCGAGCCGGTGCACCGTCAGAGGGGCGAGCCCGCCGCCCTGGTGGCGGGTCGGGACGGTCGAGACCGCCACGACCGAACTCGCCTCGCCCTGCGGGGTGAGGGGGGTGACGTAGGCGCTGAGGCCGCCCTGATCGCGGTAGCGGAGGGTGAACTCCGATTCGTTGCCCTCGTTGGCGCCGTCCTCGGACTCGTCCCAACCGCTCCGCTCGAAGAGCCAGTCCGAGAAGCCGCCGACCGCCGCCGTGGCCTCGCGCTGCCGGCCCGCCAGACTCAGCGGGTACGAGGGGCCGGGGACGGCCGTGGAGTCGTCGAGGAGGGTCAGCTCGCCGGTGCGCCCGTTGTACAGGGCCACCCCGGCGGGCCGCTCCGTGACCACGAAGAAACCGGTCTGTCGCTTCAGCGGGACCACCACCGTGGGCGTGTCGCCCGAGCAGGTCACGTAGGCGTCCGAGGCCTCGAAGCGGACCCACCGCCTCTGTGCGGAGATCTTCCGTCCCAGGTTGTGCGTGAACCAGCCGCTGATCCGCGCGTCGGCCGCGTCCGTGTCGAAGGCGCAGCGTTGTTGGGTGCGACCGGTGCCGCCGAGGGGTACGTCCTGGACCAGGCCGACCTCGTAGCCCGCGAGCCAGCCGCGTCGTTCCACGAGGGTGGAGAACCGGTCCGAGTCGGGCAGGTAGGTGACGTCCGCGATCTCACCCGTCACGTCGCCCAGGTTCGGGGCGGCCTGCGCCTTGCCGACCACGTACGGGGCGCGGGCGGTGAGTTCGGGGACGGGCTCGGCGACGATCCGCGTGCTCTCCATGTAGGCGCGGTCCTGCTGGTAGGAGCCGTAGACCAGCCAACCGATCGCGACGCCCAGCGCGAGCACGAGACCGACACAGCCGACGGCCCGCGCGGCGGTTCCGGCCTCCTCCCGCCCGCCGGAACGCAGCCGGCGCACCAGCCACGGCAGCGCGCCGAGCCCCGCGACCAGGACGGGAGGCGCCAGCCACGAGAGGATCTTGCGCCCCTCCCACACCATGATCGTGGTGTAGTACGAGGCGTACCACAGCACGAACCCAGCGACCGCAACGGCCACTACCACCCGCCATACCCGCCCCATCGGCGCGCCTCCCCCTGTTGCCCCGGCCTCCATTCTGCTTCGGGGCAGGGGGAGTTGGCAGGTCTGCGACCAAATCGCCGGCGTGGGATTCCGGCCCCGCCGTCAGCCCTGCGCCGCCGCCCGGTACGGACGGAAGAAGGTGCGCAGTTCCTCGGCGTACAGCTCGGGTTCCTCGAACGGCGCGAAGTGCCCGCCCCGGGCGGGCTCGGTCACGCGGACGACGTTCGTCGTGCGTTCCAGCCATGCCCGGGGCGGGCGGACGACGTCACCCCGGAAGAGCGAGAAACCGGAGGGCACCTCGACCCGGCGGGCGAGCTGCGCGGGCGGGATCGCGGCGTTCGCGCGGTACATGCGCATCGACGAGCCGATGGTCCCGGTGAGCCAGTACAGCATGACGTTCGTGAGGATCTCGTCCTTCGTGAAGCTCCGTTCGACGTCGCCGCCGCAATCGCTCCACCCCCGGAGCTTCTCCACGATCCACGCGGCGAGCCCGGCCGGCGAGTCGGTCAGCCCGAACGCGGCGGTTTGCGGCTTCGTCCGGTGCAGGGCGGCGTAGGCGCCCTCGGCGGCGCCCCAGGCCGCGGCGTCGTCCAGCCAGGCGCGTTCCTCGGGCGCGAGGTCCGCCGGGTCGCCGGTGTACAGCGGCAGCCCCGCGTCGGTGCGGTGGACGGCGACGACCCGGTCGGGGTGGTCGAGCCCGAGGTAGCGGCTCACGTGGCTGCCCATGTCCCCGCCCGCCGCGCCGAACCGGTCGTAACCGAGTACGCCCATCAGCTCGGCCCACAGCCCGGCGACGGCGATGGTGTCGAGGGGCGGCCCGACGGGGCGGTCCGAGTAGCCGAACCCCGGCATGTCGGGCACGACCACGTCGAAGGCGTCCGCGGGGTCGGCGCCGTGCGCGCCGGGGTCGGTGAGGAGCGGGATGACCTTCGTGTAGCGCCAGAACGAGTCCGGCCAGCCGTGGCAGAGGATCAGGGGCAGGGCGGGCCGGTCGGAACCCTCCGGCGTCACGGCCCTGACGTGCACGAAGTGGATTCTCGGGCCGCCGAGCGCGAGACGGAAGTGGGGGAGTCGGGCGAGGGCCGCCTCCTGTGCGGGCCAGTCGAAGCCGTCCGTCCAGTGGGCGACGAGCTCGCGCAGGTAGTCGAGGTCGGTGCCGAGCGACCACCCGGCGTCCTCGGGTTCGTCCGGCCAGCGTGTCGCCCGCAGCCGCGCGTCGAGGTCTCGGAGTGCCGCCGGGGCGGTCCGGAGGGTGAACGGCTCGGGGTGGGGAGAGGCGTCCGACATGCAACACATCGTACGAGCCGCACCCTGCCCCGGGCCGGGCTCCCCGCCCGGAGGCGCGCCGATGATCCGATGCGGGCGACGTCGTACAAGCGGCGCTTCCGGACGCGAGAACGTCCGGCTCTTGGACTTCGGACGGCGGAACCGGGAGGCTGGGGATCATGCGCGTACACATAGTCCAGGGCGTCGCCCTGCTGTCCACGGGTCTGTTGGCCGGAGCGTTCGGCTACGGGGCGGTCAACCTCGTTCCCACCTTCAACGCCGTACCGCTCGATATGCGGCTGGACTTCCACGCCGAGCTGATGAAGATGAACGGCATCACCATGCAGGCGGCGATGGGGCTGTCGATCGTGAGCGCCGCGACGCTCGCCGTGCTCACGCGAGGTCGTGCCCGGTTGACCGCCGGCGCCGCGGGCCTGCTGACCCTGGTGTCCTTCCTGGTCACCCGGTTCGGCAACGTGCCGATCAACGGCCGCATCAAGCAGTGGGCCGCGGGTTCGGCTCCGGCCGACCATGCGGAGATCCTTGGGCGCTGGGAGGCGTTCAACATCACGCGCACGCTCACCGCGGTCCTCGCCTTCGCCCTGTTGACGGCCCTCGCGTCACGCCGGTCGCACTCGGACGCCGGCGCCCGATCGACGTCACGGGAGCGTCGACCTCTCCCCCGGGGCTGACCCGACGGCCCACCGACACCGCGCGGGTGGGGCTCGTGGAGAACGCGCCCGACGGGGCAGTGGCGCCCCGCACGCGGTGGCGAGGGCCGCCCACCCGGGCGAGCGGCCCTCGCGGGGCGTCAAGGGCGGCCGACGGGCCGCGCACCGGCTGTCAGCGGCGGTGGAACACGACCTCCGGGTCGGCGGGGGTCGGTCCGTCCAGGCGCGGCGCCGGGATCCCGCGCAGGTGCAGGTCGAAGAAGTCGCCGACGTACGCCCGCGTGATCTGCTGGGAGCGGGTGCCCGAGAGTGGGGTCTCCGGATGGGAGTAGCCCACCTGATCGCCGAGAACGGGCCAGTCGGTGAAGCCCGGGTGACCCGCGCCCGTGACGGTCAACCACCTCTTCCAGCCGTCCAGGTGCGGCCAGTTGTCCTCCCACGAGGTGTCGGGGAAGTCGGGTGGCAGCAGGGCCGGGTCACCGGCGAGCATCAGGAACGGGCGGGCGCCGAGGCCGCCTTGCGGTATCGGGGTGAAGAACGTGCCGTCCATGTTCACACCGGCGTCCACGCGCGGGTCCACGGCCATGGTGGCCGAAGCCGCCGCGCCGCCGATGGAGTGCCCGGCCATGCCGATGTGGCGGGAGTCGATCAGCCACGAGTACCGCCACGCGGAGCGCGGCCCGGTGAGGCGGTCCAGGACGAACGGAACGTCGCGGGCCCGACCGTCGGAGACCCGGTGCAGTGACCCGTCGGGGAAGACCTGCTCGCAGGCCTTGCAGGTGAGCAGGCGCCCGCCGGGGAAGACGGTGCCGTCCGACTCGTACGCGTGGTCCACCGCGGCCACGACGTACCCACGACTGGCGAGGTCCTCCGCCAGGGTGGTGAGCGAGGCGCGCGGCATCGTGAAGCCGGGGGAGAGCACGATGAGCGGGTAGCGGTGCGCGGAGGGTCGGGGCAGCGCGCCGGCGCGGGAGTGCGTACGAGTGGCGGCGAGTCGCTCGGGTGTGACGTACTCGCCGAGTCGGCCGCGGTCGGTCAGTAGCGCCTTGGCTTCCGGAACGGCCATGTAGGGGGCGGGAGTTCCGCTGGGCGAGCGCCGGGTAGTACAGCGACAGGAGCAGTTCCCGGTCGGCCGTGGGGACCCAGGGGTCCTTGCGCTCGCGGTCCACCAGGTGCAGGGTGTCGCGGCCCACGGCGAACGCGCCGGTGGGGCTCGGGAGTTCGATGCCGGACGTCCCGCCGGCCGGGGCGACCGTGGCCGCGGCGGGGCTCGCGAAAGCGAGGGGTGCGGCCAGGGCCAGCCCGGCCGCCGCGGCCGTCAGCGCGCGAATGATCTTCTTCATGCGCGCATCCTAGACGCTAAGGCAAGGCTTACCTAAGTGCGAAGTGCCTTCAGGTGCGGTCGAGTTCGGCCTCCCTGTTGCCGGACCGGGTCGCTCGGGTAGGTTTCTGGAAACATTTCCAATTCGATGGGGCTGACGTGTCAGAGCTGAGGGGGAGTGGGGCCGGGCCGCTGGAGGCGGGGGATCCGCGGCGGATCGGGCCCATTCCGTTGACGGGGCGACTCGGCGCCGGCGGTATGGGGCGGGTGTACCTCGGGGTCCATGACGGCCGGTACGTCGCCGTCAAGCAGTTGCTGGCTTCCGTCGTGGGCGAGGACGAGGACTTCCTGCGCCGCTTCGGACACGAGTTGGACAACCTCTCCCGGCTGCCGGCCGAGGCCACCGCACCGTTGCTGGCCAGTGACCGGACCGCCCGGCCGCCGTGGTTCGCGACCGCGTACATCCCCGGGATCACGCTGAGCAAGGCCGTCGAGTCGTACGGCGGTGGTCTCCCCGCCGACGCGCTGTGGCTGTTGCTGCGCGAAGCGGCGGCCGGGCTGAAGTCGGTACACGGCCTCGGGATGGTGCACCGGGACCTGAAACCGTCCAACGTGATGCTGACCTTGGACGGTCTCACCCTCATCGACTTCGGTATCGCCCGGGCCGCCGAACAGAGCCAACTGACCAGAACGGGCATGGTGGTGGGCACGCCCGCCTACATGGCGCCGGAACAGACTTCGGGAAGGCGCGAGGTCAGCGGCGCCACCGACGTGTTCGCCCTGGGGTCGGTCCTCGCGTTCGCGGCATCCGGCACGCCGCCGTTCGGCGAGGAGTCGGGGCACGGCGTGCTGTACCGCGTCGTCCACGAGGAACCGGAACTGGACTGCCTGCGGGAACTGGACCCCGTCCTCGCCGACCTCGTCGCCGCCTGCCTCGACAAGGACCCCGAGGGCCGCCCCACCGCCGGTGAACTCCACGAGCGCGCCGCGCGTCGGGGCCCGTTCGCCGAGCCGCTGTGGCCCGCGGCCGTCACGGCGACCCTGCGGGAGCGGGCCGCCTTCGCCGCGGGCGTGCCGGAGACCGACGTGCCGACGCTGCCGCTCACCGGCCAGGAGCCGGAGCCGGAGCCGTCGACGGACCAGGCCCCGAAGAACGGACCGGCCCCGAAGAACGGCCCCGCGCCGGAGGCGGACCCGAAACCCGCGCCCGAGGGCGTGTCCGTCGCCCTGCCCGCGAAGGGGCGGCGGCCCGAGCGGCCGCGGCGCCGTACCAGGGTCCTCCTCGCCGTTATCCCCGTCGTCGTGGTCGCGGGCGGCACGACGTTGGTCATCCAGAACCTGCCGTACACGTCCGCGCCACAGGCCGGCGCGCGGGGCGAGCGGTCCGCCCCCGCCGCGGTGCCCCCGGGCGGGAAGCCGCCGGCGTCGAGCGGGGCCCCGTCCGGTCAGGCGTCCCCCGTACAGTCCCCGGCCCCGGCGAGTTCCGGTGCGGACGGCAAGGACGGTGGGCAGGCCGGAGCGGGCGGGCTCGTACCCGTGGCCGCGGGCGGCGCGGGGGTCGGCCCGGGCGCGGGGACGGGCACGGGACCCGGCCCGGCGACGGGCCCGGTCCCCGGGGGCGGCGCACAGAACGGCGCCGGAGGCTCCGCGAACGGCGCGGGCGGCTCCGCGAACGGCGGCAACCCCGGCGGCGCCGGCAGCCCACGTCCTCCCGGCGGCGGATCGTCCACCGCACCCGTACCCCCCAAGGCCCCCGACTCCGGTACCTACCGCTACCGGAACGGCAACAAGGGCAAGTGCATCACCCAGGTCTTCGGGGCGTCGGACTTCGGCGACTGCTCCGCCTCCTCGGCGCGGTGGACCGTGCGGAGCGGGTCGAACGGAAGCTTCAAGCTCGTCAACCGGGAGAGCGGCCAGTGCCTGTACGCCAACGGCCTCGGCCAGGCCGTCTTCGTGGGCGACTGCGCCCAGGACATCGGCCGGCTGTGGCGTACGGGTGCGGGCGGCACCCTCCGCAGCGACTTCAGCGGAGGCTGCCTCGACCTCGGCATGAGCAGCGGTCTGGTCACGAACACCTGTGGTGGGGACGCCTCGCAACGTTGGACGAGGCAGGCCTGAGGCGTCCGCTTCCGTGACCGCGTCGCCTCAGGCCAGGAGCGAGAGCCGTACCGTGCGGCGGGGGTTGTCCCGGTTGGTGTCCACCAGGACCACCGACTGCCAGGTTCCCAGGGCCAGTTCGCCCCCCACCACGGGCAGCGTGGCGTGCGGCGGGACGAGGGCGGGCAGCACGTGATCACGGCCGTGCCCCGGGGAGCCGTGCCGGTGGAGCCAGCGGTCGTCGGCGGGCAGCAGCGAGCGCAGGGCCTCCAACAGGTCGTCGTCGCTCCCGGCGCCCGTCTCGATGACGGCCAGCCCGGCCGTCGCGTGCGGGGTGAACACGTTGAGCAGTCCGTCCCGACCACGGGCGGTCTCCCGCAGGAAGTCCGCGCAGGCCGAGGTCAGGTCGAGCACGGTTTCCGCGGAGCCCGTGGTCACGTCGATCGTCCGGGTGGTGAAGGTGTCTGTCACGGACCCATTCTCGCCCGGCGCGGCGGACCGGCGCCGCCGCCCCACCGGGTCCCGCCCCGACAACCGGTCTCCGCTCCCGTCCGACGGGCCGCGACCTCCGCTCCTCCCGGCGACGGCGCCGCTGATTGAGGTCGCGTATCGCGGACATCCGCTCGGTATGGCAGCGCTATGGGAACGCAAGCACCACGAGCAGGACCGGGCGGACGGGCGGCCGCCACACCGGCCCGCGGTCGTGGACACCGACCGGGAACCGCCCCGCGCGGCCCCGCCCGGCGACCGCGACGGAACTGTGGGCGGGGTCCGTGTGGACGAGGCGGAGCGCGATCGGGTCGGACCGGATCCCGGCGTGGAGCGCGACGAGCCCGACCGGCCCTCGGAGATGCCCAAGCGCGCCTGGGGCAAGGTGCTGAAGGGCACCCTGAAGGAGTTCGGCGACGACGAACTCGGCGACCGGGCCGCCGCGCTGACCTACTACGGCATCCTCGCGCTCTTCCCGGCCCTGCTCGTCCTCACCTCCCTGCTCGGGCTGGCCGGCCCCTCCACGGCGCAGCGGGCACTGGACCAGCTGGAACAGCTCGCGCCCGCCTCCGCCCGCGATGTGGTCGCCGACGCGGTGCAGCAGTTGCAGGGCCGCAGCGGCATCGGGTCCGCGGTCGCCGTCGTCGGTCTGGTGGTGGCCGTCTGGTCCGCCTCCGGGTACGTCGGCGCGTTCATCCGCGCCGCCAACGCCGTCTACGACGTGCCCGAGGGACGGCCCGTCTGGGTCGTGCTGCCGGTGCGGCTCGGCGTCACGATCGTACTGATGGTGATGGCCGTCGCGAGCGCCCTGATCGTCGTCTTCACCGGCGGAGTCGCCCGCCGGGCCGGCGACGTGCTGGGCCTCGGCGACACCGCGCTCACGGTCTGGTCCATCGCCAAGTGGCCCGTGCTGGTCCTGCTGGTCACGAGCATGATCGCCCTGTTGTACTGGGCGACGCCGAACGCCAAGGGCCGCGGCTTCAAATGGATCACCCCGGGCAGCCTGCTCGCCCTGCTGATCTGGCTCGCGGCCTCGGTCGGATTCGCCGTCTACGTGGCGAACTTCGCCTCGTACAACAAGACGTACGGCACCCTGGCGGGTGTCGTCGTCTTCCTGGTCTGGCTGTGGATCACCAACCTGGCCATCCTCCTCGGCCTGGAGTTCGACGCGGAGATGTCCCGCCGGCGCGCCATCATGGGCGGGCATCCGGCCGACGAGGAGCCGTACGTCCGCCCCCGCGACACCCGCGCGTGGAGCCGGGAGGAACGGGAACGCGCGGAGCACCACCCGGGGCCGGGCGACGAGTCCGACGGGCATGCGGAAGCCACCCGGGTCTGAGCGCTCATCGGCGAGTGCGTGCCCCGACACGGGGAAGACGCCACCGGTGGCAGACGAGCCGCCGCCGCAACCGCAATCGAGGCCACACGACGTACCGGGCGAGGCCATCGGCCCGCCCGCGCATGGGAAGGCAGATCTCCGACGATGTACTCCTCAGTCGACCCCTCACCCCACGACCAGGCGGACGACACCGCTTCCGCCTCGACGAGCGCCCTCGTGAAACAGGCTTCGGAACAACTGACCCTGCTGGTCCGCCAGGAACTGCACCTGGCCACCGCCGAGATGCGGGAGAAGGGCAGGGGCCTGGGCCTCGGCGCCGGTCTCCTCAGCGGAGCCGGGCTCTTCGCCGTCCTGGCCCTCCAGGGCCTCGCCGCGACCGGCATCGTCGCCCTGGCCCTCGTCCTGCCGCTGTGGGCCGCGGCCCTCGTCGTCACCGGAATCCTCGCCGTGATCGCGGCCGTCCTGGCGGCGGCCGGCAAGAAGCAGGCGGTCCGGGCGACCCCGCCCACCCCCGAGCGGACCATCGACAGCGTGAAGGCCGACGTGGCCGAAATCAAGGAAAGGGCACATCGATGAGCGACGACCACACCCACGCGGACAAGGACCCGGCCACCCCGGACGAGTTGCGCGAGCAGATCGAGGCGACCCGCGACGAACTGGGCCGGACCGTGGAGGCGCTGGCCGCCAAGGCGGACGTCAAGGCCCGCGCCCAGGACAAGACCGCCGAGGTCAAGGCCGAGGCCCGGGAGAAGGCGGCCGAGGTGAAGGCGGGCGCCCACGACAAGGCCGCCGAGGTCAAGGCCCGCGCCCACGACAAGGCCGTCGAGGTGAAGGCGGGCGCCCAGGAGAAGGTCTCCGCCGTGGTCCACGCGGCGCAGGACCGGATCCCGGAGCCCGTGGCACAGAAGGCGGCGTCCCTGACCGGAGCCGTGGAAGCCGGGATCCGTGACGTCACCCCCGAGCGGGGGCGCGCGGAGGCGAGCCGGGCGGCCGAGGTCGCCCGCCGCCACCCCGCGCTCGTGGCGGCCGGGTGCGCCGTCCTCGCGTACGGCCTGGTGCGCCGCTACCGGGGACGCCAGGGGAAGTGACCGGCCGGGCTCGGGTCCGGTTCCGGACCCGCTGCCCTCAGCCGACGCGGATCGCCACCAGCCAGGCGTCGTCGTCGCTCTCCTCGGGCGGGTACGCGGCCATGATGCGACCGAAGGGCCTGGTCGGGCTCGTGGCCGTCGCCGTCGTCCCCACAACCGTGCCCGGGGCCGTCGCCCCGCCGCACGGGTCGGGGGGAGCAATCGGATGATTGCGACACCACGAGCCGGGCAGGCGCGGGGTGCACGGTGAACCCACCGGCCCGGACCCAGGCCCCCGCACAACGGGCGGGGGACGCCGGAGCCCCGAACCGAAGGAAGTGAACGCGGTGCGCATCGCATTCCTGACCGCGCCCGAAGGCGTCGAGGAAGTCGAACTGACCGAGCCGTGGAAGGCCGCCCTGGAAGCAGGCTGGAACCCCCAACTCGTCTCGACGGAGCCGGGACAGGTGCAGGCCTTCGACCACCTCGACAAGGCCGGCAGGTTCACCGTGGACCACGTGCTCGCGGGTGACACCTCGGACGCCTTCGACGCACTCGTACTGCCCGGCGGCGTCGCCAACCCGGACGCGCTGCGGATGAACGAGCGCGCCGTCGGGTTCATCAGGAGCTTCTTCGACGCGGGCAAGCCCGTCGCCGCGATCTGCCACGCCCCCTGGACGCTGGTGGAGGCCGAGGTCGTACGCGGTCGCACCCTCACCTCGTGGCCCAGTCTCGCCACCGACATCCGCAACGCGGGCGGCACCTGGGTGGACGAAGAGGTCCACGTCTGCCACGCGGCCCCCGGCACGCTGGTGACCAGCCGCAAGCCCGACGACCTGGACGCCTTCTGCGCCGCCTTCGTCAAGGAGTTCGCCGCCTGATCCGCCCACGCCCCCTCCGTGCGCGGGCCGCCCGAACCCCCTCCTCGGCCGAACGGGCGCCGTACGGGCCCCGTGCACGCGTGGGCCGCATACGGGTCCGGGCCCCGGGCAGGCGAAGGGGCATGGACTACTCCACCACGCATCCCCCGCGGTTCCGCGTCACCGTCGAGGGAGAGCGCTTCACCTGTGAGGAAGCCCAGGGACTGGGTTCGCGGGGGGACGGCGAGGCCTTCGGCCCGGACCTCACGGTGACCCTGACCGGCTGTGTCCTCGCCGACGCCCCCGACGCCCTCTCCTGGGCCCTCGCGGAGGAGGCCGACGGACCGCGACCCGTCCTCGTCACCATCGACGAGACGGATGCCGGCGGACGCGAGGTACTCACCACCTGGCAGCTGACCGACGCGGCCCCGGCGCAGCTCCAGGGCGCCGAGACGAGGGCGGCGGACCACGAGGGTCGCATTCGGCGGCTCACCCTGAACGCCACCCGGATCACCGAGCTTCCGCGCACCGCGGGAACCCCTGGTACCGCCGGTGTCCCGGGGACCTCGGCGCCCGCGGACACGCGATGACACGGTCCGCCGGGACGGCGGCCGAACGCGACGGCGAAACCCGCATCACGGTGTGGGTGGCCCTCGGCGCGAACCTGGTCATCTGCGTGGCCAAGGGCGTCGGCGGCGTCATCGCCGGATCCCCGGCCCTGCTGTCCGAGGCGGCGCACTCCGTGGCCGACAGCCTCAACGAGGTCTTCCTGCTCGCGTCGGTCAAACGCAGCAGGCGCCCGGCCGACAAGCGCCACCCGTTCGGCTACGGCAAGGAACGCTTCTTCTGGTCCCTGCTCGCGGCCGTGGGCATCTTCGTCACCGGCGGCTGCTTCTCGGTCTTCCAGGGCATCGAGGCCTTCCGGTCCGGCGGCTCCGAATCGCACAAGGGCTACGTCATCGGCCTGATCGTGCTCTTCGCGGCGCTGATCGCCGAAGGGGCCTCGCTCGTCCGCGCCGTACGCCAGGTGCGCGGCGAAGCCCGCGAGGCCGGGCGCAGCACGACCGAGGAGATCCGCCAGGTACGGGATCCGGCCCTGCGCACCGTCCTGGCCGAGGACAGCACGGCCTGCGCCGGTGTCGTCCTCGCCATGATCGGCATGGCACTCCACATGGTGACCGGTGAGGTGGCGTACGAGGCGTGGGCCTCCATCCTGATCGGTGTGCTCCTCGTCTACGTTGCCTACGCCCTGGGCAAGGGGGCCAGGGCCCAACTGATCGGCGAGGCGGCCGATCCCGCCATGCAGAGCGAGGTACGGGCCCTGCTGCGGCGGCAGCCCGAGATCGACTCCGTCACGGCGCTGCTCACCATGCAGCTCGGGCCGGATTCGGTGCTGCTGGCCGCCGGGATCGACCTGACGGCCGGATACGACAGTGAGACCGTCGAGGACGCGATGGTCCGCATCCGGGACGAGCTGAAGGCACGGTGGCCCGAGTTGGACCAGGTGTTCCTCGACGTCACCGACGCCGCGGCGGCCCGCCGCGCGGCCGGGCGCGAGGAAGCGGAACACCCGGCGGGCGCGTGAGCCCCCCGAGCCCGCGGACGGGGGAGCCGAGGAGCCACGCGCACGCGGAGCCGGACGCCGGCGGGTGCGGCGCGCGTCGACGGCGAAACCCGCGCGCGTGTGGTGCACTGGATCCACCGGCGCGGGAGATGAGTCTGTGGCGATCGATCGGCGGGACGACAGCCCGACCATGCTGACCGGCCTCCTGGCGGCCGGCCACCTCATGCCCATGGACCTCCTGCCGGCCAAGGTCGCCGAACACGCGGCCCGGGCCGGCTTCCGCCACGTACGGATCTACGTGGCCGACATGCAGGAGCGCGTGCTCCGCGTACTGCCCCACCCACCCTCGGCCCCGCCGGAAACAGCGACGGCTCGCGCGGACGATCGCGAGATCAGGATCGAGGGCACCCTCGCCGGGCGCGCCTACCAGCACGGCGAGATCGTGCACACGGCGGCGGACCCGCTCCACGCGCAGTGGTGGGTGCCGATGCTGAACGGCAGCGAGCGGCTCGGCCTGCTGCGCCTCACCCCGGACGAGAACGATGCGCGGGCCCGCCGGGACGCCGAAGCCCTGGCCTCCCTCGTCGCCCTGCTGATCGTCACCAAGAGCGACCAGAGCGACGCGTACGCGCGGCTCGTGCGGACGGCCCCGATGAACGTGGCGGCCGAGATGCAGTGGCACCTGATCCCGCCGCGGACGTACGCGGACGGTCGGGTCGTCGTCGCCGCCACGATGGAACCCGCGTACGAGATCAGCGGGGACGCCTTCGACTACGCGATGACGGGCCCGGTCGTCCACCTGTCGGTGTTCGACGCCATGGGTCACGACACGGCGGCCGGACTGGCCGCGAACCTCGCCGTCGGAGCCTGCCGCAACGCCCGCCGGCAGGGGGCGGACCTCGTCGGCATGAGCGAGCGGGTGGAGGAGGTGCTGATCGAGCAGTTCCGACGCGGCATCTACGTGACGGGCGTCCTCGCCGAGCTGGACACGCGTACCGGGGTCCTGACCTGGGTCAACCGGGGTCATCTTCCGCCGCTCGTCATCAGGGGCGGCCGCTGGGCCGGCCAACTGGCCTGCCCGCCCGCCCACCCCATGGGCACCGACCTCGGGCTGCCCGTCCGGACGTGCAGGGAGCAACTGGAGCCGGGGGACTGCCTGGTCCTGTACACCGACGGCATCACGGAGGCGCGACGGCCCGGCTCCACCGAGTTCGGTCTCGCGAACTTCACCGACTTCCTGATCCGCCACCACGCCGACGGTCTGCCCCTCCCGGAGACGTTGCGGCGCCTCGTCCAGGCGGTCATGGGTCACCACGACGGACGGCTCCAGGACGATGCGACCGTGCTGTTGTGCGAATGGTTCGGCCCCGACGCCGAACCCACACAAACGGCGGCGGCGCGCACGGGCGTGGTCCGACCCTGAGTGCCCCGTGTGGGTCGGAGCTTTCAGGGCAGGCGACCCTGTGGCGGTTCCGCGCCTCTCCGGATCATCCCTCTCCGGATCATCGAGGACGCCGTGGAGAAGAGGACCGTCACATCGATTGGGTGAAGGGGTTGTTCACATGACCGGGAATGTGTGGGGTTACCGCGAGACGTCCGGCCGACTGGCCGATGTCGATCTGACGGGTTTCAAGGTCGAGGCCACGGACGGCTCCATCGGCAAGGTCGACAAGCATTCCGACGAGGTCGACTCCTCGTACATCGTGGTCGACACCGGCCCGTGGATCTTCGGCAAGGAAGTGCTCCTGCCCGCCGGCACGGTCAGCCGGATCGAGGTGGACGAGCGGCGGATCCACGTCAACCGGACGAAGGAGCAGATCAAGCACGCTCCCGAGTTCATCCAGGACAAGCACCTCCAGGACGCGGACTACCACCGCCAGATCGGCCGCTACTACGACGAGCCGCACACCTTCTGACGGGACGCCTCCCGGCGGGACGGCGCATGCGACGGGGCCGGGGCGACACCACCACGTGGTGTTCGCCCCGGCCCCGTCTGCGCGTCGATCGCGCGTCGATCGGGTCGGGGTGCGCGCTCAGGTCTTGAGGAGGCGGTTGAAGAATGAACGGTAGCGCTGCAGCGCGAGCCGCAGATCCTCCGTGGCGACCTGCTCGCCGCGTCCCCACTGGCCCTCGAGTTCCTGCTTGTGAGCGGAGAAGGTCCGGGCGAGTTCCTGCATCACCTCGGCCACCAGCGTGTCCGCGGACGTCACGGCCTCCTTCGGGTCGTCGACGAAGCGCCCCTGGATCTCGGCCCACCGCTCCCGGAAGCCCTCCGTCTCCGCGCCGGCCAACAAGGGTTCGTCACGCTCGTCCCGTTGCCCGCGTCCCTCGGCGTGCTCCGGCCCGTCCCGGACGTCGGCAGGCGCCTCCTCGTCCCGTGCGCCGTCCCGCGCCTCGGCGGTCTCGCTCTCCAGGGCCGTCGCCTCGCCGGGGTACACGGCCTGGGCGCCGGTCGCACCCGGATTGGCGAGGCTCTCCGTGGTCAGCCGGTCCTCGTCGCCCCGGCCCGCCGTGTCACCGTGTTCCCGCATGTCATCGGCCTCCTTCGCTGCTCAGCAGTTCCTCGAACAGGGCGCGGTAGTGGACCATGGCGCCACGGAGTTCCTCCGTGGTCGCCTCGGCTCCGCTGCCGCGCAGGTTGATCTCGTGGGCCGCGCGATAGTGCTCCAGGGTGCGGCCGTGCTCCACCGACAGGTCCCGGACCTGCCCCTGGTAGCCGTCGGCCGGGTAGCCGCGTTCGCGCATCAGGCGCGTCACCAGTTCGTCCGCCTGGGCGACCGAGGCCTCGGGGCGGTCCACGAAGCGTTCCTGGACGTCGCGCCACTCATCGGTGTACTGGACACGCCGCTCGGCGGGCAGTTCCTTGATGTCGAGCGTGTCGTGGCGTTGCTCGCGAGCCCGCAGCTCGCGATCGGCCGCTCTCCGGCCGCCTTCGGCCTCGACCGTGCGATCGTATTCGGGGCCGAACTGTTGCCGCAGGTGACGGCGGCGCGAGAAGGTCCACAACGCGGCGATCAGGGCGATCAGTACCAGCGCGGCGATGATGACGATGAGCGTGGTTGTCGACATGGCGGCCTCCAGACCGGGGCCTCGTCCTTCCGGCTGTAGGCGACTGCCCACGAGCACTCCGCGCAAACCATTGGCCAGGGGTGGGCGGTGGTCGTCGGCCTCCGATCGACGGTTCCACCCGACGGTGGTTCAGGTGCCGGCCGCGATGCGGCCCAGCACCTCCGCGTAGCGCGCCCGCCGGTCGGGGCGGGCGTGGTCGGCGGCGCGCCTGAGCGCGGGGACCGCCGGAGCGCCCAGACGCGCGAGACCGTCGGCCGCGGTCCGGCGAACCACGGGACGCGCGTGTTCGAGCAAGCCGACCAGGGCGGGGATCGCCGGTTTCCAGGCCGCTCGGGACAGGCTCCGGATCGCCATGCGGACCACGTCCGGCTGCGGGTCGTGCAGCAGGACCAGCGTGTGCCGAAGGTGGCTCGGCCGGTCCAGCACCGCCCGGGAGGTCCGGTGGGCGTGCAGGCGGACCCCCGCTGTGGGGTGGTGCAGCAACTCACCGATCAGCTCCCGCACCCCGAGGTCCGGACCCGGGCCCCGGTGCTCCTCGGCGAGGCGGGTCAGGGCCCGGCGGATCTCGTCGGGAGTCCCGGTACGGGCCGCGTCCGACAGCTCCCGCAGGGCCGGACGGCGTGGGGCCCGCGGGGTGGACGGCTCGGCGCGGGCGCGTAGTGAGGCGAGCGCTGCCGCGTCCCGACTCACGGCCGCGGGGCCCCGCAGCGGGCCGTCGACCAGCAGGATCCGGTCCGCGAGCTCGTCGTGTCCCTCGGCGCGGAGCCGCCGGCACGCCCGCGTCAGGGCCGGAGTGCGCAGCAGCGCCCGACCCGCGATCAGGTCCACCAGCCCCCGGGCGCCGGCGTCGAGACGTGCGCCGAGAGCGTGGGCGAGCGCGTCGACGGGCGCCCTGCGCAACTCGACCGCGGCGGCGTGATGGACGGCGGGCGTCCCGTGCTCCCACCAGTGCGACAGCAGCGGGAGCAGCGGTACGAGGTCGGGCGGCGCGAGCAGCGAGGCCACGCGGATCACGTGCTCGGGTGGAACCTCGTCGGCCCGGAGTTCCGCCGGGTCGAGCGTGATCATGGTGCGGGCCAGGTCGGCGCCGACGTCGACCGTCGTCCGCCCGCGCAGGGCCGCCCGGAGCACGGCGAGCCGGATCCCGGGCTCGGGCCAGGTCAGGAGGGCGCGGGCGGCGGCGTTCCGGCGCTCGGGGTCAGGGGAGTCCGACATCGTCAGCAGGCGGTCGCGCAGAGCCGCCGAGCGCGGCTGATCGAGGTCGTCGGCGTGCGCGCGGCGCGGTACGCCCGCACGCCCCGGCGTCGGTCGTGGTCCGGAGGCGCTCTCGCCGATCGTCCAGGTCGGTGCGTCCAGGGGCTGGAGGGCCGTCATCCAGTCGAGCAGCGGGTCACGGACCTCGGGATCGGCGGTGGCGTAGACGTCGATCAGCGCGGACAACCGCTCCCGGGAGTCGGGCGCTTCCTCGTCACGCGTGCGGCCGAGGTCACGCGTGCTGAGGAGGTCGCGCGTGCCGGGGAGGTCGCGCGTGCCGGGGAGGTCGCGGACATCGCGGAGGCGGAAGTCGGCAAGCGCGGCCGGTGTGCGCACCGAGGCCTCCAAGGCGGTCCGCCAGTCTCCTGCGGGCAGGGACGGTACTCCTCCGGGCAGGGGCGGTACGTCGAACGCCTCGCGCAGCACCTCGGTTCGGGCCCGCCAGGGGTCGGCGCCGAACCCGGCCACCGCGAGCGCGCGGTCGAGGTCCGCGCGGACCAACACCGCCCCGCACCGGCGCAGCAGCGTCAGCGTGGGCCGGTCGGGCGTGTGCGCGGAGGGGGCAGGCAGGGCGCGTACGGCGTCGACGACCGCCGCCGCCGACGCCGGGGTGAGCAACGGTGCCACCGCTTCGAGGACCGCGACGAGGTCCGGGCGGTCCCCGCCCGACCCGTCGGCCAGGGCGTCGAGGAGCACCCGGGCGGACCGGGCCCAGGAGGCGAGCTCCCCGTCCGTCCAGGGCGCGGGGCAGAGCCGCAGGGTGAACCGCAGGACCGCCCCACGGGCCGCTCGGGGCGCGGAGCCGGCCAGGCGGAGCCAGTCCGCCAGCAGGGGCCGCAGCTCGCGCAGCCGGTCTGCGCGCGGAGGTTCGGGACGCTCGGCGACGCGGAGCGCGACGGCGGGATTCCAGCGGCCCGCCGCCAGCGAGGCCACGTCGAAGTCAGTTTCGTCGATTGGCGGCGATGCCGGCCCGGCGGGAAGGACGATGCCGTGCCGGTCCAGCGCCGGTGTCAACTCCTCCCGTGTGCCGGACGCCAGGCGGACCCGGCCGTCCGCCACCAGCGCGAGCAGCGCGGGCGCGACCGGTGAGGCCTGGTCGGCCAACGCGAGGACCGAGCGCGCCGGCAGGACACCGTCCAGAGCCTCCGCGAGCAGGGCCCGGGCGCGATTCGTCTCGGCGTGCTCCGCCGCGGCGAGGACGGTGGCCGCGTACGCGTCGCCGAGTATCGCGCGAAGCGCCTCGACGAGCGTGCCGCGGAGCCCCGGGTTGTCGTGCCGGCCCAGCATGCGGAGCAGTTCCGCAACCGCCGGGGCCGCGCCCGCGTGCACCAGGGCCTGGGCGGCCGTCTTCTTGACGTTCATGTTCGGATGGGCGAGACACGCGGCGATTGCCGCGCACGCCCAGCGGGCCCGCGCGTGGCCGAGGGCCAGCAGCGCCCTCCGGACGGTCTGCACGTCCCCGGCGCGGGTCAGCGCGATCAACGTGGCCGACAGGGCCCGCGCGTCGTCCCCCGTGACATCGCGGGCGAGCAACGCGATCGTGTGCTTGCGCACGTGCCGGTCACGGTGACGCAGCAGGTGGTGCACCCGTGCGCGAACGCGCGGGCCGGGGGCTCGGGACAACAGTTCCAGGAGGATCGTCTTCTCCCTGTCCGACAGCCCGGGCCGGTCCAACAGATCCAACACCAGGGTCGCGAGCAGCGCCCTGCCCGCCGCCGGCGCGTCCGCCGCGTCGAGCAGGCACGAAGGTCGGATCCGACGCCGCTCGTACAGGCGGGAACCCAAGGCGGTCAGCGCGTGCTCGGCTTCCCGGGGAACGGTCGGTTCGGCGTTCGGCGTCTCGCCCTCGAACCGTGTGACGTCGCCCCCCGGCTCCCGGAACGCCGCCAACTCGCCCACCACGCGCAGCAGCAGGTCCGCGAGGACGGGCAGGGTGCCCGCCCCGCCGTGGGCGGCGAGCCGGCACAGCGCCGTCAACGGTTCGTCCGGGTCCAGATGGGCTCCGAGGAGGGCCAGCTCCTCCTCGTCGGGGCCGCCGAGATCGGCCGCGATGCGCGCCGGCAGATCGGTGGGGTCGAGGCGGACGAGGAGGTCACGCCGCCGGCCCCGGTCGTCGGTCAGATGCCACAGCAGTTCCAGTGCCCGGTCGCGCACCGCGCGCAGGTGGGGCGCGATGACACCGCTCCCCTCACCGCCCTGTGCGGCGTCCTCGGCGGCGGGCAGCCCGAGCGCTTCCCGCAGCGCCCGCACCGTGCGGTGTCCGCCGATGGCCTCCAACGCGTCCAGGGCCGCCCCGGGGGCCTTGGGGAGGAGCGCGATGACCACGTCCTCGGCCTCCGTGTACCGCAGTTCACGGATCGCGGCGAGGAACGGTTCGGGTGCGCCGGCCGACGCGAACACCCGCGTGATCTCCTCTCCGACGGGAAGCTCCCGCGCCCCCTGCCCGGCCATCGCGACGAGCAGGGCGAGCCGCCTCGGCCCGCTCTGCTCGGCGTCGGCGTCGTCATCGGCGTCGATCAGCACCCGCAGCGCCGCGTGTCGGCAGGTGAAGAGGATCGTGGCGACCTCGTGCGGTGCGATCGAATGGTCGGCCAGCGCCAGGCCGACGATGGCCGGCACGTCCTCGTCGGCCGGGAAGTGACCACGCCGGTGGAGCCCGCGCAGGCAGGTCACCGCGGGTGCGCCGAGCAGCAGCGGATCCCGGGCGGCGATGGCGGTCAGTTCCCGGATGTCACCGCGCCCGGCCAGGTCACCGAGGAGTTCGAGCGCGCGGCGGCGAAGCGCGGCCGGCCGACCGGGATCGGCGGCGACGCGCCGCACCAGGTCCCGGTGGCCGTGGCGGGCGGCAGCCGAGAGCGCGGCATCGGCGACCTCGACCGGGGTGGCTTCCGGACCGGAGGTGAGGAAGACGGACAGTCGCCCTTCCGGCAGCGGCTCCAGGGCCGCCCACGGCTCGGCGAGCTCGAGCAGCGCGGCGACCACGACGGCGGTGGCGGTGCGCGAGCCGACTGCCGAGTCGACTGCCGAACCGGGATCCGCCGAGCCGACCGCCGAGCCGACCGCCGAACCGGGATCCGCCGAGCTGGAGCCGTGCGTGCCGATGTTCTGCACGTCGACGCCCAGCACCCCGGTGCCCAGCAGGGCGAGGACGTGCTCGCGTACGCGCGCGGGGGCCAACAGCCCCGCGTGCAGGCCCTCGCGGGCGAGCCGCAAGGCTTCGGCGCGCAACACCTGATCCCCGCTGTCCGCAAGCTCGGCCACCAGCCGCCCCGGCCGGTGCGCGGCGGTCACACTCGTCTCCCGGACCGCCTGGTAAAGGAGTTCACCCCGTGCCTCGTGTCGGAGCACCGCCGGGTCGTCGAGAAGTTCGGCGCGCAGCCAGGCGATCCGTACCCGCACCGGCAGGTCGGCCGTACGCCACGAAGGCCGGCGCCGATCCCGGAGATACGGTCCCAGGTGCGCGTGGAGGTTCGCCTGGAGCAAAGCCGCTTCGGGCGGTTCCACCACGAAGTCGGGCAGCAGCGAAGCCAGTTCGGCCGTCTCCCGCTCGTCCGCCGCCGGTGGGGTCGCACTGACCCGTCCGCTGAGCAGCAGCAGGCCCAGATGACGCAGGCGCGGGTTCGCGTGCCGAACGAGGCGTCCCAGGACGGCCGGTCGGCAGGACCGGGCGTCGAGGTGGTCGGACAACCAGCCCGCGTCGCACCGGTGCAGCGCCTCGTCGATGAGGTGGTCCGTCGAGGTCGTCATCGTCGGATGGTAGGTCGGCCGCCGGCCACCCCACCAGCGGGTTTGGCCGCTCGACCGGAACCGGCCCGTCATCCCGCGCCGGGTGGGGTGCGCCCGACGCGGGGCCGGTGAGGTGGCCTACAGCCAGCCGTTGCGGCGGAAGGCCCGGTACAGCGCCCCCGACGCCAGTGCCATCAGCCCCACGGCGAGGGGATAGCCGTAGGTCCAACCGAGTTCCGGCATGTGCTCGAAGTTCATCCCGTAGACGCCCGCGACCATGGTGGGGATGGCGAAGATCGCCGCCCACGCCGAGATGCGCCGCATGTCGTCGTTCTGCCAGGTGCCCACCCGGGCCTGTTGGGCGTCGAGCACCGAGTTCAGCAGCTCGTCGAGGGTGCGTACCTCGGTGTCCGTGCGGTGCAGGTGGTCGGCCACGTCACGGAAGTAGGGTTCGGCCTTTGGTGCCCGCCGCTCCTCGCCCGGCCCGCTCAGGAGACCGTTCAGGACCGGCACCAGCGGCTGTACGGCGTCCCGGAACTCGCGCACTTCCCGCTTGAGCGAGTAGATGCCCTCGGTGTGATCGACGCGAGCGGAGGAGAACACCTGGTCCTCCAACCGGTTGAGCGCGCCGCGAACCTTGACGGCGGCGTCGCTGTACGCGTCGACGACGACGTCCAACACCGCGTGCAGGACCGACAGCGGACCGAAGCGGAGCATGGTCGCGTCGGCGTCGAGCCGGCGGGCCGCCTCGGCCGTCGGGTCGACCGCGCCGTGGCGGACGGTGAGTACGTAGCGGGGGCCCACGAACATCATCATCTCGCCGGTCTCCACCGCGGTCTCGTCCTCGACGTACCACAGGGTCTTGATCGCCACCGCCAGCACGTCGTCGAACCGCTCGCGCTTCGGACGCTGGTGCGCCTGCACCGCGTCCTCGACGGCGAGCGGGTGCAGGCCCAGCTCCTCTGCCAACTGCACCAGCTCGGACTCGTCGGGATCGACGAGCCGGATCCACCCGAACTCGCCGTCGTCCAAGTCGTGCAGCCGCTTCAGGGCGATGCGGCACGCCTCGTCCTCAAGACCGCACTCGACCGTCTCCGACCTGCCCGACCGTTCCTCGTACACCACGCATTCCATCCCCCGCGCATGCTTCGGACAGCCGATTTCATGCGTCGCCGCCGAACAGTCGACCCCGTCGCCTCCGCCCGCTGGGCCACTTCGGGGGAGGAGTACGGCCGCCCACTCGGTAACCCAGCTGGAAGGCGAGGTGGGTGAGCCGCGTCCGGTTCACCGCGCCGGTCTTGCTGCGCAGGCGTCGCAGGTAGGTGTCGACCGTGTGCGGGCTCGGTCCCATCCGCCGGGCGATCATCCGGTACGTGTCCCCCTGCGCGAGGTGGGCGAGCAGCCGGCGCGCGGCATCGCACAGCACCCGGGCGTCGGCGGCGTCGAGATCACCGCTCACCCGCACCGTCGTACCGGACACGGGCCCCGAGGCGCTTCCCGTGAAGGAGACGGGCTCGGGCGCGCCGTCCAGTCTCGCCCGCCAGAACTCCCGGTCACGTGACATGCCGCCCGGAACGCGCTCGGACCGGTCGCGCCTCCCCGCCGCGGCGCACCTCCCCCGCCCCGGGGCACGGGCACGGCCCCGGCGGAGGCCCGGCGCGGGGGGTCCCCGGAGTCGCCTGTTAGGCTCTGTGCCAGCGAAGGGGAGTAGTCCTGAAAACCGCTGGTCGACATACTGGACGTCTACGGACGCCCCGGCCATCGGACCGCCGCACATCGTGCGGGGTGGACGAGACCTTCGGCCAAGGCATGACGCGGCCCGCACTCTGTGTGTGGGTCGCCCCGTCGTGCCGGGCCGAGTGGTTCTTCCCGTCGCCCCCTGGGTGCCGTACGAGCTGACGGCCCGGCCCCAGCAGAAAGCAAGGGAATGACCTTCGACCCCCTGGCGATCATCACCGCCTTCGGGCTGATCTTCCTCGCGGAACTCCCCGACAAGACCATGTTCGCCTCACTGGCCATGGGCACTCGGATGCGGCCGCTGTACGTGTGGTTCGGCACCTCCACCGCCTTCATCGTGCACGTGGCCATCGCCGTCGGCGCCGGAAGCCTGCTCGGTCTGCTGCCGAACATCGCCGTCAAGCTCGTCTCCGCCGCCCTGTTCGCGTTCGGCGCCTTCGTCCTGCTGCGCAGCGGCGACGATGACGACGAGGACGGAGCCGCCAAGACCGTCACGGGGTTCTGGCCCGTCTACACCACCGCGTTCATGGCCGTCTTCATCAGCGAATGGGGCGACCTCACCCAGATCACCACGGCCAACCTGGCCGCCACCAACGGTTGGCTGTCCACCGCCATCGGCTCCGCCCTCGCGCTGATGTCGGTCTCCGCCCTCGCCCTGCTGGTGGGGCGTTTCATCGCCCAGCGCGTTCCCCTCAAGACCGTCCAGCGCATCGGCGCCGCGTGCATGGGCGCACTCGCCGTCTGGACCCTCATCGAGGCCTTCACCGGCTGACGCCGTCGTGAAGGACGGGCGCCGCGGTGCCCGGGCTCCGGGCCCGGGACGCGCCCCGGATCCGCCCCCGGTCGCCGTTGCTCGCGAGGACGGCTTCGGCGACCGGGCGGCGCCCCGGAGGCCGCCCGAGGCGGCGGGAGTCGAGAGCGGATCAGCTCGACACGCTCCACCGGGGAACCGTCAGGCTCCGCTCGCCCTCTGACAGGGCGTATACCGAAGGAGGCTGTGATGACGACCGGTACGACAGGTTCCGGCTCCGGGCGCCCGAGTCGGATCGAGGTCGCGTGGAGACTCACTCTGGCGGCTGTCGCCGCGGAAGTACTCGTCTGGTTCCTCGGTGCGTTCGTGGCGCCGCCCACCAGCCTGGACGAGTTGACCGAGTACGCCGGCCGGGACACCGCGATCGTCCGGATCGCCGTGGGGGCGGGCGTACTCGCCGTTCTTCTCGTCGCCTGGCTGGTCGTGGCGGGACGGATGCGCGCCGGCCGGGGTTGGGCCCGGGCGGTGCTGACGGTCGTCGGAGTGGGGTTCCTGATGTTCCGCGTCGGCGGGCTCGGCACGGTGGAGGGCCCCGTGTGGTGGTCCGCCCTCAACGCCCTGCCCGACCTGCTGGCCGCGGCGGCGGTGGTACCCATGTACCTTCCCGAGGCCCGCTCCCACTTCCTCGCCCGGCCGGGCCCCACCGGCTGACCCTCGCCACCGGCTGACCCCCGCGGTCGGGAGGACGCGGCGAGCGGCGACGGGGCGGCCACGCGGCACCTCCCCGCCACCGGTGACGTGAGCGGTCAGGGCTTGCGGGTCGCGGTGGGAGGGCCGTCGTTCGGTGAGGTGCGCACGAGGCGGTAGGCGTAGGGCTTCGAGCGGCGTGGGGCGGGTTTGCGGGCGATGCTCTGCGCGGCGGTGACGAGGGCGGCGACCTGGGGGCGGGCGCGCAGCTTCTGCAGACGATGGCGGGGGATCCCGAGCTGTTCCGCGGCGGCGAGGATGCCCGCCCCGCCTTGTACGGCTCTCAGCAGGAGACGAAGGGCGAACGGGCTGGTCGGAGCGGTCGGGTCGGTCAGCCCGTGAGCGTGGGCGAGAGCGTGTGCGCCGGCCATGGCGGCGTTGAAGTGCGGGTCGGTGTCCTGCCAGACGGTGAGCATGCGCTCGGAGATCCCGGCGGCGAAGGCACAGGCGGCGGGCGGGAGGCCCATGGCCGCGGCGCGAACCGCCTCCGCGCGACGGTGGGCGTTCTCCGCGCGGAGGTCGCCCGCGGTGTCGAGTGCTTCGGCGAGTGATCCGTGTGCTGCGTGGCCCGCGTTGAGGTCGTGGACGGCGCGCTTGGCCCACGCCAGGCGGTGGCTCGTGTCATCTCCGTGCTGGGTGTTCACTCGTGTGACTTTCGATTCGAGGCCGCGCGGCGGTCGGGCGAGGGGCCGTATGCGCTGATGGTGCCCGGAATAGTTGAATCCGGCAACAGTGAGTGTGCCTGGATCGGGGCGTCCGGGGCCGGGTCGCGGATGCCGCGGGGGCCTGTCGAGAGCGTCCCGAGGTCGCGCGCCCACCTCGACTGCGGTCCGTGATATCCGGATGACAATCGGTGGCGCACGGCCATACCGTCATGGGGTATGACGCTCATCGATCCACTCATCGATCCACTCATCGTGTCGTACTACACGGAGTACGACGAAGCCTCCCGGCTCCACTCGACGGCCGTGGGGCGCCTGGAGTTCGAGCGGACCCGCGAGCTGCTGCGCCGGTCCCGGCCCCCGCCTCCCGCGCGTGTGCTGGACGTGGGCGGCGGGCCGGGAACCCACGCGCGTTGGCTCGTCGAGGACGGGTACGAGGTGCTGCTGGTGGACCCCGTACCCAAACACGTGGAACAGGCGCGGGAGTACGCGCCCGGTTGTTCCGCGGAGCTCGGTGACGCGCGGCGGTTGGCCCTCCCCTCGGACGGCTACGACGTGGTGCTGCTCCTGGGACCCCTGTACCACCTGTCCGAGCGAGGGGGGCGGCTCGCGGCGCTTCGGGAGGCGCGCAGGGTCGCGGTGCCGGGCGGCCTCGTGGCGGTGGCGGGGATCTCGCGCCACTCCCTGCTCCAGGACTACACCGTCAGTGCGGGACTGACCCCGGAACTACTGGCCGGCGAGGTCTCCCGAGCGGTGCGCACCGGGTCCTACGACGGAAGCCGGGGCTTCACGGTCGCGCACTTCCACACCGCCGAGGAACTCGCCGGGGAGGCGCGGCAGGCAGGGCTCGACGACGTGCGCAGGCACGGGGTCGAGGGCCCGGGGTGGGCGTACGTGGTGGCGGCGGGCCGTTGCGCCGGCCAGGAGGCGGCGGGGGCCCTGGTGGCCGACGCCGTCGCCACGGCCCGCCTGGCGGACGAGCACGGTGTGCTCACCGATGCCTCGGCCCACATCCTCGTGTTCGGCGCGGCGTGACGCGCCGGTCCCGGCCCGAGTGACGGCGGGTTTCCGCCGGGGGCCGCTGCCGCGGTCATCGGGATGGAGGGAAGCGGAACGTCACCCTCCATCCCACTCGGGGAGGGGAACCGTTTCTGTTCCGGACTGCTTAGCTTGTTTTTCATCTACCAAGATCTTCCGGGCTTGCCGATGGCTTTGAGGTTCTCGGGGCGTTTGACCGTTTTGCCGACGTCGTAGCGGGTGGCCGGGTGCCGGTTCTTCGAGCCGAGGGGCCGCCCGGGCCCGGTTCCGGTCGGTTGAGGAACACGGGCCGGGCAGAGCAGGTGAGCGCGGATGTTCCTGAACCCGCGGCGGACCCGGGCTGGTGTGAGGCGTTCGGGCTTGGCTGGCTTCTCCCAGGGCCGACGGAGATCGGTGGCCAGCGTCCCGGGCGAGGCGGAGTTGAGTGTGGGCGACGACCAGGAGCCAGGTCCAACGGTCCGCTGCCTCGGGAGTACGGACCTTCGGGGTGTTCCAGCCGAGCATCTGCTTGCTGAACCTGAAGGTGTGCTCCAGGTCGAATCTCCTGAGGAACACCTGCCAGCACAGGTTCACGTCCGCCGGGGCGACGCCGGTTGTGGAGGACCATAGCCATACCGGCGGGGCCTCTCGTTCCTTCGAGAGGTGCTCGACTTTCAGCCGGATCAGGGTGCCTTTGACGATGGGGAGTTCGCCGTCGTGCTCCAGGCAGGCCGAGCGGTGGGTCAGTCTCGGGTGGACCCGGTCCCATGCCTGGGCTTCGGCCTTTCCGTAGTTCACCGTGTCGGTGGCCGTGGTGATCGCCGGTTCGGGCCAGGTCTCGGGCTTGGCGAAGCGGAATTCCGGGCCGTGCTTGGGTGGCCGGCCGTTGATGCCGTGCGTCCTCGGTGGTTTCGGCAGGCGCATCACCCGGTCGCTGCGGATCCGCCCGATCAGCTCGACGGGGAGATCCCGCAGTACCCAGGCCAGACGGGTGACGTCGTAGCCGGCGTCCATGACGATCGTGATGTCCGGGTCTCCGGGCGTCCACTGGCCGGCCGCGATGAGGCGTTCGGCCACGGCCCGCAGCTGGGCGGCGGTGACCGCGGTCGCGTCGTCCTCGGGCCCGAGGTGGACCACGTCCAGGATCGCTGTCCACGACGTGGCGCCGGGCTCCAGGACGGCGACGAAGGAGTAGGGCCAGCCCGGGATGAACTGCGACGCGGACTTCGCCCGCCCGTAGACGTGGCAGAACAGCCGCTCGGCCGAGCAGGGTGCGTCAGACCGCAGCCACGGCGACACATCGACCGCCAGCACCAGACGGCCGCCATCGAAGCGCGGCAAGGCCATGTCGGCCAGCAAGGATCGCAGCCTGTCGACGTCGATCCGGCCGTGGTTGAGGGCTCCGTACAACGCTCCGTGCCCACGACGGTGCTCGGGCACCAGCGTCAGGTCCACCGGCGAGAGGACCGGCCCATCGACACACAGCAGCGCGTCCGTCAGCTCGAACAACTCGTCACGCCGGGCGGTCAGACACTCATGGAACTCAGCCCGGAAGCGTGACGCTTCCGCGAACGCTTCCCTCCGGACAGCATCAGGCAGCAGACTCACCCTCACGGCCTTCGTCTCGGTCACGTGCACCTTGGTCGGAGCACATGATCAGACGAAGGCCGCCCCCACGTCCGGCGAACCGTCAGGTGAGCGACCCAGTACGAGACGCCGTTCGAGACCGATAGAAAAAGCACAAGTTGAGACTCCGCCGACCCTGGAGCGTCCCGAAATTGTGATCACGTGGGCGAGATGCGAACCTGTTTATATATCGCATGCCCTGCAAAGGAGATGTCGGTGTCATGGAGCCGCTTGTTTTGGTCGGCCTCGCAGAATTGGCCCGTCGGACGGCAGGTAATCCTGACCTCTCCATTGCAATGATCGACGGCCCAGTCATGACTGGGCACCCTGGGCTGCGCAGCACGCGGATCAAAGACACGTCAGGCGCTCATACGGCGGCCTGCGCGCGACCCGGACGTCTCGCATGCGCGCACGGCACATTCGTCGCCGGAATACTGGCGGCCCGGCGGGACAGCACAGCGCCGGCGCTCTGCCCCGATTGCACTTTGTACGTCCATACTGTCTTCACCGACCATGCGGTCAACGACCGTACACCCGCCACCACACCGAAACATCTCGCCGCGGGCATCTTGGCTTGCGCAGATGTTGGGGCGCGGATCATCAACATCAGCGCCGCTCTCTACCAGCCCCTTCCTGACCATGAACGACAACTTATCGACGCTCTGGACTTTGCCGCCCAGCGTGGGGTGATCATCGTTGTCGCTGCCGGAAACGACCGAGCCATCACGAGCACGGCGCTGACTGGCCACCCCTGGGTCATTCCAGTGACCTCATACAACCAGGCAGGCCAACCGATGGGACGGTCTAACCTGGGCCGTTCGATCGGCCACCGCGGGCTTGGCGCTCCCGGTGACAGGGTCAGAAGCCTCGGGCCGGAGGGCGGGCTGGTGATGCAGAGCGGGACGAGCGTTGCGGCTCCGTTCGTCACCGGAGCGATCGCGCTGCTCTGGTCGCTTTTCCCAGATGCTTCACCAACCGAAGTCCGGCTGGCTGTGACCGCCTCGAGGCAACACAGGACTGTCGTACCGCCGCTGCTGAACGCAGCAGCGGCATTCCAGGCAATGAGCCGCAGGAGGTGCCATGTCTGAGAAGCAAGAGCACCCGGTTCGCAAGCCTTTCCGGGTTCGGATGCCTGGGTTCGTCCACGATGATGACATCGGACTCGGCCAAGCGATCAAATATGTGACCGCTCGGACTGGCATACGGCCGTGCGGCGGATGCGAACGGCGTGCAACGGCTCTCGACCGTTGGGTTGTGCTCTCACCCCGCGACCGCCAGTGAACCGAGAGCTGCTCAGCCATGTGCACTGAGAAGGAGGACCGGATGGCACACGACCTCAATGCGCAACCGGAATCCGAATCGACAGGTGATCTGGCGATGCCAGCCCAGACGCTCGCACAGCAAGCCACACAAGAAGCAAACTTTCGGCCTGGCGCAGTTCAGCCCCCTTCACCTTCCCAACCGGACCTGGCGGGGTCATCCGTAGGACTCTCCATGGCGAGCGATGTCTGCCCGTCGTGCACTGCTTCCGCGGCCACGGCGCGAGCCGACGAGCACACACGACTGGACGAGAGCCTGGTCCCTAATCGGTTTGTGTACACGATTGGTAGGATCGAGGCCCGATTTCCGCGTCTTTCAGTTGAGAAGGAGTTCGCCCAGGTAGCGGGGCGCTCCTACAGCGCGGGGCAGACGGATGCCCAACTCCTGCAGTCGGTGCTGTCCGAACACCGCTATCTCGCCCGGATGATGTGCTGGGTGCTGCTGGTCCGTGACATTGAGACCTACATCCTGCTCCCTCGCGACCCCGCTGACCTGGAGCTGCTGGTGCAGACGATTCGACCAGATCCAGGCCCCACGGACCTCGACGTGGTGATCGGCCGACGAGGTCCAGTGGCCGCGCCGGAACAATGCAACGGCCTCATGGTGCCACTCGTGGCGGTCGAGCAGATTTACTCCTTCGACCGGGAGTCGTTTCTCAGCTCGATCCCGAAGTCTGACCCTGACAGCGTGCCGGACGGGCAGTTCGTGTCAGCCTCGGCGCAGGTTCTGGACGCGATCCTCCAAGCCACCGACAACGCCGGAGCCACGGACGAGCACCGGGCCCTCAACTACCTTGCCATGCGCTATCCGGAGATATACACGCGGACCGCGCAGGCATTCGCCGAGAACTTCTCCCTCAGCGGCGTGAGCGTCCGGCCTTCCCCGCTCGGCAGCGCTCGCACCGTCGTGGACTGCATCTTTACCTACACCAGCCGCCGCGCAGGTTTCACCGAAAAGGCCGCCGTGTCCGTGGACGTGACCGACCAGCACCCCTTCTTGGTGACCTCTCTGTCGAGCTACTACGACCGCTTCAGCGACCAGTGAAAGGACGAGCGCGATGGCTTTCCCAGGATTTACCGCCAGCAAATCGGTTTACCTAGGCCGCCACCAGTACCGCAGTCAGCTACGTGTCTCAATCAGCAACAGCAGCGTGATGCCGCAACAGGACAACGGAACGGAGGCCCCCGGCACCTGTTGCGGAACCCACTGCTCGGGTCTGTGCTTGTGCTCCCACGGGCACGGCGCATGTGCGAGCGTGACAGAGGGCGAGAGCGCACACAACGTGATTCTGCGTGCGACGGACAGCGTGTCGATGGCCATCGACAGCTGCCATGCGGACCAACCCGTCGATGGCGGATACGCATTCGTGACATGTGAGTGTGGTTGCTGGGCATCCACGCATGACGCCGGCTGCTTTGCCTGCCCGCAGACGCCCTGAAAGGTCGTCTTCTTCTTGGAATCAGCTAGCTGTTGTCGGGTCGCGCCAGGAGATGGTGTCCTCGCCAGTGAGGCCGCTGGCCATGAGGTCGGGCATGGCTATGTGGATCATGTCTTCGGAGCGGGCGGGAGCGGGGAGGCCAGACCGCGCTACCAGCGCAGCGGAGAAAGTTCGCCGCACCTGCTTGACGCGACCGAGGAGTTCCTCTCCGCTCCTCTCACGCCCTACTTCATTCGCTGAGAAGCCAGATCGCTGGTTCCACCACACCGACCAGACCGAACAGGCAACGACAGGGGATAGCCATGGCATGGGGGACCCAGACATCCAGTGAGAAGACCGCACTCGTGACGCGAGATGCCGCGCTGTGCCACCGTCTCGGGCAGCCGCACTTCCAGTTCCTGCCCAGGCTTGCCACGGATAGCCGACCGTACTGGTCAGCCGCGATCGCGCACTACGAATTTGCCGATAGTGCCTACCAGCGCGGTGACGACGGACTGGGCGACTACTACCTCTCGACAGGGGACGGCTACGGGCGGCTCGCGCTACTGTGCGTCACTGTCCCTCGTCCTAAAGAACAGGACGCTACAACCTCGTGGAACGAGTCCGAAGCGACTATGCGGCCCCTGCATGACCTTGAGCAAAGGGTCCGGGCACTCGCTGTCGAACAGCCGCGGCCATCCCCTCCACCTGCCCTGCACGAAAGCCTCGATCCGTGCGTCCCCTATCTGCGCGAGGCGACAACCCTGTATGGCCAGGCCGTCATAGCTTTCCAGGCCGGTGATGCCGCTCTGGGCTACGCCTACGAACAACAGGCCAGGGCCTACCTCGTCCTGTATGAAGCGTGCACAGCAGTGAGCCCCCCGCCACCTGCCCCAGCTCCCAACCACGATCGCCCGTGAGGCCCTGAGTGGGCGGTTCGTGAGGCGATGTCTGTTCCGGGCTTGGCTACTACTTCCGGCTGACGGTGCCGGGCTCGGCTACAGCAAGAATTCGCAGCGTGACCGGGTTTCATCATGGCGCGAGTGCGTTCGACATGCTTCGGAACGACGGTGCTCGGGCAACAGGGTCAGGTCCACCGGGGACCGCACCGCACCGTCCGCACACAGCACCGCGTCCACAAGCTCGAACAACTCGTCGCTCCGAGCGGTCAGACACTCGTAGAACTCTCCCCGTAAGCGTGACGCTTCCCTCCGGACAGGTCAGGCAGCAAACTCACCTCACGGCCTTCGTCGTGGTCACGCGTCACCTTGGTCGGAGCACATGATTAGACGAAGGCCGCCCCCACGTCTGGCGAACCCCCAGGTGAGCGACCCAGTACGAGACGCCGTTCGAGGGGACCCGCGATCACGGCCCTCGAGCGAGTCCCTACCAACCCATGTTCTTGGCCACCTCGGCCTGGGCTGCGGCGATCTCTTCACCGGTGGACTCGACGACGTCCACCTCCTCCAAGCGTGCCAGCAGGTCTACGAGAGCCTGCTTCTGAGCCGGGTGCGTGATCGGTACGGTGTTCAGGTCGGTGCTCATCAGCCAGTCGAACAGCACGATCGCGTCAGCACGCCACAGGCGGAGATCGACGGTTGGTGTAGACCCCCAGGGGAATCCAGTTTCCATATGAGGATCTTGCCAGGTCAGCGTGCTGTGGCGCATCACAGATCAACGGTCACGCGGCTGCCTGCCCAACCTTCGGCGTCGGGTCCGGAAGAAAAAGAACAAGCTTAGTATGTGTTTCCGGCCGCGCCCCCCACCACGTGGCGGCGCGGCGCGACTCCCGGCTGCCCCGCGGCCGACGCGAGAGCCAAGGGCGAACAGCACATGCGCGTACTTCTGGTCGAGGACGAACCGGATCTCAGCGATCTCGTGGTGGCGGGTCTCAAGGCCGCCGGGTACGCCGTGGACGCCGCCGGCGACTGGCCGGACGCCGATGTCCTGCTCGACCTAGCCGACTACGACTGTGTCGTCCTCGACCGGATGCTGCCCTCCGGGGACTCCCTGCACCGCCTGGAGCGGCGCCGCCGCACGGGGTGGTCCGCGCCCGTGCTGTGTCTCACCGCGCTCAACGCCCTTCCCGACCGGGTGGACGGCTTCCGATCCGGCGCCGACGACTACCTTCCGAAGCCGTTCGCCATGGAGGAACTCGTGGTGCGGGTCGGCAGCCTCGCCCGCCGGGCGGCCCATCGGCTCCCCGTCCACCTGGCCCACGCGGACATAGAGATGGACGCCGCCCGCCGCGAGGTCCGCCGCGACGGCGTCCTGCTCACCCTCACCCACAAGGAATACGCCGTCCTGCGCCACCTGCTGGTCCACCGTGAAACCGTGGTCACCCGCACCGCACTGGTCGAGCACTGCTGGGACGAGATGGCCGACCCGGTCTCCAACGTCGTCGACGCCGTCATGGCGGGGCTGCGCCGCAAACTCGGGCCGCCGTCGCCGATCCGGACCGTACGCGGCCACGGGTTCATCCTCGGATCCGCGGACCCGGACCTGCCGTGACGGCCGCCGATCCGAACCGGCCCACACGAAGCCGGCGCGCTCCCAAGCGAGTTCGCGAGGGCGGTCGCAAGGGAGCCGGCAAGGCGACCGGCGCGAGTCATGGCACGGTCACCACCGAGGCCGGGGCCACCGCCGGGAGCGCGGGCGGGAGCGCCCGCCGGTCGCCCGCCCGACTGCGGCTGCGGCGCCTCCAGTTCCGGCTGACCCTCGCCTACACCCTCGTCACCCTGGCCGGCGTGAGCGTGCTGTCCTGGATGGTGATCCGTACGGACGAGCGTTCCTGGCGCGCCGCGGAGTACGACGAGATGGGTCGGCGGGCCGCGGTCAGCACCTCGCTGATCTACTACACGGACGCCGGGATCCAGTTGGACGGCCTCTACGACGACGAGGCCACGGAGGGGCGTCCCCAGGTGACGGTGTTGCGCCGAGCACCGGGCGGTGTGCTGAAACGTATCTTCACCTCTCAGGGGCAGGCCGAGCCCGTCGCCGAGGCCCGGCTGACCGCACTCGCCCGATCGGCCATGGAGCGGGACGACACGGTGCGGGCGGAGGTGTCCGACGCGCACGGCGATCCCGCGTACCTGCTCGGCCGGCCCTTCCACCACGACGAATCGGGTGCCGTGGAGGGCGCGGTCGTGGTCGTCGGCGACCCGGCCCACCGCGTGGCCGAGCACAGCCGGCTGATCGTCTCCGTGCTGACCGGCGCCGGGCTGCTCACCGGCCTGGCCGCCGTCACCGGCCACCTGCTCTCCGGCAGGAGCCTGCGCCCGGCCTGGCGGGCGCTGGAGGCTCAGGAGCGGATGCTCGCGGACACGGCGCACGAACTCCGCACCCCGGTGGCCGTCATGCGCAGCTCCGTGGACGTGGCCGGGATGGACCCGCGCGGTCTGGACCCGCACCTGCCGCGCATCCGGCGCGCCACCGAACGGCTCACCGACGTCGTCGACAACGTCCTCACCCGGGGACGCCTCCAGGGCGCGGCCGACACCCTGCGACCGGTCCCGCTGCGCCTGGACCAGCTGGTCGAGCAGGTCTGCGAGGAGCTGACGGCCGGCCCGCACACCCTGACCGCCTCACTGGAACCCTCGGTGGCCACCGCCGACCCGGCCCTCGTGCGGATCGCCGTACGCAACCTGCTCGACAACGCCCTGCGGCACGGCCGCACTCCGGGTGACCCCGCGGGGCGCGCGCAGGTGCACGTCACCGTCCGCGGCCCCGTCGTGGCCGTCTCCCATCGGGGTCCCGGCGTCGCGGCGGCGGACCTGCCGGCCCTGACGTCACGGTTCCGTTCCCCGGGCGGTGGCTCGGGGATCGGGCTGTCGCTGGTGGCGGAGGTGGCCACCGCCCACGGCGGCGGCCTCACGGCGGACACCCGGCCGGGCGGCGGGGCGGTGTTCCGCCTCCTCCTCGGACCGCGCGAGGCGCGGCGCGCCCGAGGACGGAGCACGGTGCCCGGGAACGGCCCCGTCTCATGAAATCCTCATGACCCCTCGCACAGGATGCGAACACCAGACCGCATCTCGTACTGGAGCACGTGTGCCGAAACACTCCGCAACCCCCTTCCTGCGCCGCAAGCGCACCCTCGCCGCCGGCGCGGTCGGCGTCACGGCCGCCCTCGGCGCGGGCCTGATGCTCTTCCAGGCGTCCGCCGGGCAGGCCGCGGCCCCCCGGCTCCCCGCGGCGAACATGGCCTTCGACTACCAGATCGGACAGGCGTACACGCCGCCCAAGGGCGTGAAGGCGCTCTCCCGCGACCGCTCCGCGAAGCCCGCCGCGGGCCTGTACAACGTCTGCTACGTCAACGCCTTCCAGACCCAGCCCGACGCCTTCGACTGGTGGCAGAAGAACCACCCCGACCTGGTGCTGCGCGACGGCAACAAGAAGCCCGTCATCGACGAGAACTGGGGCGAGGCGCTCCTGGACACCTCGACGGCCGACAAGCGCACCCGCCTCGCGAAGATCGTCGGAGACTGGATCGGCGGCTGCGCCCGCAGTGGCTACCAGGCCGTCGAACCGGACAACCTCGACTCCCTCAGCCGCTCCAAGGGCCGCCTGACGAAGGCCCACAATGTGGCCTTCGCCAAGCTCCTGGCCGACCGCGCGCACGCCGACGGTCTCGCCGTCGCCCAGAAGAACACCGCCGAGATGCTCCCCGACCGCGCGAAGGTCGGCTTCGACTTCGCCGTGGCCGAGGAGTGCGGCCAGTACGACGAATGCGGTGACTTCGCGAAGGCGTACGCGAACCGCGTGTTCGTCATCGAGTACGAGTCCTCCGGCTACAACCGGGCCTGCTCCGCCTGGGGCGGGAAGCTCTCCATCGTCCAGCGTGACCTGGACGTCTCCGCCCCCGGATCGGGCGACTACCGCTACCGGTCCTGCTGACCGACGGGCCCCGCCACCCCTCCGCGCGCGGGGCCCGTCACCCGCGCACCGCGGGAACTCCCCGGGACTGTCCGTTCACTGGGGCGCAGGTGTCGAGCGGGAGTAGCGGCCCGCGAGCCGCCGCAGGTGGGCGACCAGTTCCGCGGGCCCGGTGACGTCGAAGTCGAAGTCGAGCATGCCCAGATGCACGGCGAGGGTCTGTACCGTGTCGGCGCCGGTGACCAGGGTGCAGCTGTCGGCGTCGATCGCCTCCACCGTGCCCACCGCGGGGTTGATCCGCTCGATCACCGCCGTCGCCGGCGCGTGGACGGTCACGCGCGCGTGGTGGCGCCAGGCCGCGCCCGACACGCGGCCGGAGACGTACGCCGCGAAGTCACCACCCGGTACCTCGCGCGGGGCGAATCGCGGCCCGGTCGGGGTGCGGGGCCGGATCCGGTCGACCCTGAACGTCCGCCAGTCCTCCCGCTCCACGTCCCACGCCACGAGATACCAGCGCCGCCCCCAGTTCACCGCCCGGTGCGGCTCCACGACGCGCCGGGTCGGCGACCCGGCGTGGTCCAGATAGTCGAAGCGCAGTCGTTCCCGGTCGCGACAGGCGGACACCAGGGCGGTCAGCACGTCCGCGGAGACCGCCGGGGCCGGTCGGTCGGCAGGCACGGCCACGGTGTAGGCCTGGAGCGTCCGCACCCGTCGGCGAAGCCGCGACGGCAGCACCTGTTCGAGCTTGGCCAGTGCCCGGAGCGAGGTCTCCTCAGTGCCGGGGACGGCGCCCCGCGCGGCGGTGCGCAGCGCGATCGTCACCGCGACCGCCTCCTCGTCGTCGAGCAGCAACGGGGGCATCGCCGCTCCGGCACCCAGCCGGTACCCGCCGGCGGCCCCGCGCGCGGCGTCCACGGGGTAGCCGAGTTCCCGCAGGCGGTCGATGTCATTGCGGACGGTGCGCCCGCTCACCCCCAGGCGCTCGGCCAGTTCGGACCCCGGCCAGGCGCGGGGGGTTTGCAGCAGGGAGAGCAGACGCAGCAGACGTGCGGAAGTGTCGAGCATGAAACCCAAGCCTGAGGTCTTAATAGGAACGGGACGTGCCTATATCCAGAATACTGTCTTGCCCATGGAGACCAGCAGCAACACCGACCCCCAGATCCGTCCCTTCCGTATCGACGTCGCGCAGGAGGAACTCGACGACCTGCGCACCCGGTTGGCGCGTACGCGCTGGGCCGGCGACATCCCCGGCACCGGCTGGAGCCGGGGCGTGCCGACCGCGTACCTCAAGGAACTGGCCGCCTACTGGGCCGACGGCTTCGACTGGCGGAAGGCGGAGGCGGAACTCAACGGGTTCCCGCAGTTCACCACCGAGATCGACGGCCAGAACATCCACTTCCTGCACGTCCGTTCGCAGAATCCGACGGCCGTTCCGCTGCTCCTGGTACACGACTGGCCCTGCTCGTTCGTGCAGTTCGTCGACGTCATCGCGCCGCTGACCCGGGACTTCCACGTCGTCGTCACCTCCACGCCCGGCACCGGTTTCTCCGGCCCGCTCGGCGAGGCGGGCTGGAACACCGGCCGTATCGCGGGTGCGTTCGTCGAGCTGATGGCGCGGCTCGGCTACGACACCTACGGCACTCAGGGGACGGGCGGCGGGGCCTGGATCGCCCTGGAGATGGGACGTCGGGCGCCCGACCGGGTCATCGGCGTCCACGTCAACGGCCTGATCACCTTCCCCTCGGGGGCCCCGGGCGAATGTGACGGGTTGACCGGGCCCGAGCGGGAGCGACTGGCACGACTGGAGGACTTCCAGCAGGACAAGATGGGCTTCAACGCCATCCAGTCCACCCGCCCACAGACCCTCGCCCACGGACTGCACGACTCGCCGGTCGGCCAACTCGCCTGGATCGCAGAGAAGTTCAAGGAGTGGACGGACCCGGAGGCCGAGCTTCCCGAGGATGCCGTGGGCCGCGATCGACTGCTGACCAACATCAGCGTGTACTGGTTCACCGGTACGGCGGGCTCCTCCGCGAACCTGTACTACGAGTCGGCCCACGACCCGAGCGCCTGGGCCCCGAAGCCGCGCGGCACCGTCCCGACCGGTGTGGCCGTCGTCCTGGACACCGACATCGCCATCCGGCGTTTCGCCGACCGGGACCACAACGTCACCCACTGGACCGAGCTGGAACAGGGAGGCAACTTCCTCGCACTGGAGCAGCCGGAGGCCTTCGTGACGGATGTCCGCGCCTTCTTCGGCACACTCGACGCCTGGGCCTGAGGACCGGGGCTGAGGGCTAGGCCTGAGGGCTGAGGGGCTGACGCGGGTTGGCGGGCGCCGGTCGCCCGGGCGTCGGGTGTCGGCTGTTGGGCGTTCAGTGTTTGTCGTCGGTCCCGGCGGGAGGCAGTGGGCGCTTGTAGTAGCGCCACGGGAACCAGCCCTCGCCGACCGCGATCCATCCGTCGGCCTCCAGTCGCCGGTGGCGTCCGCCGGACACCACCGGCACCCGGCAGTGCTCCCAGGCGTGGTCGGAGGCCTCGACCTCGTGGAAGAAAGCGCCGTAGCCGACCAGGTGCCACCCGTCGCGCCCGGCGTCGGCGAGTGCGGCCATCTCGTTGAACGCGGTCAGGGGGGTGAGGATCCGTCGCTCGGGAGCGTCGGGGTTGCCCGACGCCCCGGACGGGGCGGCGTCCTTGTCCTTGTTCGCGAACCGCTGTTGCGCGGCTTGGCGGCTCACCCCCAGGACGCGGCCCACGGTGTCCCAGCTGTGGCCTGCCGCCCTGGCGCCCTGGACGGCCTCGCGCAGCAACCGGCCGGCCTCCTCGGCGCCGACGCGCGAGGCGTCGACCAGCCGCAGGTAGCCCGCGGCATCGTGTTCGAGGGAATCGGCCAGGTCGTCGGATACACCCAGCACGGCCGCGGCGATGCCCTCGCGGATTCTGGCGGCCTCCTGTGGGCCGAGCAACTGCTGGCCGCTCAAAGTCGCTTCCCGGGACGGTGGTCGAGCGCGTCCAGCACGTCCTCGTCGCGGCGTGCGCGCTCGGTCGCGGCTCGTCGGGCCGCGGCCGAGCGGGCGAAGCATCCGGCCGTGACGGCGACCAGGGCGAGGTCGAACGCGATCAGGACCACGGTCGCGGGGGTGCTGAGGCGATCGGCGAACATCGCCGTGAGCGCGGGTACGACCGTGACGAGTGGCAGGAGGACGGTCAGCGCCGAAGTGGCGCCGTCGGGTACGGTGTTCGTCTTCGTGTTCGGCATGTGTCAAGGAAACCTTGACGCGGGTACCTTGTCAAGGATTCATTGACGTCACTGTTGTTCGGTGGAGCCCGTGAAGGGGCCCTCGTCGACGAATCGGCGCAGGTTGACGGCGAACGAGCGGGCCTCCTCCGGTGGCCAGGAGCTCAAGGACGCCTCGATGCGCGAGGCCAGGCGCTGCCGCATGATCTCCACCGTGCGGGCGCCCCGGGTGGTGAGCGTCAGCAGGACGGCCCGCCGGTCGGCCGGGTCCTGTTCGCGGCGCACGAGGCCCGCGGCCTCCAGTCGTGAGGCTCGTCGGCTCACGCCGGAACGGTCCAACCCCACGTCGGCGGCCAGGTCGGCGGCGCTGCGGGGGCCCGTTCTGGCCAGCCCGCTGAGTACCGGGTAGGTGACCTCGTCGACGGCCTCTCCCAGGCCCTCGGTGAGGGCCCGGTGCAGGTCGGCCCGGAGGGTGCGCTTGAGCAGGTCGCCCAGGGCGTCGGCGACCTCGTGTCCCGTCTCGTTGTTCACGGTCCAAGAATAGCGTGCGCCGCGCACGCAGTCTGTGTATGCTCGGAAGCGTGCGCAGCGCACGCATTATCGGGTCGAAGCCACCCCGTCACGGAGGACAACCATGAGCCACACCAACATCGCCGCCGCCCTCAACGACCTCCTGTTCACCCCGGAGCTCGACCTCGGGGAAGCCGTCGAGCGGCACTTCGCCCCCGACTACCGCCAGCGCACGAACGGCACGTGGGACGAGCGCGACGGGTTCATCGCCCACATCGCCCACCTGCGCACGGTGGTCGCGACGGGCAGTGTCGAGGTGCACGAGGAACTGACCGACGGAAGGATGTACGCCGATCGTCACACCGTCGACGTCGTCAAGAAGGACGGCTCCGGCGTCCGCACCGAGGTCTACCTCTTCGGCGAGTTCGCCGCCGACGGCCGATTCCGCCGCATAGAGGAGACCACGCTCATGCTGTCCGGCAGTGAGGAGGACCGGAACCTCGGCAGCGCACGCTGAGCACGGAGGGCCGACCGCCCGCTCCCGGTGCCGCTCCCGCTCCCGGTGCCGCGTGACCCGCCGACGCGCGCGCGTCGGCGAGCCCCGGGTCACTGCCGCGTCAGCCGTCAGCCGTCAGCAGTCAGCAGTCAGCAGTCAGCCGGAGATCCGACCGCACAGCCAGTTGCCCGGTTCCGCCGGATCGTCGCTGATCCAGAACTGGCGCCACAGCAGTGCGAACTCCTCGCGGCTGAGGTGGCCGTCGCCGTTCAGGTCGAGCAGCTCGAAGACGCCCGTCACGTCCACGGGCCGACCGTTCCACGTCTCGACGAGCGTGCGGTGTTCCTCGGGGGAGATGCGGCCGTCGCCGTTGGCGTCCACGGCGTCGAAGACGGTGTCGGCGGTCGCGGTGACGTCCGCGACCATGGCGGGCAGCCGGTCGACGAGGGCGAGCAGCTCGCCCATGTCGATCGCGCCGTCCCCGTTGGTGTCCCCGACTTCCAGCAGCGCCGCCCACCACCCCATGAGCAGGGTTTCCATCCGCTCGCGGACCGCCGTGCCGGGCCCCACTCCCGGCAGTCGGCTCCATCGGGCGACGAGCGAGGTGAAGTCCTCCTCGCGCAGGAAGCCGTCGCCGTCCGCGTCGAACGCGGCGAACATCCCCTTGAGCTTGCGCTCCTGAAACGCGCTGGCCATGAGCGGTCTCCCTCGACGCCGAACCGAACCACGGACGCGGCCGACCCGACGAGGGCCGGCAGACAGCGCGTAACTCTAGGCCGGGGCGCGCCCCCGGTCCCACGAGCACATCTGCGCGAACGGTCACCCGCCGGCGGGCCCCCGCCGGAGCGCAGGACGGCGGGCTCCCGCCCGCGGGGGCCCTGACCGGTACCCGGTCCCGGGTGTGCGGGCTCACCCGGGACCGTGATCAAGCGCCGACCGAACCGGGTACGGATACTCACGACAGACCCCCGGTCCCTCCCGAAACATGGGGAGGGGAAGAGAAACCACTACCGAGGGGGCACACCGTGAACGCCCGAACCTTCATCCGCCTGACCGTCACCAACCGCGCGTCGGCGATCTACCTCGGTCTGATCGCCTGCCTCGCCGCGATGGCCACGGCCGTGACCCTGTTCGCCGACGACCCCGGATTCGTCTGGGTATGGCCCGTCTTCCTCGCCCTGCCCACGTTCTTCCTCGTGGGCGCGCTCGGAGAAGCCGTGTGGGGCGGGACGCCGATGCCCGACTGGTTCTTCTTCGGAGGCATCCTCCTCTCCGTCCTGATCCAGTCGTTCGCCCTGGGAGCGCTCCTGGCGGGCCTGCACCGCCGTACCCGCCCCGGCCCGCGCCGCGCCTGAATCCGCACCTGGCACCTCCGCGATCCGGACCCGGCACCTTCGCGGCCGTACGCGCGAGGAGTTCAATGCGGCGCGCGGGGGATCACAGGGCAACCCACTCGCTGCGGTCCGGCCACCAGCCGTACCTCGGTCGGCCCTCCAGCGCGCTCGTGCGGAAGGGCCGACCGCCGTCGTCCACGCGCACCGTGCCGCGCCGGTCACCACTGCTCCAACCGACCTCCAGATACCAGCTCGCCAGATGTCCCTCGGTGTGGACGTCGAGGTTGAACACCTGCGGGTCGTGCGACGAGACCTTGAACGGGAAGCCCTTGGCGGGCACGGTGGATCCGCCGTCCTGACCGTCCTTCGCCCTGGTCACGGGCCGGGCGTCGTCCAGGTCGATGTCGAAGGTCTGAGGGGTGATGCCGCTGCCGCAGCCGTCGCCCATGGAGAAGGCCCGCCACGCGAGCGGCGCGCCGCGCTCGACCACGCGCACGTCGATCCCGGTGATGACCACCGCCTCGTCCGTACGGCCCTTGGCGGTCAACTGGAGCTGCATCGCTCCGGCGTCAACGGCCCCGAGCGCCCTGGCCCAACCCCGGGTGTCCTGCGGGGCGCTGGGCGGCGGTACCTGTCCCTCCGGCTGATTGAGCAGGAAGTTCGCCCCGCAGGGCGCGTCCCAGTTGTACGAGCTCACCCCGACGCTCGGTGGCTGCACGGCCGCGCCGTCGCCGGAGGGCGGTGTCCCCCCGGGCGCGCCCGACCCTTCCCGGCCGGGCGCGGGCGAGCTCGCCCCGGCGACGGGGGAGGCGCTGCCGCCCGCGGTGGTGGAGCCGCTCGCCGTGGGAGAGGTCGAGGCGGAGGCGCTCGTCCCGGGCCCGGGGGTGTACGGCGCGGTCCGGCTCGACGAGGGGCTCACGGGAGCCGAGGGCCCCGAAGGAGTCGGCTCGTCCGCGGCGTAGCGGGTCACGGCGTACGCCGCCGGCACGGCGAGCACGGCGACGGCTCCGGCCGCCAGGGCGATCCGTAGCCCTCGGCGCCGCGCCGGGAAGCCCGCGGCGGCGGAGCGCGAGGAGTCGCGACCGCGACGGGGCCGACGCGTGGTGGACGTGACGGCGCCGACTGCCGGGGTCTTGCCGGCCTCCGGTTCCGGCCCGTCATCGGATTCCGTTTCTGGCGTCGGCGTCGGCGTCGGCGTCGGTACCGGCGTCGGCATCGGCTGTGGCGACTCGGCGCCCTTCGGGGCGTTCTCGGCCGAGGACGCCGAGGACGCCGAGGACGCCGGGGGCGCCGGGGAGTGCGGACCGGCCGCGCCGGCCGCTTCACCAGGCGCCGCGTCCGCGGTGCCGGCCGCCTTCGCGAGGTTCGCCGAACCGGTTCCCCCTGCCGCCGTCTCCGCCGTCTCCGTCGTGTCCGCCGTGGTGGTCGTCGTCACCGGCCGCGGACGCCGCCGCGCGTCGTCGGCGATGATCCAGCGGCGGTGTGCCTCCACCAGCTCGTCGCGGGTCGCCCCGCACTGCTTGGCGAACCGTTCGACCGTCCCGAACTCGGTGGGAACGGCGTCTCCGTTGCAGTACCGGTGCACCGTCGACGTGCTCACGTGCAGCCGCCCGGCGAGCGCTCCGTAGCTCAGCCCCGAACGCTTCTTGAGCCCGCTCAACAGTCCGGCCAGGCCATCCGATCCCGTGGTCACTCGGGTCCCCCGCTCCATACGTCTTTCCAGCCAGGCGTTCCAGGGACAGGTCATCCGACCAGCTCACAGGCCGTTCCACGTCCCAACGTCCCCCATTGTCCCGTGTATCTGGCACATGATCGGCACAGCCCCGCAACCTTGGGACAGCGCCACCGAAACCGGAGCTGCCATGCCAAGACGTTTCGGCGCGACCGACGTGGTCGCCGTCGCCGTACTGATCGCCTGTATCTCGGTCCTGACCGCACTCCTGGGCCGTCACTGAATCCGCGTCACATCCCACACCAGAAGGACGACCGCATCCATGCGCACCACCCGTACCAGTCGCACCGCTCTGACCGCCTGCGCCGCCGCCCTGCTCGCAGCCACCACCCTGACCGCGTGTCAAGGCAATGACGCACTGATCAAGGAACCGTCGCCCGCCGGCGCGGCCTCCGCCGTGCAGCCCTCGGGCGGCACCACCGACAGCGGCAACGCGCAGCCCGTCGGCCACAGCCCCAGCGGGGGCACCGCCGCCCCGACCGCCAAGGGCGGCGCCGGGGACGGCAACAGCAAGGCGGGCGGGGGCAAGGGCGGCGCCGAGGCCGGTTTCGTGGCCTGCGCGGCCGGTTCCACGAGGATCGTGGCCACCAAGGTGGAACGCCCCGTCAACCACATGCTGCTCACCGTCACCAACACCGGTAAGCGTGCCTGCGATGTCTACCTCGCGCCCCTGCTGCGCTTCGACGACGAACAGGCTGCGACGCAGATCGTGGAGGACAGCAAGCCGCAGGCCGTCACGACGCTCGCCCCGGGCGAGTCCGCGTACGCCGGGGTGACCCTCAGCAGCGCGACCGGTGAGGCGGCCCACGGCTACAAGCCCGAGAAGCTTGAGCTCCACTTCGCTGCCCGCAGCGGTTCCGGTTCGGCCGGCGCCCCGGTCAAGGTGACCCTCCCGGCGGACACGTACAAGGACGACAGCGCGGCCGTCACGTACTGGCTCACCTCGATGCAGGACGCGCTGAACCACTGAACGGCCGTCCCGTCACGCCTCGTCGTCCCGGCCGACCTCGCTCGGCCGACTTCGCCCGCCCGCCTCGCCCGCTCCGAAGCGCGAACACCGCCCCGGGGCGAGGCCCGGGGCGGTGCGGAATGCGGTGAGGGAGCTCAGATGCCGATGTTGGCCAGGTTGACGCCGATGTTGCGCAGGGTCGCGGCCAGGGAGGGGTGCTTCACCTCGAACCGTTCGGCCGCCAAGTGCAAGGACTCGGACATGCCCGGATCCTCGGCCGCCTCATCGGCCTCCAGCCGGTCGAGCAGCGCCTCCAGGTGTGCGCGCTCGTGTGCCGGGAGGCCGACTCCCGTCGTCCGGAGCTCCGCACGCAGTGCCTCCAGATGTTCCCTCGTCGCGTGGTTCGGCACCGTGTCTCCTCCGTCGCTCGCCGCCTGGCCCGGGGTCCGTCCCCAGGCAGCGGATACCGACCGTCTGCCCGCCCCCGCTCCCCGCACGCCTCCACGAGCCGGCAAGGCGCGTGGGTGCCCCTCCGGAACTACCATGGACGAATGCAGCCGAAACGGCCCGATAGGCCCGATTGACCCGGATCTCGTCTCTCGGCCGCGTGCACCCGCGTACGCATACCCAGGGTGATCGATGACGATGAAGCGAACCGCTCAACGGCGCGTCGGCGACAGGGTCCCCGCGCTCGCCGCCGCTGCCGCCGTCGCGTGCCTGCTGCCCGGAGGCGTGGCCGTCGCCGGCGAGGCCGACAAGGCGAGGTCTTCCTCGGCCGACAGGGTGGCCGCCGTGGACGAGACCTGCGCGACCTCGCTGCCGGACAGTTTCTGGCGGGCACCCGTGGACAAGCTCCCCGTGCACCCGAACTCCGCCCGGTACGTCTCCTCGATCGGCTCCTCGGTACCCCTGCATCCGGACTTCGGGTCGGGCCTCAGCGACGGCGAACCCTTCGGCATCCCCATCACCGTCTCGGACGAGAAGCTGCCGGAAACGAAGGTCACGCTGGACTACGCCGACGAGAGCGACAAGACCGGGTACCGCATCCCGCCGGACGCCAAGATCGAGAACGGTCCGGCGAGCGAGGGGGACCGGCACGTCGTCGTATGGGACCGCGAGCTGTGCAAGTCCTACGAACTCTGGAACGCGAAGCAGGAGGGCGACAACGCCTGGCACGCCGGAGGGGGCGCCGTCTTCGACCTGACGACCAACGATCTCCGGCCCGACGGCTGGACGTCCGCCGATGCCGCCGGCCTCGCCATCCTCCCGGGGCTGGTACGCCAGGAGGAAGCGGAGTCCGGGCACATCGACCACGCGATCCGTGTCACCGTGCCGCGCTCGGACCAGAGTTACGTCTGGCCCGCGAGGCACCAGGCGGGAACCGCCGCGGACCCGTCACTGCCTCCCATGGGATTGCGACTGCGGCTGAAGGACTCGGTGGACACCTCGACGATGGGCCCGCAGGCCAAGGCCGTCGCCGAAGCGCTCAAGAAGTACGGCGCCATCGTCGCGGACAACGGCTCGGCCTGGTTCATCACCGGGGAGGAGAACCCCGGTTGGGACAACGCCCAGCTCGACGCGCTCAAGGCCATCAAGGGATCGGACTTCGAGGCGGTCGACGCATCGGGACTCCAGCGGTCGCCGGACTCGGGAGCCGTGGAGACCAAGTGATCCGCTGACTGAGGCGGGGCGGGGCCGGCCCTCGGCCCGGGAAACCGCCACCCCGGCCCGGGAAACCGCCACCCCGGCCCGGGAACCCGCCACCCCGGCCCGGGAACCCGCCACCCCGGCCCGGGAACCCGCCATCTCGGCCCGGGAACCCGCCACCCCGGCCGGCGAACCCGCCACCCCGGAGCGGGGACGGGTTCCCGGGCCGGGGCCTCGCGTCTACGTCCGGGCGACGGCCTCCAACGGGCTCAGCGCGGCCGCCCGCCGGGCCGGTCCGGCAGCAGCGAGCACGCCGACCGCGAGGGAGACCAGGCACACGAGGAGCAGCTCCCCCCACGGCAACGCCATCGAGTAGTCCGCCATCGCGCCGTTGGCCACCGCGCCGACCGCCCAGGCTCCGAAGAGCCCGCCCGCCAGGCCCAGGAGCGTGCCGAAGCCGGCGACCGTCACCGATTCCACGCGGATCATCCGCCGGATCCCGCCGCGATCCATTCCGACGGCGCGCAGCACGCCGATCTCGCGGGTGCGTTCCGCGACCGACACGGCCAGGGTGTTCACGATGCCGAGCGCGGAGATCACGGCGCCGAGGACCAGCAGCCCGTACATGAGGGTCAGCAGGTCGCCCATGGCCCCGGCGGCCTCGTGGACCAGCTCGTCGCGGTCCTGGACCTTCACGAGCGGGCTGTTGCCGGTGGCGGTGCGCAGCCGGTCCGCGGTGGTCTTCGGGGTCGTGCCGCCGGCGTCGGTGCGCACGAGGATCCGCTGGACGGAGTTCGGCAGGTGACTGTCCCGGCCCACTTCGACGCGCGCACCCAGCACGTCGTGGGCGACGGGGTTGTCCCGGTAGACCCCGACGACGGTGTACTGCTTGGACCGCTGGTCGCGACCGATGCGCGCGGTCAGCGTGCTGCCCGTGCTCAGGCCCTGTTCCCGGGCGACGGAGGCGGACACGGCGAGCCGGCCGGGACCGAGGTCCTTCAGGGATCCACCGACGAAGTCGAGTTCCATGACGTCGCGCACGGTTTCGGCGTCGACACCGGCGATCTGACGGACCTGGCCGCCGGTGAACAGGGTGGAGTCCGTGACGGCGCTCGCCGTCTTGACGCCGGCGGTGTCGGCCACCCGCTTCACGGCGGCCGGATCGATGCCGCTCATGGAGCCACGGGCGCTGATGACGTGGTCGGCGCCGAGACCGGCGGCGGCCTGCCGATCGAGGGCCTGCGACGTGGAGTCGCCGATGACGGCGAGCCCGGCGACCAGTGCCGTGCCGACCATCAGCGCGGACGCGGTGGCCGCGGTACGGCGCGGGTCGCGCAGCGCGTTCTCCCGTGCGAGCCGGCCCGCGATCCCGAGGCGGTCGGTCAGCCGTCCGCTCAGCCGGATCACGGGACCCGCGAGGAGCGGGGCCAGGACGATCATGGCGGCCACCACCACGGCGCAACCGCACATGGCGGTCCGCAGGTTCTCCTCGGAGGCGTCCTTCGCCCCGGTGAGCGACACCAGCAGCCCCGCGCCGAGCGCCAGCAGGAGTGCCCCCGCCACCCCGCGGACCCTGGACGCCATCGCGGTGGGCGGTTGGTCCGCCGAGCGCAGGGCCTCGATGGGCGCGATCCTCGCTGCCTTGCGGGACGGCAGCCACGCGGCGAGGACGGTGACGCCCACGCCGACGCCCAGGGCGGCGAGGATCGGGCGCGGGCCGATGACCAGGGGCCCCCGGGGCAGCGCGTTCCCCCCGGTGTTCAGCAGGTCCGGCAGTACGGCGGCGATGCCGAGGCCGAGCAGGAATCCGACCACCGACGCGGCGAGGCCGACCAGGGCGGCCTCCCAGAGGACGGCGCGGACCACCTGCCGGCGCGCGGCGCCGATCGCCCGCAGCAGCGCGATCTCCCGGCCGCGCCGGGACACGAGCATGGTGAAGGTGTTGACGATGAGGAACGAACCGATGAACAGGGAGACCCCGGCGAAGACCAGCGGCAGTTTGGTGTAGCCACGGGTCAACGTGTCGGCGAGGATGCCCTGTTGGTCGGCCTGGGCCCCACCGGTGGTGGCTTCGGCGCGGTCGGCCGGCAGCACGGCGCCGACGCGCTCGGCGAGCTCGTAGTCGCTGACGCCGGGGGCGGCGGACAGATCGATCGAGGTGTAGTGGCCCGGTGACGCGAACAGCGCCTGGGCGGTGGCCTCGTGGAACAGGGTGAGGGTGCCGCCGGCGGTCACCCGGGGCTCCTTCGTGGTCACGATGCCCACGAGCCGTTTCCTCAGCACCGGGCCGTCGGTGGCCAGCGTGATGGTGTCGCCGAGGGTGAACCCGCCGGCGGCGGCGGTCCCGTCGTCCACGGCGATCTCGGCGTCGTTCCGGGGCGCGTGACCCTTGACCAGCGGAAAGCGGCTGTCCTTGCCGTCCGCCCCCGGTACGTGGGCGGCGCCCAGGTTCGCCCAGGTCCGTCCGGCGCGCAGGGGGGCGCCGTCCGAGCCGTTCAGGGTCGCCCGGCCGTCTACCGACGGCCGTACCGCTGCGACACCCGGTACGTCGGCGAGTTTCCGCGCGAGCACGTCGTCGACCACGGTGGCGCCATCGCCGGGGCCGTCCGCGGTGGCCCCGGGCGGGGGCTGCCTCGGGGTCACGGTGACCGCGATGTCCGCGAAGCTCTTCGACACGGCGGCGCGGTGAGCGGCCGCCGAGGAGTCCGCGAAGACGAGTGTGCCGCTGACGAACGCGACACCCAGGCAGACCGCGAGGACGGTCAGGAGCAGACGGGCTTTGTGCGCCAGGGCGTTGCGCAGGGCTGTTTTCAGCATGGG
>NZ_LGDE01000226.1 GCF_001279725.1 Streptomyces sp. WM4235 | reverse complement strand
GCCGCCCTTGAAGATCATGCCCTCTTCCTTGTACCAGTCGAGGATCGACTCCATGGAGTCGTCGACGGCCAGGATGAAGCAGGCGGAGACCTGCTGCGGCTGGGGCGTGCCGACGTTGAACCACACCGGCGAGTTGAAGCTGAAGATCTGGTGCAGGAGCGCGTACGTCAGCTCATGCTCGAAGATCTCCGCGTCCGCGGGCGACGTGAAGTAGCCGAAGTCCTCGCCGGCCTTCGTGTACGTCTTCACGATCCGGTCGATGAGCTGCTTCAGACCAGTCTCGCGCTGCGGGCTGCCGACAGCACCACGGAAGTACTTGCTCGTGACGATGTTGACCGCGTTCACCGACCAGAAGTCGGGGAACTCGACGCCGTACTGCTCGAAGTTGACCGAGCCGTCGCGCCAGTTGGTCATGACGACGTCACGACGCTCCCAGCTCACCTCGTCGTACGGGTGCACGCCCGGGGTGGTGTGGATGCGCTCGATGCAGATTGCGGTGGTCATGCTCCCCTCCTCCCACGGGTGACAGACAGTGCTGCGGCGGAGACGACGCTCTGCACGCAGTCCAGGAGTGTGAGTTTGCCCCTCAGGAGCGGTGCCTGGGAGGCGACGAAGGCGCGCAGGCGGCCCTCGTCCTCATCGACGAGGGTCACCATCACCGGGAGGGAGTCGGACATGCTCAGGATGCGGTTGGTGTGCAGGATCCCGGATTTTCCGTAGCCTTCGATCCCGCGTATGGCACCGGCGGACGGGATGCCGAACTCGAGCGCGCGTTCCATGAGTTCGGTGTGCAACGCACGCCGTCCCCACCGGTCGGATTCGTCCATATGGACGGAGAGTCGCCAGGCGGATTCCATCAGCCGCCTATCCCCAGGGCCTTGGCCGAGCGCTGGTACTTGATGGCCGTGGTCACGCGTGTGTCGAAGCGCCCACACAAGGAGCGCGACAACTCCTTGATCAGCGACACCACCCGCGGGTCCGCAGCAACCTCCTGCGAGATATGCGGGTAGATCGCCAGTTCGACCTCGCTCACGGGGCGCACCGAGCGCTCGTCCTCGTCGAGGCGCAGGTTCGAGACGAACGCACGGTCCAGGCTGCACCGGAGGGCGTCCTTGCCGTCCAGCCACACGAAGAAGGTGTAGCGGTAGTCCTCCAACAGCAGGGCGGGCGTGAGCTCCGTGGGGTCGATGTCGTGCTCCCGCAGCAGGAGGGTGCCGGGATGTTCGATGTCTGTGCGGCGCAGCAGGGCGTACACGAGGGAGACCGCCTCGTCCGAGGCCGGCGCCTCCTGGATCACGCGCTTCTGCTCGCCGTCGAAGATGTACCGGTAGTCACGCCGCACACTGTGCTCGTCGTGGGCGCCCTTGTACGCGCAGAATGCGTGGGTGATCTTGTTGCAGGAGGTCCGCAGCAGCGCGCCCGTGGGAAGGACCCGGTGGTCGGGCGTGTCGTAGTACACGGCGGTGTTCAGCGGCGGCGCTTGGCGCGCGTTGTCCTTCTCGGCGATCTGCGCACCGGGAACCGCCGCGCCGATGGTCCGCGTGGCGTCGTCGAGCCACGCGTAGTACTCCTCCTGCGAGACGGAGTCCATCTCGATCTTGAGCGCCAGCTGGTTGAACAGCGCAGAGTTACCGTTCTTGGTGTATACCGGTTCGTCGAGCACCTTCGGTTCGGCCATGGTTGGTTGCCCCTCCTGGGACTCAGCGGGTCGTCTGGATCCTGGCGACGAGGTCGGAGACCTTCTGCGACAACTGCTCCGGTGTGAACATCACGTTGTTCATGGTGGTGTCGGTGCGCGGGTAGGCCGTGTTGAAGACGTTCGCGTAGCTTCGGACCCGGGGGCTGCGCAGCACCAGGGTGCAGGTGGTCTCCGTTCGGGGAAGCAGCACCCGGTGGATGCTCTCGTTCAGCAGAAAGTAGGAACGGCCGGCCGGGACGCGCGACGGATCGGTCGTGGTCAGCCCGGTCTCACCCATGAACTCGTAGAAGTTGGACATGGTGGACAGGCCGATCTTCTCCGGGAAGTAGCGGTATTCCTGGAAGGACGGGCCGTCGGTGGTGCGCGTGAAATTCTCCGATACGAGGTTCCCGACCAGCACGCTCGACCAGAAACTGAAGCGGTGGTCGTGGATCATCTCGTCGTTGAGCTCCTCCTCGGTGTAGGGCGGCGCCCACAGGTGGAGGGTGAGCCGGTAGCCGAGGCTGTTGCCCGTGTCGATGAGGACGATCTTGTCGAAGTGGTTGACGTGCCGGTAGGAGCGGTCGGCGATCTCCTTGCGCAACCGGTCGCGCTCGATCGCCTCGGTCAGGATCGGGGCGATGACCTCGGGCTGGCTGAGCGCTTTCATCATGGCAAGATTTCCTGCCACGGTCTCCTCGTTCATTTCCTTCGGGAGATTCTCGATGACGCTGTGCAGGCTCTCGTAGTCGAGTTTCTCGCCGAGCCTCTGTGCTCCGGTCAGGGACATATCTGGATCTCCTCCGCCGATATCTGCGTCCGGAGAGCTGCCGCAAAGGAGTCGCGGCATTGGCTGCGATCCGAACCCGTCGCACGATATGTCAGGCCGGCAGCCTGAGGCGAGGTGTACCAACGGCTACCCCCAAGGTTCACTTGTCGGGATCTTGTCCCTGAACGAGAGTACGACGGTGCCGAGAGAGCGACCGTGGGGGTGCAGGTGTCCGAAGGTGCGGGGTCTCGGGTCGAGATAAGTCATTCCGAAGTGGTCCACGAGGACTGGGTAACCCTGCGCAAATACACACTGGACTATCAGTTCCGGAATGGGGAGAAACACCGGCTGGAGCGCCTCGTAGCCGGCCGCGGCGATCGGGCGGTGGCGCTGCTGTACTGCCGCCTCCGGAACACTGTCGTACTGACCGGCCAGTTCCGCCTTCCCGCACTGCTGGACGGGGCCCCGGGCGGAACTCTCCTAGAGGCGCCCGGCGGCCTTCTGGACGGCGCGGACGCACACGAAGTCGCCTGCCGCGAAGCGGAGGAGGAGACCGGCTACCGGGTGAGCCGGTTGCGGCACCTCCTCACCACCTATATGAACCCGCAGTTGAGCGACGAGCGGCTGCACCTCTTCTTCGGAGACTATTCACCGGCAGACAAAGTGTCCGACGGTGGCGGTCTGGCCTCCGAAGGAGAGGAGAACGAAGTTCTGGAGATGTCGGTCGATGTGGCCTTTGTCGAATTGATGCGGCAACCCGTCGTCGACGGAAAGACCATGCTGCTGTTCCTGATGGCCCAGCGGCTGGGGCTCATTACCGGACCAGGTGACGTCATCATTCCGAAGGAGAACGGTGAGTAGCTCTCACGTACCGGACACAGTTTCCGGGGATCTGTCGAACGAAGACCTTCTGGCCTGGCGCGAGGGCCGGACTCCCGACATCGAGGGCAGGAGCAAGAAACTGTGGCTCCTGTCCGACGGTCTGTGCCTGATCGAAATCATTCCCAGCCTGCGCAGTTTCACCTTCGACCGGGACGAGATCGTCACCGCGACCGGGCCCCTGCGTCTCGACTTCTACGAGCGGGCGGCGGCCCGCCTAGCCAAGGACGGGGTGCGCACGGCGTTCTCGCGACGGGTCTCGCCCACCTGCTATCTGGCGGAGTACTGCCCGGCTCCGCCCTTCGAGGTCGTGGTCAAGAACCGCGCGGTCGGATCCACCCTTGTGAAGTACCCCGGTCTGTTCGAGCCGGAGCAGGTACTGCCGGCCCCCGTGGTGAAGTTCGACTACCGGACGGACCCCGAGGACCAGCCGATCGCCGAGAGCTACCTGCGGGCACTGGACCTGCCCGTCGAGGAACTCGCCCGCCTCGCCCTGGCTGTGAACGACACCTTGGCGGCGTGGCTGAGCCCGGTCGAGGTATGGGACTTCTGCCTGATCTTCGGGTTCACGCCCGACCGGGAGCCGGTTCTCATCTCGGAGGTCTCGCAGGACTGCATGCGGCTGCGCCACCCCGACGGGTCCTCCCTGGACAAGGATCTCTTCCGCAGGGGTGCCAGCCACGAGGAAATCGCCGCTGCCTGGCGGAAGCTGCTCGATGAACTCGCCTGAGCCGCGCGTGGCCCTGGTGACCGGCGCGAACCGGGGCAGCGGCAGGAGCATCGCCGCCGAGCTGCACCGCCGCGGCTACCGCGTCTTCTGCCTCAACCGGACGCTGACCGGGGACGACCTGGTCACCGAGTTCGCCTGCGACCTCGCCGACCCCGGCCAGATCGAAGCCGCCGTGCAGCGGGTGCTGGAGCAGGCCGGCAGCATCGACGTGTGCATTTCGAACGCAGTTGAGCGGGTGTTGGAGCCGATCGCAGCCATGGAAGCGCGGGACTGGGACCGGATGCTCGCGGTCAACCTGAGCGCCAGCTTCCACCTCACCCGGGCGGTCCTGCCCGCCCTGCGCGTCAGCAGGGGGCAGATCGTTTTCATGGGCAGCCATGCCGGGACGCACTACTTCGAGGGGGGAGTCGCCTACAGCGCGACCAAGGCCGCGATGGCCGCCTTCGTCGAGACGCTGCTGCTGGAGGAACGGAGGAACGGCGTGCGCGCGTGCCTGGTGTCCCCCGGGGCCATCGCCAACCTGGACGGCGACGAGTCCCCGCACAAAATGGCAGTCGACTCGATCGGCCGGTGCATCGGATCCCTCGTCGACTTCCCGAGCGACGTGGTGGTGGGGGAAATAGAGATCAGGCCCGCCAGCCCTCTTCAGGCGCCTATCACTGGAATCGACCGGTTGCTCTACGTCTAAGGAGGACCCATGCTCTCCCTCGCACTGCCCAAGGGATCGTCCCTGGAAGAGCGCACACTGGATCTCTTCGCGCGGGCCGGTCTAGAGGTCCGACGTTCATCGGACCGTTCCTATCGCGGCAGCATCGACTACGGCGGCCCTATCCGAGTGGCTTTCTACAAGCCGCGTGAGATTCCCTTCGTGGTGGAAAGCGGAATGTTCGACTTCGGTCTGACCGGGGCGGACTGGATAGAGGAGTCCGACGCGAAGGTCGAGGTGCTCGAATCCTTCACCTATGCCAAGCTGACCGACTCTCCATGGCGGCTCGTACTCGCCGTCCCCATGGAACACCCGGCCGATGAGGTCGCCGACCTGAGGAGCGGGACACGGGTCGCCTCGGAATACGTCAACATAGGACGGCGATTCTTCGAGGACGCCGGGATCGCCGTGGAAATGGTCCACTCCTACGGGGCGACCGAAGCGAAGATACCCGAGCTCGCAGACGCGGTGATCGACGTGGTCGAGACGGGGGCCTCCCTGCGGCACAATGGCCTCCGTGTCCTGGAGACCATCCGGACGTGTACACCGCAGGTCATTGCGAGTCCGGCTGCCGCGGGCGACGAGAAGAAGCGAGAGCGGATACGGAACGTGATCCGGCTACTCGACTCCGCGCACGCCGGTTCCTCACGCATTCTGATGACCGTCCGGGTTCCATCCGAGAAATTGAACGAGGTGACTATTCTCATGCCCGCCGGGTCCTGGCGTGCCGGTGTGGATATTGTCGATTCTGGCGTGTCTGTACTCCAGGGACTGGTATTGCGGGCAGGGCTTCCGGAAATCACGGACGCCATCCTGGCGGCCGGTGCGCTGAATATCACGGAATCGGATGTGCTCAAAGTCGTGCCCGCACACGCATAGAGCGGGCCCCGTGGTGCCGGACCTTCCTAACGGCCGAGTCCCGGGCCGTGGCGTGTGATTACATGAAGTGGGGCACATCTCATGCCGTCTCCGCCCCACTGTCCTGACGCTACGGAAGAATTGGATGATCTCGGGCATGTTGGACGCGTATCGAGAGTGCTTAGCGCAGCCGTCCGTCAAATACCTCCTCGCAACTAACCTCGTGGGCCGATTACCGAACGGGATGGCTCCCCTCGGAATCGCACTCTACTTACGCTCCGAAGGAGCGGGATTCGGCCTTGTCGGTGGCCTGACCGCACTGTACGGACTATGCGTGGCCGTCGGCGGCCCGCTCCTGGGCAGGGTGGTGGACCGGCGGGGTCAGGGTCCCGTACTCCTCGCAAGCGCTCTGGCGTCGGCCACGGGCTTCGTCTGGCTGGTGCTCCAAGGAACCGCCCAGCCTCTGCTCACAGCAGCCGCGGTCGTCGTCGCCGGACTCTTCTCACCCCCGCTCGAATCCTGCCTACGCGCGCTGTGGACCGGCATGCTGCCGAGCCGGCGCCTGCTCACCCCCGCTTTCGCGCTCGACGCCTCCCTCCAGCAGATCGTCTTCGTCAGTGGCCCTCTGCTCGTCGTGCTCATCGGGTCGCTTTGGTCTCCTGGCACCGCGCTCGTCGTCGTGGCGGCGACGGTCGCCGCCGGCACCCTGGCCTTCGTCGCTCCTGCGGTGGTCCGCGACTGGCGCGGTGAACCTCACACAGCGGACTGGGCAGGACCGCTGCGTTCCCCGCAACTCAGGCGGCTCCTGCTGGGCCTGGGCTGCGTCGGCGTCGCGCTCGGCGCAATCAACATCGGATCCGTCGCCTACGAGGAACACGCCGACTGGCCGGGCCTGTCGGGCATCCTGCTCGGGGTCAACTCCTTCGGGGCGCTCCTCGGAGGACTCACCTTCGGGGCCCGCACCTGGCAGGCCCCGGCCCACCGCCAACTGCGGACGCTGCTCATCGGGATGGCGCTGTCCTTCCTGCCTCTCGCGCTGGTCCTGCCTGCACTGCCCACCGCTGTCCTGATGTTCTGTGCCGGAGCCTTCCTGTCACCCGTACTCACGTGCGGGTTCTCCATCGTCGGCGACCTGACGCCACGGGGGATGGCTACCGAAGCGTTCGCCTGGGTGGTCACGGCCGTCCTGTCCGGCAATGCCGCAGGGTCTTCGCTGGCCGGCTTGGTGAGGCAGCACGGAGGTCTCGGATGGGCCTTCCTGCTTCCCGGCATCGCCGCCGTCCTCGCGGTGGCGGCCGTCTCCACGCTCCGCATTCCCGAACGAGAAGGGGCATTGACACGTTGAACCGTCGGATGATCGTGTGCGACCTGGACGGAACCCTCCTCGACTCCTCCGGAGAGGTGTCGCCTCGTACCCGGCTGGCGATCCGCAGGGTTCACGACGCCGGACACGTGGTGGTGATCGCCACGGCCCGGCCCGTACGGGACACCCGTGCCGTGGTGGTGGCCGTCGGCGGCCGGGCACTGGCGGTGTGCGGCAACGGAGCCTCCGTCTACGATTTCGCACGCGACGAGCTCGTTGCGTACAGCCCGATCGGCGAGACGGGAGCCGCTGCCGCCGTGATGGTGCTGCGGGAGCACTTCCCCGCCGTGCGCCTGGGCGCGGAACAGGGGTTCGACCTGTTGCTCGAGGAAGGGTTCGCGCTGCCATCCGCCCTTGGCGGCCAGCTGGCGCGGCGCGTGCCACGGATCGAAGACGCCCTCACCCGGGAGGGCTTCGGGAAGATGATCGTGCAACTGAACGGAGCGGCCGGCGACTACTGCGCAGCCGTCCGTGACGTGCTGCCCGGCTTCGAAGTCACCCTGTCCTCAGGACTGTTCTGTGAGGTCATGCGCGCCGGGGTGACCAAGGCGGACGCACTGCGGGGCGTGGCCCGGACCTTCGGTCTCGTCGACCGCGACGTCATCGCCTTCGGTGACATGCCCAACGACCTTCCCATGCTCCGGTGGGCCGGGCACGCCGTGGCAGTCGCCAACGCCCACCCCGACGTGCTCGCCACCGTGGATGAGGTGACCGGGTCGAACGACGACGACGGCGTGGCGAAGTGGCTCGAACGGATGGAGTGGCACAGCAACTGACGGCCGTCGTCCTGAGCGAGCCGAGGAACGGATCACCCAACCACCAGGGGAGCGCTCATGTCACTGAAAATGGCGGACGTCGGGCACGTACTGCTGGCGTTGTGCTTGCTGCTGACGGCGGCCCGCGCGGGCGGTCACCTCTTCAAACGCCTGCGCCAGCCAACAGTCGTGGGCGAGATCGCCGGCGGTCTCGTCCTCGGCCCGACGCTTCTCGGACTGCTCCTGCCGGACTTCCAGGCCTGGCTGCTGCCCCGCGAGGGCGGGGCAGCGAGCGCTCTGGGCATCTTCTACCACTTGGGGCTGCTGCTCCTCGTCTACCAGACGGGCGTCGGCATGCGCCGACACACGACCGGTGTCGCCCGCCGCACCATCTCGGCGATCACCGTCGCGGGCCTGGTGATTCCCTTCGCCCTCGGACTGCTGCTGGCCCGGCAGATCGGCATGGACGGCCTCGCAGGCCGCGCCGGTACCCCGGACTCCCTGGCGCTCGTGTTCGGCATGGCGGTGGCGGTCACCAGCGTCCCCGTTATCGCCCGCATCATGTTCGACCTCGACATCATGGGAACCCGGTTCTCCAAGATCGTCCTGACCGTCGCGGTCATCGAGGACGTAGTCCTCTACGTCGTCCTCGCCATCGTGTTGGGCCTGTCCCAGCAGCGCGGCGGCGAGGGCTACGGCCTGCTCGCCGCCTCTGGCATCACCTCAGTCCCATGGACCGTGGCGTACTTCGCGGTCGTCCCCACGCTGTTCCTCGGTATCTTCCTCTGGCGGGGCCCGGCACTGGTCCGCTGGCTCTCCAGGACCGCTCCCGGGGCCGCCCCCCGGTCGTCGGTGCTCGCCGACCGGCTCGTGCTCCTGTTCCTTCTGTGTGCGTCCTGCATCGGACTGGGGATCGACCCCATCTTCGGCGCCCTCGTCGCCGGACTGTGCAGCCCCGAGGTCACCGTCGACGAGAAGACGAAGGCCTCTACCGAACTGCACTCCCTGTCCATGAACTTCCTCGTCCCCGTGTACTTCGCCATAGTCGGCCTGCGCCTGGACCTAGTGCGACAGTTCGACGTCCTGTTCTTCTGCTGGTTCGCGGTCTTCGCCTTCGCTGCCAAGTTCGCCAGTGTCTGGATCGGCGCCCGCCTGGCTGGCGAAGGCCCGCGGTCGGCGGTCAACCTGGCGGTCGCGATGAACGCCAGAGGGGGACCCGGAATCGTCCTCGCGTCCGTGACCTACGAAGCCGGAGTGATCAACGAGAGCTTCTTCGTGACGCTCGTGGTGCTCTCGATCCTCACCTCCCAGGTCAGTGGCGTCTGGCTCAGCAGAGCCGTGTCCCACGGCTGGATCGAACCCTTGCCGGTCCTGGCCAGCGCACCGGAACCTGCGGCGCCGGCGCGCAGAGCCCGACTCGGTACGGGCGGCCTGAAAGGCGGGAACCCACGATGAAGATCCACATGGCGCGGCATGGCCAGTCCCAGTGGCAGGTCGCCCCCAGCGACAACCTTGACACCCCGCTGTCTCAGGCGGGCCAGCGCCAGGCACGGCTGCTCGCGGGCTGGCTCGCGGCGCACCCCGCGCTGGACGCGAAAGGACGCTTGGACGTCGCCTCCGTGGTGACCAGCCCCCTCGAGCGCGCTCGCCAGACCGCCGCCTGCGTGTCCGAGGCCCTGGGGCTACCGGCCGACGTGCAGCCGAGCCTGGCCGAGGCCCCCTTCCACGTCGTGGACGAACTCCCGGTCACCGAAGGTCCTCTGGTCGCCGGACCGCAGCCGGTCCGCGACCTGTCCGTACGCTATGCAGGCTTCCGCGCACAGGCATGGACGGCACTGGCCGAACTTGTACGGCAGGCCGAGACGACGGGCGGTCCGGTGCTCGCGGTAACGCACGGCGGGCTTATCAAGACCGTGCTGCGAGTCGCCATGAAAACCGACCTGACCTGCTTCCAGGTGTACAACGCCACGATCACCTCCCTCGAGTGGAAGAAGGGGAGATGGCGTGTCGTCCACCTCAGCCTGTGGGATCACCTTCCGGCGCCGCTGCGCACGCTCTGACCGAGGCCCCGACCATCACTGGACTGCCCCATGAACCTTCACCTGTGCAGACTGACCGTCCACCTGACCGGCGCGGCCATGTGGCGCCGCACCCCCCTGTGGTTCGAGATCGTCCGTAGAGCCCGCCGGTCGGGCATTGCCGGCGCCAGCGTCTTCGAGGGCGAGCCTCTCCCGCACACGCGCCGGTCACGCGCCACAATGCTCCGCCCGAACGGATGGCTTCCTCTCACTGTGGTTGTCGTCGACGAGGAAGAGAAGGTGCGTCAGCTGCTGGAGGACCTGTCCGGGACGCTCGACGGCACGGTGGCGACTCTCGACTTCCCGGAGCGGATCCCGACCGGTCATTGATACGAACGGCCGGGACGGCGCAGGATCACCGTGTAGTCCTCTCCCGCGTACCCGGCCTGGGCGGCTCGGAGCATCCAATCCAGAGCGGCTTCACCGAGGGGCAGACTCACCCCAGCAGCCGTGGCCGCTCCGAGGACCAAGTGAGCGTCCTTGGCTGCGAGGTCGAGTGTGAACCTAGGGGGATAGTCGTCCTTCACGAGCGACTCGCGGCGCCGCGTGGCCTGAGCGGCGAGGGGCGTGGCGTTCAACACATCGAAGGCGACGGCAGGCGCCAGCCCCAGCCCCGCGGCTAGGTCCATGGCTTCCCCCAGCAGTGCGACCATGCCGAAGAGCGCACCGTTGGCCATCAGTTTGGCCGCGGTGCCGGCGCCGGTCCCGCCGACGTGCAGTACAGGTCCCAGATTCTGGAGCAGAGGGGTCCAGCGTTCCACCACTTCAGGGAGGCCGCTGGCGAACACGGTCAAGGTCCCGCTGTGGACGGCGTCCACGCTACCCATCACAGGTGCATCCAACAGGCCTACGCCCGCTGGTAGTTCCTCTGCGAGCCAAGCCGCGGAATCGGGAGCGACCGTTGACATCTGCACCACGGTGCCAACCCCAGGGACGACGCCGCGGGCTACCCCGTCGGGACCGCTGACCACCGCGCGCAGTGCCGTGTCGTCGGCCACCAGCAGGACGACGACGTCCGCTCGCGCGGCGGCCTCCGCGGGGCTAGCCGCCCTGCGTAGCGCGTTGGGCACCGTCTCGGGCGCGATCCTGGTCCGGTTCCACACCGTGACCTCGTGCCCCGTGTCCGCCAGCCGTCGCGCCACGGCCGTTCCCATCCGGCCTAGGCCGACCACCGCCACCCGGGTCACCAGGGCGCTCCTTGGGTACTCAGCACACCGTTCGCGAACCGGCCGTCGTCCGTCACCTCGGTGCCGAACCAGCCGGGAGGCTCGAAGGAGTGTGCCTCCTCCACCGTCCCGAACTCCACCTCCACGGTGACCAGTCCTGCGAGAGCGCCCTCGAATGTGTCCACGCACGCCACACGGGCGGACTCGAGGGGGACCAGGCGACGGGCCTTGGCCACCCGGGCGCCCTCGGTCGCTGGCCATAAGGTCTCGAACTGCCCAGTGTCGATGGAGATCTCGAACTCCGACCGTTCGAGCCCCTTGCCCTGCTTGACGGTCAGGGAGTACGCCGCTCCCTCCTGCCGTATGCGCACCTCGCTCCCATCGCCCCGCACTAGATAGCCCTGACGCACAGGGATCGACGGGACGTCACGGAGGGAAACTTCGTCCTTGACGAGGAACTTGCGCTCGATCTCCACAGCCATGGTCCGATGTTGGGCGCCGGGCCCGGGGTGAGACAGGTGGCCGAAGGACCTGCACCGAAGAGGTGGCCGAAGGGCCACCCCCACGGAGGTCCTCCTAGGAGCACTTTTAGGTGGACGGGAAGGCGTGTAGAAAAGTGACGGCTTCCCGCCCCAGCTCGTGCGGCAGCAGGAAGGAGAGTGAGAGTGGACCTCATACCGGGTGACACCACCCCCGAACGGACCCTGGTGTTGCTCAAACCCGATGCCGTCGTACGGGGAATCTCCGGAAGGGTGCTGTCGCGGTTCGAGGATGCCGGTTTCAAGATCGTAGGCGTCAAGATGGCGAGGATGGACGCAGAGCTCGTACGCCGCCACTACTTCGACCTGGAGGAGCGGCTCGGCCGTTCCGTCTACGAACGCAGCGCGGTCTTCATGCAGCAGGCGCCGGTGATCGCCGTGGCACTCGAAGGGCACGACGTCGTCGCCACCGTCCGCAAAATGGTGGGTGCTTCGTGTCCCGACGAGGCGGCTCCCGGCACCATCCGCGGGGATCTCGCGCACGACAGCCGCAGGTCGAGCGAGGCGACCGGGAAGGGAATCGCCAACGTCGTCCACGCGTCGAGCAGTCGCGACGAGGCTGCCTACGAGCTGGGCGTCTGGTTCTCGAAGGAGGAAATCCACGGGTACCGGACCCTTTTGGAGCGGTTCATTCGCTGACTCAGAGGAGAGTGTCTTGAGCACGCGCGCGGCAAGCGTCGTACCGGTCCGGGTGTCCAGCGCAGATCAGGCGCGCGAGCTGGTCCACCGGCAGGGCGCCGCCATACTTACCGGTGTCCCAGATGAACCCACCGCGCTGTCCATGGGGCAGCGCGTCATGGGGGACAGGGCAGTGCGGATCACCACCCAGATCGACGTGACCGGGCAGAGCGAGGCGGCCCAGGCCGAAGCGGTGTCGGTGCAACCCGCCGACGCTTCGGGACGCAAGCGTTCCTTCAGTATCTCGCAGGAGCTCATGCCTCCCCACAACGACGGTTACGCATTCGGGGATTTCGCACCCGACCACCTGTTCCTGTGGTGCGAGCGCCCGGCCGTCACCGGTGGTGAGTCGTTCCTGATCGACACCTCCGCGATGATCAGCCTTCTTGAGGCGGACCCGCTCCGCGCCGACCTTGCCGCGTTCTGCAGGGCCGTCGACATAGACCACTCCGAGCCGAACTATCCGCAGGACGGCTACGCCCCCATCGTGCGCGTTACTCCCACCGGCCGGTTTCAGGGGCGCTACCACCCCTATCTGTCACCAGTGAACGGTGCGCAGGAGCAGGACGCGTGGACGTTCATCCGGCAGTGGGAGGAAGCGGCCCTCGACGCCCGCGACAACGGACCGACGTTCCGGCTGGAAGCCGGCGAGATGTTGTGCATCGACAACTACCGGATGCTGCACGGCCGGGCTGGGCACAACGACCCCCTGCGGAGCCTGCGCTCCATCTGGGGCTGGAGCACGGAGGCCGTCGCCGTCCCCTCCGGGCAACTGGACATCGTCGACCCGCGGATCGAGCACGTGATCGAGAGCTCCTGATGGCGATGGTCCGTACCCGTGAGCGGCCGCCGGGCGTCCGGCGCCAGTCCTTCGATCTCTGGTTCGTCAGGGAATGCGAAGACGACGAGGCGTAGCCCTCAGGGGCCACCAGAGTCTCGATGCCGGAAGAATCTGTCGCACAGAACGGGAAGGCTGCCCCAGCCCCAACCGGGGCGGCCTTCCGCCGGATCCAGTTGGCGCGGGACGCGGCTGCTCGGGCTGGAGCCAAATCTTCCCCGGCTTCCAGGCCCTCTACGACAACCCGAGCGGACCGTCAGGCAGCCAGCCCTCGAGGTATCCCGTGGCGAGCAGGACGATCCCCTCGGGCGAGATTTCCCTCCGGCGGCATTTCAGTTCCCGGGGTCCCCATCGGGCGTGCGACGGTCCGGTCTCTTGCCAGATCGCGGACTGGGTGTTGCTGACCCTCGCGATGTAGGCGCGGGACGCTGTGGTGCGGTCGTACTGCCAGCTCTCCTGGTGGCGGGTCTGGTGCAGTCCGTAGAGGCCCGACAGCGCGGGGCGGGGAAGGCCGAACCGCTCTGTGAGGAACCGGTTCGTTTCTCCCAGGAAGTCGGTGTTGGAGCCCAGGCGGATCTCGGGGACGGTCCAGCCGCGGCAGCATGAGCCGCACAGCAGGAGTCGTTGCTGATCGTCGAGTAGGAGCAGGAGGGCGCGGCGGTCGAAACGAGGCCAGGGTACGTAGGCGTCGTGCATGCTCCCACCCAGCCATATCGCTATCAAAGTAGCAAGCGGGCTGGGTGGGAAGTACTGCAACGGAGCGCGGACTCCACTGCTTCGGCGTATCCGAGGCGATACGCCGAAGTACTCACCGCTGTTTCTAGGGCGGGCAGGGAGGGTCGCAGACGGGCAGTTCCTCGGGTACCCCGTCGTAGCGGTGGCCGGCGGCCCGGAACTCGATCTCGTCGGGGTGGCGACGCAGGCGGGCCTGGCGCCATGCAACGTCGAAATCGATGGCGCCGTCACCAGCCCGGCAGAGCTTCCAGGCCGCCCAGCTGGTTCTCGGCGCGAGGATCCACCGCCAGATGCCTGTGCTCATCGGCGGTACCGTCCGCCGCGTCCCGCACTCTTCACAGCACCTCCTGGGGATCGGCAGACAGATCCATGAGCTGCTCAACGCTGGCGGCCTGTTGGGGGCGGTTGGCGGCGCGCATGCTCCCGGCCAGCAACTCGTAGAGCATCCTCTTCGGCTCCGGCTCGGTGAAGGAGTCGAGGAACTGGCGGACCACCTCGACCAGTGCATATTCGGATCCCTGAGGGTGCGGGGGCCGGTATTGGGCGAATATCTTCGCCAGCGCGCCGGCCTTGTCCTCAGTGGCCTTCGACCAGTCAGCCTTCTCCCCCTGAAGCATGTGGAGGAGCGCTGTGGCCGGATCGGCGAGCTCTTCGGCGATCGCTTGTGCCTTCTGGCGCCGCAGGGTGTCCTCGAGTGCCTGCTTGCGCTGAGCGGCCAGGAGTACGGCCACCGCGGCCTGGTCGTCGGGGAGCAGGTCCACGACGACCGTGGCGGCGAACTTCAGGGGTGGATCGCAGGCGAGCGACCGTACGTGGGACAGTGCACGCGCGCAGTGGTCCTGGACCGAGGGCAGGTCGAAGACCTCGCAGTGCTGCAGGACGTCGGCCGCATGGTGACGGACTCGCGCCCGGACCTCGTCGATGACTTCCTGCGCGTCCATCGCGTAAGGGGGATCGCTCTGCACGGACGCGGCCATCACCACGTGGAACCCGATGCCCTCGTACCTGCTGCGCACGCGCGCCTCGATTCGGGCCAGCCCCGCGCGGATCTTCTTCGCTTCTCTTCGTTCAGCTCGTGTGGGCACTGGTCGCGATCACGACTCCGAGGCCGGGGCATCGAGCTGGAACCGGGCCAGCTGCGCAGGCAGCAGCAGATCACGCCGCAGCTCGATGACGGCCTTGTCATCGCGAACGGTCGAGTCCCCGAACAGCAGCGCGGAGATCGGGGAGCTCACCAAGTGCTGCTCGATGATCCTGTTGAGGATGTCGGCGGTCTGCTCGCGGCGTACGAAACCTTGCGAGCGGGCCTGGGCCCAGCCCCTGATCAAACGGCGGCACTCGGGGTCGACATGTGTGTTGTCAAGGGACGCCTTCCACCCCTTGACGATGGCTTCCTCGACCCCGCTGTCCTGATGGGCTGCCTCCAGCATGACCTGGAGGACGTACGGGTCGCTCTCGGGATCGAGGAGAGCCAGGAAGGCCCGGTGCACGCCGTCCCTGTCCTCCTTCTTGTCCGTATCGATCCAGCGACTGACCATCCGCCAGACCGTTGGCAACTGACCTTCCTTGGCCGCGATGCGCTGGAGCGCGGTCGCCGCGCCCGATACCGCACGGTCTTGTGCCGGCCGGTTGAGGATGTGCCGCAGCCGGATCAGGGCCTGGCGCGGGTAGCGGTCCGCGAACTCGCCCGTGCAGACGAGAGCCACCACGCGCAGCACGGACTCGGAGGGATCCTGAGTGGGCTTGATCCGCTTTGATGGGCTTGATCCGCTTTGACGGACATCGGAGATCAGGGGCTTGGGCCCCGGAAGGATGATGTTCATCATGGAGAGCATGGGGAAGAAGAAGGCGCGTCCTCGGCGCTCGTTCACGCCGGAGTTCAAGGCCGAGATCGTCGAGCTGTGCCGGCGGGGTGACCGCTCGGTCGGCCAGGTGGCCAGGGGCTTCGACCTGACCGAGACGGCGGTGAGGGACTGGGTCCGCCAGGCCCAGGTCGACGCCGGTGAACGGGACGGTCTGACCAGCAGCGAACGTGAGGAACTGGCTGCGCTGCGGCGGGAGAACCGCAGGCTGCGGGAGGACGTCGACATCCTCAAGCGTGCGACGGCTTTCTTCGCGACGGAGACCCGGTGAACGTGGACCCGTTCATCGAGGCGGAGAAAACCGCAGGTCACAACGTCAAACGGACGTGTGAGCTCCTTGAGGTCTCCCGGACCGCCTACTACGCCCGCCGCAACGGCACCCCTGGCCCCCGGGCGGTGCGGGACGCCGAGCTGACCGAGCAGATCACCGCTGTTCACCAGAAGTCCCGCGGCACTTACGGTGCCCCGCGCGTCCACGCCGTCCTCAAGCGCGAAGGCGCTGGCTGCGGTCGCCGACGAGTGGCCCGCCTGATGCGGCAGGCAGGCATCACCGGCCGGACCCGAGGGCGCCGGCTTCGCACCACCATCCCCGACCCACACGCGGTCACCCGTCCTGACCTGGTCATTCGTGATTTCCGGCCTGACCCGGCCGCCGTCGACACCCGCTGGTGCGGGGACATCACCTACATCGCCACCGACGAGGGCTGGCTCTACCTGGCCACCGTGATCGACATCGCCTCCCGCCGCGTCGTCGGCTGGGCGACGGCCGACCACCTGCGGACCGAACTCGTCGCCGACGCCCTCACCGCGGCCTACCGCACCCGCCGCCCGTCCGGGCCGGTGATCTTCCACTCCGACCGCGGCTGTCAGTACACCAGCCGTGAACTCGCCGCTCTCGCAGGGAAGTTCGGCGTTCGCCTGTCGGTCGGCCGCACCGGTCAGTGCTGGGACAACGCCCTCGCCGAATCGTTCTTCTCCACCCTCAAGAACGAGCTGGGCGACAGCCACCCCTGGCCCAGCCGGGCCGCCGCCCACACCGCGATATTCGAGTGGATCGAGAGCTGGTACAACATCCACAGCAGCCTCGGCTACCGCAGCCCCGCCGAATACGAGACCGCCCTCGCGGCCTGACCACCACACCAAAGGTGTCCGTCAAAGCGGAACAAGCTCAGAGCCCAGGTCAGCAGCTTTGACCGGAGCTCCGGGCCCAGAGACCCGGACACGGCGGCTCGGCCCAGGACGCGTGCGATCAGCTGAAGGTGACCCTCGTCGCTACTGTCGTCGATCCACTTCTTGATCTTCTCCACCACGCGGAAGTCGCTCTCCGCGATGGCAAGCTCTACCAGCAGGTCGCTGATCCCCGCGAGCTGCGCCGAGTGGGCCTCGTCCGCGACGATCAAGTCGAGCCAGGCAAGCAGGTAACCGTGGATGTCGGCTCGCTGGTGCCACAGGTGGAGCAGTACTGCCTTCGCGTAGCCGGGCTTGTGACCGAAGTCGACGGTGCGGTCCGTCACACGGGCGTGGACGCCTTCGAGGCGGGTGGTCAGGTCGGGGCCGGTCAGGACGTCGCGCACGCTTTTGGCGGCTTTATCGGCGAGAAGTTTGCGGGCGGCTGCCTGGATGGTGAGGGCATCGGAACCGCTGAGGAACAGGCCGGCGATCAGCAGGGCCCGGTCCTCGGGGTTCTGTTCGGTGTTCTTGAACACCCCGATGACGTCGGTGCTCCACTGCTGGAACGCGGCGATGGCGTCCTCGATGCCGCCGGTGGTGCCGTCCGAGGATGCCAGCCCTGCGGCCAGGCGGGCGGCATCGGCCGGACTGGTGTCCTCGGTGAGGAGATGGGATGCGGACCCTGCCTCCTCCCCATCCCTTGCCTTGCTGAACAGTGCTTTGAGGCTGGGTTTGCGGTACACGTACTCCAGGTGTGCGCACGCTACTAGCTCTGCGTACGGCCGGAATTTCACCCGCTGCACGACAGCGTTCAGTGCCCCGGACGCGTTTTCTGGCCAGCTTCCTTCATCGGCCACCACAACCAGGCACGACCCCAGGGACTGCAGAGTCCCGGCATGCTGCAAAAGAGCCTCGGCGGCCTTCCCGGGAGCCGTCCACCGGGACATCTCGGAGGCGACGTCCAAGAGGTAGGCGGTCCCGGGATCCTTCGGAAGCAGTGCGATGTCCGGAGTGGCGACGTCCTCCCAGTCCGGACGGATCTCCTTCAGCGCGAGCGGCTGGCCTCCGTGGGGACGTGTCAGGGAGATCTGGCGCAGTGCGCGAATCGCGGCCGTACGCTTTCCCGTCCCGGGCGCGCCGGCGATCACCGCGAGGGCAGAATCCCCCGAGAGCACCAGGTCGGCGGCGTCGCGGGCCACCGTGATCTGGGCACCGTCCGAACTCTGGCTCACCCAGGCCTCACGGACGACCTTCAGCTCGGCCTCGGAGATCGCCAGGACCGTCAGGGGCTGCTTCTCGTGCAGGGTGACGGGGCCGGCGGCGACGATGATCCGGGAGTTCACCGCCCCCGTCACCGTCTGACGCAAGCCCCCTTCCCTCCCTGCCGGCTCGACCAGGGGCGGCCCGGCCTGCGTCGGCGGCTCAAGGGGCTTGTCAGGCAGAGCCGGCATGCAGTCCAGGTCGTTCTTGACCTCGACTGGGGGTTCCGGCCAATCCGCGCCCGCGCCGAACCCGTCGGTCACTGGGTCGGCTCCCCGCGGAAGGAGACACTGCCGGTGATGGAGCCACCGGCCATGAGGACCTGGCTGCCCGTGTTGCCCTTCGCGGTCATGACCGGACCTGTTCCGCTGGCCGACTCCGAGTCCTGCTTCTCCTCGATGAGTGCGGAGAGCTCCGCTGCGGCGGCCGGGTGGCGCTGGAGGAACCCCGCGAGTTGGATGAGGAGCATTCCGCGCACCCGCTCCTCCACCGCGGCCCGTTCTTCCTCGGAGCTCTGCACGACACTCTCGTGGCGGAGGTCGAGGTCATGGATCTCCTCGGCGGCACGGGCCTCGCTCCCGTGCCGGAAGATGCCGACCATCGCTCCCCGTACGGCTTCCCAAGAGCTCCTCACCATTTCCGCCACGAGCATCGTCGCGCCACTGGTGGCCAGTTCCATCACATTTAACTCGGGCACCACAATTCCCCCCACTCGCCTTCCGGACTTTGAGAGATAAGAGTGAGATCGACTCCCTGGCCTGGCAATCGAAAAGCAATTCTCGTCCGGAAATCGCTTTCAGTGACGGAAGGGAATGAGTCGTTCTTTGTGGCAGGGATCGAGCCAATGGATCATGGGACGGGGAGGTCGCAGCAGGTGGAGATCTTCATGCCTCGGATAGAATCGGCCAACCTGTCGAGTGTGACGTGATGGCTGAAAGGCGAGAAAACTGCCCACCTTTGGCCAACGGTTGAGCCTTACCACTCCTCCGTGAAGACCGGGAATGGTCTCTCATATTCCGCGTGTCGCAGGAAAATCCTTCTAGAAGTGCCCCATGGGCAGGGAATCGTAAGAGCTCGTGCGGCTGCTGCCAGCGGACTCGGCCGCCCCGGCCGTGCGGGCCCCCCACAGGACCCTGGCGGCGCAGCACCATCGGGCGCGGGCCCAGTCAGATCACGCGCTCTCGGGCCTCGGACGTCCGAAGCTGGCGCGCAAGCCGTGGAGGAGAGCCGCGAACCGGTTCCTGCAGGCGACCAGTTCGAGAGGGCTGCTCGCCCTGGGCGATGGCGGCCGGCGCCATACCGTCGGAACGCATCGTGCTCACCCGGTCAACGGCTGTTGGAGGAGCGCACTGGGACGGAGTCTAGAAGTGAACGGCAAGACATCGGCGTCAACCAGAGGTCGACGCCGTAGACCCACGGGCCTTCAGGCTCCGCGTGGACTGCTCGAGACCCTGTCAGGACTGTTCGAAGGCCATCGGCTCGAACCGCGTGCAGCAGCAGGCGGTGCAGCCTCCTGAAGGTGGCGACTCAAAGCTCATGCACAAGCAGGCCGGTCGATACATGCTCCTCAACCGGCCTCAGCACTCTTGCTGTCCGAGGGTGCGCTCGCACATGGCACTTACCTGCACCCCCAAGTCGCGTAGACGCTAGAGTCTTTCCAACCCACAGTCGAAGGGTGTGTTACCAGCGGTGACCGTCGATCGCACCTCCGACGGCCGTACCGCTAGAAGCAAGGGACATCGTGCAACTCATCGGGCTCAGCGTCACTAACTTCCGCTCCCTGGCGCACGTACGGGATATCCCGATCAGGAAACAGACGATCCTCACGGGTCACAACGACTGTGGGAAGACCGCAACCCTGGACGCCCTCGCCTTTCTCTTGGGCGAGCGGGACATCAAGGAAAGCGACATCTCGCATTTCGCGATCGGTGAAGCTGAGCGATCCGCGCTGCCGGTGCTCGGCGACGACGAGCAGCCGCGAGCGGTGGTTGTGGAGGGAAAGTTCGAGATCTCGGCCGCCGAGACTGAGCTCCTCAACGCGTCCTCACCGGTTCGGATCCGGCGCCGCTTTGCGGAGGGCGAAGGAGTGCACCTGGAGTGGGAGGGCAGAGTTCCCCAGAGCTCCGAGCTCAGGGATCTTCACGCGCTCAAGGTTCTTGAACTGCGTCAGCTGGCATCCAACCTGGGCCTCACCCTGTCGAGCGGCCAACCCAACGTCCGGGCAAGCTGGCTTGAGGTGCTCGAAGCCCACGCGACCACCGGCCCTCAAGTCACCGACTGGGTTGCGGCACCGGCTGAACTCAAAGACGCCCTGCCGCAGCTCCTCTACTTCAAGGGCGATTCCGCTGAGTCGCCGGAAGCTGTGGTCCGCAGCATCCTCACTGCGAAACTGCGCGAGTACACCCTCGACGAGACGACGCGGCAGAAGATCACCGACCTGGAGGAAGAGTTCTCCGACCAGCTCAAGGAGGACGCAGACCAGCTCCGCAAGCTGGTCAAGGAACGGTGCGCGTTCGACGAGTTCACTCTTGAACCGCAGATCCAGTTCAAGCCGTCCGTCAGTAACGTGTCACTCGCGGCATCCGCCCGCGGCCAGCACCCGGTTCCGTTGTCCGCCGCGGGAGCCGGCCGGTCCCGGCGCATCACCCTTGCACTGTGGGAAGCCAGCCAGCAGCTGCTGTCCGAGACCACGGAGAACAGTGCCGGTGGCGGCGTCATCATCGTCTACGACGAGCCCGACACCCACTTGGACTACGACCACCAGCGGCGAGTCATGGAGATGATCAAAGCCTCAGCCCGGGGAACCCACTCGACCGTGGTCGTCGCCACCCATTCACTCAACCTGATCGACGGCGTAGACATTCAGGACATCGTCCACCTGAACAGTCGAGATGGCCGAGCCTACATTCAGTCCCTCGGAGGCGACGACACTGACGTAGAGACGCGCCGGTTCCTGTCGAACATGGCCACCTCGCTGGGATTCCGCAACAGCGTCCTACTGCACGAAAAATGCTTCATCGCAGTCGAAGGAGCGACCGAGTACGCTGCGCTCCCGGCCCTGTTCAAGCTCGCCTTCGGATACCCGATTCAGTCTGCCGGAATCGCACTGTGGTCGTGCGGAGGGAATGACGGTGCACTCAATTTCGCCAAGTTCCTCAAAGAGCACCACCGCACGGTGAAATTCCTGGTGGACGCCGACTCCCTCCGCGACAAGAACAAAGAATTCAATCTCGATCGTCTGAAAAGGCAAGGCTTCACGGAGGGCGACTGCCTCTTTATCGGAGCACCGAACGAGCTGGAGGACGTGTTCGGGAACGACCAGTGGGCCGATACCATGAACGCCCTGTGGCCGCGCGACGACGAGCTGCAGTGGAAGGCCGAGGAAGTGTCCGCGCTTCGAACCGAGGGCAAGTTCAGCAAGAACCTGCACACCCTGGTCTATAAGCACTCGTCCCAGGCACCACGGTCCAAGGAAGACATGGTTGTGGCCCTGACTCACAGGCTGCGGGTGCCGTCAGACGTGCCGGCTTCCCTCGTCTCGACCTTCGAGACCGCCATGAAGATCGCCACCACTGCTGGACAGGGCTATTGGTCCGAGGACGACTGAGCTGTCCTGCGTGATCGTCGGGCTTGCATCCGACTCAGCCGCTGAGCGCGTGTTGGTGCCACCCATGTGTGGACGCCCACAGATGCAGCCCAGCGCTGACCGTGATTGCCCTGCTCCTCGCCGCACCATCTGCATCCCGAGGGAACGGGCGGATCTGTATGCCGAACACGCACAGCCGAAGCGCGCATGCCAATGCCCTCCGCTCGTTTCCGTCGACTTCGTACTCACAGAGTCGCATGCAGCACTGACAATCGACAGGTCGAGGATGGGACAAACAGGGCTACGGGCCTGGCAGTCCCGGCAAACGGGGCCACCGGTGCGTGAGGGAACCACGGGGGCTATCGCGGCCGCGTCACCAATACCAGTTAGGGATTTGAATCCAGGGTTCGAGGCCGCGATCGCCCGTCCCCGGTAGGGGCAGGTGCCACTCCTTGACCACAAGAGGGGGTATGCCCACGCCGCCGTCGGCGGCAGGCGCATCGACACCCCCGGGGGAGGCCCGGGGCGGCTATCGGAGGGCCGCGTCCGGCGAGGCCGAGATCTCAGACCTAGTGCTGTGACCGTATAGGTTCACCGGGTTGCTCGTTGTGTTGGTTGGAAGTGACGACGCTTCCAACCAACAGGGGAGGCGGAATGGCACCGCCGGTCAGGGTCCGGAGGCTGACGGAGCAGGAAGGACAGAAGCTCCAGCAGATTGTGCGGCGGGGCAGCACGAACTCGGTGCGCTTCCGGCGGGCGATGATGCTGCTGGCCTCGGCCGGCGGCAGCACCGTCCCGGTCATCGCCCGTCTGGTCCAGGCGGACGAGGACACCGTCCGCGACGTGATCCACCGCTTCAACGAGATCGGGCTCGCATGCCTCAACCCTCAGTGGGCGGGAGGCCGTCCCCGCCTGCTGAGTCATGACGACGAGGACTTCGTTATCCAGACGGCCACCACCCGCCCCACCGTGCTGGGCAAGCCCTTCACCCGCTGGTCCATCCGGAAACTGGTCGATCACCTGCGACGCAATACCGCCCGGCCCGTCCGGATCGGCCGCGAGGCCCTGCGGTGCTTACTGGCCCGCCGCGGGATCACCTTCCAGCGGACGAAGACCTGGAAGGAATCCCCGGACCCGGCATTCGACGCCAAATTGGAACGGATCGAGTACGCGATCAACGAGCGCCCGGACCGCACATTCGCCTTCGACGAGTTCGGGCCGCTGGGCATCCGCCCCACCGCCGGCTCCTGCTGGGCCGAACATAGCCACCCCGACCGGCTGCCGGCCACCTACCGCCGCACCCACGGCATCACCTACTTCCACGGCTGCTACTCGGTCGGCGACGACAAGCTGTGGGGCATCAACCGGCGCCGCAAGGGCATCGACCACACCTGGGCCGCCCTGCGGTCGATCCGAGCCGCCCGCCCGGACGGCGCCCCGATCTACGTGATCCTCGACAACCTCTCCGCCCACCTGAACTGGAAGATCCGCAGGTGGGCGGCCCGGAACAAGGTCGAGCTGTGCTTCACACCCACCTACGCGTCCTGGGTCAACCCCATCGAGGCCCACTTCGGGCCGCTGTGGCAGTTCACCCTGGCCAACTCCCACCACCGCAACCACACCGTCCAGACCCGGGCCCTGCACGCCTACCTCCGCTGGCGCAACAAGAACGCCCGACACCCCGACGTGCTGGCCGCCCAGCGCCGCGAGCGCGCCCGCATCCGCAGCGAGAAGGGCATCCGCTGGGGCGGGCAGCCTCTCGCCGATGCGGCTTGACGGCCCGGCGACCCTGCCCGGCCGGGGCCTAGCAGTAGCCGTCCACCCTGCTGGCGACTGGAGCAAGGTTGGGCCAGGAATGCCCGGCTCTGTCGGAGGCAGCGGACCGCAGGAGGTCAAGAAGAGTGCGCCCCGGGTAACCCTGAAAACTCGCGTAGGTGCCGCGGTAGTAGCAACTCCAGTAGCTCACGACCCGCCGTTGAGTGCGCGCAAAGTAGGCCGGGTTGTCCACGATGAACTGCCCGTAAGCGAGGTGGCCGCCGGTGCCCGGCGCGGCGAGATCACGGAGCTCATCGCAGATGACGATCAGGATCTCCAAGACGTACTCGCCGACCAGCTGCACGACGAAGGGGACGACCCACGGGTCCGTGGATCCAACGATCTTCTCCAGATGGCGTTGCCTGACCACCCCGTCGCAGTGCCTTGAGTACAGGCAGTGGAGAAGCTGCCGTTGGCGCGAGGAAAGTGACGCCACCGCGTCAGCTGGCGGCTCGTCGTTGTAGAGACGCTCGGGGATCAAGACCTGATGGCCCTCCACAACGACCGAAAACGGCGCTGCCGGCAGGAGGCGAGAAGCAGGCATGACCGACACTACTGCCTCGGCATCGCCTGCAAGCTCGGCTGGGAACGCCATGGTCAAAGGATCGCTTCTATCGGACCGCTGCACGAGCTGAGCATAGGCGGACGCCCCAGCCACAAGCCTGGCCCCCACCACCTCACGGCCACCCAACCCGGCGAACGTATGCGGTCAGAGCACTAGGTGATACGCAGGCCGTAGGGCGTGACCGGAGGCCACGCCCTACCCATGGTCTGGCGCAGCTCCTGGGCGGCCGGCGGGACGCATGGATCGTGCTTGAAAACGTCGAGGTTCGCTCTGCTCATGTGGCGCCTGGGGCTGCTGCACGAAATCAGTCGCGGCCGGTGCTCTGGGAGTCCTGTGCGCCGATCTCAGCTGCGCGGTGCCAGCACAGTGGGACGGGCTCTGAGGCGTTTTGAGATCGGGAGAAGGCGTTTTGGGGCTTCAAAGCCCGCGCCTGTGACCTGCGGTTTTGGGGTTTTAGACAGATCCCACGAAGGCGGGGGCTTGTCGCGAACCTTGTCGGAAACCCCGGAGGGATCACGCGCGCCGTCTCGACAAACATGCTGGTCAGGCGACGTGCACACATCCGGGTGGAGATGCCCTCGCGGACACTTTTCCCGGCATACGCCTGGTAGCCGACTGACCGCTGACAGCCTAGCGGATCGTGCTGGGAGTGGTCGCATGGATTGCCGCGGGCGCGGGTCTGAGCCGAAGGCGTGCCCGCGACCTGGGGGTTCTGAGGGGCTGAGGTGGTGGGCGCGGAGGCAAGGGCGCGCTGTGGGGGCGAGGAGGGACAGCCCAGGCATCCGTTCTGTCCGCTTGCCCCCGCCGAGGTGCAAATGCGTCGACGGCCGCACCCTGGGTCGGGTGCGGCCGTCGTTGGGTTGAGGCACGTCAGGCGACGCGGAGCTCTTGCTGGGCGTTGCTGCGGGCTTCGAGGTGGATCTGGTGGCTGGTGGCGTTCTGGGAGAGGGCGAAGCCGAGGACGAAGATCTTCTGTCGCTCGACGCCGTAGGCGATCATGCGGCGGTTCCAGAGGCTCTGGTCGAACTGGCTGTGAACGGACTCGGAGTCGGCGCGGTAGGGATAGAGGAGCTGGTGGGTGAGGCTGGCCTCGGGGATCTGCTGGAGGTATTCGGCCCGGTGGAAGCCGCGTTCGGTGTCGCTCTTGAGGCGCTGACCCGTGTCGGTGGAGCGGAGTGACCGGTCGGCGGGAGTGGTGGTGATGCCCACGGAGACGCGGTAGTCGTGATCACCGTGCCGGCAGGGGATCTTGAGGAGGTGGTAACAGCGGCTCTTGGTGGCTCCGGCCCGGTGCTCGAGTTTGATGATCGGGAGGGGCTCGAGGATGCGGGTGCCGTCATCGATGCGGATGCTCTCGGCGATGCGGCCTTGGTCGCACCAGAGTTCATGGCCCCTTCTGCAAGGGCTGACGCGCTCGTAGAAGACAGGGGCGACGGATCCGTGCTGCTTGTTGATGGCCAGTAGTCCGGTCCGAGCGAGGGCGTCACGGTGGACGCCGCGGAAGGCACCGTCGTAGACGACGCCCATACAGTCCGGCAGAGCGTCCTTCAGCATTCGGAACTGCCTTACAGCGATGGCCGCTTCGACTTCGTACTCGCCGCCGCCGACGTGCGCGAAGCTGAGGATGACGCGGGTCCAGTAGCCGGTGTCGCGTCCGGAGGCGAAGAACCACTTGGTGCCACGCACCTTCCGCTTCGCCTTCTCTCCGTTCTCGTAGTAGATGCGGGCGGCCGGGTCGACCCGGTGGCTTCGGATCAGGCCGGTGTCCTCGTCGTAGATCTCCACGGCACGGGCTTTCGAGGGGGCCTTGGGGACGGTGGCGTCGCCGACCAGGAGCTGCCGGCGCTCGGGGCGGCTCCATACCTTGGGGGCGTCCGGGGGGAAGAGTTCTTGGTTGAGGGCTTGCCGGGCGGCGTACCTGCGAAACGCTTCCTCGAGTACGTCGGCGGCCGGTACGAGGAGGCTGTTCAGAGCGTCCTGGTACTGCCCGCGGGAGGGCGCGGTGAGGGGCAGGGCTGCTGCCGCCCTGCGGCCCAGGTGGCGGCGGAGGTGTGCCCGTACGCTGCGCCAGTCCTGGGGTGAGGCGAGGAGCCCTGTGGTGGAGCGCTTGGACCTCGTCACCGGGGTGAGGGCGGCCACGATCAGATAGGCAATCCCCGGGTACTCGCGGGGGCAGCCGACGGCGTTCGGTGGTGGCAGGAGTTCTGCCATCTCGTAAAGGAGTGGGTAGTCGAGGCAGCCGCGGACGCGCTCGGCGATGCTGCGCTGTTCGTGGTCGGCGAGCCGGCGTTTGCGATTCGGGCGTTCGAGCTGGGGCCTGGGGGATCCGAAGATGTCGTCAGGCACGGGCCAGGCCCCCGTCGGTGTAGGCGGGGTCGTTCTGCCAGTCGAAGCCGACGATGGCGGCGGAGCGGTTGGCGACGCTACCAGGGCTGACTACACACCCATTGCCGAGGATCACTCTCCGCTGGCGATCAGCAGCACGTTCACCTGGTCATCTGGCCGGCTCTGTGAAAGGGGCGTCGGTGCGCCCGGCTTAGAAGCCACGCACCGGTTGGCTGATACGAGCCGGCATGTGGCGGGGAGCTGACCTTGACCAGGGTCCGTGAGAGCTGGTCCGCTTATGCGCGATAGGGCGTCGGATTCGGGGGTTGCGTTCGTGACCAGAGCTACAGCTGGAAAGCTGTGCCGCGCCACAGGCGGCCAGCCCGAACGGACCAATCCCTGCTCCGTCAAGACGACCCACGTATGAGGCTCCGGCGGGGGATTTCCGTCGCCGTCGTGGCCGCCGGCGGAGCCGTTACGACCATGCTCGTGGGGCTCGTCACCAACGCCGTGTCCGAGTCGGAGTGGCCCGGCTGGCTGGGGTGGTTACAGCGGCATGGCTGGTTCTCGTTCGCTGTGCTGGGCGGGGCCATGGTCGGGCTGGCCGTACTGCTTGCCGCGCTGTCGGAGTCGGGGGCGCCGGAACGCCGCGCCGCGCCGACGCCCCAGCCAGAGGAAGGGACGGTGCCTCCGGGTGCTGCCCTCGTGCTGCGGTCCCTGCCGCGCGACACCACCGCGTTCACCGACCGGACCGCCGAGCTCGAGGCGCTGGTGCGGTCCGTACGGAACTCGCAGGAGAGCGGCGAGGCCTTGCCTGTGCATGTGATCGACGGAATGCCAGGAGTCGGGAAGACGACGTTCGCCGTACACGCGGGACATGTGCTGTCGGAGCGGTTCCCGGACGGCCAGCTCTTCGTGAATCTCAACGGCCACACGACGGGAAGGCCCCCCGTACAGGCCACGGAAGCGCTCGCATCGTTGCTGGCAGCGACCGGAGTGCCGGCGCAGCGGATTCCTGTCGGCGACGACCTGGGTGCGGTCACCGAGGCGAGGGCGGCCATGTGGCGGAGCCAGCTCGCGAACAAGAAGGCACTGCTCATCCTCGACAACGCGGCCAGCTATCGCCAGCTGGAGCCCCTGCTCCCCGGCGGGAGCGACTGTCTCGTGCTGGTGACTAGCCGCAAGCGGCTGGCTGCGTACGAGGAGGTGGTCCTGCCAGTGGAGGCGTTGCCGGCGGAGCATGCGGTCGACTTGTTCGTACGCCTCAGCGGGCGGTCGGCGGAGTCGCTCGATCGGGCCGTCCTCGGGCAGTTGGTGGAGCTGTGCGGGTACCTGCCACTCGGGGTGTCGCTGCTCGCCGCGCGGCTGCGCCATCGCCCGTCATGGAGCGCCGAGGATCTCCGTGCGCGTCTGGTCACCGCCGGGGACCGGCTGGGAGAGCTCCGAGCTGGGGAGCGCGCGGTCGCCGCGACGTTCAGTCTGTCCTACCAGGACCTCTCCCCTGAGCGGCAGCACTTCTTCCGGTGTCTCGGCCTCTACCCTGGAACCGAGCTCGATGCCTTCTGCGGGGCCGCGCTCGGCTCGGTCTCGGTGGCGGCGGCACGCGAGGGACTCGACACGCTCTACGACGCCCATCTGATCGAGGAACACCCGGGAAGCCGGTTCCGGCTTCACGACCTCCTACGCGACTATGCCCGCGGTCTCGCCGACGAGGGAGGCAGCATGCCCCCTGTTCATGCCGTTCAGCGCGTGTGCTCCTACTACTTGGCCGCCCTCGCTGTCGCGAACAGACACATTGCCCGCAGCGGCGCCTCCACGCCGAATCCTCCGGACGGCGACACGCAGGTAGAGACCCCGCCCATCGATTCACGTACGGCAGCTCTGGGCTGGCTGGAGGACGAGCGGGCCAACGTCCTGGCCTGCATCCGAAGGGCAAACGACCTCGCGCTGCACGAGTTGGTGATCCACATGGCTGCGGCGATGGCGCCTTTCCTGCGGCAGGCCGGGCCCTGGGATCAAGCCGTTGGCCTCCACCGGACCGCCGCCGAGGCCGCCCGGCACACCGGCGACCGGCGGGCGCTGGCCAACGCGCTGGCCGAGCTCGGAGTCGTCCGGCGCTTCATGGCGGCCTACCCCGAGGCCATCGAGGCACTGAACGAAGCGGTGACGGAGTACGAGACGGTCGGCGAGAAGCGAGGCAAGGCTGACGCTCTGAACCAGGTGGGCATCGTCTGGTACATGACCGCGGACAACGACGCCTCTGCCCAGGCGCAGACCGAGGCCCTCGCGCTCTATCGGGAAGTCGGCGACCGGCTCGGCCAGGCCAACGCGCTCGCGGACCTAGGCATGGTGCGCCGGCAGACCAGCCGGTTCGACGCAGCGGCGGCGGCACAGACCGAAGCGTTGTCGATCTACCGGGAGCTGGGCGACCGGTACGGGGAGGCCAACTCACTGCGAGACCTTGGCGTCGTGCACTGTCTCCTGGGCGAGTATCAGTTGGCTGCGCAGCGCCACCGTGAGGCATTCGGCATCTATCAGGAGCTCGACGACCGGGTCCACCAGGCGTACGCCCTCAACGAGCTCGGAGTCGTACGGCGCCTGACCGGCGATCCCACCGGAGCGCGGGAGGCTCACACCCGGGCGCTGGAGTACTTCACCGAGCTCGGCGAACGGTTCGGCCGCACGAACAGCGTTCGCTACCTCGGGGTACTGGACCGCCTGGACGGGAACGTCACGGAGGCGATCCGGCTGTTGGATGACGCCCTGGGCTCGTACCGCGATCTCGGCAGCCGTGGTGGCGAAGCCGCCGCTCTGGGCGAGCTGGGTGCGGCGCGCGGGGTCGCCGGCGAGCGGGACGGTGCCGTCGAGTCGTTCCGGCGGAGTCTGGACATCCTCCGAGAGCACGGCGACCGGTGCGGTGAGGCGGAGGTCCTGAACCACTGGGGGACGCTGCTGCACTCCTCCGGTGACTGGGCCGCCGCCCGCGGACTCTTCGAGCAGGCGCTGGGGCTGGCCCGCGACATCCGCTGCCCGCTTGAGGAGGCACGGGCCCTGGAGGGGATCGGCCGTTGCGACTGGACGGTCGGCGAGCGGGCGCGGGGCGAAGGGGCGCTGCGTGAAGCGCTCGATGTGTACCGACGGTTGGGCGTGGACGGGGCGGCAGATGTCGTCGAGCAGCTACTTGCGTCGCGGGCCGAGTAGCCGGGCACGTGGCCGGATTCGATGTGTCGCCGAGGGGAGCGGCGCTGCTACCTTGCGGGCTGGCCTGCCGCCTCAATCGTCGTTGTACTGCCCCGAGGAGCGTCGAATGCCGTCACGTACGCCCGTTCCCGCACCGCATGCTCCGGCGCCCGTCGTCGCGGAGTCCATCAACGGTTCGGTCGTCCTGGACCGTGTCGCCGTCCGCGTACGGCAGCGGCTGGCGGCCGAGCAGACGGCGTCAAACCACGCTGGCGAGGGTGGTCACCAGGCTTCGCTGATCTGGACCTGGCCTCTTTGAGCCGTTCCGCTCGATGACACCGCGCGCGGACGTCGCCCCCTTTCGGTCGTTCATCCTCAAGGTCGCCAATCGCTGCAACATCGACTGCGACTACTGCTACGTCTTCAACTCCGCGGACCAGGCGTGGCGGCACCTGCCTGCCCGGATGAGTGCGGACGTGGCCCGGGCGGCTGGGCTGCGAATCGGTGAGCACGTGGCGGTGCACGGCCTGCGGAGTGTGCACGTCGTGCTGCACGGCGGTGAGCCGTTGCTCACCGGCCCCCGGCACATGGCAGACCTGCTCGGCGCCATACAGGAGGGTGTTCCGGCCGGTGTGGCGGTCCGTTTCGAGCTTCAAACCAACGGGACGCTCCTCACCGAGCCGTGGCTGGACCTCTTCGAGCGGTACGCGGTCGTCGTGGGCGTCAGCCTCGACGGACCGCCGACCGCGAATGACCGTCACCGGCTGACACACGCCTCGCGATCGAGCGCCGGCTCGGCTGTACGAGGCATCGAACTCCTGCGGTCCCGGCCGCACCTGTTTGCAGGGCTGCTCGCGGTCGTCGACCTGGCCAACGACCCGGTCGAGGTCCACGACTACCTGGCGTCGTTCGAGCCGCCTGTGATCGACTTCGGCCTGCCGCACGGGACGCACGACGAGCCGCCGCATCGCGACGACCCGAGTGTGCCCGAGTACGGGTTGTGGATGAGCCGCGTCTACGACGCCTGGCTCGCCCGGCCGGAGCAGTGGCACAGTGTGCGGATGCTGGAGGACATCGTGGCGCTGAGCTCCGGGGTGCACAGCTCGGTGGAGTCCCTCGGCCTGGCCCCGCCGACGAGCATCGTGATCGAGTCGGACGGCACGATCGAGGGCGTGGACACCCTGCGGTCCGTCGAGGAAGGTGCCTCCTGGCTGGGACGCGACGTCTTCAGCCAGTCCTTCAATGAGGTCCTTCACCAGCCGAAGCTCCTGTACCGGCAGAACGGGAAGGCCGCGCTCGCCGATCAGTGCCAGAGCTGTCCTCTGGTGGAGGTGTGCGGTGGGGGCTATCTGCCGCACCGCTTCAGCACCGAGCGCGGCTACCGAAACCCCTCGGTCTACTGTGCGGATCTGGAGTACCTCATCCGGCATGTTCAGGGTTCCCTGCGCCAGCACGGCTGGGCTCCTCAGGCACTGACGCCCCCGTAGCCACGAGCCGTGCCGCCACGCCAGGATCACGTATGGAAACGAACGAGTGAAGCGATGAAAGAGCGACAGGAGATGTCGATGACCGTGACGATCCGCCCCGCCGAAAGGCGCGACACCGTGGCAGTGGCCGATCTGATCGAGGAGATCGAACGGTTCTACGGATCGACCGAGATCCAGCCGCTCGAGGAGCGCCGCTCCCAGGTGGAGGAGGCGCTCTTCGGCTCCCCGCCGTTGGCGTCCGCTCTCTTGGTCGAGGACGAGGCTGGTGATCTCGTCGGGCTCGCCGCCTACTCGTTCCTCTGGCCGGCGGCCGGCTCCTCCCACTCTCTCTTCCTGAAAGAGCTCTATGTCCGCGGCACCCTCCGCCGCCAGGGCGTCGGCGCCCGCCTCATGGACGAGCTCCGGGCCCTGGCCTCAGCACGTCCCGGATGCAGCCGGGTCGAGTGGATGACGGACCGCGACAATCCCGGCGCGCGCGCCTTCTACAAGTCGTTGGGGTTCGCGGAGTTCGATGGGAAGATCGTCTACCGTGTGGACACCGGTAGGACGTGAGGGTGGGGCGGGCCGTGAAGGAATGGCGTTGCGAGCGCTGCGACTTCATCATCGGGCTGGGCTGTGCGTGCCCGCCCGACGGATCCGCGCCAAAAGCCCGCCCAGCGACCTCGCCCCGGCAGGAGTGGCGACGCTTCCCTGCGGACACGATTCTGATCTCACCGACGCAGTACGCGCACATTCCCGGGGCCTGCACCCATCTGACCGAGGAACTGGTGACCGCCCCGCGCTGGGGTTGGATCCCCACACCTCCGGCCGGGCTGTGGCACCGGTTGAGCAGTAGCTATCCGGCGACCGCGACCGACGGAAACATCACACGGCAGGCGATCAGGCGGTGCGAGGAGTGCCAGACATCGCCTGCGTGATGTGAGCTGTCTTGGATTGTGCTGGGAGTGGTCGCATGGATTGCCGCAGGCGCGGGGCCTGGGTGTTCTGATGGGCTGGGGGCCGGCGTCCTGGCGACGAAGGCCGACTGGACCGGCCTCCCCCTGCCGGGGCGCGACCGCGTTGACGTGTGCTTGCAACACCGCTGTCTCTGCGGACGGCTGGGCGTCAGACCGCACCGCGGCTCTTGCGGGCGTCAGTCGACCCCTCTCAGGTAGACGCGGCTGCTCCGTTCGTCGATCTGCGCCACCGCGACCTTGAGCCAGTTCAGGTCGCCCTTGCAGGGAGCGCACACCTGCCCCTCCCTGACCTTGGGAAGCGAATCCGGTTCCGGCAGCCCCAGGCGTGCGAACGGCGTGGCCGGTGTTGCCTCGGCGGCGAAGGGCTGCGCGCGCAGTCTGAGGGGCTGCTCCGGCTTCAGCTGGGTGAGGAAGGAGTCCACGGCTTCCGCGGGCAGGACGAAGGACAGGATCAACCCGTCGTCCTGGAACCCCCTGCGGTGCGCTGCCGCGGTTTGGGTCGCTGTCGAGGGGACTTCCACGTGCAGGGTCCGGGCGACGGACTCGGCGGTGGCCCCCTCGACCCAGTCGGACGTCCCCGGGTCCGCCGAGCGGCCGCCTTCCCTGCCGCTACCGCCGGACGCCCCGGAGCATCCCGCGGCGAGCACGCCGAGCAGCACCGTTGCCACTGCGAGCGCCGGGGCGGGGCCCGGGCGTGGTGCGCGGATCACCGGGCGGCCGAATTGCGGCCGATGTCCGTGCGGGTGCCGCTCCGCCCGGTGTCCTCGGGCGCGGGCCAGGACCCTCCCGCCGACAGATCGTGTCGCTGTACCGAGCTGCTTCCTCGCATGTCGAACTCCCTGGCCAGCCCTGTCGTGTGCATGCGGGCCATGTCGGCATCGGTGACGGTGGTCGGTCCGATCGGCGTGGCCTTGATTCCGTCCCAGTTGTAGCGGTCCCACACATTGACCTGGTAGTCGATGCTGACCTGCGGTTTCCCATCGGGTCCGGGGACGGCGGTGACCACCCCGGTCGTGTTGGTCATGCCGCTGCCTACGGCCAGGTACCAGTTGTTCGTACCGTCCGGGCCCTTTTCGTGTTCGTATCCGCTGCTGCCGGATTCCACGGGGATGGCGACAGGCTTGCCGCCTGACTTCTCGAAGGCATCCAGTGCCTGCTGCCGCCACTCGTCCTGCTCTGTGGCCCGGATCCGTGCCACCTCGTCCCGGAGCGCCGGGTCGTCGGCCAGCATGCGGTCGACGTCCAGATCGAGCGTCTTGCCGCTGCCGTTGAGGTAGTGATCCATGTGTCGGGCCGCGTCGGTCTTGCCCATGAAGTCGCCGGAGTTCGAGATGCCGTTGGCCTGGATCTCTTTCCAGTAGTCCGCTATTCCTGGCGATTCGACGTCGTACGGGCCGGCGCCGTCGTCCGCGGCGACCTGCTTGACCTGAGGGCGGAGCAACCCGGCCGCAAGGAGGTCGTCCCGGTGCTGGGTCCACAGCTGGGCCCGGGCCTCGGGCCCGAGTGACTGCCAGAGCCGCTGCAGCTCCTTCCGCTGCTTGGCGTTGGCCTCTTCGCCGAGCCCGGCCAGTTTCAGTGCCCGGGGGAGCATTTCCTGGTCGAGGGAGGTGTATGTCGCATGGCCGGCGTTGTGTGGATCCGCGCCGTGGCTGCCGCGCAAAGCGCGTACGGCAGCGGCATCGACCTCGGCCGCGTGGCTCACTACTCCGCTCAGGGTGTCGGCGTACCAGCGCATGAGGTCCTGCTTGCGCTGGCCGGGACCGTCCACCTCGCAGACCAGGGCATCCTCGATCGTCACCGCGCCGCCTTGCCCCACACGGACGTTGAAGCCTGCCTCCTTGGCATCGGCGGTCACGTTCTTCGCCTGCTGCTGGATGGTCACCAGTTCGGAGTGGGCGTCCTGGAGGACGCTGAAGATGCTCTTGGCCTCCGTGTGGAGGTCCTCTATCTCCTTGACCGTCTTACCGACGAAGGCGCGGGTCACACCGGCGTTCACGCCTTCCCAGCGGGCCTTCTCGGCCTTGGCCTTTGCCCCGTCGCGCGCCTGTCCCCCCAGGCTCTGCAGAGCGTCGGCCGTACGCTTCCAGTCCTGAACGGCGGATCCCAGCTTCGTGAGGTCCAGTTCCATGAGGTCCGAGTAGTCCATGCCGTGCTCCCTACTTGAGGTACTCGTCGATGCGGGAGACGGGCACGGCCGAGCCGTCGCGGTTGCGGAGCGAGGCTGCGATGGCCTCGTCGTCCGCGGCGTGCGCCTTCTTGGAGTAGTCCAGGTGGTTCGAGATGTGGGCGCATGCCTGCAGGACCGTCTTCACCTGAGATGTCCACACGGACACGGTGGTCTCCAGCTCGCCGCCGAGAGAGAAGCCGGCCGTCTTCAAGGATCCTGCGGCCTGCATCGTGGAGCCGTTTCCTGACCCGTCGGCACCGGCGCCGGCGATGTCGGCCTGCTTCTGCAGCTGCCCATGCAGCAGGAAGGCCTCATGGCCCACTTCGCCCAGGTCATCCTGGTGTACGACCAGGTCGGCCTGACCGCCACCAGGTCCGCTGGTCACCTAGTTGAGGCACATCGACACCTGGCGCTCGCCGGCGACATCTACCTTGGCCTTTTCCCATTCGTCCCACACCATGGCGCCATTTGATCATGTTCCGACAGGCGAGGTAGGAGCAATGCGAGCCAGCTTTCACACATGAACACAATGCTCTTCGGTGGATGGTCGACGGCGACGGCGACGGCGATGGCGGCCGGCGGCCCGCATCGGAACCTCGACGCGCCCTGTTCCTGGTGCCCTGTTGGCGGATGACCGAGACGGGCTGACAGGGCCGTTTCGGCCATCCGGTGAGCTGGGTGTCGACCGTGTTGGCGATAGGGCTCTGAGCTGCAGCGATGGGCAGAGCGTTCCGAGAAGGGGAGCGGAGCGTTTTCGACAGCTTCCGCAGTAGGCCTCTGACCTGGGCTTCTCGGGTTTCCGTCAAGCCCCACGAAGGCGTCCTGTGCCACCTGGACTCCGCGAAGATGCCAGCCGGGCACCTCCTGGTCCGCTGCGGCAACCGCCGCACCACCAGCTGCCCCTCCTGCGCCGAGCTCTACCGCCAGGACACCTACCAACTCATCGCCGCAGGACTCCGCGGCGGCAAGAACATCCCCGAGCAGGTCACCTCCCACCCCCGGGTGTTCGCCACCCGCACCGCTCCCTCGTACGGCGCCGTCCACGGCCGGCGTTCCAGCACCGCCGCCCGCTGCCGCTGCGAGCGCACTCACGCCAAGGACGACACGGCCCTCGGCAACACACTGGATCCGAACCGGTACGACTACACCGGCGCGGTCCTCTGGAACGCCCACGCACCCGCCCTGTGGGCCCGCTTCATGCTCCACCTACGCCGCACCATCGCCGCAGTAGCAGGCATCCCCCAGCGCCTGCTCTCCAGGTTCGCCCGGGGGTCTCCTGGTGGTCTTGCGCGCCCGGACCAGCGGGGCCGTCGCCCGCGGGGCGGAGACAGGAGCGGGCGGCGGCCCCGAGGGGCCGGAGCGCGCACGGGCCGCGCCAGCGGACCGCCTTGATCAAGTAAAGAAACTCTGAACAGCTCACCCTCCGACTTTGGTTCCTGCGCGACGCGTGGCACCCTCGGCACCGCCCTCGACGGCCCGACCGGTCCCGAGGCGGCCAGGATCGACGGTGAGGAACCGCCAGCCTGCGCTGCTCTCTTCCGTTGACGTTGCCGTCAACTACTGCCGTCACCCTACGAAGAGGCCCCACCAGGAGTCACCTGGCGAGGCTTGGCTACCCAAACGAGTTGAGGCCCCGTCCGGAGCGGACGGGGCCTCAAACCTGACACTTTGAGCTACACCTGATCCAGCTCCGCGAGTGAAGTGGAGATCAGGTCACTCAGTTCGACCAAGTCGTCGGAAGTCCTTACCGATTCGAGTGCAAACTTGGCCGCCGGCCTCGCATCGGGATCATTCAATCCACAAATCAGGAGGAGGTCGATTGCCGAACTCCTACAGTCGATATTCTTGGACATCTCCAAGATCTCGCAATAAGTAGGAAATCCGAGGAGGATGCCTTTCAGGCATTCCTTGGCGAGCTCTCCCGCCTGTGGTTGGAGTTGCTTATGTCCTTCCGAGGCAATGATGGCCAGCGTTTCCAGAGCTCTGGCCAGGGTGTGACCGTTGAAGCTGTAAATCCCGTGGACAAGACATCGAGCTGCTGCGGCGGAAGACTCCGACAGGGTTCCCGGCGACACGCACTCGTCCTCGATCCGCTGAACCGCCAGATCCACGTCATCGTCGGATACTGCCTCACACAGGTCGATGAGCGCGGCGCGGAGGATCAGTGAATCTTCACCCCAAAGGCTCCGCACCGAACTCCAATCATGCCTGTCGATCTCAACCTTCATGCCAGCCCTCCGCTTAGTCAAAGAGCCTAAGGACATCGGTATTGAATACCGTTCCGGCCGCCGGGAACGCACCACGCCCGTATCTAGATTCACACGAGGAGCAGATTTTTACCTGCTTGAGTTCCGTCGGAGCCTTCCTTGGGCGCACCGCCGAAGTGAACACAATCTTGCTCGGATCGCCCCCAAGCGCGCTCACGACGCACGCCTCGGCACATGCCCCATTAAAAGCGTTGGCGGCGGCGGCAAACTGCCTTGTCTCCGTATTGTATCCAGCCGTGACTACCGCAGGTCGCTTATTGGTAGGCATTGCTCCGATTTCCCTGGCAAAGCGATCCCTTTCGCCTTGCGCTGCTGTCAGAAGGTCCCCGTCCGAGAGCCCGGAACCATCCTGCGGAGTGCTCGTCGTGCAGTTGTGAACCAGGACCGGCGCAGCTCCCGCCAGCACATAGTACGTGTGGAAGTCGTCGACGGTGAGGTTGTGCGTGGTGACGGCGTAGGGGTAGTTGTGTGTGCCCTTGACCGTGAGGGTGGCGCCGTTGGGACGGCGGAGTTGTTCGCCGGAGGTGAGTTCGCCGGCATCAATCCACTGGTGGCGGGTTTCGCTCCAGTAGGGGTGGTGAGAGGTGGAAGTGATCTTGAGGGGCGGTCCGCGGGGGCTCGCCTCGTCGGTGAGGGTGAGGTCCGTGAAGTCCTTGTCGTCGGGGGTGGTGATGGTGGTGGTGACGGTCTTGGGCCGGGTTTCGCCGGTCTGCGGGTCGGTGGCCATGACCACGTCACCGTTCTTGATGTCCTCGATGGACTTGGCCGTGCCGTCGGCCATCAGCACCTGGACACCGGAGGGGAAACTGTTGCACGCCGCGCTTACCGGTGTTTCGGATCCCGCACCTGTGACTTCGGCGTCAGCGCTCTCCTTGACCGCGTGGCTTTCCGTGCCCGCGGCGTCGCCGGCCGTTTCCTTTCCGGCTTTCTCTGCTGCCGCATCGGCTGCCTTGGCTTCGGCCGCGCGGGCTTCCTTCAGTGCCTTTTTCGCGGAGCTGTAGGCCTGGGCGGCTTTGGCTGCGCCGCGTTCCGCCTCGTGGACGGCGGCGTAGGCCTTGTTGACTTCCTTGTAGATCTTGAAGGCCTTGATGCCGATCTTCACGGCCTTGAAGAGCTTGCCCCAGGGGACGAAGTTCAGAGCCGTGTTGATGCAGGCCATCACGTCGCCCTTGGTGAAGCAGTCCCGGGCGTCGTTGTATCCGATCAGGTCGCCGACCATGTCGACGACTTCGTCGATGAGCTCGTCACGGTTCCTCTTGGCCTCGGAAACCTTCCTGTTGGATTCGTTCAGCTCTGTCTTGGACGGGCCGTCGTCGTCGGAGTTTCCGCCGTGCTTTTCGTAGAAGTCCGGATCGTACGTGGAGCCGCTGTCGGTGCCGTTGCTTCCCGAGCAGTACCCGTGGCCGAAGCAGCTTTCCAGGCCTGTCGCGTCGGATTTGTCGATGGGGTTGTTCTCGGAGTAGGCGTACGCGTTCCACTGCTGCGGGTTGTCCGCGTTGATGATCGGGTCGGGGCTGATGAAGCGGCCGGTGGTGGGGTCGTATTCGCGGGCTCCGAGGAGGGTGAAGCCGGTCGCCTTCTCCTTGGTGCCGCCGACGAAGCCCTTGTCTCCGGCCCAGGTGCCGGGGGCGGGCTGGGTGCCGCGTTCGTTGCCGAACGGGTCGGACGCCCGGCGGACGTGGGCGAGGTCGGTGGCGTTGAACTGGACGCCGCCGGTGCCGTGGTGGTCCGAGCTCTGGTAGGTGAAGGTCGATGCGCCGGCGGTGGTGGTGCGGGTGACGGTGAGGCCGCCGGGGGCCGCGTAGGTGCGGACGTTGGAGACCTTGCCGCCGGCGGTGTCCAGGGTGATCTGGTCGCTGCCGATGTTGAGGGTGGTGCTGGTGGGGTCGCGGCGGATGAGCTGGTTGCCGCCCGTGTCGTACAGGTAGCTGGTTCCGGCGCTCTCACCGGTACCGACGATCTTGTCGAGTTTGCCCTGGCCGTTCCAGGTGAGGGCTTTGGTGCCAGGGGTGCTGGTGATGCCGGTGGTGTTGCCGGTGGCGTCGTAGGTGTAGGAAGTGACCTTGGTGCCGGACGGGCCGGTCTCGGTCGTGTTCATCAGCGCGTGCGGGCCGCCCGTGCCGCCGCCCGTCTTCGGGTCTGTGGAGGGGACGTTGGGGCCGGCGCCGAAGCTCTGGGTGAGCGTGATGTCCTTGGCGGTGTTGCCCTTCGTGTCCTTCTTGACGAGCTTCTTGCGGTTGCCGAGGTTGTCGTACTCGTACTGCTGCCAGTACGGGGCCGGTCCGCCCACGCTGGTCTTGCCGGTGCCGTCGACGGCGGGGCCGCCGGCGTTGGTGCAGGCGCCGACGCCGCGGATGCTGGGCTGCGGGGCCGTGGTCTGGGTGCCGGTGTCGGTCCAGGCCTGGGTCAGCCGGCCCAGGTAGTCGTGGGTGAAGCACTGCAGGTCACGGGCGGTGCCGTCCTGGGTGTTGCCGATCGAGGTGAGCTGACCGACCTTGTCGTAGGTGTAATCCAGGACGTCCACGCTCGTGGTCGCGGCCGTCTGCTTGTCCAGGATGCCGCGGACCGGGCGCCCGCTGCCGGCGTCGAAGTCGGTCGTGGAGACGATCTGCGCGCCGGTGCGGCCAACGGTGGTGCGGATGGCCCGGCCGTAGGGGTCGTAGCGCATGTCCACGACGTACGGGGTCCATGTGGACCCGATCTGGCCGTCGAGCGAGGTGAAGTTCCCGGCGACATCGACACCGAACGCGAGCGTCTCGACGCCCAGGCCGGCCTTGGGGATGGCCGGCAGGGCGGTCTTCATCAGCTGCCCGTAGGCATCGTAGGTGTTGGTCGTCTCGTAGGTGCCCGCCAGTCCCTTCTCGGCCGCCGGGATGGTGACCTTCGTGCCGAGGGGGCGGTAGCCGCCGTCGTATCCGGTGATCTCCGTGAGGTAGGCGCTGCCCGCAGCGCCGCCCACGTAGCGGGTGGTGGTGGCGGGCTTGCCCAGGGCCTTGGCGTCGTAGGTGAACGCGCCGACCTGCTTGGCCGGGTCGACGGCCGTGCCCTCGTAGGTCGCGACCGTGCGGCCCAGGAGGTCGGTGACGGTGGTGGCGCTCTTGCCGCGTGCGTCCGTGGCGGTGACGAGGTTCTTGCTGTCGTCGTAGGCCGTGGTGCCGGTACCGGCATCCGGGTCGGTGGTCTTCACCGTGCGGCCGAGGAGGTCGTAGGTGAAGGTCCACTCGTTGCCGGCGGAGTCCTTGCGCGACAGTTCCTGGCCCTGGGTGTTGGAGACGTAGGTCGTCTCGTCGTAGGCGCCGGTGGGCGTGTTCGACTTGTACTGGCGCAGGACCGAGGTGAGGCCGTTGGTTACGGTCGCCGTGGCGAAGCCGCCGGCCGGCGGGGTGGTGCGGACCTCGTCTGCGCCCGGGTACTCGGTCGTGGAGCGGGACTGCTCCACGCCGAACGACTGGAAGACGGATGCCGTCGTGCGGCCGAGGCCGTCGAAGACGTTGACGGTCTGGGAAGGGATCTTGCTGTCGGGTTGGACCCCGCCGTTCGGCAGGAACACCGCCGCGGAAGGCGAGTCCTGATTCGTGTAATAGGCGGCGCTGGTCTTGACCTGCCAGCCGTGCGAATCGAACAGCGCGTCCGTGACCATGCGACCGGCCGCCCCCGAGGGGGTACTGGCCTGCGTCTGGCGGACCCGGCCGAGACCGTCGTAGATGGCGTAGCTGGATGTGTACTTCTTGTTGTTCATGAGCGCCTGGCTCAGAACGGAGGACGGCGCGTTCGTGCCGTTCATCGCGTACGAGAACTTGCGCACCGGCAAGGCGGACTTCGCCCGCTCCTGACCCGGCTGCCAGATGGAGACGACACGGCCGAGGCCGTCGTACTCGCGCTCGGCGACGTGGTTGTTCTCGTCGGTGGTCTTCAGCGGCTGCGAGCGGCCGATGTCTAGGGTCGTGACCGACTTCCAGCCCAGCGGGTTGGTGTGGGTGACCGCGTTCGGCAGGGTGCCCGTGGCCGGGGAGTAGGCGGTCGTGGTGACCGCGCCGTCGGTGTGCGCGGCGTCCTTGCGGGTCTTGTTGGTGTTGCTGGTGACACGACCGTACGGGTCGTACGTGGACGTGGAGTTCAGGCGGTAGACCGGCTTGCCGGCGCCGTCGTACCTCTCCAGGACCTCGGTTCCGGTGCCGTCGGCGGTCGCGCCGACCTTGCCGTAAGCCAGGTTGTCGAAGAACGAGCGGGTGTCGCCGACCGTGTTCGCCGCGGTCGGGGTCTGCCCACACGCACCCGACTGGACCAGCGTTCGGGAAGCGAGTTCCGCGAACGCACCGCCGGGGCCGGTCGGGTACTCGAAGGTGGTGCACAGACGCTGGTCCGTGCGCGAGACGTCGCTGTTGTCGTCGATCTGGACCGGACGGGTCGTGAGGGTGTTGTCGTACGTCGACGAACGCTCACCGGTGCGCCAGGTGCCGTTGGCGAGCTTCGCCCGCGTGGTGACCTTGCCGGTGTTCAACGCGCGCGCGGTGATGGCGGGCATCCCACCGGACTGAGCACGGGTCGCCGTGACCGGACCGATCCAGGGGGTGGTGACCTCGTCGGAGACGACGGTGCCGCCGTCGCGGTCGTAGGTTTCGCTCTGGCGGACGAAGCCGGAAAGGACTTCCTCGTCCTTGATGGTGCCGCCCAGCGCGTCGGCCACCTTTACGGTGCGCGTGGACCCGTCGGCCAGGACGTCGCCGTCCATGCCACGGAGGTAGGTGGTCACACTCTTGGTGCGCGGGGCCTCGCCGGCATTGCCGTTGCCGGTCCGCGTGGTGACGGTGGCGAAACCGCGGAACTGGTCCCAGGTGCGGGTCTTGGGGTCGGTGAACTCCGAGTCGTTGCGGTGCCAGGCCAAGCCGCCGCCGTACTCGTAGTCCGTGACCGTGGCGATCTGGCCGGCCACCATGTCCTGTCGGGTGACGGACTGGACGACGACCTTGTTGAACCAGTCGTCGACCGGGTCCGGGTAGGACTGGCCCGGCAGGTACCACTTGACCGGCATGCAGGCCATGGTGTTGCCGTCCTCCGAGGACGGCATCTTGCCCTTCAGGCGCGAACACTCGGGCGCCTTGTAGGCGACGTTGATCAGGCCACCGGTCTCTGTGGTGATCGTCTGGATCCGCGGGCGCCGGTAGCTCGGCGCCGAGGCCTCCGTACCGTCCGGGCGCTTGACGACGCCGTCCACGCGGTTGGGGATCTGAACGGCCTGGAAGGAGACTGCAGGAAGCTTGATCGCGGTCTTGCCGTTCGAACCGGTCCGCTCGATCTTGTCGAGCCACAAGGTCGGGGACGTGCCGTCACCCGGGTCCTGGAAGGACTGCGTGAGGTCGTACGTGTCGACCTTGGTCCATGTCGTGCCCGTCCACACCTCGGTGGAGATCCGGGTGAACTTCTTCGTCGTGAAGAAGGTCGGCGACAGATTCAGGCACTGACCGGTGGCCGGGCACTCCTGGTCGATCGGGGTGTCGGGCCAGGACTTGGCGTTCGCCTTGACCCGCTGGGCCGTGTCCTTGCACGTGACGGTCCCGATCACGACACAGCGCTCGGCGTTGTCGATCGTGATCTGGGCGGCCGGCTTGGCCGCGCCCTTCGCGGCGATCTGCTCGGGCAGGCGCTGACCGTAGCCGATCCAGGTCGGGTATGAACCACGCTGATACTTCGTGGAGGTACCGGTGCCGCCGTTCTGACCGCCGGCGCGCCCGTAGTGGTTGTCCTCCTGCTCGTAGCGGTAGGTGACGAGGTTCTGGTGCGGGTCCACGACGTAGTCGAGGTTCCACTGCCAACCCAGCTGCTGCCACGTGCCGTTGGCAGGAGTATCAGCACCCAGGCACTTGTCCCGGCCGCTGTTGAAGTACACCGGGACCGTGGAGACCGACTTGGCCTCCGGGTCGGTACCGTCACCGCCCGGCAGGCGGTTGGAGCCGAAGTAGTACTGGGTCCCGTCACTCGTGGTGACCTTGAAGCCCTCACCCTTCCACGCCGTGTTGCGCTGCCCGGTCAGGCGCTCGACCTTCGTCCCGTCCTCGCCCTGGAGGTGGTACAGGCACGTCGCGTCGTCACGGACGATCTGACCCGCGTGGCCCGCCAGACTGAGCGACAGGATGTCGCCCGCCCAGCACTCGTCACCCGACTCCGCGATTCCCGCGTCCTTGCAGCCCTTGTACGACCGGGAGATCGCACCCGGACTCCAGTCCCAGCCCTCGCCGAAACCGCCGGCCTGGGCGTTCGTCGACGCGGTCCGGCCATCGATGGACGAGGAGTCGTACCCCAAGCCCAATGACGGGCCGGGTCCGGCGATGGATGACGGGACTTCGACGGTGTAGCCGTAGGTGAAGTTCGCCGCGTTCGCGCCCGCACTCCAGGAAGCGGAAGGCGACAGTGGCGTCGCGGTGAAGTCACCGCTCGCACCCGACGGGCCCGGCTCCACCGCGAGGGCCACGGCCTGGGGCGCCAACACCAGGGGCACCGCCTCGGGCGCCGACTGCGCACGCGGTGCGGACCTCAGCGGACTCGAAGTCTCCGCGGTCGCCTTGGGGACATCGACCTCGACGATCAGACGGCCCGAGGCATCCCGGCGCGAGGCGACGGGGGTACGGGCCGTGCAGCCCGCCGCGCCCGGTGTGGTCAGTGCGCAGTCCGGGAGCCGGACCACATGCGCGCGGTCGCCCCAGTTCGCACCGGTCGTCTTCGCCCACGCGGTGACGTCGAAACCCACCTGCACCTTCCCCGATGCGGGTGCGCCCTTGGCGTCGGTCAGGGCGACGAGCGCACCCCGCACCCCGGCGGCGCGCGTCTTCGCCTCGTCGTTCACCTCCACCCGCAGCGAACCCTCACCGGAACCGGCGGTACCGCCGGCAGGCCCGGTGGCGAGTCCCGAGGACTTCCCGGAAGGCCTCGCACCCGCGGGCGCGGAGAGCCATACCGGGAGCCCACCCGCCTGAACAGGCTTTGGGCGCGATGCAGTTGCGGATCCGCCGGCCGAGCCGAGCGAGACGGTCGCGGAGCCGACCGGAGCCTTCGCCTTCACGTCCGGCTTCCACGGCTTGCCGGGCGGAGCCTTGGCGTTGACCGGCTTGGCGTTCGAGCCCTTGACGGGCTTGGTCTGGGGCAGCGCCGTCTGTGGCGGCACCCAGACCTTCGGCGGTTTGGCCGCCGCTTCGGCCACGGGCAGACCCAGGCCGGAGATGAGCACCGCGAGCACGGCAATCATCGCTACGCGTGGTCTCTTCGCGCGCACGCGTAAAGAGGAACCACCTTGACGAGACAACAGAATCCCCCCACGGGAATGGAATGAGAAATCCGGATCGGGCCGAGTCCGGAACCGACGCCCCTCGATAGGGCGGTGTCATGTGGGCCGCGTCGCCCAACGGCCGGCTCCTGGAAAAGGAAGGGGTGGCCCTCGGGCCGCGGCTGGTCAACGGCGGCTAGAGGTACCAGCTCTGGGACGGGTGGTTGGGGTTGGCGGCGTGCGTCCACTGCTGCGCGGGAGCACCGTCGGTCTTGCTGGAGTTCTCGATCTCCAGGGACTTGCCGCTGTTGACGTTGGTGATGTTCAGGTTGCCCGAGGTGCCGATGGACTCGATGGCCCACCGCTGGGTCGCGATGCCCCCGCAGGTCCACTGCTGGGCGCGGGCGCCGTTGTCGGGGCTGGAGTTGTTGATCTCCAGGCACTTGCCGCTGTTGGCGCTGACGATCTCGTAGACGCCCTTGGCGGTCGTGGGTCGGAATTGCCATTTGGCTCCGGCCTGACCGAGGCAGGCCCACTGCTGGGCCATCGCGCCGTCGTCCTTGCTGGAGTTGTCGATCTCCAAGCAGGAGCGGCTCCCCGCGTTGTGCAGTAGGCCTTCGGCGGGCAGCGTGGGCACCTTGCCGTTGTCGGGCAGCGAGGCGGGGGCGGGCAGGGCGGCGGTGCCGAGGCTGGTGGTGGTCCAACGTTGGGCGTCGATGTCCGCGCAGTCCCACAGCTGGAGTTGAGTCTCGTTGACAAGGGTGTTGTTGTCGCGGTCCAGGCACCGCTGGGCGTTGACGTTGAGGTAACCGCCGTCGGCGCGGACCTGCCACTGCTGGTTCGGGGTGCCCTTGCAGGTCATGAGCTGAATGAGGGTCCTGTTGGCCGTGCCGCTGTTGGCGGCCTCGACACACTTGCCCAGAATGCGGAGGGTGCCGTCGTCACGCAGGGCGACCTGCTGTCCGGCGGTCTGGTTGCAGGTGTAGATCTGGATCTTGGTGCTGTCGGCGGTCTGACCGTTGTCGGTGTCGATGCACGTGGTGGCAGCACTGGTGACGGTGACGGGCCCGGCCGCGTCGGGGGCGGTGACGGAGGCCGCGTACGGGTAGACGGCCAGGTTGCCGGCGCCTCCGTAAAGGCCTCGGCCCATGGGGCTCGGCGCACCCTTGGCCTGGAAGCGGCCGAAGACGAGGGGTCCGCTCGGTGCGGGGCTATTGGTCTTGCTGTGCTGTCCGGAGCCCACCAGCACGCCGTTCGCGTACAGACTCATCCGCCCGGTGGTCGCGTTGTACACGGCGGTGAGTCGTGTCCAGACGTCGGGGTTGATGCGAGCTTGGGCGTTGATGACGTCCGTGTTGTCGTACTGCCAACCGGACGTGGGCTTGGTGGGGTTGGTGAGGGCGAAACGCCAGGTGCTGCCATCGGGGTCGGGGTAGAGCAGGAAGTCACTGCGTTGGGTGCTGGTGTTGTCCTGGCTGACGATCACGCCGCCCGCACCCGAGGCCTTCGCCCAGGTGCTGATGGTGAAGCTGTTGCGGGTGTCGATCACGGACGCAGCGGTGGTGAGGGTCGACTGCGGGCCGTTGAACGCGGCGTAGCCGATGCGGCGGCCGTCGATGATGCCCGTCGGCCAGGTGAGGTTGGCCGCGGTCGCCGGGTAGGACCCCGTACTGTCGGCCACCTTGTTGTCAGCGGTCTGGCTGGTCAGCTCCCATGCCGCCGTGGGCCTGTTCAGATTGCCCTGGGGCGTTGCGACGGTGGCGAGGCCTGTGACGTCGGGATGGGGCATCTGTGCGGTGGGCGCGGTGCCGATGCCGTTCCAGGAGGCGAGCTGCTGGTTGGCGTCCACGGCCCACAGATCGGGGATGCCGTCGCCGGTGAGGTCACCGTCGGAGCCGACGCGCGGGAAACGCGCGGGATCGATGGTTGCCAGGACGGCCCCCTGGCCGGGGTTCGTGAACCCCGTCAGGTCAGGGGCCTGAGGTGTCCCCTTGACGGGAAGGGCACGGATGCTGCCGTCGGCCTTCGAGCGGACCCACAGCGTCGGTAGGTCGGTGGCCTTGGCTCGGCCCGGGGCGATCAGCTCGTAACCGTCCCACCGCTGGTCATTGGCGGAGAGCAGGATGGCCCGGGAGTCGAGCTGGTTACCGGAGCCTGCCAGGCCCAACCACAGCCGCCCGTTCTCCACGAACAGCAGGCTGGAGCGGTGCAGGGTGTACTCGCCGGTGCCCTCCCGGACGGCGGAGTCGCCGTCCAAGGCGCCGAAGGCTGCGATCTGCGTCGTTTTCGACCAGTCGGATCCGTAACCGTACTGGGTGCAGGTCACGCTGGTGGAACCGTCCGACGCGACGCAGCTGGTGGGTTTGCCGGCCTTGATGGGAGCCTGGCCGTCGAAACGTCCGCTGGTGACGTCGTTGGGATAGACATAGAGCTCGGAGTCGCCGGGTTGGTGGGCGATGAGGTCGTCGACGTTCTTGGAGCCGAGGCTGCCTCGGTGGGTGACTTGAGTGTTCGCCCAACCGTTCCCGGACGGCGACGCCTTGAACGCGGCCCGGGGGTCCGTGTCGTCAGGCGTCTTGAAGGGCGCGTTGGACGCGGTGTTGGGGTCGGTCCCGCCGCCGATCCGACGTAGATCACCTGCGGAGTCCGACAGCAGGATGTCCGGGACTCGGTCACCGCTGACGTCACCGAAGACGGGCTTGGCGGGGTTGTTCGGGTTGGACGGCGCGTAGTAGCCGTACACGGCGGGCTGCGACACGTTGCCCGCGTCGTCCTGCGTCTGCAGGTAGACGAAGTTCGTGCCCCACCGCGCGGGCGTGACCCGGATGTCAGCGGTACCGTCCGTCAGTTTGACGATGCCCGCCGTGGTGTCGGTGCACTTCCAGTCCGTCGCGGCGGCTCTGACCGGGTCGGTGGTCCAGCGGGCACAGGCCAACCCCGAGGATCGGCCGCCACCGACGGGACCGGGATCCGTCCCGGTGAGGGTGAATGTTCCCGCCTCACCGGCGTACTTCAGCGGCTTGGCGTTGAGCGTGCCCGAAGCGGGGAAGTCGGCAGACACGACGGTGGCGGTGGGCGGTGTGCGGTCGACCTGGAAGAAGCAGGGGGTGCTGACGTCACTGGCAAGGGTGTCGTCCGTGGTCTGGGCCTGCCAGCCGTAGCGGTGGCCGTCGGTCAGAGCACCGGAACCCACCGTGACGTCTCCGCCGGACACCCAGCCAGTGGCGAAGTTCGAGGTGCTGTTGCCGTTGTCGTTGTCCCAGAGCTTGAAACTGGTGTTGAGGGTCTGGCCAGTGGGCGAATTGGCATTCACGGTGAGTGCGGCGCCGGTGTTGGCTCCGAGCCAGCCCGCGGTGTTCCACGGGCTGCAGGGAGCGAAGCTGTTGGTGCTAGCGAACCCTGGCGTCGGAGTCGTGCGGGGGGTGCTCACCGTGGGCTTGATGTCGTACGTGACGACGAGGTGCGGGGCTTCGCCTCCTTTGGCGCTGAAGTGCTGGCGGTAGTACTTGTTGTACTCGTCGTCGGGGGCGAAGCCGAAGGTGAAGTTGGGCCAGCCTTTCGCGACGGCCGTCTTGATGGTGTCGCGGACGCCGTAGTCGATCTCGCCGGTACCTGATATCCACACCGTGCCGATGTTCCGGCAGCCGGCCATGACGGAACCGGTCCCGCACGGCTGGCGGTTCCAGCTGGTCGGGTCGCTGATGGTGCCCGTGTCGTACAGGCCCATCGGGGTCTTGGTGGACGGGCTGGAGGAGCTGACGACGGTCGCCTTCAGCCGCGCTTCGAGCACCACCGCAGACCGGTCGTGCAGGAACCGCTCGATGCCCACCTGGAAGTAGGCTCGGGTGCGCCCCGTCGGCTCGCAGTTGGACGCGGAGTTGATGTAGCCGCAGTAGCCCGAGGCCGGAATGTCCTGTCCGAACTGCGTGCCGTTGTACTCGTTGGTGGCCGGGAACGCCTCCTGGACCTGAGCCCAGGCCTGTACCCCATTGCTGTCCGTGGTCGGATTCCAGCCCGGGTCGATGAACCACGGACCGGTGCCCTGGCCGAGGGCCTGGGCGTCAGGGACCAGGTCTATGCCTCCGCTGGTGGCGGTGGCGGCGACCTTGGCAACGGTGGCGCCCGCGCCGGGCCCGTCCGAGGTCGAACCATCCGGGGTGGAACCACTTCTCTGGCCGTCGGCGGGCATGGACCGGGCCGAGGGACCGGCCGGGGCCTCCTGCCGGCCGGCGGGCACGGCGGAGTCCCACATCACCGGAGTGGGAGCGGTGAAGCGGGACTTCCCGTCCGCGTCGGCCGCCCTGAGGTTGCCTGCCACGTCCGCGCTCACCGTCAACCCGTCGGCGACCACGTCCAGATGCAGCTTCCTGACCGCGGGATTCGCTGCGGCCTGCGCGGTGCGCACCACCAGGACCTGACGCCAGCCACCGAGCGTGGTGGCGGTCAGCTCCAGGTCGACATCGGGCAGAACGTTCGCGTAGAGAGCGCTGTCGCCGTTGAGCACGGGCTCGGGCAGCGAGAACGGAGCCTTGATGGCGAGTTTCTTGCCGTCGCCCGTGGCCATGGTGGCCATCGGGCCCCGACCGCCGCCGGAGAACGCCAGCTTCGACGGCACGGCAGCCGGCGTGATCGTGCCGTCAGCGCTGACCCGCAGCGTGGTGTCGATGCCCTGCCAGGTGCCATCGGCCTTGCGCACGCGCTGTGGAATGGGAGAGGCGTCAGTACCGAGGGTGCCGTCGGGGTTGGCGACGGTCTGCGAGGTCGCCGTGGTCAGAAAGCCGACGACGACGGGCTTGCCCGTGCTTTTGGCCTGGGCCCGCGCCTTGTCGAGCGCCGCCTCGTCCGCGGTCGGGGTCTTGGGCGGTAAGGCGGGCCAGCTCGTGTCGGCGGGGCCGAAGGTGCGATCACCGCCGCCGGTTGCTGCTGCGGCAGCGGTCGGTGCGGCCAGAAGGCCAAGGCTCAGAGACAGCACCGCGACGCCGGAAATCGGTCGTAACCGTGTCCGAAAAGCATGTTCGTGTGGCGAGGCCCCCGGCCTCGATATCCACGAACGGGAAGTTGATCGCCTCAAGGTGGAGTTCCTCGCTGTGAACATTGAACGGACAAAGATCGGGCTCACAGTTCCCTCACAAGGACTCGCCTGTCAAATGAATTCGACAGGTCGGCCACCCCATTTGGTCGATGTGTTGATGCATGCACCTTTCCGTGATGGTGATCACTTGGTGTGCAGAACTCAAAGGATCCTCGTTGAATGTGCAGCCAGTGCCCCGGAAGTAGCCGCGGCGTAATCGAGGTCGGCGTCGGAGGCGAGGGAACAAGGGGCAGGTTCGTTACTCGTACAGCCCGGTTCCGCTTCTGGCGACCTGCGGTCAGACCGCGCTTGACATCGGAATCCACCCGTTCCGAGGTGAGGAGGCAGTCCAAGGCGCGCCCCAGGGCGCCTGGCCGAGGGTAGGTCTGTTGGCGCCTCGCCGCAGGCGTCGACCCGGCGAACTGGGGGTGGTTACCGACCTTGCCGAGCCGAACTCATACCGCATAGGCGCCTTCCGTGGAGGGCGCCGAAGCTGTGCCCGAGGCAGCCGACGGGACGACGATAGCCCTACGGTAGAGGTGTGGCTGAAAGGATTCGATCTCCTCGGAGAGGAGATCGACACCGCCGTCCGGGATCCCCGCGAGGGTGGGCCTGCGCGGACGCATTCCGCTTCGTCGAAGTCGAGTGAAACCGTACCGCCGCCGCGAGCGCGCGGATTGTGTTGGGGTTGCCCGATAAAGGCCAGGGAATGGCCGACCTGAGGCCTCACCCCTCGCGGAGTAAACCCCCGACGAGCTGGTTCAAGTGGAACTCCAAAAGCGCCTTCAGGTTTTAGCCGCACACTCCCGGGCGACTCGAGTTCCGCACTGACCGACAGTTGTATGGGGGCTGGAAGTACGGCTGGTCTTCGACGCCGGCTGCGACCACTAGGCGCGGTCGTCCCCCTTCCGTGCCCCGAATGGATCACCGCGAGTGATGCCAGGGTGATGAGTTGGGTGAGGCCATTGCAGGCCGGCTCTCAGAGGACCGGGACCAGGGCCCGTGCTCCGCGCCGCCGAGCCGTCCGCGCCGCCCGAATCCCCGCGCCCGCCCCACCCCCGGGCGTCAGCTCTCGTCGTCCAGCAGGCCCGACGCGGCCAGCAGGTAGCCGAGTTGGGCCCGGCTTCCGCTGCCCAGTTCCAGGGAGACTTTGCGTATGTGTTCGGCGACGCTGCGGCGGCTCATGCCCAGTCGGCGGGCGATGGAGCTGTCGGTCTCGCCGCCGATCACCGCGCGCAGGATGGTCCGTTGCAGGTCGGAGGTGACGATCGGGCCGCGGGAGGCGGAACCGGTGGGGAGGATCGGGGTGGAACGCTCCCAGGTCTGGTCGAAGTACCGGGTCAGGAAACGCACCAGCGACGGGTCGTCGATGTGCAGTGCGCCCTCGGCGGGTTCGTCGGACAGTTGGATGAACGCCACGTCCTGATCGCAGATGATGACGCGTTCGATGATCTCGGCCTGGCTGCGGACCTCGGCGCCGGCCGCCGTGACCTGCTCGATGTACCACATGGTGGGTCGGTGTGTCTGGACGGTGTGTTGGTAGAGGGTTCGTTGGCGCACGCCTCGTTCCAGCGCGCGCAGGTCCCGCTCCAGGGCCTCGGCGAGGGCCCCTTCGGGGCGTCCGCCGCCGGGCTGCACGGTGCGCAGTTCCTCCCGGCAGCAGCCGACGGCCGCCTCCAGCGTGGCGCTGATGACGTCCTGGCCGACGAGTCGGACCGGGGCGGGGCGCGCCGCGTCCTGCTCCTGCGCGTACACCGCCTCGAAGACGGACAGCCGGGCCTTCGCGGCGCGCACGGAGCGGCGCTGCTCCGCGAGGAGGTCCTCCAGTGGGCCCAGCGTGGCGAAGGTCGCGGCGGCGGGTGTGACGGGTACGGCGTACCCGGGGTCCTCGCGGTCCTCCATGACGAGATGGAGCCTCCACAGACAGGACGGCAGCCCCTCGCGCGGGGCGCGGCCCTCGCGCAGCGCCGTGCGGTAGGCGGTCAGAGCGGCCGTGCAGGGCTGGGGGTTTGGGGGCGATTCGTCGCAATCGCATCCGACTGTGCCGAAATGATCTTGCTTCACAACTGTGCACATTACATTCGTGCAACCCGATATCCCTATGAGCGCAGGGCCGCCGGTTTATGTTCGCCAGGCACTCTGCGCGGGCGTTCGAGGGGGAAGTCATCCATGTCTGGTTCGGTTCGGGACGACGCCTTCGCGCCACAGGCCCATCCGTGACCTCCGGCACGGCTCTCAAGGAGCGTCGGTACCGGATCCTGGTGGCCGGTTACGCGATCTCCTCGTACGGCACCTTCCTCAACCTGGTCGCGCTGAACCTGTACGTGTACGCGGTGACCAACCGGGCTTTGGCCGTGGGCGCGTTCATGACCGTGCGGTTCGCCGCCGGGTTCCTGACCGGTCTGGTCGCCGGACCGCTCCTGGCCCGCTGGTCCGCCAAGGGCGCCATGCTCTGGGCGAACCTGCTCCAGGCGGCGGCGATGCTGCTCCTCGTGCTGGTGCCGGACGAGTACCACACGGCCTCGCTGTTCACCGTCTCCGCCGTGGTCGGCGCCGCGGGCACCCTGTTCATGGTCGCGTTCCGCAGCTCGATCCCGCACATGGTCGGCGAGGGCCGCACCACGTGGGCCAACTCGCTGATGGTCAGTTGGCGTTCCATGGCCATGGTGGCCGGCTTCGCCTCCTCGGGCGTCGTGGTCTCGCTGATGGGCTACACCGCCGCCTTCCTCGCGGACATGGGCACCTTCCTGGTCTGCGCCCTCACCGTCGCCCTGCTGCCGATGACCCGGGACGCGGCCGACGCCACGGCCGACGGCGCGAAGGGCAAGGGCGACCCGGAGGGCGCCGAGGGGACGAAGGGGAAGATCCGGTCCTCCGCCGCGCTCGCCGCGCTGGGAGCGGCCCCCGCCCTGCTGCTGATGGTGGCGTTGCGCGGGGTCGACGCACTGGGGTCGTCCTCGCACAACGCCGCCCTGCCCGTGTACTCCACCCGACTCGACGCCGACTCCCCGGCCGTCTTCGTCAGCGTCTTCTGGTGCGTGTGGGCCATCGGCAACGTCCTCGCCCAACAGGTGCTGCGCCGGTACGCGAAGCGCACCGAACGCGCCGTCGGATCGCTTGGCTTCGGACTCGGCACCATCGTCATGTCGGGCACCTTCATCCTGGCGTTCGCCGGGTTCCCGTGGGCGGCGACGATCGTGATCGCCCTGCTCGCCGGGGCGGCCGACGGGGTCACCGAAGTCTCGTACACCTCGCACCTGCAGACCCTCCCCAGCGACCTGCGCACCCACGCCTTCGGGCTCTCCGCGACCGTCGAGAACCTCGGCTTCGGCATCGGGATGATCGTGGTCGCGACCGCGCTGGACGCCTTCACCCCGCTGTCGGTCGTCGCCGTCGCGCACGGCGCCGCCATCCTCGTGGCCCTGGTCTTCGTGGCACAGGTGCTCTGGCAGCGCAACGCGTCGCGGAAGGCGACGGCGGACAGCGACGAGGGAGGGAGCGGCGATGCAGGACCGGCGCGTGGCAGTCATCGGGATGGCGCTGAGGTTTCCGGGGGCTGACACACCCGCGCGGTACTGGGACGACATCCGCTCCGGCGCATCGCACGTACGCCCCTTCACCGACGACGAATTCGCGGCCGCCGGGTTACCCGAAGACCTCTACCGGGCCCCGGACTTCACGGGCGCGAGCGCGCTGCTGCCCGACATCGACGGCTTCGACGCCGCCTTCTTCGGGATGAGCGGCCGCGAGGCCACCCTGACCGACCCCCAGCAGCGGCTGTTCCTGGAGTGCTGCCACCACGCGCTGGAGGACGGCGGTCATGCCGGCACCTCCGAGCGGGTCGGCGTGTACGCGAGCATCGGCTACCGCCTGTACTCCCTGCACAGCTACCTCGCGAATCAGATCGGCCGGCAGGGCGCTTCAGGCGACTCGGGCGACCCGGGTGCTTCAGGCGACTCGGGTGCTTCGGGCGACCCGGGTGTTTCGGGTGACTGGGCCGAGGTCAAGCAGATCCAGGTCGGCAACTACCCCGATTTCACCGCCAACCGCGCCGCCTTCCGGCTCGGACTCACCGGACCCGCCGTCAACGTCGCCACCGCCTGCTCCAGCGGCCTGGTCTCCGTCCACCTGGCCTGCCAGGCGCTGCTCGCCGGCGACGCCGACCTGATGGTGGTGGGCTCCGCCGCGCTGCACCTGCCACAGATCACCGGGCACCGGCACGTACGGGGATCGACGCTCTCCCGCACCGGCGCCGTACGGGCCTTCGACGCGGCGGCCGACGGCACGGTCGGCGGCAACGGGGTGGCCGCCGTCCTCCTCAAGCCCCTGGCGAAGGCGCTCGCCGACGGGGACACCGTGCACGGGGTGATCCTGGGCTCCGCCGTGACCAACGACGGCGCGGACAAGGCCGGCTTCGCGGCCCCCGGCGTCGCGGGCCAGCGGGACGCGGTGCTCGGCGCACTGGCGAACGCCGGGGTCGGGGCCGACACGATCGGCTATCTGGAGGCGCACGGCACCGGCACCTACAAGGGCGACCCGATCGAGTTCGCCGCGCTCACCGAGGCCTACCGGCGGCACACAGACCGCACCGGATTCTGCGCCCTCGGCTCCACCAAGCCCGCCATCGGCCACCTGGACAGCGCCGCCGGGCTCGCCGGACTGATCAAGGCCCTCCTCGTCCTGCGGCACGCCACGATCCCCCCGCTGGTGAACCTCACCCGTCCCAACCCCCTGCTGGGCGTCGACGACAGCCCGTTCACGCTGCCCCGGCAGGCCGCACCTTGGGCCGCGGACGGGCCGCGGCGGGCGGGCGTGCACTCCATCGGCATGGGAGGCACCAACGCGCACGTGATCCTCGAAGAGGCCCCGCACGCCCCCGCACGCCCCCCGGGCGGCCCGCTCCCCGCCCTGCTGCCCCTGTCGGCGCAGAGCCCCCGAGCCCTGGAGGACAGCGCCCGGGCGCTGCGCGACACCCTGCGCCGGCGCCCGGACCTCGCCCCCGCCGACGTGCTCACCACCCTGGCCCTCGGCCGGCGCCACCTGCGCCACCGGCTCGTCGTCACCGCGCCCGCCGGGCGCCTGGCCGAGGCCCTGGACGCGTACCTCGGGGACCCGGCGCGGTACGACGGCGCGCAGCCGCCGGCGGCGCGGGCGGCGGCCCCGGTCCGCGCCGACGGGGTCACCGCCCACCACACCGGGACGGTCGAGGCGCAGGCCCCGACCGCGCCCGCGTTCGTCTTCAGCGGCCAGGGCAGCGGCCGGCCCGGGATGGCCGGCGCGCTCGCCGCGCGCTTCCCCCAGGCGGCCGAGGTGCTGAGGGAGTGCGCCCGGATCCACCGGGAGGAGACCGGGGAGGACCACTTCCTCGCCCGGGTCGTCACCGGTGAGGGACCCGGCCGGTGGGACACCGACTTCGCCCAACCGGCGATCTTCGCCCTCCAGGTCGCCCAGGCGCGGCTCTGGCGGTACCTGGGCGTGACCCCGTCCGCCGTCGCCGGGCACAGCGTGGGGGAGTACGCGGCCCTGTGCGTCGCGGGCGCCTTCACGGTCGAGGACGGCATGCGGTTGCTGTGCCGGCGCGGCCGGCTCATGCAGGGCACCGAGCCCGGCGCCATGCTGGCCGTGTTCAGCCCCCTGGAACGGGTACGGGAACTCCTCGACGCCCTCGGACGGTCGGCGCACGGCCGCCTCGAACTGGCCGTGTCCAACGGGCCCGCGCAGCACGTCGTCGCGGGCCGGCCGGCCGCTGTGGAGGCGGCCCGCTCCTGGCTCGCCGAACGCGGGGAGACGAGCGAACCGCTGCCCGTGGACCGCGCCTTCCACACCGCGCTGCTCGACCCGGTGCTGGACGAGTTCCGAGCCGTCGCCGACAAAGTCGAACTCCACCCCGTACAGGTGGAGTTCGTCAGCGGGCTCGACGGCCGGACCCGGCCGATCGGGTGGCTCCCCGATGCCGATTACCTGGTCCGTCAGGCCCGGCACACGGCGGACTTCCACGCGGCACTGGGCACCCTCGCGCCCGTCGGAGTCCTCGTCGAGCTCGGACACGGCGCACCCCTGACCGGCCTGGCCCGCCGGGCGGTACCCGACGCCACCTGCGTCCCCACCTGGCCCGCCACGCCCGTCCGGCGCGAGGGCGGCGATCCGGGCGCCGACGCGGACGGCCCGTGGACGGCGGTGGCCCGACTGCACTGCGCCGGCGTCTCCGTCGACTGGGCCGCGCTCCTCGACGGCTGTGCCGGTCGGCGCGTCCCGCTGCCCTTGTACCCCTTCCAGCGCCGGTCGTACTGGACCGGGCCCCCACCGCATTCCGGTCCCGAGGCGGACCGCGCACCCACGAACCAAGGCTCCATGGAGGACGGCATGACCGAACGGGACGTACTCAGGCGCGTACTCGAACTCACCGCGCGCCACCTCGGTTACGACCTCGCCGAGGTCCGTGCCGGGCAGACGTTCATCGGTCTCGGTGCCGACTCGCTGCAACTCATCGGCATGCTCAGGCAGTTGGAGGCCGAGTTCGGGGTGCGGATCGCGATCCGCGACGTGCTGGAGGACGCGGGCACCCCGGAGCTGACGGCCCGCCTGATCGCCTCGCGTTCCTCGGGTGCGTCCGGTTCCTCGGTCGACGGCGGTGCGTCCGGTTCCTCGGGCGCGTCCGGTTCCTCGGTCGGCTCGGGCACCCCGCTGTTCGCCGAGCCCGAGGAGCCCGCCCCGCTGACCGTGCTCGCACCGGCACCGGCACCGGCACCCGCACCCGTACCGGCGCCCGCGCCCGTACCCGTACCCGTATCGGCACCCGCACCCGTCGTGGAGTCCGCGCGTCCCTCGGCCACCGAGTACGCGCACCGCGCGGAGATCGCCGAGCTGAGCCGCCAGATCGACCTGCTGGCCGAGACCCAGGCCGCCATGCTGGTGCAGCTGTCCGAGGCCATGACCCTGCTCGGTGCCGAGCGCGCCCGATGACCGGCACCGCGGCCGACCGGGCCGCCGCGCTCTCCCGGCAGCTCACGGCGCAGCTCGCCGCCGCCAGGGACCGCCTCACGCCGCCGCCATCGCCATCGCCCGAGCCGACGCCACCGACACCGCCCCCGCCGCCCCCGCCGGAGCCGCCGTCCTCGCACGGCCCGCGCGTCGTGCTGCCCGAGGGTTCCGGGATGGTCGGCGACGGCGTCGACCGCGCCCAGCGCGCCCACGCCGCCGAGCTCGGCCGCCGCCTGGTCGCGCGCACCCGCACGTCGAAGGAGCTGGCCCAGAGCCGACGGGCCGTACTGGCCGACAGCCGGGCCGTCGTCGGCTTCCGCCGCTCCACCAAGGAGACCCTGTACCCGCTGGTGGCCCGTTCGGCGCGCGGCGCACGGCTCACGGACGTGGACGGGAACCAGTACACCGACATCACGATGGGCTTCGGCGCCCTGCTCTTCGGGCACGAGCCGGAGTTCGTCACGGCGGCCGTGCGCGAGCACCTCGACGACGGTCTGCGGTTCGGCCCCCGGCCGGTCGAGGCCGGTGAGGTCGCCCAACTCCTCGCCGACCTCACCGGCCTGGAACGGGTGGCGTTCGCGAACTCCGGCACGGAGGCCAACTCGGCCGCCCTGCGCCTCGCCCGCGCCGCGACCGGACGCGACCGCGTCGTCATGTTCCGCGGCTCCTACCACGGACACATCGACTCTGTACTGGGCCGCCCCGGCCCGGACGCCGCACGCGCCGTGCCCGTCGCCCGGGGCATCCCGGACAGCGCCGTCGCCGAACTCCTCGTCCTCGAATACGGCAGCCAGGAAGCCCTGGAGACCATCGACGCGCTCGGCGACACCATCGCCGCCGTCATCGTCGAACCGGTCCAGTGCCGCAACCCCGCACTGCGCCCCGTCGCGTTCCTGCGCACCCTGCGCGAACTCACCCGGCGGCGCGGCATCGTGCTGCTCTTCGACGAGATGCTCACCGGCCTGCGCCCCCACCCCCGGGGCGCACAGCACCACTTCGGCGTCGTCCCCGACCTCGCCACCTACGGCAAGGCGCTGGGCAGCGGCTTCCCGATCGGGGCGATAGCCGGCCGCGCGGACATCCTGGACGGGGTGGACGGCGGCTTCTGGCGGTACGGCGACGACAGCCGGCCCGAGGTCGAGACCACCTTCTTCGGCGGCACGTACATGCAGCACCCGCTGTCCATGGCGGCGGCCAAGGCGGTCCTCACCCACCTCACCGCCGAGGGCCCCGCCCTCCAGGAGCGGCTCAACGCCAGGACCGACGCCCTCACCGACGACCTGAACGGCTTCTTCCGGGACGAGGAATTCCCCCTGGAACTGGCCCACTTCGGCTCCATGTTCCGGTTCACCCACCGGGCCGACATGGAACTGCTGTACCAGCACCTCCTGACGCGCGGGGTCTACGTCTGGGAGTGGCGCAGCTTCTACCTGTCCACCGCCCACACCGACGGCGACGTCGAACGGGTCTCCGACGCGGTGAAGGACTCGCTGCGCGCCCTGCGCGCCGGCGGCTTCTTCCCCACCACCCGCCCGGCCCTCCGGTCGCGGCCGACCGCGCGGCCCGCCCGCCCCCGGCCCGCCCCCGACTTCGGGATGTACTTCTTCGGCGACTACCCCGACGCCGACGACGGGCCCGCCGGTGACGCCGGTGGGCACGCGCCGCGGCCCGCCGACGCGTACGCGCGGATCATCGAGACGGCCCGCTTCGCCGACGAGCGCGGCTTCAGCTCGCTGTGGGTTCCCGAACGGCACTTCCACTCCTTCGGCGGCCTCTTCCCCAACCCGGCCGTCCTCGCGTCAGCGCTGGCCCGGGAGACCGACCGCATCCGGTTGAACGCCGGCTCCGTGGTCCTGCCGCTGCACGACCCGGTCCGTGTCGCCGAGGAGTGGTCGGTCGTCGACAACCTGTCCGGCGGGCGGGTCGGGATCGGTTGCGCCACCGGCTGGCACGCCCAGGACTTCGCCCTCCACCCGGACCGCTTCGCGCGCCGCAAGGAGATCGGGTTCGCCCACCTGGACGACGTACGGACCCTGTGGCGCGGCGGAACCCTGCGCCGGACCACGGGGAGCGGCGCGGAGGTCGGGATCCGTGTCCACCCCCGCCCGGTGCAGGCCGAGCCCCCGATGTTCCTGGCCACCTCCGGGCGCCGGGACTCGTACGAGGAGGCGGCGGAACGCGACCTGGGCATCGTCACCAACCTGATGAACCAGACGATCGCCGAGCTGGCGGAGAACGTCCGCCACTACCGCAAGGCGCGTGAGCAGCACGGCCTCGACCCCGACGCGGGCCGCGTGACCGTACTCCTGCACACGTACCTCGGCGAGGACCACGCGACGGCGCGGGCGCAGGCGCTGGAGCCGATGAGCCGCTACCTGCGGTCCTCGCTCCAGATGCGCTCGGCCGCGGGCGCACTGACGAGCAACCCCCAGGACGTGGCCGGCGCGAGCGACGAGGACCTCGACTACCTCTTCCGCCGGGCGTACGACCGGTACTGCGACGAACGCGCCCTGATCGGCACGCCCGAGACCTGCGCCCCGGTGGTCGAAGCACTGCGACGGGCGGGCGTCGACGAGATCGCCTCCCTCGTCGACTTCGGCATGCCGGCCGACCTGATGAGGTCCGGACTGGAACGGCTCGACGCGCTGCGGGCCCGGTTCCACGACCCCGGCGAGGTGGCCGTCGAAGCCGAAGCCGAAGCCGAAGCCGATCCCGTCGAGGGGTCTGTCGACGTGTCCGCGCCCGCGACCGACGCCCAGCGCCGGATCTGGCTCGCGTCCCAGCTCATCGGGGACCCGGCCGCCTACAACGAGATCCAGGCGGTACGGCTGAGCGGCGCCCTGGACACGGCGGCCCTCGGCGAGGCCGTCGCCGGCCTCGTGGAACGGCACGCCGCGCTGCGGACCGTGTTCCGCACCGGCACCGGGGACGAGACGGTCCGACAGGTCGTCCGGGCCGACGCGGACGTCGCGCTGCGGTCGAGCGACCTGCGGGACCACGCCGACGCGGACGCCGCCGTAGCCGCCGTCCTGACGCGGGAGAGCACGCGGCCGTACGACCTGGCCGAGGGACCGCTGTTCACCCCCCGCCTGTTGGCCCTCGCCGACGACGAGCACGTCCTCGTGCTGGGCATGCACCACATCGTCACCGACGGGCACTCCGCCGCCCTGCTCGCCGCCGACCTGGAGGAGTTGTACACGGCCGCCGTCGAGGGCCGCGCCGCCCGCTTCACCGCGCCCGCCGGCACCACGGTCGGCGCACCCGAGCCCGACCGGGACCCGGCCGACCTGCGCTGGTGGCAGGACCGGCTCACGCCGCCGCCGGCCGCGCTCGCCCTGCCCACCGACCGCCCCCGGGAACGCCGGGTGGCCGGGAGGGGCGCGGCCGCCGAGATCCGGCTCGACGCCGCCCGCACCTCCGCGCTCCAGGAATGGAGCGGGCAACGGGGCGTCACGCTCTTCGCCACGCTCCTGACCGGCTGGCAGCTCGTCCTGCGCGAGCGGTCCGGGCAGGACGAGTTCGTCGTCGGCTCCACCTTCGGCCGGCGTACGCCCGAGACCGCCGACACGGTCGGCTTCCACGTCTCCGTGCTGCCCCTGCGGGTGTCCCTGACGGACACGACGCCCCTCACCGACGCCGTGCGCGCCACGCGTGACGCGTTGTTCGACGCGGACGCCCACCAACACGTCGACCTCGACGCGCTGATGACCGCCGTCAACCCCGACCGGGGCCACCCGCGCCCGCTGATCACCGTGTCGGCCGATCTCGACACCGCGCCCCTGACCTGCATCCGCCTGCCCGGACTGCGCGCCCGGGAGGTGCCCGGCGGCACGGAGTCGGCGCCGCTGGAGATGGCCCTGATGGCCATCCGCGGCGGCTCCGGCCTGCGCTTGCGCCTGCGCTACGACGCCGACCTGTTCGACGCGGCGACGGCGCGCGCCCACCTGGACGACCTCGACCGGATCCTCGCCGTGATGGCGGGCGGCGATGCGGAACGGGTTCGGGACACCGCGGCCGGCCCCGCCGTCGTCGTGTCCGCCGACCAGGTTCCGCAGGAGCTGCGGACGATCTGGAAGGCGGTCCTGAAGGTCGAAGAGGTGCCGGACGACGGGGACTTCTTCGACCTGGGCGGCAACTCGATATCGGCGATCCGCCTGATCAACCGGGTGCGCGAGACGCTGGACGTCGACTTCGCCATGGCGGACTTCTTCGCGGACGCCAACCTGGGCGCGATGGCCCGCCGACTGGCGGGCGGGCAGGACCCGACCGGCGGGCAGGACCCGACTGGCGGGCAGGACCCGACCGGCGGGCAGGACCGGGACGCCGCGCAGGACCCGGCGACCGCGCAGGACCCGCCGCCGGTCCGGCCCGTGAAGGTTCCCGCCCCGCGTGAGGGCGAGGTCGTCGAGCGGGCGCCGGTCAGCGACCAGCAGGAGCGGATGATCGCGGGTCACCTCTCCGTGCCGCAGCCGCAGGTCTGGAACATGCCCACCAGGATCCGCTTCCGGGGCGCCCTGAAACCCGACGCGCTGCGCGCCGCGCTCACCGAACTGGTGGCCCGCCACCAGGCCCTCCGCCTGCGCTTCGCCCGGGACCCGGACACGGCCCGGGACCCCGGCACGGGCCGAGCCCCTGCCCCGGACCCCGGCACCGTCCAGGACCCCGGCACCGTCCAGGACCCCGGCACCGCCGAGGACCCCGGCACCGCCGAGGACCCCCGCACCGGCCGGGAATGGTGCCAGGAGGTGTTGGCCGCCCGGCCCGTCCGCCTCCCGATCGAGGACCTGACCCGGCTGGCGCCCGCGAAGCGGACCGCACGGGCCGACCGGGTGTGCCGCCGGCTGGCGGACACCCCCATCGACATCACCCGTTCGACGCTGGCCCCGCCGAAGCTGCTGCGGCTCGCCGAGGACGAGTGGCTGCTGATGTTCGTCCTGCACCACATCGCCGCCGACGGATGGGCGCACTCGATGCTCGTCTCCGAGCTCGCCGAGCTGTACACGGCCGCCGCCGAGGGCAGGGCGCACACCCTCGCGGCGCCGGCTTCCCAGCCGACGGACTACGCCCGCCACCAGAGGGCGACGAGGGACCCCGCGACCGAGGCCCGACGGGCCGCGTACTGCGCGGCGTACCTCGAAGGCGTGCCGACCCGTTCCGACATCCCCACGGACCGGCCCCGGCCCGAGAAGTCGAGCGGCGACGGCGGCACGATCCGCGGCGTGGTGCCCGGCGCTGTCCGCACGGCCGTCGAGAGGTTGGCGACGGCCCGCAGGGTCACCCCGTTCGCGGTGTCGGCGGCGGCGCTCGGTGTCCACCTGGCCCGGCTCTCCGGCGTGCGGGACATCCTGTTGAGCGTCCCGTACGCCAACCGCGAGCGCGTCGAGTTCGAATCGCTCGTGGCGATGACGTCGACCGCCGTCATGGTCCGTGTCCGCGTCGACCCGGACGAGAGCTTCGCCGACCTGGTGGGCCGGACCGGCGCGGAGGCCATGGCCGTCATGGCCAACGTCCTGCCCACCGCGCGCATCATGCGGGCGATGCGGGACGCCGGGGCCACCGAGGTGCCCGACCGGGTGCCGTACGTCCTCGGGTTCCAGAACTACCCCGACACCGACATCGAGATTCCCGGCCTCCACGTGGAGGTGGAGGACCTCGCACCGCCGGTGAGCCGGGCCGAGCTCGTCTTCGGGCTCTCGCCCCGCCGGGACCCGTCCCTCGGCTACCGCACGTTCCTGGAGTACTCGGCCGACCTGTGGGACGGGCGCACGGCCGAAGACCTCCTTTCTTCCTACGCAACGCTGCTCGCAGACCTGAGCGCCCAACCCGACCGTCGGATCGCGGCCCTGCTCAGCACTCAACCGACGCCCCGAGAGGCGGAATCCGAATGACTCTGGTCAACGACCCCAGCCACGCCGAGGACCTGCTCGCCTTCCTGAAGGACAGCTCCTCGCCCTACCACGCGGTGGCCGAGTCCGCCCGCCGCCTGGAGAAGGCCGGCTTCACCGAGCTGAGCGAGACCGAGGAATGGACCGGCGGCACCGGAGGCAGGTTCATCACCCGCGCCGGCGCCCTCATCGCCTGGTACGTCCCCGAGGGGGCTCCCGCGCACACCCCCTTCCGGATCATCGGCGCGCACACGGACTCGCCCAACCTGCGGGTCAAGCCCACGCCCGACACCTCGTCCGCCGGCTGGCGGCAGATCGCCGTGGAGGTCTACGGAGGCGTCCCGCTCAACACCTGGCTCGACCGTGACCTCGGCATCTCGGGCCGGATCAGCCTGCGCGACGGCGGCTCCGCCCTCGTCAAGATCGACGAACCCCTCTTCCGGGTGCCGCAGTTGGCCATCCACCTGGACCGATCGGTGAACGACGGCCTCGCCCTCGACCGGCAGCGCCAGACGCAGCCCATCTGGGCCCTGGGCGCCTCGGAGCCGGGCGCGCTGCTGCGCCGGATCGCCCGCGCCGCCGACCGGGACCCCGACCAGATCCTCGGCTGGGACCTGATGCTGCACGACATCCAGCCCCCCGGACACCTCGGCGAGGAAAGCGAGTTCCTGGTGTCCTCGCGCCTGGACAACCTGGTGTCCGTGCACGCGGGCGTCACCGCGCTCACGGCCGCCGCCGAGGCGTACGCGAGGAACACGGTCCCGGCGGAGGGCCCGCGGATCCCCGTGCTCGCGGCCTTCGACCACGAGGAGTGCGGCAGCGGCTCCGAGACCGGCGCCCGCAGCCCGCTGCTGGAGCGGATCCTGAACCGCTCCGTCAGCGGTCGCGGAGGTGGCGGCGAGGACTGGTCGCGGGCCATCGCCGGGTCGTTCTGCGTGTCCTCCGACATGGCCCACGCCGTGCACCCCAACTACAGCGAGCGCCACGACCCGGACAACCACCCGCTGCCCAACGGCGGCCCCGTGGTGAAGGTCAACGTCAACCAGCGGTACGCCACCGACGGCACCGGGTTCGCGGCCTTCGCCGCCGCCTGCGAGCGGGCCGACGTGCCGTGGCAGCGGTTCGTCTCCAACAACGCGATGGCCTGCGGCACCTCGATCGGCCCGCTCACCGCCGCCCAACTCGGCGTGACCACCGTGGACGTGGGCATCCCCGGCCTGTCCATGCACTCCGCGCGCGAGCTGGTCGGCGCCCAAGACCCCGGGTACCTGACGCGGGCCCTCGCCGAGTTCGTCACGACGGGCTGACGCCCCGTACGCACAGGGGGCCGCGGCGCCGCCCGCGGCCCCCCGCGCCCCGACCCACGCCCTCCGGGAGAGACCGAGCATGTCCGCACGAAACGTCGTCATCAAAGGCGCCGACCCGCGGGACGCCGTCCTGCGCGTCCTGATCCTTCCGCACGCCGGCGCGGGCGCGGCGGCCGGTCTGGCCTTCGCGGAGCGCGCTCCGGCCGACTGGCTGGTCGCCACGGCCCGGCTGCCCGGCCGGGAGTCCCGCCTGCGCGAGAGCGTTCCCGCACTGCCCGGCCTGGTGGCCGAGGTCGTCACCACCCTGCACTCCCTGCCCGGCACCGCCCCCCTGATCGTCGTCGGCGTGTGCTCCGGGGCGGTGATCGCCCTGGAGGCCGTACGCGCCGTACAGGGCGCCGGCGCCGACCTCGTCGCCGGGCTGGTGGTCGTCTCCCAGTGGGCGGTGACGGAGAAGCCCGACCCCGACCGTCCGTCCCTGCGCGACGTGGACGACCCCGCCCGCGTCCTGGAGATCCTCCGGGAGTTCGGCGGGGTACCGCAATCGCTGGCCGCCAACCCGGAGATGCTCGGCCTGGTGCTGCCGGCCATCGTCGCGGACATGGTGGCCGTCGAGGACTACACGTCGGGCCCGGAACCGCTCCTCGCCTGCCCGCTGCTGACCGTCTTCGGGGACGCGGACGACCTGTGCCCCGACGAGCGGACCGAGGACTGGGCCCTGTTCGCCGAGAACGTCCGCGGCGCCTGGGTACCGGGCGGCCACATGCTCCTCGCGGACGGCCCCGGGGCGGTGGTGGACGCCCTCGTCGACCACCTCGACCTGTTCACTGCGGACCACGCCCCCTGAGGGCCGTCCCGGCCTAGGGCCGGGTGACGCGCACCTGGAAGCTGCCGTCGCGCAGCTCGCCCACCACCGAGACGCTGATGCCCGCCTTGTCGTCGCTGAAGGTCTCGCCCGGCCGGAACGGCGCGTCGGACAGTTCCGCGTGCACGTTCGGCCGCCGCGTACAGCCTCCGCTGGCGTCCGTGCTGTCGGACACGGTGACCGGTCCGCGCCCGGTGTCGATGGCGGAGTCCACCTTGTAGATGAGGACGCCCGGTTTGCAGACGGACTCGTCGTTGCCCGCCTGGGTGCGCACCTCGATCGCGTACCCGACGCTCTCCGACAGCGGTACGAAGGCCAGTTTCGTGCCGCCCCGCACCGCCAGCGGGGACAGCACGTGATCACTCACGCCGGACTTGGAGGCGCAGCTGATCTGGTCGCCGTCGAGCCAGCCCAGCTTCCACTTGTGCCAGCCCAGCAGGTCGTTGTTGGAGCCCCAGTCCTCGCTCATGATGTCCCAGTGCCCGACCGTGCCGCCGCCGTCGGACGTGTACAGGTCGGGCAGCCCGAAGACGTGCCCGTTCTCGTGCGGGAGCACCCGGTAACCGGTCTCCCGGTAGGTGCCCGAGCCGTCGTCCTGGCGGCTGTAGACGAAGGACGTGTTCGCCAGGGGCACCCCGTCGGCGAGGGGGGCCTCGCCGTTGCCGGAGAAGGTCACGGACAGGACCGTGTCCAGGGCGGAGGGCCCCGCGTTCGGGGTGACCAGGATGTTGATGATGTCGTACCGGCGGAAGTCCACCTCGGAGTCGGCGGCCTTCGCGATGTGCTCCACGAGCTGGCGGTACCCGGGCTCGTAGGGGGAGCCGCGCCCGATCCCGTACGCCGCGAACGGCATCGGCATCCGCAGCCACGTCCTTATCGGCGCCTCGGCCAGGTAGGTGAGCCGCCCGTAGGAGCTGGTGCGGAACCAGTCGGCGGTCTGCGGGAAGAACTCCGCCATCCGGTCCAGGGCCGTTCCCTCGCCTTTGGCGTCGGGGAAGTCGATCATCAGGTTCAGGGCCCGTACCTCGCCGGTGGACCGCGAGTACCCGGGGGGCGTCGGCAGCCCCTCGGACATCTGGACGCCCATGGTGCCCGTGATCCGGCAGGGGGCCAGCACCGATTCGGCGCTCGTGGACACGGGCCCGGCCGCCGAGTGGCCGCGATGGGAGGTCCCGTCGCTCGCCGTCGCCGAGACGCCGAGGGCCAGCGCGGTGAGGCCGATGTACGCGCAGGTGCGGCGTGGGGTGCGTATCCGGTGGCGGGTCTGCGGCATGGAGATCGCCTTCGGGTCCGACGGCAGCCGGCCGGTCCCGAGCTGCTCTCCGTTGCCTCACCCTCCGACGGCTGCGGCGCGCCCGCGCGTCGGGAGAGGCCAAACGGGAGCACGACCCGAGAAGGGCCGTGACCCAGGTCACACCGACGAGTGAAATAAGCGGGGACGCGATCCCCGTTTGCATCTACGTCCCACGAAGCGGGGACGACTTCCCCGTTTGAGGGAGTCCAGTGCCGAGGAGGCCCCGGAATGAAGACCCCCGTCGCCGTCGCCGGCATCGAGGCGAAAGTTCCGCGCCCCCGTGCCGACGCCGTCCGCAACCGTGAACGCATCCTGGCCGCGGCCCGCGAGGTGCTCGTCGAACTCGGCTCGACCGCCCCCTTCGACGAGGTCGCCCGCCGGGCCGGCATCGGCAACGCCACGCTCTACCGACACTTTCCAGACCGGGCCACCCTGGTCCGCCACGTGGTCCTCTACGTCATGGGCCGGGTCACCGCCCACGCGGAGAACGCCCTCGCCGAGGTCGCGTCGGCCGACGAGGGCGACGCCTTCGCCGCGCTGTGCCACTTCACCCACGCGGCGGCCGACGAGCGCATCGGCGCCCTGTGCCCCATGCTCTCCGGGGACTTCGACCAGGAACACCCCGAACTCCTCGCGTCCCGGATCGCGTTGGAGCACGCCGTGCAGACGCTCGTGCTCACCGGACAGGAGTCCGGGCTGCTCCGCGCGGACATCGGCGCGGGCGACCTGATGGTCGCGCTCTCCCAGCTCAGCCGACCCCTCCCGGGTACCGGCTGCCCCGACATGGACCGCTTCGTCCACCGCCATCTCCAGCTGTTCCTCGACGGGTTGCGGGCTCCGGCGCGTTCCGTGCTGCCGGGTTCCCCGGCGGCCCTGGGGGACCTCAGGCGGAAAACCATGTGACGCCGCCGGGTCGCACCCCTTAGCGTCGTAAATCCTCCCTAAACCTTGATTTTCAGTCATTCCGCACAGTGAGTGGGTACTCCCATGCCGAAAACAGCCGCGACCCTCGCGCCGGCTGCCGACCCCAGCCGCTGGAAGGCACTCGTCTTCATAGCCCTGGCCCAGCTGATGGTCGTCCTCGACGCGACCATCGTGAACATCGCCCTCCCGTCCGCCCAGACCGACCTCGGCATCTCGGACGGCAACCGCCAGTGGGTCATCACCGCCTACGCGCTGGCCTTCGGCGGCCTCCTCCTCTTCGGCGGCCGCATCGCCGACAAGTGGGGCCGCAAGAACGCCTTCGTCGTCGGCCTGATCGGCTTCGCCCTGGCCTCCGCGCTCGGCGGCGCCGCCACCGGCGAGGCCATGATGCTGGGCGCCCGCGCCCTCCAGGGCGCCTTCGGCGCGCTGCTCGCCCCGGCCGCGCTCTCGCTGCTGGCCGTCATGTTCACCGACGCCAAGGAGCGGGCCAAGGCCTTCGGCATCTACGGCGCCATCGCGGGCGGCGGCGGTGCCGTCGGCCTGATCCTCGGCGGCTTCCTCACCGAGTACCTCAACTGGCGCTGGACCTTCTTCGTCAACATCCCCTTCGCGATCGTCGCGGCCATCGGTGCCTGGTTCGTCATCCGTGAGCCCGCCGGCGCCCGCAACCCCGCCAAGCTCGACATCCCCGGCGTGATCCTCTCCACGCTCGGCCTGGTCGCGCTGGTCTACGGCTTCACCCGCGCCGAGTCCGCCGGCTGGTCGGACACCGTGACCGTGACCATGTTCATCGCCTCGGCGGCGCTGCTCACGGCCTTCGTCTACGTCGAGTCCAAGGTGAAGTCGCCGCTCCTGCCGCTGCGCGTCCTGCTGGAGCGCAACCGCGGCGGCGTCTACCTCTCCCTGGGCCTCGCCGTCATCTCGATGTTCGGCCTGTTCCTCTTCCTCACCTACTACCTCCAGGTCGTGAAGGGCTTCTCGCCCGTCAAGACCGGCTTCGCCTTCCTGCCGATGATCGCGGGCATGATCACGGGCTCGACGCAGATCGGCGCCCGCCTGATGACCCGCGTCCCGCCGCGGCTGCTGATGGGCCCGGGCTTCCTGCTCGCCGCCACCGGCATGCTGCTGCTGACGCAGCTGGAGGTCGGGTCCTCCTACCCGGCGCTGATCCTGCCCGCGCAGCTCCTGCTCGGCCTCGGCATGGGTTCGGCGTTCATGCCCGCCATGTCCCTGGCCACGCACGGGGTGAACCCGGCCGACGCCGGTGTCGCCTCCGCCATGGTCAACACCTCGCAGCAGGTCGGCGGCGCGATCGGCACCGCCCTGCTGAACACCATCGCCGCCTCCGCGACGACCGCGTACCTGACCGACCACGCGGCCGAGGCCGCGGCGGGCGGCCCGGCGGCGAAGCTGATCCAGGCCCAGGCCATGGTCGAGGGCTACTCCTCGGCCATCTGGTGGGCCGTCGGCATCCTGGTGACCAGCTCGCTGATCGCCTTCACCCTGATCACCACGGGCCGCCCCGGCGCGGGTGCGCCGGTGGCCTCCGGCGAGGGCGCCGAGGCCGAGATCAAGATCCCGGTGGTCGCCCACTGACCCCCGGGGCACGGGCCCGGGAATGACTGACGACCCCGCTTCGTTCAAATTTGTACGAAGCGGGGTCGGTCTTGTTCCACCCCGCCCGACGACCGAGGAGTGCCCCGTGACCCGCATGCCGGCCCTGTACCTGAGTCACGGCGCGCCCCCGCTGGCCGACGACCCGGTCTGGCCCGGTGAACTCGCCGCCTGGTCCGCCGACCTCCCCCGCCCCCGGGCGATCCTCATGGTCTCCGCCCACTGGGAGGAAGCCCCGCTCGCCCTCGGCGCCACCGAGCCCGTCCCGCTCGTGTACGACTTCTGGGGCTTCCCCGAGCACTACTACGGAGTGCGGTACGAGGCGCCGGGCGCCCCCGACCTGGCCGCCTCGGTACGGGCCCTCCTGCGGACCCCGGGCACGCCCGTCCAGGACATCCCCGACCGGGGGCTGGACCACGGCGCGTACGTCCCCCTGGTGGAGATGTTCCCCGCGGCCGACATACCGGTCCTCCAGATCTCCATGCCGACCCTGGACCCCACCCGCCTCATGGACATCGGCCGCAGGCTCGCGCCGCTGCGCGACGAGGGCGTGCTGATCGTGGGCAGCGGGTTCTTCACGCACAACCTCGCCGCCCTGCGGCACACCGGCCCGGGCGTGCCCGGCTGGTCCGCGGAGTTCGACGCCTGGGGCCGGGAGGCGCTGGCCGCCTCCGACGTCGACGCCCTGCTCGACTTCGAGACGAAGTCCCCCGCCGGCCGCCTCGCCCACCCCCGCACGGAACACTTCGCCCCGCTGTTCGTCACCCTGGGCGCGGCCGAGTCCACCGGCGACCTCACGGCGCCCCGCACCCCCGTGGACGGCTACTGGATGGGCCTCTCGAAGCGCTCCCTCCAGTTCGGCTAGACGGCCCGGTCCGGGTCCCGCAGCGCCTTCTCGTACCAGCGGACGTCCCAGAAGCGGTCGAACTTCCGGCCCGCCTCGGTGAAGTCCCCGACACGCCGGAAGCCGAACCGGGCGTGGAGGCGTTCCGAGGCCTCGTTCGGCAGGGCGATGCCCGCGTAGGCCCGATGGACCGGCTCGTCGGCGAGCGCCGCGAACAGGGCCTCGTACAGGAGCGTGCCGACCCCCCGACCGACCGCGTGCGGCGCGAGGTACACGCTGACCTCCACCGAGCCCACGTAGGCCGGTTTCGGGCGGAAAGCGCTGCTTGTCGCGTATCCGGCCATTCGCTCGCCAGTCCAGGCAACCAGAAGCCGATGGGGGCCGTCTTCAGGGTGGGAGTGCAGCCAAGGGCGGCGCTGTTCCGGGGTGAAGGCCACCGTGTCGAATGTGACGGCGGTCTCACGGACGTAGTGGTTGTACAACGCCGTGAGTGCCGGCAGGTCGGCTGCCACCCCGGGCCTGACCTGCACCTCTTCGAGATCTGACCGCACACTGTCTCCTTCGGTGACGGGACGTGGCGGGGCAGGATACTGCAAGATCTCGGAAAAGAGGGGCCGGCGTGGGAATTCTGTCCCGTTTCCAGTCGTTGTTTCCTTCGAAAGCGGGCACTCGGGAGAGTGTCCGAAGGACGCATCATCCGCACCACTCGGAGAAGCACGACGCGTCCCGCAGCCGCACCGCGACCGAACTCATCGCATCGCAAGGGAGCACGCATGGCAACCCGCGCCGTCGCCCGCCGTCAGTCCACGAGCAGCGCTCGCGCCGTGGGCGGGGAGATCGCAGACCGCGACCTGGTCGGCATGTACCTCGACGAGATCGCGCGCACCCCGCTGCTCGACGCGGCCAAGGAAGTGGAGCTCTCGCAGATCATCGAGGCGGGTGTGTACGCCCGACAGATCCTCGACGACGCGATAGAGCGCACGGGGGAGACCCCGGCCCGCGAGGAACTGGAGGCGCTCGCCGCCGAAGGCGAGCGCGCCAAGGAAGTCTTCATCCGCTCGAACCTCCGCCTCGTCGTGGCCGTCGCCCGCCGCTACCCGCGCAGCGGCCTGCCGCTGCTCGACCTCATCCAGGAAGGCAACGCGGGCCTGGTCCGCGCGGTCGAGAAGTTCGACTACGCCAAGGGCTTCAAGTTCTCCACCTACGCCACGTGGTGGATCCGCCAGGCCATCACCCGCTCCATCGCCGACCAGTCCCGCACCATCCGCCTCCCCGTCCACCTGGTCGAGGAGCTCGGCCGGATCCGTCGGGTGCAGCGCGAGTTCAACCGCGAGAACGGCCGCGACCCGGAGCACGCGGAGGTCGCCGCCGAGCTGGACTCGACGGCGAAGCGCGTCGGCGACGTACTGGACTGGGCCCGTGACCCGGTCAGCCTCAACATGGGCGTGGACGACGACGGCGACACACAGTTCGGTGACCTCCTGGAGGACACCTCGGCGGTCTCCCCGGAGCAGTCCGTGCTCTCGCTGCTGCGCAGCGAGGAACTGGAGGACCTGCTCGGCAAGCTCGACCAGCGCACCGCGTCGATCATCAAGATGCGTTACGGCATCGATGACGGTCGGGAGCGTACGCTGACAGAGGTGGGCAAGCAGCACGGCCTGACCCGTGAGCGGATCCGCCAGATCGAGAAGCACGCGTTGCTGGAACTGAAGAAGATGGCGCGTGACACCGGCTTCGACGCCGTGGCCTGACCGGCCCGCGACGAAGCCCCCTCCACGAGCCCCCGGCGCCTACCCCCCCCAGGTGCCGGGGGCTCTCTCGTACCCGGACCCGCCCCTGGCGGCCCCTCGACCGGGACCCGCCGGGGCCCGCTCGGCGCCCGCCCCCGGCTACGCCCCGGCCGCCGCGCTCAGCCGCTCCGCGAGCCCCCGCGCGCTGTCCGCCAGCGCCGCCGGCTCCCGTACCGCGAACCCCAATCCCGTCAGCGCCAGCCGCGCCGCCACCCATTCGGGCGCCTCCCCGGTGTCGAACCTCACCCGACAGCCGCCCCGCTCCTCCACGGCGTCCTCCCGCAGCCAGCCCGGCAGGGCGTCCACCGTCGCCGCGAAGGTCACCTCCACCCGGTACGTCTCCCCGCCCCGCAGCCCGCGCCGCACGAACTCCTCCGCCTCCATCGGCAGCACCCGCGCGGCGAACCGCGCCCCCGTCGCGAACGGCTCGCTCACCCGGTCCACCCGGAACGTCCGCCAGTCCTCGCGCTCCAGGTCGTAGGCCACCAGGTACCACCGGCTGCCGGTGCTCACCAGCCGGTACGGCTCCACCAGCCGCCGCGTGGCCGCGCCGTCGCGGGCCCGGTAGCCGAACCGCAGCCGCTCCGGACCCGCCACCGCGGCCGCCATCGTCGTCAGGGTCCGCGGATCCACCGTCGCCCCGTCGCCCCGGGACACCGCGACCGTGGCCGACTGGAGCGCGCTCACCCGGCGGCGAAGCCGCGACGGCAGGACCTGTTCGAGCTTCGCGAGGGCCCGTACGGACGCCTCCTCGATCCCCTCGATCGCGTGCCCGGCACCCGCCCGCAGCCCCACCGCGATGGCCACGGCCTCCTCGTCGTCCAGGAGCAACGGGGGCATCGCCGCGCCCGCCACCAGCCGATATCCGCCCTCCGAGCCCAGCGAGGCCTCCACCGGGTACCCCAGCTCCCGCAGCCGGTCGATGTCCCGCCGGATCGTGCGGGCGCTCACGCGCAGGCGCTCGGCGAGCTCGCTCCCGGGCCATTCGCGCGGTGTCTGAAGGAGGGACAGCAGGGTGAGCAACCGCGCCGGGGTGTCGTTCATGGCTCAAGATTGCCGGAGAAATAGGTCACCGACTGACCTAGATGCCGTCTAGGTTTCTCCCCATGAGCACCGAGACAGCCAAGGCATCGCCCGAAAGAGAGAACGGGCCCGTACCAGAAGAGCGGAACGACACCCTCCTTACCGACGCAACCGGCGCATCCGGCGCCTCCGAGGCCGCGGCCGTCGCCGCTGCCTCCCCCGCGGACCGCCGCCGCTGGCTGGCGCTCGCCATCGTGATGACCGCGGCCTTCATGGACCTCGTCGACGTCACGATCGTCAACATCGCGATACCCACCATGCGCGCGAACTTCGGGGCGTCCACCAGCGCGATCCAGTGGATCACCGCCGGGTACGCCCTCGCCTTCGCCGCCGGCCTCATCACCGGCGGTCGTCTCGGTGACATCTACGGCCGCAAGCGCGTCTTCCTCATCGGCATCGCCGGTTTCACCGCCGCCTCGCTGCTCTGCGGCATCGCCGCCAACCCCTCCATGCTCGTCGCCTCCCGCGTCCTCCAGGGCGCCATGGCGGCCCTGATGGTCCCGCAGGTCCTGGCGATCATCCACGTCACCTTCCCGCCGCACGAGCGCGGCAAGGTCTTCGGCATGTTCGGCGCGATCGTCGGCCTCGGCGCCGTCTCGGGCCCGATGCTCGGCGCACTGCTCACCGAGTGGAACCTGTTCGACCTCGAATGGCGCCCGATCTTCCTGATCAACCTGCCCGTCGGCATCGCCGGCGTGCTCCTGGGACGCAAGTTCATCACCGAGTCCAAGGCCCCGAAGGCGCTGCGCCTCGACCTGGTCGGCGTCGTGCTCGCCACCCTCGCCCTGGTCATGCTGATCTTCCCGCTCACCCACGGCCGGGAGAACGACTGGCCGCTGTGGGGCTTCGTCTGCATGATCCTCTCGCCGGCGGTCTTCGCGGGCTTCATCGCCTACGAGAAGCACAAGATCCGCAAGGACGGCTCCCCGCTCGTGGAACTGTCCCTGTTCAAGGTCAAGAGCTTCGCGGGCGGCATCGCCGTCCAACTGACCTTCGGCATCGCGACCGGCATCTTCTTCCTGGTCTGGACGCTGTACATGCAGATGGGCCTCGGCTGGAGCGCCCTGCGCGCCGGCACCACCGGCATCCCCTTCTCGATCGCCGTCTCGGTCGCCGCGGGCTTGTCCGTACAGAAGCTCGTACCGCGCTTCGGCCGCAAGGTGCTCCAGGCCGGCGCGCTCACCATGGCCGCGGGTCTGCTCCTCTACATCTGGGAGTCCGACCACTACGGCATGGGGATCGCCTCCTGGCAGATGGCCGCCCCGCTGGTCGTCATGGGCATCGGCATGGGCCTGATCGTCGCGCCGCTGACCGACACCGTGCTCTCGCAGGTGCCGCGCGAGCACGCCGGCTCGGCCTCGGGCCTGATCAACACCACCGGTCAGATGGGCAACGCGCTGGGCCTCGGCCTGACCTCGGTCGTCTTCTTCGGGCTCATCGACGACGACGGGGTCCTCGGTGCCCCGTACGTCGAGGCCTTCCGCGGTGCGCTGTGGTGGGTCGCGGCGGTCCTGGTCCTGATCTTCGCGGTGATGTTCATGCTCCCGCGCGAGTCGGTCCCGATGGACGAGCGAGAAGGCGCCCACTAGCCGCGAGCCGGCGCACCGCACGACGAACGGGCATGCCCGCTCTCCGGAGCCGGCATGCCCGCTTGTTCTGCTTTCGAGCCCAGCCTGTTTCATTTCCGGAGGAAACAGGGCGTACCGTGCAAGGAAAAGCGCACAGTCGGGCATCCGACGGACGTGAACGGACCTGAATCCACGTGTACGCACCTGAGCGCCGGCCAGGCCGCCGGGACGGAAGTCGCGCTCGCATGATCCTCACCGTCACCCCCAACCCCTCCCTCGACCGGACCTACGAGATCCCCTCGCTCGGCCGGGGCGACGTCCTGCGCGCCACCGGGGACCGGGTCGACCCGGGCGGCAAGGGGGTCAACGTCTCCCGCGCCGTCGCCGCCGCGGGCGTCCGCACGACCGCGGTCCTCCCGCTCGGCGGCGCCCCCGGCGCCCTGCTCGCCGAACTGCTGGGCGCGCAGGGCGTGGACGTGACGGCGGTCTCCATCGCCGGACAGACCCGCTCCAACATCTCCCTCGCCGAACCGGACGGCACCCTGACGAAGATCAACGCACCGGGCCCGGAACTCGCTCCGGAGGAGTCGGCGTTGCTCCTGGAGACGGTCCGCACCCACGACGGCAGCCCCGCCTGGATCGCCTGCTGCGGCAGCCTGCCGCGCGGCCTGCGCCCCGAGTGGTACGCCGAACTGGTCACCCGTGCCCACGAAGCGGGGGCCCGGATCGCCCTGGACACCTCCGGCCCGGCGCTCCTCGCGGCCCTCCCGAACCGCCCCGACGTCATCAAACCGAACGTCCACGAACTCGCCACCGCCGTCGGCCGCCCGCTGGCCACCCTCGGCGACGTGGTCGACGCCGCCAGGGAGCTGCGCGCCCTGGGTGCGGGGGCGGTACTGGCCTCCCTCGGAGCCGACGGTCAACTGTTGATCTCCGCCGAGGGCGACCACTACGGCACCGCCCCCGCCGCCGAGATCCGCAGCAACGTCGGGGCGGGCGACGCCTCCCTGGCCGGCTTCCTGATCGCCGGTGGCGCCGGCCCCGAGGCCCTCGCCTCGGCCCTGGCCCACGGCGCGGCCGCCGTGCGACTGCCCGGCAGTGCCATGCCGACCCCCGCCGACCTGCGCCCCGACGCGGTCCGCGTGACCCGAGACCTGCCGCTCGACCTCCCCCTGACCGAACCCGCCGCGGTCCGAAGCGTGTGAAGGAGCCCGCGGCGGGTCACCGCTGCGAGCGGGGGACCTCCACACCCTGGCGGGGCGGGGGTGTCACCGAACCCGCGCGCGGAGCTCCATCGCCCCGCGCGCGACGGTCTCGCTCTCGTAGACCTCGCACATGTGCCGCCCGTCCGGGGTCGCCGTGTGCTCGACCTCCCACAGGCTGACCTCGGAGCCGTCCAGCAGGACGAACGCGTGCTCGTACAGGCTGAACCCCGCGTCCCGCCCGGACATCAGACTCCGCCTTCCGCCGAACGCCTGGGTGATCTGGTGCGCGTACGCGGACCGCAGCCGCTCCGCCAACCGCTCGCCCGGCCGGTCCGCGTTCTCCGCGCGCCGCAGCACCCGCCGGGCGTGGTCGGCGGACTGCTCCACCGTGTACTCCCGGTGCCGCAGCGCCGGAGGCGGAGCCGCGAACAGCGCGCCGAGCGAAGCCACGTCCCCGGCCGGCCCGCCCCCGGACGGGGATGCCGCCAGATCCCGCGCCACCCGCGCGGGGACCTCGCCGAAGAGCCGGGTCACGGCCATGCAGAGGTCCGACTTGCTCGCGAACACCTCGTGCCGGACGGCCCGGTCACCCTCCTGCCGGTACGCCAACTCCCACAGCGCCTCCGAACCCCCGTCGGCCAACAGGTACGTGTGCCAGTGGGTCTCCCGCCACAGCCCCGCCGAGGGGCTGTGGTGCGTGGTGGACAGCGAGGAGCTGTGAGCGAGCGCCGTCCCGAGGCGCTCGACCAAGAGGTCCGGCAGGTCGAAGGAGTTGAGGGCGCGGCCCAGGAGTCGATCGAGGTGCGCCTCGGTTGTCTCGTACGGATCGCTCAAGGTGGGTCTCCAGGCCGTCGCAGCTTGTCACTTCGCGGAAGCTCAACGTAACCCCTGGCTCTGACATCACGTCCGGGGTTCGGTAAAACGTCCGGGAAGCATCGGGGGTTCCCGCCACCCCTTCAGGTCAACTTGTGTACGAATAGGCATGATTGGCCCCGGTCTGGGGCATGGCGCGCGACCATGGGGCACATGGCAACGAACACAGTGGGCGTCCCGCGGCAGCAGGGTCGCCCCGACACCCGACGCGAGGACCGACCCGACGCCCCCGGAAGGGGGTTGGCCTGGCTGCTCGTGCTCACGGGGGCCGCCGGCGTGCTGGCCTCCTGGGTCATCACCCTCGACAAGTTCCTCCTGTTGGAGGACCCGAACTTCAAGCCCGCCTGCAGCCTCAACCCCGTGGTCTCCTGCGGCAGCGTGATGAAGAGCGACCAGGCGGCCGCCTTCGGCTTCCCCAATCCCATGCTGGGCTTGGCGGCGTACGCGGTCGTGGTCTGCGTGGGCATGGGCCTGCTGGCCGGTGCCCGCTACCGGGGCTGGTTCTGGCTCGGCCTGAACGCGGGCACCCTCTTCGGCACCGTCTTCTGCGGCTGGCTGATGGTCCAGTCCCTCTACGAGATCAACGCGCTCTGCCTGTGGTGCTGCCTCGCCTGGGTGGCGACGCTGCTGATGTTCTGGGCGGTCACCGCCCACACCGTCGCCGCGGGCATCCTTCCCGCGCCCGGCCCGGTACGGGGATTCTTCACCGAATTCGGCTGGGCCCCGCCCGCGTTGCACCTCGGCGTGATCGGCATGCTGATCCTGACCCGGTGGTGGGAGTTCTGGACGAGCTGACGGTCGACGACATGCGAGGGCCCCGGCAGCTGGTGGCTGCCGGGGCCCTCGTCACATCGCTCCACGGGCATCCACGGCCCGGACGTGAGGGGGAGCGGAGGTCAGCTGCCGAGAGAGGCGTTGCCGGACAGGACCGGGATGTTGTCCAGGATGTGCGAGAGCGGCTCGTCGCCCTTGGCCTGGGTGGAGTTCTCGGTGCACTGCTGGTTCTGCGGGTTGGACAGGACGTTGATGTCCTGAACACCGATGTTGAGCAGGGCGATCAGCGACTGGGCGTTGACCTTGGCCGGCAGGCCGATGCAGGGCTTGTTCAGGGTGCCCTGGACCAGGCCGAGCTGCGGGCTCAGGTCGCCGCTGGTCTTCTGGTTGCCGTAGATCTGCGAGGCACCGTTGCCGTTGACGGTGTTGACGCCGTTGTCGTTGCCGATGGCCATGGCCGGGGCGGCGGCAGCGGCGCCCGCGCCGATGGCAACGGCGGAGACCGCGGCGGCGGTCATGATCTTCTTGAGCATCATTGGTCCTTTTGTCGCACGAGTGCCCGCTAGTGGAGCGCCCTGATCAACTGCCCGGTGCCGGGTTGGTTCCGCTGCTTCACTCAAACGGCCCGCTTGGGGCGCGCTTTTCCCCAGCCAGGGTGAGGCGGCTCCGGACGCGTGCGCGAAGGCCGTACGCAGCCCGCAGTGGGACGTGCCGGCGACCGCGTTCCGGTTGCGGAGCGTGCGAGGTGTTCGCACGGTGGGCAAGGAAGCGGATCGCTCGGGTCCGCATTCGTGCGACCACCAGAAGGAAGATTCATGCACCGCAAGATGTCGTTCCGCGCCCGCGTCCTCGTCCCCTCCGTCCTCGCGGTCGCCATACTGTGCGGCGCGGTCGCCCCCGCGAGCGCCGCCGACAGCGGCGCGGGCGCGGCTCTCACGCGACGCGTGGAGGCCGTGCAGGAACAGATCGAGGGCATCGAGGCCCGCGCGGCCGCCGGGCCGATCGACGATCTGCTCGCCACGCTCCGCACGACGCTGGAGGGGCTGTTGAAGTCCCTGGAGGGCCTGCTGCCGGCCGGGGTGAAGCTGCCGCCGATCCAACTGCCCACGCTCCCCACGCTGCCGGAGATCCCGACCGTCCCGCAGGTGCCGGTGGAGGTCCCCAAGCTCCCGGAGATCCCCGCCGTGCCCGCCTTGCCCGCCTTGCCCGCGGTGCCCGCGGTGCCCGCGGTGCCCGCGGTGCCCGCGGTGCCCGCCGTCCCCGCCCTGCCGGTGAACCTGGTGCCCGACATCCCGGAGATCCCCGACGTGCCGTAGCCGTCCAGATGGTGGCGGGGAACGGCCCGGAAGGGCGCCGTGGTTACGACTATTGGGCTGAACAGGTCTGATTCGGTGCTCACCCGTGTCGTTTGGGAACCAGAACCGTTTCGCTCGGTGTGAGCCCCGGGATCGGGGCAGGACGTCGAAGAGAAGGTGCACTTCCCATGAACTCTGCTGCCAAGAAGGCCGCCGTGGCCCTGGCCTCCGCTGGTCTCGCTGTGGCCGGTGCCGCGGGCGCCGCTTCCGCCGACTCCTCGGCCGAGGGCGCGGCCGTGGGTTCCCCCGGTGTCCTCTCGGGCAACCTGGCCCAGGTGCCGGTCCACATCCCGGTCAACGTCTGCGGCAACTCGGTCGACGTCATCGGCCTGCTGAACCCCGCGTTCGGCAACGTCTGCGTCAACGACTGACGTCAGTCGACCTCATGACTGTGGGCGCCCCGGCCTCGCCGGTGGCGCCCACGGTCATGTCTCGTCCGGTCGGATTCAGCGACCGCCGTTGAGGTCCACGCCGCCGAGCAGCGGGGAGGCCTGAGTCGCACCGTTCGCGAGCTTGAGGGTCTCGCCCGGCAGGTCGTTGCGGGCCTTGTTGAGCGTCTGCACGGTGCCGACGACCTTGCCCAGGCTGTCGCCCTGCTCGGCCAGCGCCTCGTTGGGAAGGTTCTCGGTGGCGCCGGTGGTGGCCGTCAGCGCGTCACTCAGTCCCCCGGTCAGGCTCATGGGGGGCATCGCGGCCGGGGTTCCGGCGGCGAAGGAGGGAGACGCGGCGCCGAGGAGGGCCACGGAACCGGCGACGACAGCGGCGACCTTCGTGAACTTCATTATCGAAACCCTTTTCCAGCGGCGACCGTCGCGCCGCTTTCGACCTGGCTAACGATTCCCCGCCGATACGGAAACGCGCGAGCGAACGCGGCAACGGCCGGACAATCCACCAGGGATTCTCCGGCCGTTATTTCTTCTGATTACCGGTATTGCCGGTCAGGCGATACGGGACCTTCGGTACAGAATGGCGCCGCCCAGGATCAGAGCCGTGGCGAGGGCGGCCGCGGCAGCCTGTTGACCCGCTCCGGTGTCCGCCAGTTCCCCTACCGCGGCCGGCGCGGGGACGGCCACCATCGGCGGGAGGGCGGGGACCTGAGCGGTGACCGGCGCGGGTGCCGGAGCCGGCGCCGGTACCGGCGGCAGGTGGACGGGGAGGTCGCCGGCGGGAGCGGCCGGCGGCTGGTCCGCGGGGCGTACGACCTCCGGCGCGGGGGCCGGGGCCGGGTGCGTCACGGGCATGCTGCCGCGCGGCGGCCCGGTGACCTCGTCCTCGAACGACGGACCCGGGGTGGGCGCCGGGAGCGTCTTGGGCTGCTCCCACTCGGGCTCGGGCGCCGGAAGCGGTACGGGCGCCTCCTGGACCGGTGCGGGCGTCTCGGGCATCGGGACCGGCTTGGGCAACGGCTTCGGGGCCGGGTGCTCCGCGACGGGCCCCGGGAGCGGGTGCGGCTGGGGGAGCGGCCTCGGAGCCGGGGGCGCCGGGTGGGGCACCGGGGCGGTCGGGTGCTCCGCCTGCGGGCGGGGCTCGGGGTTCGGGGGGCCGACCGGCGGGGGGTCGTCGCACTCCTCCTCCGCGCTCCCGTGGCCGCCCTGGTGACGGGGGCCCTCGTGGCGGGCCTCCTCGTGGCGGGTTGCCGCGTGCCGGGGTGCCGCGTGCTTGGGGGCCGCGTGCCGGGGCGCCTGCCTGCGAGGCTCCTCGTCCCGCTGCTGCGGCATCGCGTGCCGGCCGCCCTGACGCTCGTCGAGGTAGCGCTCGAACATCGCGGCGTGTTCGGGGCTGAGGTGGCGCTCGTAGTCGTGGGCGGCGTCGGAGCCGGTGGTGGTGGCGCAGGTGTTGCCCATCGAGGGGTTGAGCGCGGCACCCCCGTCCACGCTGTTGCCGCACACGTTCGGCGCGAAGGTGATCGGTACCGAGACGCTGTTGCCGGACAGCACCCCCGGTGAGTGCGAGGCCTCGGCCATCGCCCCGGGATGCGCGTAGGCCGCGCCGGTCGCGATCGACAGCAGGCTGGAGGCGGCCGCCGCCGTGAGCATCCCCTTGCCCAGCACCTGTCGGCTCAGTACCTGTCGCATGGGTCCTTCCCTGTCTACCGGCACTGCGGCCGGTGCTGGATCGAAGGAGGCCTCGGAGTGCACCGCCGTGCACTCCGAGGCCACCCCGAGGAGGTTCGCCCTCGCGGGCGCAGACGCTTCGTCAGGCGTTGACGCAGGTGTTGCCGAACGCGGGGTTCAGCAGGGCGATCACGTTGACGGTGTTGCCGCAGACGTTGACCGGGACGTGCACCGGAACCTGGACGAGGTTCCCGGAGGCGACGCCGGGGGAGCCGATGGCCTGGCCCTCGGCGGCCGAGTCGGCCATGGCGGGGGAGGCGACACCGGCGGCCATCAGCACGCCGGCGGCCAGCACCAGTGCCTTCTTGTACGTCATTTGTTTTCGATCCTTCCCGCAGAGGCGTATCCACTGCACAAATAACAACGAGCGGGTCCGGCAAAAGAAACCGGGAATTTTTCCGGGCCGCTCCGCATTTCACTCCGATGCTCGCGCACTCAAAGTCGCGCGGGGTGTCGAATTCGGCGGGGATTTCTGCGGCTCGCGGTAATTCGAGCGCTCTCGGACGCGGCGAGGCCGCCGCGACCCGAAGGTGCGACGGCCTCGTTCCCCGGACCCGGCCGGGGGAATGCCCACGTACGGGGCGGCGGTCAGCTGCCGGCGGAGGCGTTGCCGGAGAGGACCGGGATGTTGCTGAGGATGTGCGACAGGGCCTCGTCACCCTTGGCCTGGGTGGAGTTCTCGGTGCACTGCTGGTTCTGCGGGCTGGACAGGACCGGGATGTCCTGGACACCGACGTTGACCAGGGCCAGCACCGACTGCACGTTGGCCTTGGCCGGCAGGGCGATGCAGGGCTTGTTGAAGGAGCCCTGGATGAGCGCCATCTGCGGGCTCATGTTGCCGTACGTGGCCTGGTTGCCGTAGATCTGCGCCGAGTTGTTGCCATTGGCGGTGTTGATGCCGCCGTCGTTGCCGATGGCCATGGCCGACGGGGCCATCGCGGCACCCAGACCCACGACGGAGGCGGCAACCGCTGCGCCGGCTACAAACTTCTTGATCATTGTCGTCCCTTTTTTGCAGGATTGCCCGGTACTGGAGCACCCGGATCAACGGTGCCGCCCCGGCTCGGGTTGCGTGTCTTCACTCGGATGCCGAAGTTTCGGGCGCCGCGGTTGACGTCGGGCGTTGACGCCGATGGCGCCGGACGAGGGTCGGTGCCGCGGGTGAGGCCCGCTCGCCGGGGCGTCGTCCCCGGGGCGAGGGTCCCTTCCGGACCCCGGTTTTCCCTTTCGGTTCCGAGCGGTGGAGCAACCCCCATAACGACCCGCCCACTTTGAGGGTGCGTGTTATCGCCCAAAAGGCCGTACGAGCGAGTCCGGCGTGATTTCCTGCTTGATTTCTGACAAAGTTCACTCCTGTTTTGTTCCCCTGATCGAAAATGGAGACAGGGTCATGGGTTCCTCCCGCAGAATCCTCGGCACGCTCGGTCTGCTGTCCTGCCTCACACTTTCGGCGAACGTTCCGGTGGCCGGTGCGGCTGTCCCCGCCGGTTCCCGTTTCTCCGACGTCACGGTCAAGGAGCAGGCCCGGGTCCCCTTCACGCAGCGTTACCAGGCCGCGCTGCACGGCGGGCTGGTCCGGGCCTCGAACTCCGGGATCAGCTGTCGCAAGGAGGAGAACCGGGAGGCGGAACCCTGCGCCGACGTGCAGGGCGGCGCCGCAGGGGTCAACAGCGACTACGAGATGTTCTACAGCGAGGTCGACAAGGACCCCGACACCTACAACTCCACCCGGTCCGAGCTCAAGGTCCCGCAGGGCGCGAAGGTCGCGTACGCCCGGCTCTACTGGGGCGGGAACCTGCGGGTGGGCGAGCAGAAGCCGCCGGAGGACAACGGTCGCGTGCTGGTCGCCGAGCCGGGCGGCGCGTACAAGGAAGTCCTGGCGGACACCGTCATCGGGCACCGCAGTGACGCCGGCAGTGACGCCTACCAGGCCTCGGCCGACGTGACCCCGCTGGTTCGCAAGGGCGGTGCGGGGATGTGGACGGTCGCCCAGCTCAACATCGCGATGGGGCACTCGGCGGTGGGGGCCTGGGGCGGCTGGACGCTGGTCGTCGCCTACGAGCACCCCCAGGAGCCGCTGCGCCGGGTCTCCGTCCAGGACGGGTTCGACGGTCTGCTCCCGGGGGTGGGCGAGGCGGCCGGTCGGACGGTGGAGGTCGCCGGACTGGACGCGCCGGCCGGGTCCGCGGGCAAGGCCGGGGTGGTCGCCTACGACGGGGACCGAGGGGTCCTCGGGGACTCACTGACGGTCACGGCCGACAGCGGTCGGCGCGTGAGCCTCAGTGATTCAGAAAATCCTTTTAATGATGTTATGAATTCCACGATCACGGAATTCGGACGTTCCTCGTTCGTGCGACAGCCCGAACACATGAATACCCTCGGATATGACGCGGACGTGTTCGATCTTGGTCCCGCCCTGTCCGGTGGTGCCCACAGCCTGAGTTTCAAGTTCACGGGCGAAAGTCAGGGCCAATTCCTCGGTGTGCTCTTCGTTCAGACAGACGCGCGCCGCTGAACGTAGGAGATCACTCCACGTGTCGACCAACCGTTCGACAGCAGATTCTTCCCCAGCGGTACTCCGCACCGTCCTCCATCTCGTCCAACCCGTGGACGGCGGAGTCGCCCGGGTCGTCACCGACCTGGTCCGGGCGCAGGCCGCCGCCGGATTGCGCGTCGTCGTCGGCTGCCCTCGCGGCGGCCGGCTCGGCGACGACGCGCACGACGCCGGCGCCGAGGTGCTCACCTGGCGCGCCGGGCGATCACCCGGGCCAGGGCTGCCCGCCGAGGTGCTCGGCGCCGCGCGGCTGATCCGCCGCGTCCGCCCCGATCTGCTGCACGCCCACAGCGCCAAGGCCGGGTTGGCCGGGAGGCTGGCCGCGCGCGGCACCGTGGCGACCGTGTTCCAACCGCACGCGTGGTCCTTCGACGCCGTGGGCGGGGCCACCGCCGCGCTCGCGCTGCGCTGGGAGCGGTTCGGCGCCCGGTGGGCCGACCGGGTGCTCTGCGTCAGCGAGGCGGAACGTCGGGCCGGCGAGTCCGAGGGGATCACCGCCCGCTGGTCGGTCATCCGCAACGGAGTGGACACCGACCACTTCCGGCCCGGCGCCGCGGACCGGGACCTGGACCGGGCGGCGGCCCGCGCCGAACTCCCGCTGCCCGCCGAGTTCCGGGGCGACGCGCCGCTCGTCGTCTGCGTCGGCCGGCTCTGCCCGCAGAAGGGCCAGGACCTCCTGCTCAAGGCCTGGCCACAGGTGTCGGCGACCATCCCGGGCGCCCGACTGGCCCTCGTCGGGGACGGCCCCGACACCGAACGGCTGCGCCTGGGAGCCCCGCCGGGCGTCCTCTTCGCGGGGGCCGCCTCCGACATCCGACCGTGGCTTCGGGCCGCCGATCTCGTTGTAATGCCGTCGCGGTGGGAAGGCATGGCGCTCGCCCCGCTCGAAGCCATGGCCTGCGGTCGCCCGGTCCTGGTCTCCGACGTCAGTGGTGCCCGGGAAAGTCTGCCGCCCGGCCAGGGGCGGCTGTGCCTGGTGCCACCGGAGGACCCGACGGCACTGGCCAAGGCCCTCTGCGGGCTGTTGGCCGAACCGCGGCTGCTCGCCGAACTCGGGGAGCGGGCCCGGGAGCACGCCCGGACCGACTTCGACGTACGGCGGACCACGGACGCGGTCACCGGCCTGTACCACGAACTGCTGGGCAGGCCCCGGCCCTTGAACCAGGAGCGCATCAGCCGATGACGATGGACAGCGCACCCGCCCGGCACCCCGGGCAGGGCGGCACGGGGCCCGCCGGGAGCAGCGCCTTCGCGCCCGCGCCCCACACCCCAGCCCGCCGTTCCGTGACCGCCATCCACCCCCCGCGCGGGCCCCAGGTCGAACCGGCCAGGACCGCCGTCCGGCCGCGGCGGGTCCGCCCCCGCGACCGGGTCATGGCGCTGGTGGCCTCCGACGCGCTGGCCGCCGCGCTCACCGTTTCGGCCGTACCCGGACCGGGCCTCGCGACCGAGGCCGTCCTGCCCCTCGCGATCCTGCTCCTCGCGCTGCACGCGCAGGCCGGGTTGTACCGGCCGCGGCTCGCGCCCTCCGCGCTGTTCGAACTGCCCGCGCTCGCCGGTCGGGCCGTCGTCCTGTGGTGCGGGGCCGCCGCCGTCCTGGCCGCCTTCCACCCCGGACAGGCCATGGGCTGGAGCGTGCTGCTCGCCACCGTCTGCCTCCAGGTCCTCCTGGTCTGCGCCGGCCGGGGCCTCGTGAACCGGCTCCACCGGCGCGCCGCGCTGCGCTCGCCCGCCTCCGCGCTCGTCGTCGGTCCCGGCACGGGCGCCGGGGCGGTCGCCACCGCCCTCCACGGGCGCCCCGAGTACGGACTGCGGCCCGTGGGGATCGCCGACACCGGCGCCGGCGACGGGGAGCACGCCACCCTCCCGGTGCTCGCCACCCACGAGGACGTCCGGCGCGCGGTCATCCAGAACTCCGTCCGGCACGCCGTCTTCACCCGCCCGCCGGAGGCCGACGAGCGCACCGCGTCACTGGTCCGGCTCTTCCACGACCACGGCTGCCGACTCTGGCTCGCCGACCCCGCCGGCACCGCCAAGGTCACCGGCATGAGGGTGGCGCAGCCGGCCGACCAGTTGTGGGGGTACGCCGTGCAGCCGCTGCTGCCGCGACCGTCCCGGCCGTTGGAGCGGTACGCGAAGCGGATCATCGATTCCTCGCTCGCCGCGCTCGCCCTGCTGTTCGCCGCGCCCGTGATGGCCGCCTGCGCCCTGGCCGTACGGCTCGTCGACGGTCCCGGTGTGATCTTCCGCCAGGAGCGGGTCGGGCTGTACGGACGCCCCTTCACCCTGCTGAAGTTCCGCACCCTGAGCGCCGATCCCCACGAGTCCGCCACCCGGTGGACGGTCGCGGGAGACCGTCGGATGAGCCCGGTCGGGTCCTTCCTGCGCAAGTCCTCGCTGGACGAGCTGCCGCAGCTGTGGAACGTCGTACGGGGTGACATGAGCCTGGTCGGTCCGCGCCCCGAGCGGCCCTTCTTCGTCGCCAAGTTCAGCAGCGTGCACCCCGGTTACGAGGCCCGCCACCGGATGCCCGTCGGGATCACCGGACTCGCGCAGATCAACGGACTGCGCGGGGACACCTCCATCGAGGACCGGGCCCGCTTCGACAACCACTACATCGACACCTGGTCGTTGTGGCAGGACCTGTGGATCCTCGCCCGCACCGCGGCCGGGTTCTTCCGATTCCGGCTGGGGGGCAGCTGAGCATGAGCCTTGCCGTATCGAGCCCCTGGGTACGCCCGGACGTCGGTGGGCTGCTGCGCCGGCACTGGCCGCTGCTGCCGCTCGCCGCGACCGTGCTGTTCCTCCTCGCCCCGCTGCCGGCGGGCGACGCCACCACCTCGGGCAAGGTCGGACCCGCCGACGCCGCCTCACTGCTGCTCGTCCTGGTGTGCGCCGTACAGGCGGTGCGCGGCCGGGTGCGGACGCTGACCCCGTTGGGGGCGGTCGTCCTGGGGCTGCCCGCCGTGGGACTCGCGGTGGCCACCGTCACCGCGGGGGACCCGTACGCGGCCCTGCCCGGGTTCGTGCGCTACCTCCAGGTCTTCGTGCTGGTCCCGGCGGCGATCGTGCTGCTGGTGCGGGACGCCCGCGAGTTCCGGCTCGCCGCCGCCTGCTTCGTGGTGCTGGCACTGGTTCAGGGAGCCGTCGGCGTCGTGCAGTTCGCGACCCACACCGGGGCCTCGTACCAGGGCGAGGACATCCGCGCCGTGGGCACCTTCGGCCCCGGTGACGTCATGGGCATGGCCACGGTGGTCGCGTACGGGCTGATCGTCGCGACCGCCGCCGCGCTGGCGCCGGGACTGCCGCGGCGGGGCCGGAGGGTGGCCGCCGGCTGCGCGCTCGCCCTGGTCCTGCCGCTGGTGCTGTCCTTCAGCCGGGGCGCGTGGATCGCCACCCTCGGTGCGGCCGTCCTCGTCATGGTGATCGCCGGGATCCGGCGGGCGCTCAAGGTACTGGTGGCGCTCGTCGCGATCGGCGTGGTGCTCGTGGGCGGGCTCGGGGTCGGCTCCGAGATGGTCGCGGAACGACTGACCTCGATCACCCAGGTCTCCGCCGCCCCCGACCAATCGGTCACCGACCGCTACACCATGTGGGCCGCCGCCGAGTCGATGTGGCGCGAGCGGCCCGCGGCCGGCGTCGGCCTCAAGGGCTTCCCGGCCAACCGCGACGGCCACTCCGGCCTGGCCCTGTCCGCCGGCAGCGACACCGCCGGCGCGGGGCAGGCCTACATCAAGCAACCACTGCTGTCCCCACACAACATGTACCTGCTCGTGCTCAGCGAGCAGGGTCTGATCGGACTGACCGCGCTGGTCGGCGGCTGGGCGGCGCTGCTGGTCGCGGGCGTCCGCCGGTGCGTCTCCGGCCGAGGGGCCCTGGACTGCGGACTGGTCGCCGTCGGGCTCCTGGCGTGGCAACTGACCGACTTCCTCTACGCGGACATCGGCGGGCCGTCCACCGTCCTGACCGGGGTGATCATCGGACTCGCCGCCTGGTGGGCGCTGTCCTCCCGGGGCGATCCGGAGGGCGGGTTCGCGACCGGCACCGGACGGGGCCGGCCGGCCGCCCAGTGGCCGGCCGGCCGGTGACGGGCACCCCGCCCCGGCGGCCCGCGGCCGCGGCGACGGACCTCGCCGCGACCGCGGGCCGTCCGCCGCGGCCGGCGGAACCGGACGCCGCCCGCGGCGGCGCCCACGGGGATCGGGGCCGCGTGATCGCGTCCGGCGGCCCCACCGTCGCGGGGGCGCCCCCCGCCGAATCCGAGGGCCCCGCCGCCGCCCGCGCGCGGGCCGGGCGGGGATCCGGATCGGGCGACCCCGGCGCACCCGCCCCCCTGGGCCGGTACCTCGCCAAGGCCGCCGCCGTCACCGCCGGCCTCACCGCCGCGGGGGCGGTGTTCGGACTCGTACGCGACCAGACCATCGCCCACCTCTTCGGCGCCGGGCACGACAGCGACGCGTTCCTCATCGCCTGGACCGTCCCCGAGATGGCCTCGACGCTGCTCATCGAGGACGCCATGGCGCTGCTGATGGTGCCCGCCTTCAGCCACGCCCTGGCCCGCCGGGCCGCCGACCGCGCCGGGCTCACCCGCAAGGAGGCCCGCGCGCAGGACCCCGTACGGCTGCTCGTGGCCGCGACCCTGCCGCGGCTCCTGGTGCTGCTGGCCGCCGTGGCCTCCGTGCTGATCGTCGCCGCGCCGCTCGTCGTGGGCATGCTCGCGCCCGGACTGCCCGATCCCGACCTGGCCGTCCAGTGCACCCGGCTGACCGCCCTCACCGTGATCACCTTCGGGATCGCCGGATACTTCAGCGCCGCGCTGCGGGCCCACAGATCCTTCCTGCCGCCCGCCGCGATCTACGTCTCCTACAACGTCGGGATCATCGGCGCCATGGTCGCCCTCCACGCCCTGTGGGGAGTGCGGGCCGCCGCGGCCGGGGTCGCCCTCGGCGGGGCGCTGATGGTGCTCGTCCAACTGCCCGCGTTCATCCGGAACGTGGGCTTCGGGCCGTCCCGGGCCAAGGGCGCACCGCGCAGCCGCCGCGACCGGGACCGGCCGACGCTGATCGCCTTCGGGCTGATCGCCCCCGTCATCTTCTTCGCCGTCTTCCGGCAGTCCCAGGTCCTCGTCGAACGGTTCCTGGCCGCCTCGCTCCCGTCCGGAGCCATCTCGCACCTGAACTACGCGCAGAAGGTCGCGCAGATGCCGATGGTGCTGTCCCTGATGATCTGCACGGTCACCTTCCCGGTCGTCGCCCAGGCCATGGCCGGCGGCGAACGCGAGAAGGCCCGGCGGCGCGTCGAACGGGACCTGGCCCTCGCCTCCCTCGTCGTCCTCATGGGCACCGCCCTCGTCATCGGGTACGCGCCCCAGATCATCCAGGTCCTCTTCGAACGCGGCGCCTTCACCCACCGGGACACCCTCGCCACCGCCTCCGTGATGCGGGTCTACGGCCTCGGACTCCTCGGCCACTGCCTCGTCGGGGCGCTGTCCCGGCCCTTCTTCTCGACCGCCCGGCCCACCTGGTTCCCGGCGGTCGCGATGGGCGCCGGACTGCTCGTCAACATCGTCTTCGGAGCCCTCGCCGTCGGCTGGTGGGGGATCTACGGGATCGCCGCCGCCAACGCCGCCGGCATCTCCACCACCGCCGCCCTGCTCCTCACCGGACTCGGCTCCCGGATCGTCGCCATCCAGGTCCGCCGGGTCGCCGTCAGCATCGGCCGCCTCGCGGTCGCCGCCGTCGCCGCCTGCGCCACCGGCTGGATCGCCGGCCCCAAGATCCCCGACCCGCTGCTCAGCGCCGCACTCGGCTGCCTGCTGGTCCCGGCCATGTTCGGAGCCACCGGGATGGCCATGCGGGCACTCGAAGTCACCGTGCTGCCCGCCCAGATCGCCCAGCTCACCTCCCAGCTCACCCAGAGGTTCCGCAATGCCCGCTGACACCGACACGGAGCCCGCCGCCGTGGTGGTCCCCGCCCGCCGGACCGCATCGCCGTGGGTCCTCATGTACCACTCGGTCGCCGAGTTCACCGACCCCGCCGAGGACCCGTACGGCATCACCGTCACCCCGCGCGCGCTGGAGGCCCAGCTGCTGTGGCTGCGCTCCCGGGGTCTGCGCGGGGTGTCCGTGGGCGAACTGCTCCGGGCCCGCGCGGCCGGGCGCGGAGCCGGGCTCGTCGGACTCACCTTCGACGACGGGTACACCGACTTCCTCACCCGGGCGCTGCCCCTGCTGAAGCGCCTCGATTTCACCTCCACGCTGTTCGTGCTGCCGGGACGGCTCGGAGTGGACAACATGTGGGACCCGCTGGGCCCCCGCAAGTCCCTGCTCACCGCCGAGGGCATCCGCGAGGTCGCCGCCGCCGGGCAGGAGATCGGCTCGCACGGGCTGCTCCACCAGGACCTCACCGCCACCCCCGACGACGTGCTCCGGCAGGAGCTGCGGGGCAGCCGCGACCTGCTGCGGGAACTGACCGGGACGCTGCCCGAGGGGTTCTGCTACCCGTACGGGCATCTCGACGCGCGGGTCGTGGACGCCACCCGGGCCGCCGGCTACGGCTACGCGTGCGCCATCGACCCCGGTCGGCTCGCCGGTCCGTACGCCCTGCCCCGTACGCACATCAGCCAGGCCGACGGCGGAGCGCGGCTGCGGATCAAGCGGCTGCGGCACCGCATGCGGGAGCTGCGCAGGGGGGTGGCGGCGCGATGAACGCGACGGACGGGATGAAGTCGCTCAAGGTGCTGCACGTCATCACCGGCCTGGGCGTCGGTGGAGCCGAGCAGCAACTGCGCCTGCTCCTGCGCCACATGCCCATGCGGTGCGACGTGCTGACCCTGACCAACCCCGGCCCGGTGGCCGAGGGGCTGCGGGCCGACGGGGTACGGGTCGTCCACCTCGGGATGAAGGGCAACCGGGACCTGGGGGCGCTGCCCCGGATGGTGCGGTTCATCCGGCGCGAACGCTACGACCTGGTCCACACCCACCTGTACCGGGCCTGCCTCTACGGGCGGATCGCGGCCCGGCTCGCGGGCGTGCGAACGACCGTGGCCACCGAACACTCCCTCGGCGGGAGCGAGATCGAGGGACGACGGCTCTCGCGCGGGGTCCGGGCCCTGTACCTGACCGGCGAACGCCTCGGCGCGGCGACGGTGGCCGTCTCCGACACCGTGGCGACGCGGCTGGAGGGTTGGGGGGTGCCGGCCGCGCGCATCCACGTCGTACCGAACGGCATCGAGGCCGTCCGCTTCCGCTTCGACGAAGGCGTGCGCAGGGCCACGCGGGCCCGGGCCGGGCTCCCGGAACGGGCCTTCGTGGTGGGCGGGGTCGGCCGGCTCGTACCGGGCAAGCGGTTCGACGTGCTCGTACGGGCCGTGGCCGCCCTGCCCGGGGCCCATCTGCTGCTGGCCGGCGACGGACCCGAACGGGCCGCGCTGCGACGGCTCGCCGCCGACCTCGGCGCCCAGAGCCGGATCCACCTGCTCGGGGAACGGGACCCGCTCGGCGACAGCGCGGACGGGCGGACGCCCGGCATCCCCGCCCTGCTGGCCGCCATGGACGTCTTCGTGTCCCCGTCGCGGGAAGAGGCCTTCGGGCTCGCGGTCGTCGAGGCGCTCGCCGCAGGACTGCCCGTCCTGCACGTCACCTGCCCCGCCATCGACGACCTGCCCGCGACGCAGGCGCCCGGAGCCAGGCGGATCGGCACCGGGACGGAGGAGCTCGTCGCCGCGCTGCGCGGACACATGGAGGCGGGGTCCGGCCGGTTGCCGGCGCCGCCCGTGGTGCGGCGGTACGACATCGCGCGGAGCGCGGAGCGGCTGCTCTCGGTCTACGCCGAAGCGTTGGCCGCGCCGCGCGAGGGGGACCGGGACGCCGCCCCGGACCCGGACACGGGTGCGCAACGAGGGGCCGGTGCGCAAGGGGGCGGGGTCGGGGCGCCGGCCGCTCCCGGGCGCGGGCCGGACGCACGGGGGGACGCCGCCCGGCCGGGGGCCGTAAGCACGCCCGGCCGGGGCGACGGCTGATCAGTCCTACCGCAGGGGCCCCGCAGCGGGGCCGAAGGAAGTTCCCTCCACTCAGGAAGCGAGCACGCACATGGCCGACACCGCCGACCAGAAGAAGTCCGACCAGACGAAGGCCGAGCAGAGGAAGTCCGAGCAGAGGAAGTCCGACCACCGCTCCGCGAAGAAGGCGCGGACCCGGTTGTCGGCGCCCGTGTGGTGGCCGTTGCCCGCCTGCGCGCTGCTGGGACTGGCCGCCGGCGGGGCGTACGGGGTGCTCAAGGCGCCCGAGTACGCCGCCACCAGCTACGTCGTCGCCGTCCCGGACGACACCACCGAACCGGCCACCGCCCTCGGCTTCGCCCAGGCCTACGCCCGCATCGCCACCAGCAACTCCACCCTCGCCTACGCCCAGCCCCGCGCCGGCATCAGCGCCCACCGGCTGCGGACCCAGGTGCGCGCCGAGACCTCCCCCGAGTCCCCGATGATCGCCATCACCGGTACCTCCAAGAGCCCGGCCGAGGCCGCCGACATCGCGAACGCGGTCGCCGACGCCCTGTCGCTGAGCAGCAACCAGGCCGCCAAGAACACCGGCGTGCAACTGCTGCTGTTCAACCAGGCCGTCGCACCCACCGACCCGGCCTCGGCCTCCGCGCCGCTCAGCGGAGCCGTCGGACTCTGCGCGGGCGGGCTCGTCGGCGGCCTGTGGATGCTGGCCCGACCCGGGCGCCGGCGTACCGACGAGGTCGTCGCCGAGGTCGCCGAGAGCCCCGTGGCCGGCGAGTTCGCGACGCTGCCCGCGCAGGGCGAGCACACCACGGCCAAGGAGAAGGAGTCCGTGCGATGAGTGCGGGCTCCGCCGGGGGCCTGTCGGTGACGCTGTGTCGGGACCCCCGGCAGTTCGCCGCGCTGGAAGAGCCGTGGAACCGGCTCGTCCGCGGCTGCCCCACCGCCACCCCCTTCCAGAGCCACGCCTGGCTGCACTCCTGGTGGCTGTCGTACGGGAAGGAGGGCCGACTCCGGCTCGTCCTCGTGCGCCGCGGCGAGGAACTGGTCGGCGTCGCCGCGCTGATGCTCGTACACCGCCCGCTGCCGCTGCTGGTGCCGCTGGGCGGCGGGATCACCGACTACTTCGACGTGCTCGTGGCCCCCGAGCACGCCGATCAGGTCGTTCCGGCGCTGGCCCGCGGGCTGCACCGGGCCGCCCGCGGGGCGGTCGTCGACCTCCGCGAGGTGCGGCCCGGGGCGGTCGCGGAGACGCTGTTCCGGGAATGGCCCGGGGCGCGGGCCAGGCTCACCGACTCCACCTGCATGGAACTGCCCGCGCTGCCCTTCGACGAGCTCGTCCGGCGCATGCCCTCCTCCGGGGCCCAGCGGGTGCGGGCCAAGCTCCGCAAGACCGACGCGGCCGGGATCGAGGAGCACGACGTCACCGAGCAGGAGGTGCCGCGTGCCGTGCGGACGCTGCTGCGGCTGCACGAGAAGCAGTGGCGGGGGCGCGGGGTGACCCCCGAACACCTCAAGCCGCGCTTCGCCGAGCACCTGACCCGGGCCGTCCGGCGGATGGTGCGCGTCGGGGAAGGTCGCCTCACCGAGTTCCGACTGGACGGGAACGTGGTCGCGGCCAACGTCACGCTGCTCTCGTCGGCCCTGAGCGGCGGGTACCTGTACGGGGCCGACCCGGACCTGCGCGACCGCAAGGTGGACATCGCCACGCTGCTGCTGCGCCACGAGGCCGGCCGGGCGCTCGCGGAGGGGCGGCCGGTGGTGAGCTTCCTGCGCGGCAACGAACCGTACAAGAACCACTGGCGGCCCGAAACGGTGGTCAACCAGCGGTTCCTGCTGGCCACCAACGCGCTCGCGCCCCTGCTGCGACTGCACGAGTCGCAGGTGTCGGGGCGCGAGCGGGCGGTGGACGCGCTGCGCGAGGCGATGCCGGGCGCCAGGGACTGGCGGGCGCGGCTCAACGAACTGCGGGTGCGATGACGGGAGTCACGCGACCCCGCCCGGACGGGCCGGTTCGCCTAGAAGGGCCAGAGCCAGCCCTTGCGCCAGTCGAGCTTGACGCAGACGGCCTGGTTGCCGACGAGCTTGGACAGCCACTCCCCGAAGTTGAGCGGCACGCACCACTGCGTGTTGTTGACGGGCGGCTTCGGCGTCGTCGGCTCGACCGGCTCGGGCGTGGCGACGGGCGTGAGCGGGCTCGGCGCCGCCGGGCTCGGCGCGACCGGGCTGGGGGCCGCGGGGGAGGGGACGGCCGGGGAGGGCTCCACGACGGGAACCTCCGGGGACGGGCTCACCGGCGCCTCGACGGAGGGCTCCGCGGACGGCTCGGCGGGAACGTCCACCGGCGGGACGACCGGCGGGACGACCGGTGGGACGACCGGTGGGACCGACGGTGCCTGGGGCGTGGGCACCTGCGGTGTGGGGATCTGCGGGGTCGGGACCTGGGGGGTGGGGACGACCGGGGTCGGGACCACGGGGGTCGGGATCACCGGAGTGGGGACCACCGGCGTGGGGACCACCGGCGTCGGGGTGACCGGGCCGGGCTTTTGCGGGGTGAGGGCCTCCTTGAACACCTTCGAGGACTGGGGGTTCTGCTTGCACTGCCAGACGCCGTGCGGGCAGTAGTCCGTGATGGTGTGATAGAGCGGCTTGTGCTGCTCGATCCACTTGAGCATGCGCCGCACGTACTCCGGATTGTCACCGCGCCGGAACAGGCCCCACTCCGGATACGAGATCTCCTTGCCGTGTGCCTTCGCGAAGTCCACGTGCTGCTGGAGGCCGTACGGCTGCGAGATCTGTTCGTCGAAGTCCGTGCCGGGACCCTGGTCGTACGAGTCCATTCCGATGATGTCCACCACGTCGTCGCCCGGGTAGCACTTGGTCCAGCCGATCGCGTCGGTACCCCGGTTCGGTGCGAAGTCGAACGTGAACTTCTGGCCGGGCACGGACCGCATCGCGGCGACGGCGCGCTTCCAGTACCGCTTCCAGTTCTCCGGGTCGGGCCCGCAGCGGTGGGTGTACGTGGTGCCGTTCATCTCCCAGCCCAGGACGATGACGGTGTCCGGGACGCCCAGCCCCACCAGTCGTTCGGCCAGCCGCTTGAAGTGCGGGTCGTAGTCGCCCTGCGCGCCCGCCCTGATCAGCTGGGCCACCTGGCGGTCGGACACCCGCTCCTCGTTGCGCTCCTGCATGGGCACGTTGAGGACGAACATCCGGTCGTCGTCCTCCCGGCGCCACGCGGCCCAGTCCGCGAGGAAATTCACGTTGCCCTCGATGCCGGCCCACCGGTCGCCGGGCAGATAGGTGTGCCCGACCCTGATCTCCTTGCCGCCCAGCCAGTTCGACAGGTACGGGATCCGGGCCACCCCCGACGGCCCGTAGTCGAGATAGGCGCCCATGGCGATGTCGGAGCCCTTGGGTGCTTCCTCGTCGGGCGCCGCGAGCGCGGCGCCGGAGGCCAGCAGTCCGGCCGTGACCGTGCCGACGCAGGTGCTCGCCAGTCGGCGGCGTGGTGTGGGCATGGCGTCTCCCGAGCTTCCCGAACCGGTGTGCTTGTCAACGACGTTAGGCATCACATCCGACGAATGGCCTGTCCGGTGACCGCTGCATAGGCCATTCGCAGGCGCACACCACCCCCGCTTGGTCCGACTAGGTGAAAGACACCGTTTTCATGCACGCGTTCGCCAACCATGTGCCCGCCGTTCTGCTCCGACTCGATCGCAACCCGTTCCACCACGGAACCCTCGGCGCCGTCAGATCCCTTGGGCGCAAAGGCGTGGAGGTCCATGTAGTCGTCGAGGCCGGGGGAGGTCCGGTGAGGCGCTCGCGGTATCTGCGCGCCGTGCATCCCGGGCCGGTCGGCGGGCTCGACCCCGAGACCCCGCAAGCCTTGCTGGACTGCCTGCTCACCGTGTCCGAGCGGATCGGGCGCCCCGCGGTGCTCGTCGCGATGGACGACCTCAGCGCCATCGCAGTCGCCCGGATCGCCCCGGCGCTCGACGAGCGGTATCGGATTCCCCATCAGCCGGACGGACTGCCCGCGCGGGTGGCCGACAAGGCCGAACTGTCGCGGCTGTGCGCGCGGTGGGACATCCCGCACCCCGAGACGGTGATCCCGGCGAGCGGGGCCGAGGCGTCCGAGGCCGCCTGGCGGTTGGGGCTGCCGGTGGTGGCGAAGTGGAGCCGGCCGTGGCTGCTTCCGGCGGGCGAGGGGCTGCGGAGCACCACGCTGCTGCACAGCGCGGCCGAGGCGCGACGCCTGTACGAACGCTCGGCGCGGGCGGGCAGCCGGCTGCTGCTCCAGCGGTTCCTGCCAGCCGGTCAGGACACCGACTGGTTCTTCCACGGGGCCTTCGCGCGGGGCGGACATCCGCTGCTCGTGGGGTCCGGGCGCAAGGAACTGTCCTGGCCGGTGCGGACTGGGCTGACGGCCGTCGGACGGTGGCTGCCGGACCCGGCGGTGGAGGAGGCGGGGCTACGGCTCGCCGAACGCCTCGGCTACCAGGGGATCCTGGACCTCGACTTCCGACGCGACGAGCGGGGCTGCTTCCGGCTGGTGGACTTCAACCCGCGTCCCGGGGCCCAGTTCCGGCTGTTCACGGACACGGGCGGACTGGACGTGGTCCAGGCGATGTACCTGGACCTGACGGGGCAACGGGTACCGACCCCCTCGGGCGGGCCGGGCCGGGTGTTCGTCGCGGAGAACTACGCGCTGCTGGCGGCGGTACGCGGACGCCGGCTGCCGCTCGCCCCGCGGCCGGGGCGGGGAGCGGCGCGGGGGGCGGCGTCTCGGCCGCACCCGGTCCGGAACCCGGCCCCGGAGCCCGGCGCGGCCCCGGCCGCCGGCGGCTCCCGGGACGGGGTCGTGATCCCGGACCCGGCGCGGCCGGACCGGCCCGGCCGGGCGGCGGAGCACCGGGTGGGCCAAGGCGCCGCGACCCCGGGCCGGAGTGACGGCGGGGGGCCGGGGTCCGCCGCGACCGGGCCGGCCACCGCTGGGCCGGCGCGGGCCGCGCCGAGGGACCGGCGCGCCGAGGTGGAGGCGGCCTGGTTCGCCTCGGACGACGTGATGCCGTTCGTCGCGATGGTCACCGCGTTCCTGGGCCGGGGCTTCGGCAAGGGGGCCCGGGTCCTGCGCGGCTTCCCCGAGCAGGGCCGCCGTACCGCCCGGGCCGTGGTGCGCGCGCCCCGTCAACGCGGTCGGGAACAGGCGTCCGAGGGCGCCGGCGGACCTGCCGCGCGCCCGGCCCCGCCGGAGGCGGCCGAACCGGACGAGCTGGTGAGCCGGTGACACACCTCATCCGGTGACACGCCTCATCCGGTGACCACCCCCGCCCCGGGCGGGCCCGTCCGGGGCGGTCGGCCATGACATTGGAGGGACAGCGATGACACGAATGGACGACCTCGTCGTGGTCGGCGCGGGGCCGTACGGGCTGTCGATCGCCGCGCACGCCGCGGCGGCCGGACTCCGTGTACGGGTACTGGGGCGGCCCATGGCGTCCTGGCGGGACCACATGCCCGAGGGGATGTACCTGAAGTCGGAGCCCTGGTCATCCAACCTGTCCGCGCCCGGCGGGCGGCACACCCTCGCCGACTACTGCGCCGGCCGGGGCGTGCGGGCCGAGCACGGCGGACCGCTGCCGATCGGCACCTTCAGCGCGTACGGGCTCTGGTTCGCCGGGAGGGCCGCGCCCGAGGTGGAGGAGGTGACGGTCACGGAGCTGACCCCGCAGGGGGGCGGCTTCCGGATCAGGACCGCGCAGGGGCCGCCGCTGTTCGCCCGTACCGTCGCCCTGGCGGTGGGGGTGATGCCGTTCGTGAACTTCCCCGCCGTACTGCGGGACCTGCCGGCCGCCCACTACTCGCACAGCAGCGGCCACCGCGACCTGACCCGGTTCGCCGGCCGGGAGGTCGCGGTGCTCGGGGCCGGGCAGGCGGCCCTGGAGACCGCGGCCCTGCTGGCGGAGGCCGGGGCGCGACCGTGTCTGGTGGCCCGGCGGCCCCGGCTGAACTGGAACACCGTCCCGCAGCCCCTGGAACGGTCCCCGCTGCGGGCCCTGCGCGACCCGCACAGCGGGCTGGGCACGGGATGGCGCAGTTGGGTGTGGTCGGAACTGCCGTGGGCGGTGCGCCGGCTGCCCGCGGCGACCCGGGAACGCATCGCCGCCACGGCGCTGGGGCCCGCCGGCGCCTGGTGGCTGCGGGACCGCTTCGAACAGCGGGTACCGGTGCTGCTCGGCCGCCATCTGCACCGGGCGGTCGCGGTGGGCGACCACACCCGACTGGAGCTGACCTCCGCGACCGGGGAGTCCGTCGTCCTCGACACCTCGCACGTCATCTCGGCCACCGGATTCGCCCCCGACCTGCGCCGACTGGAACTGCTGGACGTCGGGCTGCGGACCGCGCTGCGCACCGTGGGCGGCGGCGGAACGCCCGAGCTGAGCGCGGGCTTCGAATCATCGTGGCCCGGGCTGTTCTTCGCGGGTCTGCTGACGGCTCCCTCATTCGGCCCTTCCATGCGATTCGTGCACGGTGCGGGCTTCACGGCGGGGAGACTGGTGAAGGGAGTCCTGGGGAGGCTCGGAGCCCGGGGTCGACTGCCGGGTTCCGCCCCCGGCGACCGGCTCGACCGGGCCGCCGCCGGGCACCCCGAGGCGTAGCCGCGGTGAGACGGGTACACGGTGAGAGGTGAGAGGGGTCGCGATGGGCGCGGAGCGAGCACAGGGCGGCCGTGGCTGGGTACGCATCCCCGCCAGCCGTGCGGAACAGCCGCCGGGCCGGCCCAAGGGCGCGACCTTCGGCCCCGGTGACCAGTCCACGATCTACCTCTCCCTGCTGAAGCGCTGGCGAGAGGCCGGACGCACCCTTCCGGGGCATCCTGACGAAGAGTGGGAGCGGCTGATCTCCCAGCCGTGCTGGCCCGGCCGTTAGGTGGTGTGACGCGTGGCAGCGGCGGAGCGACCCGACAGACCCGCGCCGGACGGCGGCATGCCCGTGACCGGAGCCGGGGAACGGCTCGCGCTGAACGGCATGGGCAGCTACGACTGGGACCTCGGCGCGGGGACCGTGTCGCTCGACGAGGCCGGCCTGGTCGTCTTCGACCTGGAGCCGGAGGAGTTCGACCACACCCCCGAGGGCCTGGGGCTGCGGGTTCCGGCCGATGACACCGCGCGGCTCGCGGACACCGTGGTCGGGGTGCTGGACAGCGGTGAGGAGACGTACGGCTCCTATTTCACGGTGCGCCGGCGCGACGGCCGCGACCAGTGGACCCACATCCAGGGGAGGGTGCTGCGCGCCCCCGACGGTCGACCCCTGCGGATCGTCGGCATCGTCCGGGACGCGACGGCCGAGCTGGCCCACCTCACGGTGCTGCGGAAGCTGGAGTCGGCCCGCGCCCAGCAGGCCACCATCGTGCAGCGGACCACCGAGGCCCTGTCGCGGGCCGTGACCGTGGACGATGTGACGGCCACCCTGACGGGCACGGGAGCCTTGGAACGGCTCGGCGCGGACGGGCTCGCCCTCGGGCTCGTGGAGAACGGCGCCATCAAGATCATCGCGTTGAGCGGGGAGTCCCTGGAGATCCTCAACGAGCGCAGATTCACCCGGCTGGACGGTTCGCTGCCGCTGTCGCAGGCGGTCCTCAGCCGCAAGGCCCGGTTCGTCACCTCGCTGTCCGAGCTGGCGGCCGAGTTCCCGATGTTCACGGACTACCTGAACCGGATCCGCTACGACGCGGCCGCCTACCTGCCGCTGATCGCGCAGGCCAAGGCCATCGGCGGACTGGTCCTCTTCTACAAGCGGCTCAGCGAGTTCAGCCCCGAGGAACGCAACCTCTGCCTGGGCCTGGCCGGCATCGTGGCCCAGTCGCTCCAGCGGGCCCTGCTCTTCGACCAGGAACGGGAGTTCGCCACCGGCCTCCAGGCGTCGATGCTGCCGCGCCGGATCCCTGAGATCACCGGTGGCGAGATCGCGGTCCGCTACCACGCCGCCTGGAGCGGGCGCGAGGTCGGCGGCGACTGGTACGACGTGATCGCGCTGCCCCGCGACCGGGTCGGCATCGTCGTGGGCGACGTGCAGGGCCACGACACCCACGCCGCCGCCATCATGGGCCAACTGCGCATCGCCCTGCGCGCCTACGCGGGGGAGGGGCACCCGCCGTCCACCGTGCTGGCCCGGGCCTCCCGCTTCCTCGCCGAACTCGACACCGAACGCTTCGCGACCTGCATGTACGCGCAGGTGGACCTGGAGACCGGAGGGGTACGCGCCGTCCGCGCGGGCCACCTCGGACCGCTGATCCGCCACACGGACGGCCGAACGGGCTGGCCCAACGTGCGCGGCGGCCTGCCCCTCGGACTCGCCTCGATCTTCGAACGGGAGGAGTTCCCCGAGACCCGGCTGGACCTGGTGCCCGGCGAGACCCTCGTGCTGTGCACCGACGGGCTCGTGGAGGAACCGGGCACCGCCATCACCCAGGGCATGGAGGCACTGGCCCACGCCGTCCGCAGCGGCCCCCAGGAGGCCGGGGCGCTCGCCGACCACCTCTCCGACCGGCTCTGGGAACGCTGGGGCTCAGGCGACGACGTGGCCCTGCTGGTGCTGCGCCGGGCTCCCGACCCGGGCACGCACCGGGCGCCCCGCATCCACCAGTACATCCACCAGGCCGACCCCGAGGGCCTCTCGGAGGCCCGCTACGCCCTGCGGCAGGCCCTGCGCGACTGGGGCATGGCGGAACTCGCCGACGACGTGGAGCTGGCAGCGGGCGAACTGCTGGTCAACGCCCTGCTGCACACGGACGGCGGAGCGGTGCTGACCATGGAGGTGCTGCCGGAACCGGTGCGGCGGATCCGGCTGTGGGTCAAGGACCGCTCCAGCGTGTGGCCCCGCCGGCGCACCCCGGGGGAGTCGGCCACCACGGGACGCGGGCTGCTGCTGGTGGACGCGCTGGCCACGCACTGGGGGGTGGAGTCCCGGGGCGACGGAAAGGCCGTCTGGTGCGAGTTCGACGCCGGGGGCGTGCGGCCGGGCGCGGAGTGACCGGACGATCACCCCGAGTTGTGGCCTGCCGGAGGGGGAGTGATGATGCCGCCATGAAACGGATTCTGCTGTGCGCCGCCTGAACAGGGGCGCGATGACGGGCATCCTGGCCCTGCTCCTGCTGGCGGCCGGGGTGCCGAAGGCGGTGGACTGGACGACGGGGCGTCCGCACTCGGACCCCGGGTGTCAGACGGTGGCGTTCATGTCGATGACCGGTGTCGCCCCGGAGTGCCGTTGACGCGGGGGATCCGGTCGCGGCCGGCGACCGGGCTCCGGTCCCGGCCGGCTACGGCGAGGACCCGGTAGCGGCCGTTCACGGCGAGGATCCGGTAGCGGCGGCTACCGGACCGGTCGGCGTCGGCGCCGGGATCACCGGTGGTCGAACACCTCGATCTTCCTGCCGTCCTCGGCGAGCGTGTCGATCGAACGCGGCATCAGCCCCGAGAAGTGGACCTCCTGAAGCTGCGCCACGGCCTCGGCGCGACCGGCGTGCAGGCCCGGCGTGAAGCGCACGGAGCCGCGCGCCTCCCAGCGGTGCCGCTCACCGTCGCAGCGGGCGTCGCCGGCGGCGATGGTGAGGCGGAGACCCTCCTGAACGACGGTCGCCTTGATCTGGACCGCCCCTCTGGGTGACGAGCCCTCGCAGAGGTAGGTCCCGGAAAGGGTGACGGAGCCTTCCTCGGTGATGTGGGCGTAAGGCTGTACGGAAATCTCCTGGTTGAAAACAGTGGCGTTCGCCGGAGTGGTGAATACCGAGGCGGCGGCCAGCGCGGAGAGCGCCGCGAGAGTAATTCGGCGGCCGGACATGACCATTTTTCCTCCAGTGGGAAGCGGATGGCGGGATGCTGCCGGAAGCATTCTGCTGGCAGTTGGCGGGCAACTCGCTCCCTACGCTCGTGTCGGTGTGTGCAATTGCCCGCTCGGGCGCGTGAAACTGACCGGAATACATCCCCCGAAGATCCCCGAAGGGATCCCGCATGCGTCAGCCCGCTTCCGTCCTCGCCGCAGCCGCCCTCCTGCCCCTCCTGCTGATGGGCGCCACCGCCTGTCAGAGCGTGCCCGAAGGGGCCGCCGTGGCCCCTGCGGCGGTACCCGCCGTCCCGGTGGACGACGGGGTGCCGGGAGCCGACGGCGACCCGGCCGCACCCGGCCCGGCGGTGGTGCGGGCGACCGCGAAGGACGCCCGTGTGGGTGACTCCGTACGGGTGCCGGGCCGGCAGGTGGGGCAGCACCTCCAGGTCGTGCTCAACGCGTACGTGGACCCGGCCGTCAGCGTCGAGAAGAACTTCGCACCGACCGCCGGGAAGCGCTGGGTGGCCGCCTCCATGTCGTTCGTCAACGTGGGGGGAGCCTCGTACGGGGCTCTCGGGAGCATGTGGGCGTACGACGGCGCGGGACAGCGCCACGCGGTCGTGCCCACCGGCGAACTGACAACCGGCAAACCCCTCGTCTTCGATTCCCTGGAGGTCGGTGAGCGGGCCGAGGGATGGGTGGCGTTCGAAATCCCGGAAAGCGCGCGCGTCGTACGGCTCCAGTACCAGGACGCGAACATGCAGGCGAATTCCGGAGGGGGATTCTGGGCCGTATAGCCCGCTCGGGTGAAAGGCCGCGAGGGGGTGGCCGAGAGGCCACTAAGGTGCGGCGCATGACTTCCACCCAAGCCGAAATCGACCGGTCCCAGCTCGGCACCCTTTCCGTGCTCGCCTGGATCGGTGACCCCTCCGAGGGTCACGACATCCCGTACCTCCTCGCCTACACCCTGGGCGACGGCCCGGGCGGCAAGGAGGCCGGCGAGGCGGCCGCCCGAGGTCTCCTGGAGGAGATCGGCCTGCCGATCGGGGACGTGGTCATGGACGGGACCCTCAAGGCGGCCACCTTCCCGGTGAAGATCCTGCTCGCCGACCACCAGATCGCGCTGACCCTGCCCGGTCTCAACGCCACCTGCACCGCCCCGCCGGAGTGGGTCGCCGCCGCCCACGAGAGCGGGCAGGCCTACTTCCTGTTCGCCACCCGCGCCTGGCCCGAGGCCGTTCCCGGGCAGCCGGTCTCCGCGGAGGTGCTCCAGGCCTTCGCGGGCGACGAGGAAGTGCTGACCAGCAGTGCCCACTGCGTGCTCACGGTGCAGAGCCTGCGCGGCTGACACGGCCCCGGCGCCACCGCCCACGCTCCGGCCGCCGGGCTCCCAGCCCGCCCGGTGGCCGGTCGCGGTGGCCAATCCCGGTGGCCGGTCGCGTCACGGCTGTTCGAAGGCGAAGCGGAGCGAACGCACCCGGTTGTCGAAGTTCGAACCCGCCAGATCCGGCAGGCCCACCGCGCGCAGCCCCACAGGCCGGGTCAGCAACTCCCGGAACAGTGACCTCATCTCCACCCGGGCCAGATGCGCGCCCAGGCAGAAGTGCGGACCGCCGCCCCCGAACCCCAGGTGCGGATTGGGCGAGCGGGTGATGTCGAAGGCGTCGGGGTCGGGGAAGACCGCCTCGTCGCGGTTGGCCGAGGCGTAGTACAGCACCACCTTGTCGCCGGGCGTGAACAGGTGCCCGCCGAGGTCGTGTTCGGCCACCACCGTGCGACGGAACTGGATGATCGGCGTCGAGTGGCGGATCATCTCGTCCACCGCGCCGTCCGCGTACGCCTCGAAGTCCGACAGCAGCAGATCGCGTTGGTCCGGGAAATCGGTCAGCAGGGTCAGCCCGTGCGTGATCGCGTTCCGGGTCGTCTCCACGCCGGCCACCATCAACAGCGAGAAGAACGCACCGAGCTGCCGGGCACCCAGGGCCTGGCCGTCCACGTTCGCGCAGACCAGCGCCGAGATGAGGTCGTCGGTCGGATTCCTGCGCCGTTCCCGCCCGATGCCCGCGACCATCCGCTGCATCCGGGCCAGCGCGCGCAACCCGCGCCCCGGCATCCGCAGCCGGGCGGCGAGACCCCGCTCCACGCCGATGTGTTCGGAGGCGTGGTTGACCCGGTCCGCGATCTCGGCCCGGTAGGCCTGCGGGATGCCCATCATGTTGCAGATGACCTCCAGCGGCAGCCGGGAAGCCACCGCCGAGACGAACTCGTCGGGCCGCTCGTCCAGCACGTCGTCCACGATCCTGGCCGCCACCGCGTGGATGTCCTCCTCGGCCGCGGCCAACAGCCTCGGGGTGAAGGCCCGCTGCACGACCTTGCGCAACCGCGCGTGGTCGGGGCCGTCCAGGTTGACCATGGAGTCCCCGAACAACGCCCGTACCCAACGCGGCGGCTCCGGGGTCGTGACCCCGGGCGCGCTCGCGAACACCTTGGGCAGCCGGCTCGCCTCCTGCACGTCCGCGTGCCGCACCAGGGCCCAGTGGCCCCGATCCCGGCCCTCGGGCACGTACACCGGGGAATCGAGCGCCCGCAGCCGGGCGAAAGCCGCCAGCCGAGTCTGCGGGGGTGACTGCCAGAAGGCCGGATCGGCCAGCTCGGCCCCCGGTCGGTCTTCGTACCGCTGTGCCGGGACTGTCATGCCCGCACCTTCTTCCCATTCGTCGGCAGCACGCCGAATCGCCCCCGACCGTCTTCACGCACCAGAACGCGCCCGCTCGGCCAAGGTCACGCCCACCGCCACCGTGGCGGCCGCCACCAGTCCGATCCACAGCACCGCGTGCTCGCCGGTCCAGGAGCACGCGAGGACGGCCAGGGCCGAGATCGGGAGCACCAGCTGCTGGGCCATGCCCCGCTTGAAGTGACGGGAGTGCAGGAACCACACGAAGAGCAGGAACAGCGCGGCCGGGACGGCCACCGCGAGGTTCGCGGCCAGGTCGGAGACGTGCGCCTTGCCCACCGCCTGCTCGATCGCCACCTCGATGCCGGCGCCGATCGCCGCCGCCGACGCCAGGATCACGAAGTGCCCGTAACCCCACGGGATGGCATCGCGGTTGGTGCGCAGCCCCTCGTGCACGGGGACCGCGAAGTAGATCCACCAGGCGGCGAAGACCAGCAGCAGACCGCCCGCCGCGATCGGCAGCAACTCGCCCAGTGCCTCGTGCTCGTCGATCGCCGACTGCACGGCGACCGTGCTGGCGGCGATGGTCTCGCCGAGCACGATGATGGTGAACAGGCCGTACCGCTCCGCGATGTGGTGCGGATGCCACGGCGTCTGGTGACCGTGCTCCGCGATGACCGGCACCGCCAACTCCGCCACCACCATGACCAGGAACAGCCACTGCCGGGCGCTCTCGGGGGCCAGGAGCAGCGCCGTCCAACCCGCCTGACAGATCAGCAGCCCCACCGCGTAGGTGATCGCGCAGCGGCGGGCCGGACCGCGCTCCCCGGCGGCCGCCCGCAGCCACTGGAAGGTCAGCGCGATGCGCATCACCAGGTAGCCGATGACCGCGACGGTCCAGTCGTTGTCGTTGAAGGCGCGCGGGATCCCGGCCGAGTACACGAGCACCCCGGAGATCTGCACCAGGGTCGCGATCCGGTACGGGATGTCGTCGACGTCGTAGGCGGAGGCGAACCAGGTGAAGTTCATCCAGGCCCACCACACCCCGAAGAACACGAAGAGGTAGCCGGTGATGCCGCTGCCCACGTGCCCCTCCGCCAGGGCGTGGACGAGTTGGCGGCCCGCCTGTGCCACGCCGACCACGAAACACAGGTCGAAGAAGAGCTCCAGGGGAGTCGCGGCGCGGTGGCTCTCGTCCCGGCTCCGGGCGGTCATCGGTACGTACGTCATACGGCCCAGCACAGCAGCCGGTCGCGGGTCGGCAGGCGAGGCGCGCGGCCCGTGGCGCCCGCGTACCCCGGGCGGACTCGTCGGGGGACATCGCGTGCCGGGGTTCGACGCCCCGGGGGTCGATGGGCAGGGCCGCGTGGAGCACGGCTTCGACGCCCCGGGCTTCGACGACTCCGGCTTCGACGGGATGGGCACCGACAACCCCGGCCGGTCGTTCCCGGTGGTGGAGCCCCGGTCCTTGGCGCGGTGGACGGAGCGACCAACGCACTGCGTGGGACGGGACCTGCTTCCGTCGCTCACGGTGCGTTTCCTCTGACGCGTGCCACCCCGGCGCGGTACCGCCCGGGCCGCCCCATCGCGCACTGGATGCCGCAGGCCCCGTCCCACCTTCCGGCAGATCCCGGTGATCTTCCGGGACCAGCACATGCGGGCGGCCGAGGGTCAGGGCCCGGCAGCGCGGGAGGCCGCGATACAGCAGTCCGAGATGGAGGCCGGCGCCGTCACCGGCTTCTCCTCGGCCGGCGCCGCATCCGGTTTCTTCTTCATCTCCTTCTTCATCCCCGCGATGTTCGCGGGGATGAAGATGACCAACGCGCTGTGGTTGTTCATCGGCTTCTACGCCACCTGTCTCGCCGTGTGCCAGCGGTTCCACGCCCGTGAGGGCGCGGAAGCCCCCAGCCGAGCGGGGCCGGAGGCGGGGGTCGGGGCGGCCGTACCCTGGAGCCATGAGTACCGCCCCCGCCTCCGACCCGCAGGACGCGCACCACGCGCCCGTGTCCACGCCCGATCCCGCGGCCCCTGCGGCCAAGCCGAAGCCGAAGGCCAGGATCGACTTCGACGACCCGCTGGACCGGCAGTCCTCGGACGACACCGACCGGGGATGGGGCGAGCGACCCCCCGCCGGCGGAAGCGCGGCCGACCTGGCCCGCTTCCTCGACGAGAAGCCCCCGCACCACGTCTGAGCGGGCGGGCTCAGAGCGAGCCGTCGCGCCCCTGCCCGTACCCCGGACCCTGGCCGTAGCCGGGGTTCTGCGCGTAGCCGGGGCCCTGCGCGTAGCCCGAGCCCTGGCCGTAACCCGGAGCCTGGCCCTGGCCCTGGCCCTGGCCCTGCCCCGCTCCACGGCCGTCGACCGCACCGGAGACGGACGCCGTGCGCTGTGCCACCAGGGTGTCCCGGATCTCCTTGAGGACCACCAGCTCGGTGATCTCCATCGTCTCCTGGACGCCTTCCCTGGCCTTGCGGCGCTGCTCGACCTTGGCGAGGTACTTCGCCATCGGCAGCACCATCAGGAAGTAGACGACGGCCGCGGTGATCAGGAAGGTCAGCGTGGCGTTCAGCACGGAACCCCACATGATGTTCACGCCGGTCGGCTCGCCCTTGGCGTTGACCCCACAGGTGTCCTTCAGACACGAGGAGTAGACGTCCAGGTTCTTCGTTCCGACGGCTCCGACCAGCGGGCTGATGATCCCCTTCACGATGGAGTTCACGATGTTCGTGAACGCCGCACCGATGACCACGGCCACCGCGAGGTCGACCACGTTGCCGCGCATCAGGAAGGCCTTGAAGCCTGCCAGGACGCTCTCCTTCTTGTTCTCGCTCACCACTGAGCCTCTCTTCACATCCACAAAACACGGAGCCAACGGTTCCGAAAGCTACGGCAGTACGGGCCGGGCGTGTCCAATCGGTCCTCACCTCAAGGTGACTTGATTGGGCGCGTGTGCGATTCAGCACAGGGTCACCGCCAGGCGTGACACACTGCCCACCCCCACGAGGGCCCGCGCGGTTTCCCGGGGCACGGACAGGACCACCAACGCCCCGCCGTCCCCGACACCCTGCTCGGGCTCCGGCACTTCGGCAACTCGGGCCGCCGTCGCCACCACCCGGGGCGGTCCCGCCCGCTCCGCCGCCACCACGTCCACCCGGTCTCCGGGGCGCAGCAGCCGCACGGTCGCCGCGTCCGCGATGCGCACGGGGGCCGACACCATCCGCACCACCGCGGGCGGTGGCTTCGCCTCGGGCGGCGCACTGCCCCGGGAGGCCCGCGCCTCCGTCCCGCCCGCGGTCAGCAGGGCCGCCACGACGGCCAGGCCGGCCGCGCCGACCCGCCGCCGACGTCGCAGGGCACGCCGCAGCCGGTCCCCGCCCCGCCCCACGCGGAGCGGCGGGAAGAGGGGGACGGGACGCGCGGGGGGACACGCGGAGGAGAGGGGAAGCCGGGAAGCAGTCCTGGACATGATGAACACCGCCGAATCGCTCGTGCGCCGATGTCCGGGCCGACGCCCGGACACCCCTCACGATCCGCCGCCCCGCCCGTCTGTGCTCGGGCCTGTGGACGATCCCCAGGTTGTGGACAACCCCGCCACCCCCACGGGGGACCGGCGCGCACGCTTCAGCCCGCGTTCGGGTTCCGGCAGGCCTCCGCGAACCCCTGGCTGGTCAGCCCGAAGGCGCTGTTGACGCGCGAGCGCCAGTTCTCCAGCGCGACCATCGCGGTGAGCTCCACGAACGCGGCCTCGCCGAGACGGGCGATCAGCTCGGCGGCCAGCGCGTCCGTGACGGTCGGCTCGGTCTCGGTCATGGCCTCGGCGTACTCCATGACCAGCAGTTCCGGCTCGGTGAAGACGTCACGGGCCTCGCGCCAGCGCGGCACGTTCCGGGCCTTCTCCGGGGACAGACCCTTCTCGTGCCCCTCCCAGTAGCCGAAGTCCACGCACCACGAGCAGTTGACGCGGGCCGCCGCCGCCATCACGGCGAGATGCTTCAACTGTCCGTCGAGAGCCCCCCACTTCGCCACCTGCCGTTCGAGGCGGACGTACGCGAGGAGGACGCGGGCGTTGTGCCCGTACGCGAGGCCGGGCGCGAGCACCTTGCCGTAGGCGCGGCGCGCGTACCAGGCGCCGAGGCGGTTGAGGAGGGTGCGGGGCGGGGTGAGCGAGATGCGCGGCATGGTGGTCGCCTCCTGTGCGGGACGGCCCCGATGGCCGGTCCTCCACAGCTCTGACCGCACAGCCCCGCGGAACGTGACACCCCGCCTCCCGCGAGCCCCACCGCGCCCACCGGAACGCCCGCCCGTCGAACCCGCGCCCCACGAGGGCCGAAGGTCCGCGCCCGTCGAATCCGCGCCCCACGAACGCCGCCGGTCCGCGCCTGGCAAACCCCGGCACACGGACCGCCTCCGGGACCGCCGGGCCCCGACTGCCCCGACTGCGCCGGCCACGTCATCCACGTCGGCCAAGGCGGCTACGTCGGCCAAGGCGGCTGGGCCGGCCACGTCATCCACGTCGGCCAAGGCGGCCACGTCGGCCACGTCGGCCACGTCGGCCAAGGCGGCTACGGCAGTTCGATGCCCAGGTCCCAGCCGTCGTGCGCGTGCGTGCACAGGCAGGCGCGGGACTCCGTCGGGGGCAGGGCCGCCACCGCGTCGAAGAGCACCTCGCGCAGGCGCCCGACGTTCTCGCCGAACACCTTGAGGACCTCGGTGTGGGACACGCCCTCGCCGGTCTCGGCGCCCGCGTCCAGGTCGGTCACCAGCGCCATGGAGGTGTAGCAAAGCCCCAGCTCACGGGCGAGGACCGCCTCCGGGTGGCCCGTCATGCCGACCACCGACCAGCCCGCCGCGGCGTGCCAGCGCGACTCGGCGCGCGTCGAGAACCGCGGCCCCTCGATGACGACCATGGTGCCGCCGTCCACGGGCTCCCAGTCCCGGCCGCGGGCCGCGGCCAGGGCCACGTCGCGGCCGACGGGGCAGTAGGGGTCGGCGAAGGTGGTGTGCACGACGTTCGGGACGCTGCCGTCGGGCAGCGGCTCCCCGTCGAAGAAGGTCTGGGCGCGGGTCTTCGTACGGTCGACCAGCTGGTCGGGGACGAGCAGTGTGCCCGGACCGTACTCGGCCCGCAGGCCGCCCACCGCGCAGGGGCCGAGCACCTGGCGGACGCCGACCGAGCGCAGGGCCCACAGGTTGGCCCGGTAGTTGATCTTGTGCGGGGGCACGGTGTGGCTGCGTCCGTGGCGCGGCAGGAAGGCCACCGACCGGCCGGCCAGCTCGCCCAGGTACAGGGAGTCGCTGGGAGGCCCGTACGGGGTCTCGACCCGCACCTCCGTGACGTCCTCCAGGAAGGAGTAGAAGCCCGAGCCGCCGATGACACCGATCTCTGCATTCGCCATGCGGTCAGCCTAACCGGGCATGCGTGAGGCCCCGCTGCCCTGAGAGGGCTGCGGGGCCTTACGGAAGACTGACGGGATCAGGCAGCCGAGGTGGAGCTGCCGCTTCCGGACGTCGAGGCGGCCGGGGCGGCGGCCGTCGAGGTCGTGGACGACGTGGACGCGGGCTTCGAGGCAGGGGTGCTGCTCGACGACGCGCCGCGGCTGTCGTTCCGGTAGAAGCCGGAGCCCTTGAAGACGATGCCGACCGCGGAGAACACCTTCTTCAGGCGTCCGTCGCAGTTCGGGCACACGGTCAGTGCGTCATCGGTGAACTTCTGCACGGCCTCAAGGCCCTCACCGCACTCGGTGCACTGGTACTGGTAGGTCGGCACGAATTTCCTCCTGGCACTCTGACTCAATGAGTGCTAACGACGCTCCATGGTGACGTATTCCGGCCGATCAGTCCACCGTCCTCGGCGCGCGGTGACCCAGGCCACGCTCAGACGGTGGTCAGATCACGCTGCCTGCCCCGCCGGGCGGCGGTGCCCGTGACGGTCTCCTCGTCGGTCGCGGAAGCGGTCTCGGGGTTCTCCGGGGCGTCGCCCGAGTCGGCCTCCGTGGCGCTCTCGTGGGTGGACGAGGCGTTCACGATCCGGCTCGGCGCCTGCGGTGCGAGCTTGGCCCGCAGGGCCAGCAGGGTGACCAGCGCCAGGGCGGTGGCCGCCAGCGGCACCAGGAAGCCGTACGAGGAACCGTGCGCGTCGGTCAGTCGGCCGGCGACGATCACCGCGATGGCCTGCCCGAAGGCGACCGCGCCGGTGAGCCAGGTGAAGGCCTCGGTGCGGGCGTTCGCCGGGATCAGCGACTCGACCATGGTGTAGCCGGTGATCAGGGCCGGGGCGATGCACAGTCCGACGAACAGGCCGAGCGCGGCCAGCGGGACCGTCGAGTCGGCGGTCCACAGCAGGGACGCGAAGGCGGTCAGGCCGATGTAGCCGAACAGCAGCCGGCGGCGCGGGCCGATCTTCCAGGCGATGGCGCCGCAGGCGATGCCGGCGATCATGTTGCCCGCGGCGAAGATGCCGTACAGCAGGCCGTTGGCGCCCGGGTTGCCGATCTCGTTGGAGAAGGCGGCCAGGGAGACCTGCATGCCGCCGAAGACGGCGCCGATCCCGAGGAAGGCGACGATCAGGACGCGCAGACCGGGGGAGGTCAGGGCCGAGACGCGCTTGGCCTCGCCGGTGACCTGGACGTGTGCCGGGGGCTGGGTCCGACGCTGCGCGGCGAACAGCAGTCCGCCGAGGAGGCTCAGGGTGGCCTCGGTGATCAGACCGGCGGCGGGGTGGATGCCGGTGCACAGGGCGGTCGCGAGGACCGGGCCGACGACGAAGGTGAACTCGTCGGTGACGGACTCGAACGCGGCGGCCGTCGGCAGCAGCGGGGAGCCCTCCAGCTTCGCGGCCCAGCGGGCCCGGACCATCGGGCCGACCTGCGGCACCGAGGCGCCGGCGGGGATCGCGGCGGCGGCGAGCGCCCAGACCGGCGCGCCGGCCAGGGCCAGCGCGGCCAGGCCGGTGACGGCGGCGGAGTGGATCAGTACGACCGGCAGCAGGACGGCGCTCTGGCCGTGGCGGTCGGTGAGGTTGCCCATCACGGGGGCGCACAGCGCCATGGAGATGCCGGTGACGGCGGCGACGATGCCGGCGTTGGCGTAGGAGCCGGTGGTGTGCTGGACGAGCAGCAGGATGCTGATGGTCAGCATGCCGAACGGCAGTCGGGCGGCGAAGCCCGGGAGCAGGAAGCCGAGGGCGCCGGGAGTGCGAAGGAGTTGTCCGTAGCCGGGGCGGGCGGACGTGTCGGTCGTGACCGCGGATGTCACGGCCTGGCCTTTCCGCTGCCTGGTAGAACTCCCCGACTGCGGACGATGCATCACCTTGTGAGCGATCGCACCCGTACATGTGGGAGCCCCGAGAGCTGTCCTCTTGCGCAGAACCGAGTGATACCTGGGCGCCCACTGCGGGAGGGTGCCACGGCCGCTTTGCGGTCGCGCCAGCTCTGCGTCAGGCAGAGTTGGTTCGATGTGGTGTGCCTTCATCGTACAGGGACATTCCCTATCACGCCCTGTGATTACGACGACAGGTGGTGCCTCCACCTGGGATTAACTGGAACTTCGCATTCCAGAACCCGTGAATATGGGGATTTGGCGGGGCATACTCCCCCGAAAATGGCCGAATTAGAACGTCGCTCTAACGTCGGCCTCGCGTGAAGCGTTCACTTTGGAGCCGCTCGAACGAACCCTCGCGCGCTCTCGTGTCGCCTTCACGCGTGTCCCTCACCCGTTCCGAGCCAGCCCGCGAGCTTGCCGCCCCGCGCCACCGCGCGCAGCCGCGCCTCCGCCGCGTCCCGCACCGGATCCGTGGCCACGACCAGCAGCTCGTCGCCGCGCCGCAGCACGGTGGAGGGCGCCGGTACGAAGCTCTTCGCGTCCCGGACCACCAGGGTCACCGAGGCCCCCGCCGGCAGACGCAGTTCGCCGACCTCCACGCCGTGCATCCGCGAGGCGGCCGGGATGGAGAAGGACAGCAGGTGCCCGCGCAGCTTCTCCAGCGGCGCCGACTCGATGCCCAGGTCGGCGGCGCTCTCGTCGGTGTCCCCGAGCTTCAGCTTGCGCGCGAGCCAGGGCAGCGTCGGCCCCTGGACCAGCGTGTAGACGACGACGAGCACGAAGACGATGTTGAAGACCCGATCGCTGCCCTCGATCCCGGAAACCATGGGGATGGTCGCCAGGATGATGGGCACGGCGCCGCGCAGGCCCGCCCACGACATCAGGGCCTGTTCCTGCCGGGGGAGGCGGAACGGCAGGAGGGAGACGAAGACCTCCAGCGGGCGCGCGACCATCGTCAGCACCAGCCCGATGATCACCGCCGGCCAGAAGTCATGGATCAGTTCGTGCGGGGTGACCAGCAGGCCGAGCAGCACGAACATGCCGATCTGCGCGATCCAGCCGAGTCCGTCGGCGAACCCGCGGGTGGCCGGCCAGTGCGGCAGCTTCGCGTTCCCGAGCACCATGGCGGCGAGGTACACCGCGAGGAAGCCGGAGCCGTGCGCCATGGCGCCGGCCGCGTACGCGGTGATGGCGATGGCCATCACGGCGATCGGGTAGAGGCCCGAGGCGGGGAGCGCCACGTGCCGCAGTCCGTACGAGCCGAGGAAGCCGACGGCCAGGCCGATCGCGGCGCCGATCGCCAGCTCCAGTGCGATCTTCCCGATCAGCAGGTACCAGGGGTCCACGGGGCCGACGGTCGCGAAGGCGACGACCAGGATGACCACGGGGGCGTCGTTGAAGCCGGACTCCGCCTCCAGCACACCCGTGATCCGGGAGGGGAGCGGAACCTTGCGCAGTACGGAGAAGACGGCGGCGGCGTCCGTCGAGGAGACGACGGCGCCGATGAGGAGGGCCTGCCGCCATTCGAGCCCGACGAGGTAGTGCGCCCCCGCCGCGGTGACGCCGACGCTGATCGCGACGCCCACCAATGACAGTGAGATCGCGGCCGGCAAGGCCGGTTTGATCTCTTTCCACTTGGTGCCCAGACCACCCTCGGCGAGGATCACGACGAGCGCGGCATAGCCGATGACCTGGGTCAGTTCGGCGTTGTCGAAGACGACGTTGCCGATCCCGTCCTGGCCTATCGCGATGCCTATGCCGAGGTAGATGAGCAGGCTGGGGAGGCCGCTGCGTGAAGAGATGCGTACCGCCGCGACGGCGACGAGCAGCACGAGCGAGCAGACCAGCAGGAGCTCATTGAGCGTGTGGACAGTCAGCGGGCGGCCCTTTCCTCAGAGCGCCCGCGGATCGACGGATCGTTCCTCCCGGGGCGCGTCCGGCAAGTACTTCGTTACCTTACCTAATCTTTGACGATTCCTTGACGCGATAGTCACATTGTGAATCGCCGTAACGGCCCTGTCCTCAGCAGCTCGACCCCTGGCGGATCATCGGACCCGGTCCTGCGCCTATGGTTGCTCCCAGCACTCCCAGGACCACCCTGCCCCTCTAAGGACAGCGATGCCCGCCAACGAAACCGGCCCTTCCGTCAAGAAGAAGGGACGACGCGCACGTCTGATCGTGCTCGTCATGGTCCTGGCGCTCTTGGCGGGCCTCGGCTACGGGGCTTACTGGAGCGTCGACAGCGTGCGCGCCTCCTTCCCCCAGACCACCGGCTCCCTGAAGGTCCCCGGCCTGACCGGGACCGTCGACGTCAAGCGTGACGAGCACGGGATCCCGCAGCTCTACGCCGACAGCGACGAGGACCTCTTCCGCGCCCAGGGATTCGTCCACGCGCAGGACCGCTTCTGGGAGATGGACGTCCGCCGTCACATGACGTCCGGGCGGCTCTCCGAGATGTTCGGCTCCGGTCAGGTCGAGACCGACGCCTTCCTGCGCACCCTCGGCTGGCGCCAGGTCGCGCAGGCCGAGTACGACACCAAGCTCTCACCGGAGACGAAGAAGTACCTCCAGGCCTACGCCGACGGTGTCAACGCGTACCTGAAGGGGAAGTCCGGCAAGAGCCTGTCCGTCGAGCACGCCGCCCTCAAGCTCAGTGACGACTACGCGCCCGAGCAATGGACCCCGGTCGACTCGGTGGCCTGGCTCAAGGCGATGGCCTGGGACCTGCGCGGCAACATGCAGGACGAGATCGACCGCTCGCTGATGTCGGGCAAGCTCTCGCCGCAGCAGATCAACGAGCTCTACCCGGCGTACCCCTTCGACCGGAACAAGCCGATCGTCGACGGCGGCGCGGTCACGGGCGGCAAGTACGCCCCGCAGGGCCAGGCGGGCTCGGGCAACGGCAGCGGTAACGGTTCCGGCAACGGCAACGGCAGCGGTAACGGTTCCGGCAACGGCTCGGGCTCGGGCGGTGGCTCCGCCAACGGCTCCGGCAACGGCGCGGGCACCGGCTCGCAGGCCTCCCTGAACTCGGGCACCACCACCGGCCTCGCCAACGACGCCACCGCCCAGGGCGCGAGCGTCGGCCTGCGCACCGGGCTGACCTCCCTCGCCAAGACCCTCGACCAGATCCCGGCCATCCTCGGCCCCAACGGCAGCGGCATCGGATCCAACTCCTGGGTCATCGCCGGCAAGTACACGACCACCGGCAAGCCGCTGCTGGCGAACGACCCGCACCTGTCCCCGCAGCTGCCCTCGGTCTGGTACCAGATGGGCCTGCACTGCCGCGCGGCCTCGCCCCGGTGCCAGTACGACGTCGCCGGCTACACCTTCTCGGGCATGCCCGGCGTGGTCATCGGCCACAACGCCGACATCGCCTGGGGCATGACCAACCTCGGGGCCGACGTCACCGACCTCTACCTGGAGCAGGTCAAGCCCGAGGGCTACCTCTACGGCGACAAGGTCGTCCCCTTCGTCACCCGCGAGGAGACGATCAAGATCGCCGGCGGTGGCGAGAAGAAGATCACCGTCCGCACCACGAACAACGGGCCGCTGGTCTCCGACCGCAGTGACGACCTCGCCGGCGTCGGCACCCGAGCCCCGGTGGCGAGCTCCGCCCCCGACCGCGGCAACGGCTACGCCGTCGCCCTGCGCTGGACGGCGCTGGACCCGGGCAAGTCGATGGACGCGGTCTTCAAGATCAACCGGGCCAAGGACTTCAACAGCTTCCGCGCCGCGGCGCGCGACTTCGAGGTCCCCTCGCAGAACCTGATCTACGCCGACAACAAGGGCCCCAACGGCAACATCGGCTACCAGGCACCCGGCCGCGTCCCGATCCGCACCACGGGCGACGGCCGCATGCCGGCTCCCGGCTGGGACCCGAAGTACGCCTGGAAGGGCGGCAAGGACGGCAACGCGGGCTACATCCCGCAGGACGAGATGCCGTGGGACCTGAACCCGGCCCGCGGCTACATCGTCACCGCCAACCAGGCGGTCGTCGAGAGCGGCACCGGCGCGGGGAAGTACCCGCACCTGCTCACCACCGACTGGGGATACGGCGCCCGCAGCCAGCGGATCAACGACCTCATCGAGGCGAAGACCAAGGACAACGGCAAGATCTCCACCGATGACATGCGGACCATGCAGATGGACAACAGCAGCGAGATCGCCGCGCTGCTGACCCCGATGCTGGCCAAGATCCAGATCTCCGACCCGGACGTGCGCTCCGCGCAGAAGCTGCTGGACGGCTGGAACTACACCCAGGAGCCCGACTCGGCGGCGGCCGCGTACTTCAACGCGGTCTGGCGCAACATCCTCAAGCTGTCCTTCGGCGACAAGATGCCGAAGGAGCTGCGGGTCGAGGGCAGCTGCATGAACGTCCGCGCGGAGAGCACGGGCCCGGTCGACGACCTCGCCGAGACGGTCCGCGAGTGCGGTACGCGCGGCCCCGACTCGGCGCAGCCCGACGGCGGCGACCGCTGGTTCGAGGTGGTCCGGCGCCTGGTCAAGGACGAGAAGTCGGCCTGGTGGCAGGCGCCCGCCGCGCGCAACAAGCCGGCCACCAAGACCCGCGACGAGCTGTTCGCGCGCGCCATGAAGGACGCCCGCTGGGAGCTGACCGCCAAGCTCGGCAAGGACCAGTCCACCTGGAGCTGGGGCCGCATGCACCAGCTGACGCTGAAGAACCAGACCATCGGCACCGAGGGCCCGGGCTACCTGCAGTGGCTGCTGAACCGGGGCCCCTGGAACCTGGGCGGCGGCGAGGCCACCGTCAACGCCACCGGCTGGAACGCCTCCAGCGGCTACGGGGTGACCTGGGTGCCGTCGATGCGGATGGTCGTGAACCTCAACGACCTGGACAAGTCCCGCTGGATCAACCTGACCGGCGCCTCGGGGCACGCGTACCACTCCCACTACACCGACCAGACGACGCTGTGGGCCAAGGGCGAACTGCTGGACTGGCCCTTCGGCAAGGCGGCCGTCGACAAGGCCACGGTCGACACGCTCACGCTGAAGCCGTAAGCGACACGGCTCAGAAACGGATCACCCCCGACGGGGTGGCCACCGCCTGAACGGGGTGGTCGTGCGGTTCCTCCGGGACCCGCGCGACCACCTCTTCGTCGTGGAGGAGCACGACGAGCGCGGGACGCGCCCCGGCCCGCTCCAGCCGTTCCAGCACCCGGTCGTACGAGCCTCCTCCGCGCCCGAGCCGCATGCCGCGCCGGTCCACGGCCAGCCCCGGCAGCAGGACGGCATCGGCCCCGGTGACCGCGTCCGGACCGAGGGGCGGCCCGGCCGGTTCCAGCAGTCGGATCTTCCCCGGGTGCGCGGCCTCGGCGAGGCTGTCGGGGCCCTCGTACACGGCCCAGTCGAGGTCGTTGTCGGGGAGCAGCAGGGGCAGCAGGACCCGCTTGCCGGCGGCCCGGAGCGCGTCGAGCAGTTCCCTCGTGCCGGGCTCGCCGCCGACGGAGACGTACGCGGCGACCGTGCGGGCGTCGGCGAGTTCGGGCAGTTCCAGGGCGGTGCGGGAGAGCGCGAGGGCCGCCGCGCGACGGGCCTCGGGGGACAGGGAGCGGCGGGCGGCGAGGAGTTCACGACGCAGAGTGGCCTTCTCGGCCACCGGGGCCGCCGGGTTTCGGGAGGGCTGTGACTGCTTCTCTACCACGGCTGACTCAACTATCCTTTCAAACCATCCGATAAGCGGTCTTATTTGTCGGAATCTGTCCTGGTGGTTCTGTAGGACCCACTATCGTGCTGCCCATGACTCAGTCGCACCCCGTGATCAAGAAGGCCGTCATCCCGGCCGCGGGCCTCGGCACTCGGTTCCTTCCGGCAACCAAGGCGACCCCCAAGGAAATGCTTCCGGTCGTCGACAAGCCGGCGATCCAGTACGTCGTCGAGGAGGCCGTCTCCGCCGGCCTGGACGACGTACTCATGATCACAGGACGCAACAAGCGCGCCCTCGAAGACCATTTCGACCGGAACTACGAGCTGGAATCGGCCCTCATCGCCAAGGGTGACGACGACCGTCTCAAGAAGGTCCAGGAGTCCAGCGACCTCGCGACCATGCACTACGTGCGCCAGGGCGACCCGCGCGGACTCGGGCACGCCGTGCTCTGCGCCGAGCCGCACGTGGGCCGCGAGCCCTTCGCCGTCCTGCTCGGCGACGACCTCATCGACCCCCGCGACCCGCTGCTGCGCCGCATGGTCGACATCCACGCCGAGACCGGCGGCACCGTCGTCGCCCTCATGGAGGTCGACCCCGCCAGCGTCCACCTCTACGGCTGCGCCGCCGTCGCGCCGACCGACGATCCCGACGTCGTACGGGTGACCGGACTCGTGGAGAAGCCGGACGCGGCGGACGCACCCAGTAATTACGCGGTCATCGGACGCTATGTCCTCAACCCGGCGATCTTCGGCATACTGCGGGAGACCGAGCCGGGCCGCGGCGGGGAGATCCAGCTCACCGACGCCCTGCAGAAGCTGGCCGCCGACGAGAGCGTGGGCGGCCCGGTGCACGGCGTGGTCTTCCGCGGCCGCCGCTACGACACCGGGGACCGCGGGGACTACCTGCGGGCCATCGTCCGTCTCGCGTGCGAGCGTGAGGACCTGGGCCCGGAGTTCCGCACCTGGCTTCACCGTTACGTCACGGAGGAGATGTAGCACCTTGACCAGTTCCGCACCGCAGGGCACCGATCACGACCGTCTGTGGTCGGTGGACGAGCACCTCGCGGACATCCTCGCCGCCGTCCGGCCGCTGGAGCCCATCGAACTCCAACTGCTCGACGCCCAGGGCTGTGTCCTGGTCGAGGACGTCACCGTGCCCGTCGCCCTCCCGCCCTTCGACAACAGCTCGATGGACGGGTACGCCGTCCGCACGGCCGACGTCCAGGGCGCGAGCGAGGAGTTCCCCGCGGTGCTGACGGTCATCGGGGACGTCGCCGCCGGCAGCGGTGAGCTGCCCACGGTCGGCCCCGGACAGGCCGCCCGCATCATGACCGGCGCCCCGCTGCCGCCCGGCGCGGAAGCCGTCGTACCGGTCGAGTGGACCGACGGCGGGACCGGTGGCGGTGCCGCAGTCGGCATGACCCCGGCCAGCTCCGCGCCCGAGGGCGCGGGCGGCGAGGTACGGGTCCACCGCGCCGCCGAGGCCCGGGCGCACGTCCGCTCGCGCGGCAGCGACGTACAGGCCGGGGACCTCGCCCTGGCCGCCGGCACGGTGCTCGGCCCGCCGCAGATCGCCCTGCTCGCCGCCATCGGACGGGGCACGGTGCGGGTGCGGCCGCGGCCCCGCGTGGTCGTCCTGTCCACCGGCAGCGAGCTGGTCCAGCCGGGCGAACCGCTGACCGCGGGCACCATCTACGACTCCAACAGCTTCGCGCTGGCCGCCGCCGCGCGCGACGCCGGGGCCATCGCCTACCGGGTCGGCGCGGTCGCCGACGACGCGGACACCCTGCGCTCCACCATCGAGGACCAGCTGGTCCGGGCCGACCTGCTGGTCACCACCGGCGGCGTCAGCGTCGGCGCGTACGACGTGGTCAAGGAGGCCCTGACCGCCGTGGCCGCCGGCGAGGACGACGTGGACGGCGGCGGCATCGACTTCCGCAGGCTGGCCATGCAGCCCGGCAAGCCCCAGGGCTTCGGCACCGTCGGCCCCGACCACACCCCGCTGCTGGCGCTGCCCGGCAACCCGGTCTCCTCTTACGTCTCCTTCGAGCTGTTCGTGCGCCCCGCCATCCGCACCCTGATGGGCCTGCCGGAGTCCGCCGTCAGCCGTCCGGTGGTACGGGCCGAACTCAAGGCCGACAAGGCCATCGGCTCCCCGGCCGGCCGCCGGCAGTTCCTGCGCGGCGCGTACGACCCGCGGAGCGCGACGGTCAGCCCGGTCGGCGGATCCGGGTCGCACCTGATCGCCGCGCTGGCGCACGCCGACTCCCTGATCGTCGTACCGGAGGACGTCACCTCGGTGGAGCCGGGGGCCGAGCTGGAAGTGGTCCTGCTCGGCTGAGGTGCCGCGGGTGCGGGTAGCGTGTTGCACCACACAGGCCCTTGCGGGGCCCGGAGCGGGAGCGGCACCAGATATGAGCACGCAGAGCAGGCTGACGCACATCGACGAGGCCGGCGCGGCCCGGATGGTGGACGTGTCGGCGAAGGACGTCACCACCCGGACGGCGCGAGCCAGCGGACGGGTCCTCGTCTCCCCCCGGGTCGTCGAACTGCTGCGGGGCGAGGGCGTACCGAAGGGCGACGCCCTCGCCACCGCGCGGATCGCCGGGATCATGGGCGCGAAGAAGACCCCCGACCTGATCCCGCTCTGCCACCCGCTGGCCGTCTCGGGCGTGAAGGTGGACCTGAGGGTCGCCGACGACGCCGTCGAGATCCTCGCCACCGTGAAGACCACGGACCGCACGGGCGTCGAGATGGAAGCGCTCACCGCGGTCGCGGTCGCCGGACTCACCGTGATCGACATGATCAAGGCCGTCGACAAGGGCGCCGTCATCACGGACGTCCGGGTGGAGGAGAAGACCGGCGGCAAGTCGGGCGACTGGACCCGCGCGTGAACGCCCCGCGCGGCGGCGAGGTCCACAGCCACCTGAGCCACGTACCACCGGTGGCGGGCGAGGCCTGGGCGGCACGGCCCGACGCCCCCGAGGCACCGCCCGTGACGCGCGCGCTGGTGGTCACCGCCTCCAACCGCGCCTCGCAGGGCGTGTACGCCGACAAGGGGGGCCCGCTGCTGGCCGAGGCACTGGGCGCGCTCGGCTTCGCCGTGGACGGCCCGCGCATCGTCCCGGACGGGGACCCCGTCGAGCAGGCGCTGCGCGAGGGCGTGGCCGCCGGATACGACGTCATCCTGACCACCGGCGGCACCGGCATCTCGCCGACCGACCGGACCCCCGACGCCACCGCGAAGGTCCTCGACTACGAGATCCCCGGGATTCCGCAGGCCATCCGCGCGGAGGGCCTGGCGAAGGTGCCGACCGCGGCGCTGTCCCGGGGGCTGGCGGGGGTCGCGGGCCACACGCTGATCGTGAACCTGCCCGGCTCCACCGGCGGGGTCCGCGACGGCCTCGCGGTGCTGTCCCGGATCCTGCCGCACGCCGTGGACCAGATCCGGGGTGGCGACCACCCGAGACCGTCGGGGAGCGCGAGCTGAACGGCCCGTCCTGGCCCGTGGTGCTGACGGACGGCGACGTCACGCTGCGGCCGATAAAGCTGCGGGACCAGCGCGCCTGGCGCGAGGTCAACCGCCGCAACCGCGAGTGGTTGCGGCCGTGGGAGGCCACGATCCCGCCGCCCGCGCCGTGGGGGCCGGTGATCCACCGGCCGACGTACCGTCAAATGGTGCGCCACCTGCGGGCGGAGGCGAACGCGGGGCGGATGCTGCCGTTCGTCATCGAGTACCAGGGGCGGCTCGTCGGCCAGTTGACGGTCGCCGGGATCACCTGGGGCTCGATGTGCGCGGGCCACGTCGGCTATTGGGTGGACCGCGACGTGGCGGGGCGCGGGGTGATGCCGACGGCCGTCGCGCTCGCCGTGGACCACTGCTTCGCGAAGGTCGGGCTGCACCGCATCGAGGTGTGCATCAGGCCGGAGAACGGGCCCAGTCGACGGGTCGTCGAGAAGCTCGGATTCCGCGAGGAGGGCGTGCGACCGCGCTACCTCCACATCGACGGGGCGTGGCGGGACCACCTGGTCTTCGCGCTCACGGTGGAGGAGCTCCCCGAGGGGCTGCTGAGCCGTTGGCACCGGACGGCCGGGCACCGCGGAGCCCCGCCGAAATAGTCGAATCGCAAACGCGTTCGAATTCCGCGCGGATTCGCCCATAACCTGATCCGAAGAATCACAAAAAAAGTCCGTGATATCAGCGAGATCGTGCGACACACCGGCTCAATTGGCTGATCCGCCGGCCCGCGCCCCTCTACGGTGTGTGGTGTGAGCAGCAGCGGCCTCATCTACGCAGTCATTGTGGGGGCCTGGGCCGCCTACTTGGTGCCCATGTGGCTCCGGAGGCAGGACGAGCTGAACGAAGCCCGTCCGACGGAACGCTTCTCCACTGCCATCCGGCTGCTTTCCGGCCGGGCGGGAATGGAGCGCCGTTACGCCAAGGGGCTGCGCGAGCGCGGTGCCGAAGAGGTGGATCCCCAACCCCACGCGGACCCGGACGCGGCGACGGAGACGGTGAATTCCGTCGACGCCGACGCCCGGGTCCTCGACGTGCCTCCGACCAGGTCGGAGCCCAGATCGGCCGGCGCCGAACGGGCCGAGCGCGCCCGGCGGGAACAGCGCCTCCAGGTGCTCGCACGCCGCCGGCGCACCACCGCGCTCCTCTTCCTGATCTTCACCTTCGGGGCGATCGTCGCCGCGGTCGGCGGACTGCGCTACCTGTGGGCGCCCGCCCTTCCGGCCCTGCTGCTGAGCACCTACATCGTGCACCTGCGGGTCCAGGAGCGGCGGCGCTACGAGTTCACGATGGACCGGCGGCGCGCCGAGGCCGCCGCCCGCCGGCTCCGCGAGAACCGCCCGCACCGCCGCGAGGCGGAGTCCGCCGCCGGCACCGAACCGGACCCCTCTCCACCGGTCTCCCCGCAGGAGGCCGGCCGGCGCGCGCTGGTCGAACAGACCGACCACGCCGAGTGGGTGGACCAGCAGCGCGAGCGCGAACGCGGCCCCGCCCGAGGTGACAGCTGGGAACCCGTCCCCGTCCCGCTCCCGACGTACGTGACGGCCCCCGTGGCCCCGCGTGCCACCGGACCGGCCTCCCCGGACGGCTGGAGCGCCACCCGCTCCAGCACCGCCGAGCCGACGGAACCCCGACTGCGCGCCCAGCCGGCCGTCCCGGCGCCGTCCTCCGAGCCGGATCCGAAGGCGGAGCCCAAGACCCCCGTCACCCCGCGCCCGCGCGGCCGGGAGCGGGGCCGTACCCCGCTCTTCGACCAGTACGAGGGCGAGGATCGGCCGCGCGCCGCCAACGAGTGATCGGTGACCTGCGCGGACACCTCGGGGAATCGGTTTTGGAGCACCCGCGCGGGGATGCTAATGTTTCACACGTCGCAAGGGCCTGTGGCGCAGTCTGGTAGCGCACCTCGTTCGCATCGAGGGGGTCTGGGGTTCAAATCCCCACAGGTCCACAAACGACAGTTCGCGAGTAGCTCTCGTGAACGTCACGAGATCCCGTCCGATCGCAAGATCGGGCGGGATCTTCGTCGTTTACGGGGTCGTTCGATGCCTGTTCGGGGTGATGGATGGCGGCGTGCACCGGATCACATCCCCTCCGGCAGGCTTCTGGCTGTTCTGGGGGCATGCGAAGGGGCCCCGGTTGCCCGGGGCTGGTGATCACGATGTCTGGCTGTGTCGCTGACCGATCAGAGGTTGCCCGGCGGATGTCGGCCAGTGCCCAGCGGAGCCAGGACGTGGCGTGGGTCAAGACCTGGCGGGGCTGGCACGGACTCGAACTCGGTGTCGGAGAGCCGGCTGCCCGTCCGTTCGTAGAGCCAGGTCTCCAAGATGTCGAGGTTGCCGACAGTCACCATGATGGCGACCAGGAGCGTCTGGGCGACCTGCCCTGGAGCCCGGCGATGCAGGGGCTCTCCGATGTTCAGCTCGGCGCCCTTGAGCCGTCCGTTGAGGCCCTCGTTGTGCGAGCGGATCGGCTTGTAGATCCGTTCCCAGGCCGGGCTGAGGTAGTGGCTGTCCTGCCGGAACTTGGCGGTCTTCAGATCTCCGGCGGCGTCTGCGGGCACGCTGATCGCGGATGCGCCGCAGACAGCGGGCAGTTCGTCCTTTCGCGGAGGGTCGATCCACTCGCCGTCAGGGAGTTGGACGGTCGGGCGGGCAGCCGGGTGGCTGGCGCGGGACCGTCGATCCGCGAGCCGGACCACGGTCTGTGGGGGGCCGGAAGTGCTCGGCCCTGCGGACCGGAGGCGTTCTCGGCGAGGACAGTTCACCGAGGGGGACGGGCCGGCGGCGGGGCACTGCAGGCGTACGGTGCCTCGGGCATCGGCGTTCTGCTTGAGCTTGAGGAAGTAGGGCAGCCTCTCAGCGATCACCGGCTTCAGTTCATCGAGCCGCTGGCGAAAGGTCTTGTCGTCCATGCCGTGGGTGGCCTGGGCCAACACGTTGGGGATCTGCGGGCATGCGAGGGAGCCGTCGATCAGCACGGCTCCCTGCCAGCTGCCCTGGATACCGCGGTCGGCTGCCTTGTAGTCCAGTGCGAGGCGGAAACCGAGCCGGCGTGTGGGGACCTGGAACTTCTCCGGCGAGCACCCGGTGTAGGCGCGGTCGGCTGCGCAGGTTCCAGTGGGCGTCCGGAGCTCAGCGAGCTGTGCCAAGACGGCGACTGCGTTCTCACCTGTACGGACGGTGGGGGTGTCCAAGGTGAGGCCGAGGCAGAGCTGCGGGTAGGACGGTGCCCTGCGTCCCTTGGCCGCCTGCTCGCTCGTGCGGGAATGGGCGGCGACCAGCAGGGTTGCGCTGTAGCCGAAGATCCCTTCGTTGGAACCGCCACGGTAGTGCCAGCCTGCGGTGATCTCGACCGAGGCGGTCCCCGAGCGATCGCTGTCCGGGCGGGCCAGGACCGGGATCGAGGTTGCGTCCACTCCCACATCGTCGCTCCAGTGGCGCAGGTACCCGCGCTGCTGGGCCAGGCGGACGGGCACCAGGACGAGATCGTTCGCCAGCCGTTGAAGCCGGTTCGCGGCCTGCCGGCCAGTGGCTCCATCCCAGACTACGGAGTGGATGTCCGCCTCCGCCTGGCCCAAGCGCCGACGCCGGTCGCAGCGCGCCGGGTCGAGCACAGTAGTGATCCGGTCCAGCCCTCGGTAGAGACGACGACTGGCAGCTATGCATGCCCGTGCCGTGGACGGAGGCGACTCGGGGATGCCGAGCCAGGCGCGGGCAGCGGGCTGGAGGCGGAAGTGCAAGATTCGCCAGGCGTCGGAGACCGTGGCTCGGCCCGTGTAGTACACGGCGAGCATCAGGCCGGCCAGCACCGTCCTGGGCGGCACCCCTTGTGGCCCGGGACGGCCTCGCAGCATGTCCTCCAACTGTTGGGGCAGACCCGAGCGGTCGAGCACAGTCAGCAGCTGACCGACCTTGGAATCAGGGATCTCGGTGAGCCGTCCAGGACGCAGCCGGGGCCGTGCATGCCGGGCGGCCAGTTGGTCGGCTTCAGGTCGCGCCCTCACGAGCGGCGGCCACGCAGCAAGCGGATCACCTCCTCCCTGGGGAGTGGGGGCACCCATTGGTGGTAGCCCGCCAAGCCGGCAGGGGAGGCCATGCCCGCGGCGGAAGCGACGGCCTCCGGGGTGATGCCCTCGGAAAGCCGGCCGACGATCCACGTCGACCGCAAGCGCCGAGCAGAGAGCGGGGGCAGGCCCGCATGGGGTCGATGGCGTGCGGGCCAGGACGAGACGAGGTTCTTGGCTGCCGCGACCTTCCGCCCCGGCCGGAAGAGGAATCCGGGTCCGGAGGTCTCTGCCAGCTCAGCGAGTGTGCCTTCCCAGTCGGAATGACAGGCCACGAGCCGACTGAGCAGCTCTTCCTCCAGCACAGCAACCCCACCAGAGGTGACCCGAACGTGCTTGCCGCGAATCCGCGGTACCTCGCCCGGCATCAGGCCGCATCCTGCACCAAGCGCCATGAGGGCGAGGCCGTCGAGTCGAGCCTGGCCCGGAAGACGAGTTGCCCAATCCCGCAGGCGGGCCAGCTCTCCGCGTTCGTAGGGCGGTTGAGGCGTACGCGGCGACGAGAGCCGCGCAGGCGGTGCTTCGCCACGCTGTACCCATACAAGTGCCTCCCGTGCCCGCCGCAGCCAGGTTCGGTAGGTCAGAAGCGTCGAGTCTTCTACGGCTTTGGAGCCCGACAGGATGAACGCGTCGATTGTCTCGGTCCGCAACCAGGTCCCGGGATCACGAGGCAGACCGCTCCGGTCCGCCCACACCGCGAGCCGCCCCACGACATGCAGCAGGTGCTCCGCTGCGTAGCAGGTTGCCGGAGCGGTCGCCGCCACGGTTGCCCGCACCAGGTCGGCGACCGGGGCCCACTGGCCCTGCGGGAGGCGGGGACGGTACTCGCGGATCTTGCGGGAGACCTCGGAACTCAGCGTCACGGACCAACAGAACTGGCTGGACAAGCAGCCAGTGAAGACGTCGAAGCCGATCTTCACGGAAAGGAGTGCATCGACATGGTGGGAGGTTTGGCCCGTAAAACCGCGCCGCGAGACCTTGCCCGCGATCCGGAATCCTGGCCCCATTCCGTCATCGACGATGCGGCCGCCGAGGTCGTCCAAGCCATCGCGCGGGCCCTCACAGCCGCTCTGGAAGGCGACAAGCGGAGCTTGAGGCAGCACGCCGCCGGCTCCGGAGTCAACCGGCAGGCCATCGCCGACCTTCTCGCCGGCCGATGCTGGCCCGACGTCGCCACCGTCGCCCGGCTGGAGAACTTCCTCGCCACGCCGCTGTACCCGGTCCACGACAGAACGATTGAAACCGATCAAAACATGGCCTTTCCGTCCCCGGACGCACTGTGATCCGGGGACGACGAAATAGGCCACGCGCCCCCGAGGCGAGCCGAATTCCTCTAGCCTCGGGAGAGCGCGTGAGCCACTGACAAGGGGTCCACGTCACCGGTTCCGAAGAGGGTCCAAGCTCAACGGAACCCGTCCCCTTCTCCCCGCGATGGGAGGAGGGGACGACTCATGTGGGGCGTATGTCTAAGCGGCCCCTTCCGGCGGGGACGTTTCAGCCCGGGCGATGGCGAACATCCCGACCGGTTGCTCGACAGCGCGGCCGTTCTTGACAAGCCGCTTGCACGTGGCGCGAACCGTGGCGAGGGGGCCCCGCCCTTCTTTGCCCTGTGTGGGTCGCCCCAGTGCCTCGGTGATGTCCCTGACCGGCATCGGCCGCCCAGCGGTCAAGAGGATCCGCTCAACGGTCTCCATGAGTTCCCCGGACGGCGACCTCCTGGGCCGGCTGCCACCACGTCGCCGACGTGCAGCGGGTTTCCGCGGCGGCGGTCCGTCTCCGGAGGGTGGACCGGCGGCGCTGCCCGGAGAGGTTCCATCGGCCTCGCCGTCGGGCGGTGGGCCGTCGGCGAGGATCTCGGTGAGTGCCGCGTTGAGCTGATCGCGGGCAGTGGTGAACCTTTCGGCATCAGCCCGAAGAGCCGCGAGTTCGGCCTCGAGCACGTCGATCCGCGCCAGCACCCGCTCTACTTTGCCTGAGTAGAACTCGACGGCAGTCCGCAACCCGGGAGCCGCCACCGTCTCCTCCGCATCCGCGAAGCCCATCCAGCCCTCCCCGCCCCTCCCGCATGACACCGCAACGGCAGTCATCGTAGGGAACGCCAGCCATGCCAGACAGCCAAATGGGCAACCACGTCTGGCAGTTGGAAAGCCGTGGCGCCCTCGGGGATGAGCTTGCGTCTTTGACCTGGGCAGTAGCCTCTGCCAGCCGCAACAGTGAACGACGTCAACAATTACGACAGATCAGGCTCCGCCTGCGTTGTACTCGACGCCACGTCTCCCATGACGAGATCAGGGAGGACGGACAGTGCAAGACTCCGAGACTCGACGTGTGGGCTGGCGGCCTTCTCCGCGATGCGAGGCATCCAGGAGCACAGCCGGTCCAGGGCCGACTTCAGATGCTCTCGCTCCCCACTGAGGAGAGCCGCGATGAGCGCCACGACATCGGCGCGGCCCGTGCCCTCCGGGGCCGGCAGCTCGGCCAGCCGCGCAGGTAGGCGCTGGTCATGCCCATCGCACACGGCTACGAGGGCAGCGAGAGCGAACCGGACGGCGTCGCTCTCATCTCCCCACCGGGACAGCAGCTGGGGTAGCTCCTTGCTGATGGCCCGCCGTGTCAGGTACTCGGCGGCAGACTCCTGCCACACATCGCCGAGAGCAGCTGTACGGTCGGTCAGTGAGACGGCTGCAGATGGCCCCGAAACTGCGAGTCGCAACAGGTCGTCGAGAAGCATCAACCGGCTGCCGACGGCGATGCTGTCGTCACAGACCAGCTCGGCAAGGAACGGGACCGCCTCGACGGTAGCGTCGGTGCATGTCCCCTGATGGGCCACCGCGTTCGAGAGATCGCCGAGGAACTCGCCCGTCGTCTCATACGGCTCACCGAAGGCGAACTCTTCGTCGAGCAGCCATGTCGCGACTTCCGGAGCGTTCTCGGCCCCGCCGTAGATCCGCTCCGCAGCCGCCACCACGGCCCGGACCACCGCGGTAGGTTCACCGAGGCCGCCGTGGTTCCACGACGGACCAGCCGGAGGCCTGACGGGTTCCTCAGGCAAGGGGGCGGGAAGGGGGACCTCGGCGCCGGCCTGGTCATGAACCAGACCGTCCCGCGCGAAGACGCCTTCGAGGGTCACCGCATGCCCCTCGCTGTACCCCTGCTGAAAACCGCCATGGGCACGGGCCACATGGGCCACCCGAATCCGTTCACTGCGCAAGAACGGCTCGAGAGCCATGCGCTCGTACCCGCTGTAGACGGCCAGAGAGAAGACCTGCCACCACCCCTCCAGCTCCGGGTCCATCGACGGTCTTCCGTACCAGAAGCTCGATGGAACAGACCGGAAGTGATCGTGGACGCGCACTGCCGTCAGACGGTGCCCCATCCTGGAAAGCTCGGTTGCAGCGGTGCGGGCAGCGTCCTCACTCGGCAGGCTCAGCGTGTACTGGACTCCCCAGGCGGGAGGTTTGGCGGTCATCAGCTGCACTGCCAGGTGAACATCGCCCGCTCAAAGCGCCGCTCTGCCAGGTCCTCCGGACGGATCAGCCAGTACAGCGCTCCGGCATCGCCCCACATCATGTCCGCAGCGTCCTCGCTGTCGAACTGGGCCAGAAGCACCCAACCGCCCGCCTCTTCGGACAGCCGCGGGTCGTCCCAGGACACCTCGCCGTCCAGGACTGCCTCCGCGACCTCGATCTCCACCGGGTTCTGCACGGAGTGAGCATGGCCGCCGATCTGGTGCCCGACCTCGCCGTCGAACTCCCACAGGGCGTCGAGGAACTCCTGAGAGCAGACGGGGTGGTCGTACCGGTTCCCGAGCGGGGCACCTGGAGCGAATGTGTCCCGAATCCGGAAATGCCAGGGCTCGGCCGCCGTCATCTCCAGGCGCGCGGTCAGCGGCACCACCGGGTACGACTCGACTCCGGCGGGCGTCCCATGTTCCACGACCTCCTCACCCGCTGCCACATAGAGCACACGGGCGCCCGCCCAGCTCTCCCGGTCCTCAGCAAGAACGAGGGCTTCGCCGTCGTCCATCTGGCGGTCGAAATAGAAGAACAGCAGCGTTCCCGCCTCGGGCAGGTCGATGTCCAGCGCAGCCGACGGCAGCCCGGCACAATCGATCGAGGCGATGAAGGAAAGCGGACCATGCCCATCCCACACCGGCCACTCCGAGGCAGCCGGCAAGGCTGGAAGGCCACCGAGCCGACCCACCACGTCGTCACAGCCAGTCGCTACCTCAAGACGCACGCCAGGGCGAAGCAGACCGATCCACGTCTCAGCATCCTCGGGCGACAGATGCTGCAAGGCAAGGGAGCGAAGGGCGTCCCGGGAACCATGTGTCATGTGCCCGATCATGCACGGCGCCACTGACGGAGGCATGGGCAGCCCTCCACCAGCACGCGCAGCCGCTCAGTCCGTGGCCATGGACCTCCAGGCAGCGGTGACGCACCCTTCCTCCCAGTGCCACCAGCCCTCCGCCGCACCGTGTTCCAGGAGCTTGCGGATCCGCGGCAGGTCCGCCTCCGGTGGGACAGCCAGCGCCACCATCCGGTACCGCTCGATGCCCTCGCCTGTCGTGCCGAGCTTGTGGAAGATCTCCAGAACGCTCTGCCGGGCGGCAGCCGAGCCGCCGTCCTTCAACACGATCAGCCGGATCGTGCAGTTCTCCGAGGATCGGACCGTCTCTCCGGAACCCGTAGATGTGGCCGTGCTCGGCGCGTCACCGCGTCGGGGGCGAACTCGTCAGCAGCGGTAGCCGTTGGGAACCTGGAGGAGAGCCACGAAGATCCAAACCATGACCGCCGCGCCGGCCGTGCCGCCCAGGAGGGCGGCCGTGAGGTTCCAGCGTCCGACGTACCCGATGAACACCCCCCACCACACAGCCGCCATGATCGCGAGCAAGGCTCCGTAGAAGATCAGCGCAAGCCCATTGGCCGCGCCGTTCACTCCTACGTCGCACGCACGCCAGGCGGCTGCCAGCAGCACCGCCCCGAGCACACCGGTGGCCAGACCGGCAACGGGGGCGACCGCACAGCCCCACTGTCCCCGCGTCACTTCCGGTTCCTGACCTGCGGGACGTTCTCGCCGTTGCGCTGCGCTTGTTCCATCTGGTCCATCGCGTCGTTGATTCCCTGCCGGAGCTGTTCCTCGGTCAGGTTGTCGCCGTACTTGTCGTAGAGGTCGATGCCGATGCGCATCGTGATCTGATCGCCTTGGTCGTCGTCTCCGGTGAGCAGCGTTTCTCCAAGGGAGGCGCCCTTGATCAAGGTGTCCGCGTCGAAGCCGGCTGCCCGGCCGACGTATCCGTAGTGGACGTTGGAGTAGATGTCGTAGAAGACTTCGCGGTTCGTTCCGGGCTGCTTGAAGTAGTAGTCGTCAAGCGTTTGGAGGTCGTACCGTTCCTGGAGCTGCGGCTTGTGGTCCCAGTCCTGTCCCGGGGCCACCTTCACGCCCCACATCGTCAGTGCTGCGTTGATGTCGGAACCGTAGTTGCGCCCGAATTCGTACCACTCGGGTTTGTTCAGCAGGGACCGCATCTGCCCGACCGTGTCCGACTTTGCGTTTCGCTTCATCTCATCGAAGATCCACTTTTCGGCGTCGGTGAACTTCTGCTCGCTCCGCGCCGACCCCGTCGGCGGGATGACGGGAGTGGCCGAGGCGTTGAACCCCCCGATGGTGCCGTCGAGGATGTTTCCGTCCACGACCACGGCTTCGAGCGCCTGTTTGACCGCCTTATCGAGCTCGTCCACTGCCCGCACCGCTGCGGCGATGTGCGCGGTCCAGGACTCCTCGACGCTCTTCAAGTCCGGGTCGCGTCGCAGGGTCCGCGCCTGCGCCGGGTCCTGGACCCGTGTGAAGTCGAAGGTGGCACGTCCCGCCGCCGATACCGCCATGCCCGCGGCCACCGCATCGTCCCGCGCCGATTCGACCTTTTTCTTCAGGTCCGCGAAACCGGTATGCGCGTCCGTCAGCAGTTTGGCCACCGCTTTCGCTTCGGTCTGCGCGGACTTGTACTCGCGCCGAGTTGTTGCGAACTTCGTGTGCGCCGTTTCCACGCTGAGCCCGAGCCAGTTCTGGCCCAGTGTGATCTTCTGGACCGTCTCCCCGTAGCGCTCTTCAACCTTCGACAGATCAGCGGCCATGGATTGCCACTTTTCGGCAGCCGTCGTCAGGACGCTGAGATCGGTCGTCATGACTTCCTGGTATGTCAACACGTGCCCGATCCCCCTACAGTCCCTCGAGCTTGGATTTCGGGCCCACTGCGCGGAGTTGGTCACCCGTCCGCACGTCGTTCTGCATGAATAGGCCCGAGGCCCCTCGCAGGGAGGCCTTTTCGGCGCTCAGGCGTCCCATCAGCATCTTCGCTTGTTGGTCCCAGGTCTCCGTCACCTTCTTCAGGCCGGAGGCTGTCTCCCAGCCATCAAGGCTCCTTGCCGCCGCGCTCGTGTTGTCCTTCGCGCCGTCCGCAGCCTTCTTGGTGTTGGGTTCCAGCTCGGTCTCGATGGTGTTTGCCGCTGCCTTCTTCTCCGCCGGCGTCGAGCCGAATACGCTCCCGCCTCCCGGAGCCAAGGGGCCAGCCGGTACACCATCCACGCCGTTCAGCCTTGTTCCGGTGCTGTTCGCGTCTCCTGACATGCCCACCCTCCCCTGTTCCCCTGGTTTGGATCATAGGCGGCCCCCGCCCCACAGCGAGAGGTGCGGTCAGGGGTGTCCCAAAGCAGCCGTCGGGCGCCCCGGAGCCCTCAAAGTGGATGTAGCACCGTACGTTGTTCAGGAGCCCGCGGTCGTGGCAACACGTCCGAGCGGTCGGATCCAATCAGCCGTCGACGGGTAGTCTGTGCCACCAATGACCGCAGCCGCGGGAGCAGAAGCGCTCGCGGCGCCGCTCGTCGGCAACCGCCAGGACTGCGATCAGCAGCCAGAACGCCTTTCGACGTTCGTCGAGAGGCGTGAGACCGGCGATCTTTCCCAGTTGATCGTCGATCCGGCCGCGTGAGATCAATACCGCGGGCGTATGCGTCTGGCGCAGCCCAGCACGGCGGATGCTCTCTGGCGCATCCTCGGCGACAGCGCGCGCCTGGGCACAGTGATGACGTAGGAACAGCAGCACCTCGGACTGGTCATCCGGGACGAGGTCGTCGAACCACTTGATGCCTTCAGACATGGGGCGCAGCCCCTGCGCGAGTTCATTGAGCCGGACGTCCCGTTCGTGCACCACTGCCCCCCGGGAGATCAGGCGGCATTCGGCCGCCGCGTCGGCGCGGATCCACATCCGCCCTCGTCAGGACGCGTGCCCACAGCGTGCCGTGCGCAGCCGCTCGAGCACCAACTCATTACAAGCGGCATGGGTGCAGCCCCGTGGCCGCCACGTGCTGGGGATGGAACTCAGCTGCCCTCAGGCAGGAGCAGCGGCTTCCCACGCAGCGGTGACACAGCCACCAGGGCGTGTTGTCCAGCCGCACCGTGCCGTCGCCGAGGTTCACCGCCCACAGGCTCTCGACGCTTGCCGGCGGCCAGCCATCCTCATCTACGTCCATCCGGAAGTGGACCTTCACGTGGGCGTCACTGATGTTCGTCACCGCGCCATCATCCACACCGCATTCACAGGGCAGACCCGGGGAGGGTGGTCGCGCGATGTCATCGGACCTGGACAGTGGCGCAGGTGAAGGTCGTGTCCTGGAGCAGCGCCGGACTGATGGCCACGCCGGTCAGGTGCTCTGCCAGAGGGAAGGCCGCTGGTGAGGGCAGATCCGTTTCCGGAGTCTCGTCCTCGAGGTGGAAGCCGATCCGCACCATGACGTCCAGCAGCTCGTCCGGTGCGGTGCCCCACCGATCCTCCGGGAACATGGGGTCGAAGCAGAGTCGCAGGACCTGGTCCTCCGCCCAGAGGAACGTGCCGACGACATTGATGTTGACGAAGTGAGAGACCCAGCTCGCCCCGGCCGAGGCCGGCAAGGCTCGATCTTCGGTGACTCCGATGTACCCGTTGGGTTCGATCATCAGCGTCCAGGCGCCCACAGTCGTCATGGCGACCATCTGACGGTCGCCATCCTCCAGGTCGTACTGGGCGAAGGCGGCGTCGACGACTGCGGCGATGCCCTGCAGGGGCGCTTCCGGTCGTCCCGCAAGCCGGGACACTAGCTCAGCAGGCGAGAGGTCCCGCACCAAGGTGAAGCAGTATGCCTCGGCGATGTCTGGAAAGTCGTCTTCGAACCACGCGTAGTCCGCTCCGGTCTTCGTCATGCCGCACATCCTCGCCTCTGCCTCTGACAGCGGAGGACACCTGTCGCTGGGGCGGGAAACGATCTTCGTCAGTCTGGGAAGCGATCTTTATTCGCCTCCGGAGTGCCTGGTCAGGGGTACTCGTGAACAGCCCACAAACGACAGTTCTTGAGTAGCTCTCAGGGACGTTGACGAGATCCCGTCCGATCGCAAGATCGGGCGGGATCTCCGTCGTTTCCGGGGTCAATGCGAACCCGTTGGCCGCGCCGTTCACACCAACGTCGCACGCCCGCCAGGCGGCTGCCGGCAGTACCGACCCGAGCACACCCGTGGCCAGACCGGCCACGGGGGCGACCACGCAGCCCCACTGCCCCCGCGTCACTTCCGGTTCCTGACCTGCGGGACGTTCTCGCCGTTGCGCTGCGCTTGCTCCATCTGGTCCATCGCGTCATTGATTCTTCGTTCGCCGCTCGAGTGCCTGGTCAGCGGCGCTCGTGAACGACCCACGGGCAAGAGATCCCGTCCGGTCGGAAGATCGGGCGGGATCTTTCTTCTGTCAGGGGCGCAGCGGCTTCGTCATGCAGCGGCTGGAGTCGTGGAAGCGGTAGTGGCCGAACTTCTCCGACAGGGTGTAGCCCGACGAGCCGTAGAGGGCGATGGCCTCCGGCTGTTGGTCGCCCGTTTCGAGGACCATGCGGCTGCGACCCGCCGCCCGGGCGTCGTCCTCCAGCACGGCCAGGATGCGCCGGGCCAGACCGAGGCCGCGGGCCCCGGGGACCACGTACATCCGCTTGATCTCGGCGTCACCGTCCGAGTAGCCCTCCTCGCCGTGGTCCTGGCGGCGCCAGGCGCCGCTGGCCACCGGGCTGTCCGAGGCGTCGTAGGCGAGGAGGTAGAGGCCGTTCGGCGGGACGAACATCGCCGGGTCGAGGAAGGTGGCGTCGCCCTCCCCCTGGTAGCGCTCCTGGTATTCGATCTGTACCTGGGCGTCGAGTTTCGCCGCGTCGGGGTGGTCGTAGGCGACGGTGCGCAGGGTTATCCCATGAGACATCCGAACATCGTACGGAACGGTCCCGCTAAGGTGCTGGGATGCTCACCGTGACCTCCGTGAATGTGAATGGGATCCGGGCCGCCGCGAAGAAGGGCTTCGTGGAATGGCTGGCGGGATCCGACGCCGACGTCGTGTGCCTCCAGGAGGTGCGGGCCGAGGAAGGGCAGATTCCGGTCGAGGCCCGGGAGCCCGAGGGCTGGCACACCGCCTTCGCGCCGGCGGCGGCCAAGGGGCGGGCCGGGGTCGCGGTGTACACGCGCAGGGCGCCCGAGGCGGTGCGGGTCGGCTTCGGGAGCGACGAGTTCGACGCCGCCGGCCGCTACCTGGAGATCGACCTCCCCGGGGTGACCGTGGCGAGCCTGTACCTGCCGTCCGGCGAGGCGGGAACCGAGAAGCAGGACGAGAAGTACCGCTTCATGGCCGAGTTCCTCGATCACCTCGCCCGACTCAAGGAGCGGGCCGCCGCCGACGGGCGCGAGGTCGTCGTCTGCGGCGACTGGAACATCTGCCACCGGGAAGCCGACCTCAAGAACTGGAAGACGAACCGCAAGAACGCGGGCTTCCTGCCCGAGGAACGCGAGTGGCTCGGGAAGGTGTACGAGCAGGCCGGGTACGTGGACGTCGTGCGCGCGCTGCACCCGGACGCCGAGGGTCCGTACTCGTGGTGGTCCTACCGGGGCCGGGCCTTCGACAACGACGCCGGCTGGCGGATCGACCTCCAGGTCGCCACCCCGGGACTGGCCGGCAAGGCCGTGAAGGCCTTCGTGGAGCGTGCGGAGACCCACCCCGAGCGCTGGTCCGACCACGCGCCGGTGACCGTCGTCTACGAACTCGGCGTCTGAGGGCGCTGCTCCGGCTGCTCCCGCTGCTGGTGCAGCCGGTCCATGGCCATCGTCAGCTCGGCCTCCACCACGCTCTTGGCCAGCGGGCGCAGGCGCGGGACGGCGTCGTCCGTGATGTGCGTGGATATGAGCTCGGTGAACAGGGCCGCCATGGCGTCCGCGTGCTCGCGGACCCGGCGGCCCGTCTCCAGCACCGCCGCGAGCGGGACACCCTCGCGGACCAGCGCCGAGGAGACGTCCAACAGGCGGCGACTGACGTGCACGATGGCGTCGCCGTCGATGGCGAGGTAGCCGAGGTCCAGCGAGGCCGCCAGGTTCTCCGGGGTGACCTCGCCCTCGAAGTAGTCGGCCAGGGCCTCGGGCGACATGCGCACCGGGGTCTCCTCCGACCAGCCGATGCCGAGCAGTTCCCCGAGTTGGCCGACGTCGCGCCCGTTCTCGAAGGCGGCCGTCAGCTCCGCGATGCCGCCGAGGGTGTGGCCGCGTTCCAGTAGGCCGGCGATGGTGCGCAGGCGGGCCAGGTGGTGGTCGTCGTACCAGGCGATCCGGCCCTCGCGGCGCGGTGGCGGCAGCAGCTTGCGTTCGCGGTAGAAGCGCAGGGTGCGCACCGGGATGCCGGCCGCCTCGGCCAGCTCCTCCGTACGGTATTCGCGCACGGTTCTCGGCACGGTCGTCGTCCTTGCTTCCGTCTCGTTGTCGGCCACGTGCGCAGCCTAGGCGGTGTCCTGTCGATCGGGCCGGGCTCGGGGCGCCCGGGTCGTACCCGCGGTAACTTTCCGGGCGCGACCCCTACCCATGAGTACGGGGCTGCTCTACTCTCCCGATTGTGCCAGTGATTGCTGGCAGTGTTGCACTGGTGGTTGTGACTGGGCTGGGCTGGGACTGCGGAAGCGGAGGCGGCGGGCATGGGTGGCATGGGTGACGGCGTGGACGGGCGCGAGCACGTGAGGGTGGCGGTGATCGGGTCCGGGTTCGGCGGGCTCGGTGCCGCCGTACGACTGCGCCGCGAGGGGATCACGGACTTCGTCGTGCTGGAGCGCGCCGATTCCGTGGGCGGCACCTGGCGCGACAACAACTATCCGGGGTGCGCCTGCGACGTGCCCTCGCACCTCTACTCCTTCTCCTTCGCGCCCAACCCCGACTGGCCCCGGACCTTCTCGGGCCAGCCGCACATCCGGGCCTACCTGGAGCAGGTCGCCGACACCTTCGGGCTGCGGCCGCACATCCGGCTGAACTCCGAGGTCCGGCTGATGCGCTGGGACGCCGACGAGCTGAGGTGGGAGATCGAGACCTCGACCGGGAACCTCACCGCCGACGTGGTGGTCTCCGCGACCGGGCCGCTGTCGGACCCGAAGATGCCCGAGATCCCCGGGCTCGCCGAGTTCCCCGGCAAGGTCTTCCACTCGGCCCGCTGGGACCACGACTACGACCTGCGCGGCAAGCGCGTCGCCATGATCGGCACCGGCGCCTCGGCCATCCAGATCGTGCCGGCCATCGCCCCCGACGTGGACCGCCTCACGCTCTTCCAGCGCACCCCGCCGTGGGTGATGCCGCGCACCGACCGGGCTGTCTCCGCCTTCGAGCGCCGGCTGCACCGGCAGCTGCCCTTCACCCAGGCCGCCCGGCGCGGGCTGCTGTGGGGGATCCGCGAACTTCAGGTCAGCGCCTTCACCAAGCGGCCGAACCAGCTCGGCCTGGTCGAGTCCCTGGCCAAGGCCAACATGGCGCGTTCGATCAAGGACCCGGGCCTGCGGGCCAAGCTGACGCCCTCGTACCGCATCGGCTGCAAGCGCATCCTGCTGTCCAGCGAGTACTACCCGGCGCTGGCTCGGCCCAATGTCGATCTGGTCGCCTCCGGGCTCAAGGAGATCCGGGGCTCGGTTCTGGTCGCCGCCGACGGGACCGAGACCGAGGTGGACGCGATCGTCTTCGGCACCGGGTTCCACGTGACGGACATGCCGATCGCCGACCGGGTGGTCGGCGCCGACGGCCAGACCCTCGCGGACGCGTGGAAGGACGGCATGAAGTCGCTCCGCGGCGCGACGGCCGCCGGCTTCCCCAACTGGATGACGATCATCGGACCGAACACCGGTCTCGGGAACAGCTCGATGATCCTCATGATCGAGTCGGCGCTGAACTACATGGCCGACTACCTGCGGCAGTTGGACACCCTGGGAGGCCGGACCGCGCTGGCGGCCAGGCCCTCCGCGGTGAACGCGTGGAACCGGCAGGTGCAGTCGCGGATGGAACGCACCGTCTGGAACACCGGCGGCTGCACCAGCTGGTACCTGGACGCCAACGGGCTCAACACGACGGTCTGGCCGGGCACCACCGGCGCGTTCCGCCGCGAGACCCGCACCGTCGACCTCGCCGAGTACGAGGTCGTCCGCAAGGGCGGGATACCGCGAGCCGAGCGGGTCGCCGCGGGGTCGGTGTCGGGGAGCGCCCCGATCGCCCCCTCCGCCCCGATCGCCCCGTCCGCCCCGGCCTCCCGCGCCGGTGAGGCCGAGGTGGGCGCGCCCGGGGCCGCCGTGCCCGAGGGCGCCCCGGCGGCGGCCGTCACGGCCGACGGGAGCGCCGCGTGAGCCGGCGCCCCGCCCACGTCACGTCCGGGCCCTACGCGCCCCCGGTCGCCGGCCGGGAACTCACCGCCGTCTCCGCCGACGGGGCCCGGCTGCACGTGGAGGTACACGGCGAGGCGGGCGCCCCGGCGGTGGTGCTGGCCCACGGCTGGACCTGCTCCACCGCCTTCTGGGCCGCCCAGACACGGGACCTGGCCCGCGACCACCGGGTCATCGCCTACGACCAGCGCGGCCACGGCCGCAGCCCCGTCGGGCTCCGGCACAGCACGACCGCCCTCGCCGACGACCTGGTGGCCGTGCTCAAGGCCACCCTCGCGCCCGGTGAACGGGCCGTCGTCGCCGGGCACTCGATGGGCGGCATGACGGTCATGGCCGCCGCCGGGCGGCCCGAGTTCACCGAACACGTCGCGGCCACCCTGCTGTGCAGCACCGGCAGCGGGGGGCTGGTCGCCGAGGCGCTGGTGCTGCCGGTGCGCGCCGGACGCGTGCGGACCAGGATCACCAGGGCGGTGCTCGGCTCCCGCGCCCCGCTCGGGCCGGTCACGCCCGTCGCGAGCAAGGTGCTCAAGTACGCCACGATGGGGCCCGGTACCGCGCCCGACCGGGTCGAGGCCGTCGCCCGCATCGTGCACGGCTGCCCCGCGGCCGTCCGGTACGCCTGGTCCCAGGTCCTGGCCGACCTGGACCTGGGCGGGAATCTGGCCCGGCTGACCGTGCCCACCGCCGTCCTCGCCGGTACCGGCGACCGCCTGACGCCCATCGCTCACGCCCGCCGCCTGGCCGCCGCGCTGCCCGACTGCCGCGGGCTCACCGAGCTGACCGGCATGGGACACATGACCCCGATCGAGGCCCCCGAGGCCGTCACCCGTGCCGTGCGCGAGCTGACCGCCCTGTACGCGGGAAGCGCCGGCGACCGGCACGACCACGACACATTCCCGAAGGAGAAGACGCCGTGAGCGCTCGCAGGAGTCTGGAAGGCCAGGTCGCCGTCGTCACCGGCGCCGCCCGCGGGGTCGGTGAACTCCTCGCCCGCAAGCTGTCCGCGCGCGGGGCGAAGGTGGCCCTGGTGGGTCTGGAGCCGGAGGCCCTCAAGGAGGTCTCCGAGCGGCTCCACACCGAGAGCGACCACTGGCACGCCGACGTCACCGACCACGAGGCGATGGCCCGGGTCGCGCAGGAGGTCAAGCAGCGTTTCGGCAAGGTGGACATCGTCGTCGCCAACGCGGGCGTCGCCGCCGGCGGGCCGTTCGTCGACTCCGACCCCGACGCGTGGCGCCGGGTGATCGAGGTCAACCTGATCGGCGGGGCCGTCACCGCCCGGGCCTTCCTGCCCGTGCTGATGGAGAGCCGCGGCTACTTCCTCCAGATCGCCTCGCTCGCCGCGATCACCCCGGCGCCGATGATGACGGCGTACTGCGCCTCCAAGTCCGGTGTCGAGGCCTTCGCGCACTGCCTGCGCGCCGAGGTCGGGTACAAGGGCGTCAAGGTCGGCGTCGGCTACCTCTCCTGGACCGACACCGACATGGTGCGCGGCGCCGACCAGGACGAGGTCATGCGGGAGCTCCGGCAACGGCTGCCGTGGCCCTCGAACCGCACGTACCCGCTGGGGCCGGCCGTCGACCGGATCGTGGCCGGCATCGAGCGGCGTTCGCCGCACGTGTACGCGCAGTGGTGGCTGCGGGGCATGCAGGGCATGCGCGGCTACCTGCCGGGGATCATCGCGACCGTCGGGCAGCGCGAGATGGCGCGTTTCGAACCGAGGCTCGGCGGCGTCTCCAAGGGGCTCGTCGGGGCCGGCGGGGCCGCGGACGAGCAGGGGCGCAGCGCGTCCCGCTGATCATGCCGATGGTCACGAAGGGGCCGATACGGCCGGACCTCGACCGAATCCGGACCGAACCTCGACCGTTAAGTGTCCGAAATGCGCACTTAACGGGCGCGTGGAAGTCTGGGCGCATGTCTATCAGGGAGCAGTTCCAGGTCAAGGCGAGAGAACTCGAACGCAGGGCCGCGAAGGCCCGGGAAGCGAGGGACGAGGTGAAGGCGGCGCCGGGGGACCCGATGCCGTCGGCGGTACGGGACCAGGCCGCCAGACCCGGTGACACGCTCGACGGGCCCTTCGAGAAGTAGGCCGAGGGGCGGGTCGGGACCGGTGGGACGAGGACCGTGTGACGAGGGGCGGGACCGCGAGCGCGGTCCCGCCCCTTCGAGGTTCCCGCGCTGCGGCTACGAACCGGCCGGGCGCGGCGGCAACTTCGGGCGTCGCAGGTCCGGGGCGTCCGCGTAGCCCGGGGGTACCGCCGCCGGGTCCTGCTCCAACAGTTCCAACGCCAGGTGGACGGCGTCGTCGAGTACCGCGTGCCGGCCCTCCGCCCAGTCGAGCGGCGTGCGCAGGATCGCCAGGTCGGGCTCGACGCCGTTGTTCTCCACCGACCAGCCGTACTCCGGGAACCAGGCCGCGTTCATCGGCACCGTGATCACCGTGCCGTCGCCCAGGACGTGCCGGCCGGTCATGCCGACCACCCCGCCCCAGGTGCGCTGGCCGACCACGGGGCCCAGCCCCAGCAGCTTGAACGCCGCCGTGATCATGTCCCCGTCGGAGGAGGTCGCCTCGTCGGCCAGGGCCACGATCGGGCCCCGGGGCGCGTTGGAGGCGTACGACACCGGCTGGGCGTTGCGCGTCAGGTCCCAGCCGAGGATCGAGCGGGTCAGCTTCTCCACGACCAACTCGCTGATGTGACCGCCGGCGTTGCCGCGCACGTCCACGATCAGCGCGGGCCGGGACATCTCCATCCGCAGGTCCCGGTTGAACTGCGCCCAGCCCGAGCCGCCCATGTCGGGGATGTGGAGGTAGCCGCACCGGCCGCCGCTGAGTTCGCGGACCACCGACCGGCGTTTGGACACCCAGTCCTGGTAGCGCAGCGGCCGTTCGTCGATCAGGGGGACGACCGCGACACGGCGGGCCCGGCCCTCGCCTTCCTGCTCGAAGGTCAACTCGACGGTGGTGCCGCCCGCCGCGTCCAGCAGCGGGTACGGGCCGGTCACCGGGTCCACCGGGCGGCCGTCGATGTGCGTGAGCACGGCGCCCTCGCGGATGCCGGTGCCGGCCAGTGGGGAGCGGGCCTTGGAGTCCGAGGACTCGCCGGGCAGGATCCGTTTGATCATCCAGGCGCCGTCCCGGCACACCAGGTTGGCGCCGAGCAGGCCGATGGCCCGCTGGTAGTGGGGCGGGCCCTCGTTGCGGCGGGCGGGGGACACGTACGCGTGCGAGGTGCCCAGTTCGCCGAGGACCTCGCGCATCAGGTCGGCGAACTCGTCGGGGGAGGCGACGCGTTCGACCAGGGAGCGGTACTGGCGCAGCACCCCGTCCCAGTCGATGCCGCACATGTCGGGCTCCCAGAAGTAGGCGCGGATCAGCCGGCCGGCCTCCTCGTACGCCTGGCGCCATTCGGCCGCCGGGTCCACCTCGTGCAGGATGCGGCGCAGGTCCAGGTAGACGGTGGAGTCGCCGTCGCCCGACTCGGTCGACGGGACGGCCCGCAGGTCGCCGTCGTCGTTGATCACCAGCCGGGTGCCGTCGCCGCTGACCGCGAACCAGTCCAGTCCGGAGGCGAGTTCGCTCTTGCGGGCCTTGGAGATGTCGTAGTGCTCCAGCGTCGGCTTGCCGCTGGTGTCGGAGGGGTTGGCGAAGGTCTCGCCGAGCGCCCCCGAGATCGGCCAGCGCAGCCACACCAGGCCGCCGCCGTTCACCGGGTACAGGGCCGAGTACTTCGACGCCGTCACGGGGAAGGGCGTGACCCGGCTCTCCAGCCCCTCCACTTCCACGGTCACCGAGCCGTCCCCGTCGCCGGACTCGCCCTCCACCGGGTCGAGTCCGCCCGCCGCCGGGCGGCCGTCGGGGGAGAAGGCGAAGGGCGAGGGGGTCGCGGAGGACAGCGGCACCAGGTACGGGCGACAGCCCAGCGGGAAGGACAGGTCGCCGGTGTGGACGTCGTACACCGGGTCGAAGCCGCGCCAGGACAGGAACGCGAGGAACCGGCCGTCCCGGGTGAACACCGGGTTCTCGTCGTCGAAGCGGCCGTTGGTGACGTCCACGACCGTGCGGGTGCCGGGGCCGGCGATGCGGGCCATCTTGATCTGGCGCAGCGAGCGTCCGATGCCCGGGTGCGACCAGGTCAGCCAACAGCCGTCGGGGGAGAACGCGATGTCGGTGACGGGCCCGTTGATGGACCGGATGAGCTCGGTGACCTCCCCGTCGGACTCCTCGGTGGCGTCGATCAGCAGCAGCCGGCCGTCGTTCGAGGCGACGGCGAGCCGCTCCCCGTCCGGGTCGGAGAGCAGTTCCAGTACGCGGCCCAGCCGGCCCGAGGCCAGCCGGCGGGGTTCGCGGTCGCCGGAGGCGCGGGGCAGGTAGGCGATCTCGATCGCGTCCTCGCCCTCCGCGTCGGTCACGTACGCCACCTGCCCGCCGCTGCCGAGCATCTCCGGCAGCCGGACCCGTACGCCCGGGGTGTCGGCGATGGTGCGGGCCGGGCCGTCGCGGTGGGTGAGCCAGTACAGGCTGCCGCGCACGACGACGGCGCTGGCCCGGCCGGTCGCGTCGACGGAGAGGGAGTCGACGTGGTTGGCGGCCGGGATCTGATAGCTGCGCCGGCCGGCGCGGGGGCCACCGAGGCGGACCTCCAGCTTGCGCGGGACGGCGTCCGGGGCGAGGGAGTCCACGAGCCAGAGGTCGCCCGCGCACTGGTAGACGACCCGGGAGCCGTCGCTGGAGGCGTGCCGGGCGTAGAACTCCGCGTGGTCGGTGTGGCGCCGCAGGTCGGTGCCGTCGGGGAGGCAGGAGTAGAGGTTGCCGATGCCCTCGTGGTCGGAGAGGAAGGCGATCCGGCCGGCCACGAACATCGGCGAGTCGAGGTGGCCCTCGACGTCCTCCAGCAGCCGTCGGCCGTGCAGCCAGAGCCGGCCGGTGGCGCCGCCGCGGTACCGCTTCCAGGCGGCGGGCTCGTGCGGGGGCTTGCCGGTGAGCAGCAGGGTCCGGCGTTCGCCGTTCGGTTCCTCCCGCACGGCGATGTCGGACACCGGGCCCCAGGGGAGCTTGCCGCCGGGGCTGCCGTCGGTGGGCAGGCTGTAGGCCCAGGAGTAGTACGAGAAGGGCTGGGCGTGCGAGGAGACGGCCAGGATGTCGCTGCGGCCGTCCTTGTCGGGCGGGGTCCAGCCGCAGACGCGGGTGTCGGTGGAGCCCCAGTGGCTGAGCCGGCGGGCCGGACCGCCGTCCACGGGCGCGAGGTGGATCTCGGGGTCGAGGCTGCGCCAGGTGGTGAAGGCGATGTGCCGGCCGTCGGGGGAGAACCGCGGGTGGCCGACCCGGGTCCGGTCGACGGTGATCCGCCAGGCGCGGCCGGCCGGGCCGTCGGGCGGGGCCAGAGGTGCCACCCAGAGGTCGTCCTCGGTGGCGAAACACAGCAGGTCGTCGTGCAGGTGCGGGAACCGGAGGTACGCGACGTCGTGACTCACCCCCCAATGCTTTCCGCGCAGGAGGGCCCTGGCAACTCGTACAGGTGATCCATGACACTCACCGAAGCGAAACGGAACGGTTTCGTTTCGTTCGGAGGGAGGGTAGGCTCGAAGGAGTACGAAACCGTTTCGTTCGGATGGGAGGACCGGAGATGCCCGAAGAGGTCGCGTCGCGGCGCAGCCGGATCACCCCCGAGCGGGAAGCCGAACTCCACGGGGCGGTCCTCGACCTTCTCCGCGAGGTCGGGTACGAGGCGCTGACCATGGACGCGGTCGCCGCCCGCACCAAGTCCAGCAAGGCCACGCTCTACCGCCAGTGGGGGAGCAAGCCCGAGCTGGTGGCCAAGGCCCTGCGCTGCACCCAGCCGGTCTCCCTCCGGGAGATCGACACGGGCAGCGTGCGCGGGGACTTCGCCCTGATGGTCGAGCACTCCGACGACACGCAGATGGCCAAGGACACCGCGCTGATGCGGGGTCTGGCCCATGCCGTCCACGAGAGCCCGGAACTCCACCAGGCACTGCGCGACCTGCTGGTCGATCCCGAGATCAACGGGCTCCAGATGATGTTGCAGCGCGCGGTGGACCGGGGCGAGATCGCCCCTGACTGTCCGGCGCTCGACTTCGTACCGCACATGCTCATCGGGGCGTTCATCGCGCTCCCGCTGATCGAGGACCGGTCGGTCGACCGGACGTTCCTCGGCCAGTTCCTGGACGCCGTGGTCTTCCCCGCCCTCGGCGTCTGAGTTCCACGCACGACCCGTATCGCTGCTCCTGACACGCCGCTCTCGTCGTCGGGCCGGCTCACCACGCCCTGTCCCATCCCACGACCCGAACGGGAGAACCACCGACGTGGCCACCTTCCTCTACCGCCTCGGCAAGGGCGCCTTCCGGCGCCGGCGCCTCGTCGCCCTCGTCTGGGTGGCGCTGCTGTTCGTCGCCGGCTTCGGCGCGGCCTCGGCGTCCGCACCCACCTCAGGCTCCTTCTCGATACCCGGCACGGAGGCCCAGAAGGCCTTCGATCTGCTGGAGCAGCGCTTCCCGGGCATGGCCGCCGACGGCGCCACCGCCCGTATCGTCGTCAAGGCGCCGGCGGGCGCCAAGGTCACCGACCCGGGCACCAAGACCGAGGTCGAGAAGATCATCTCCGGTCTGCAGAACGGCCCCGGCGCCGAGCAGATCGCCAAGATCGACGACCCCTACCAGGTGAAGGCCGTCAGCCAGGACGGTTCCACCGCCTACGTCAGCGTCAAGTACGACGTCAGCGGCATGGAGCTGAAGGACGACGCCCGCGACGCCCTGAAGGTGTCCGGCAAGGCCGCCCAGGACGCCGGGCTCACCGTCGAGATCGGCGGCGACGCGCTGATGGCCGCGCCCGAGACGGGCTCCGGCGAGATCATCGGCATCGCCATCGCGGCGATCGTCCTGGTCATCACCTTCGGCTCGCTGATCGCGGCCGGACTGCCGCTGCTGACCGCGCTGATCGGCGTGGGCATCGGTGTCTCCAGCATCACGGCCCTCGCCAACGTGCTGGACCTCGGCTCCACCACCTCCACGCTCGCGATGATGATCGGCCTCGCCGTCGGCATCGATTACGCCCTCTTCATCGTCTCCCGCTACCGCGCGGAGCTCGCCGAGGGCCGTGAGCGCGACGAGGCCGCCGGCCGGGCCGCCGGAACCGCCGGCTCCGCCGTCGTCTTCGCCGGTCTGACCGTGGTCATCGCCCTGGTGGGCCTGGCCGTCGTCAACATCCCGATGCTGACCAAGATGGGCGTCGCGGCCGCCGGCACGGTGGTCATCGCGGTCCTCGTGGCCCTGACCCTGGTCCCGGCCATCCTGGGCTTCGCCGGCAAGAAGGTCCTGCCGGCCGGCGCCAAGAGCAAGCTGTTCGGCAAGGGCAGGCCGAAGGTCGAGGGCGCCGAGCCCAAGGCCAACGGCGGCACCCGCTGGGCCCGCTTCGTCCTGCGCCGCCCGATCATGGTGCTGCTGGTCGGTGTGATCGGCCTCGGCGTGATCGCCATCCCGGCGAGCAAGCTGGAGATGGGCCTGCCGGACGACGGCGCCCAGCCGGTCTCCACCACCCAGCGCAAGGCGTACGACCTGCTGTCCGACGGCTTCGGCCCCGGCTTCAACGGCCCGCTGATGATCGTCGTAGACGGCGACAAGGCGCTCGCCGACTCCACGGTCGACCGGATCAAGGGTCTGGACGGCGTCGTGGCGGTCATGCCGCCGATGCCGAACAAGGACGGCGACGCGGCGATCATCAACGTGATCCCGAAGGACCGGCCCTCCTCGGTCGAGACCGAGAACCTGGTCCACGAGATCCGCGACGGCAGCGGCGACGACGTCCTCGTCACCGGCGCCACCGCGATGAACATCGACTTCTCGCAGAAGATGAACGACGCGCTGCTGCCCTACCTGGCGCTCGTGGTCGGCCTCGCCTTCCTGCTGCTGATGCTGGTGTTCCGCTCGATCCTGGTCCCGCTCAAGGCGGCCCTCGGCTTCCTGCTGTCGGTCGTCGCGGCCCTCGGCGCGGTCGTCGCGGTCTTCCAGTGGGGCTGGCTCGGCTCGCTCTTCGGGGTGGAGCAGACCGGTCCGATCATGTCGATGATGCCGATCTTCATGGTGGGCGTGGTCTTCGGCCTGGCCATGGACTACGAGGTGTTCCTGGTCACCCGCATGCGGGAGGCGTACGTCCACGGCGAGCGGCCGGGCCAGGCCGTCGTGACCGGCTTCCAGTACAGCGCGCGGGTGGTCGTGGCCGCCGCCGTCATCATGATCGCCGTGTTCGCGGGCTTCATCGGAGCCAGTGAGCAGATGGTCAAGATGATCGGCTTCGGTCTGGCCGTCGCCGTCTTCTTCGACGCCTTCGTGGTCCGCATGGCGATCGTCCCGGCGGTACTGGCGCTGCTCGGCCACAAGGCCTGGTGGCTGCCGAAGTGGCTCGACCGGCTCCTGCCGAACGTGGATGTGGAGGGCGAGAGCCTGCGCAAGCACCTCGGCGACTCCGGCGACTCCTCGGACGGTCCGGACAAGGACCGCGAGCTGGTCAACGCCTGACTGTCGGCGTCTGACCGTCGACATCTGACCGTCAGTGCCTGACCGACGGCGCCCGACCGGCGCGGTCGCGTACGAGAGGCCGGCCCCGCACCCGAACACCGGGTGCGGGGCCGGCCGCGTTCGCGCCCGCCGGTGGGTGCGGTGGCGTTGGGCCTAACGGGTGGCGTGCTCGACGGCGGGCGTCGCGGCGGGGGCTGGGGCGTACGTACGGCGCAGGAAACGACGCAGCGCCGAGAGGTCGAACTGCACCACGGCGACGCCCTCGGGGGAGTGGAACTCGACGATCGCCTGTACCCGGCCGCACGGCCAGACCCGTACGTCACCGGTCCCGGTCGGGGCGGTCAGGCCCGCCTCCAGGAGGGCGCGGGGGAAGACCCACTCGTTGTCCGTGCCCTCGGGGGACAGGTCGGCGGGGAAGACGATCCGTACCGCCAGCGGCTCGGCGGAGGTGAACCGCAGGAGGACCGGAATCGCCCGGTAGAGCGGATCGTCCGTGATCACACGGGCGCGGACGCGCTCCTCCACGGCGGTGGTCACCTCGGTCACGCGGGGATCATCGGCGGTCGCTGACATCGACACGGCTCCTACAAATCGGAACATATGCGTCTGTATTGACCCCAGCGTCGCACATTCCCACGAATCCGCGCGCCACTATTCGAGGCGCGTACGCTCTTGCCAATGGTTTGCAAGTGGGCACTATTCTTGAACGGTTAAAGATTTTGTCAGCGCAACACCGGCCCGAGCCCCCATGCGCCCCACTGCCATGAGCCTTACCGCCGTGAGCCTTACCGCAGGAAGCGGAGCAGACACATGCATGTCCCCGACGGCTTCATCGACGCCCCCGTCTCCATAGCCGCGGGCGTCGCCGCCGCGGGCGCGGTGGCGGTCAGCCTCCGCGGCGCCCGCCGCGAGCTCGACGAGCGCACCGCACCGCTCGCCGGCCTGGTCGCCGCCTTCATCTTCGCCGTGCAGATGCTCAACTTCCCGGTCGCCGCCGGCACCAGCGGCCACCTGCTGGGAGGGGCCCTCGCCGCGATCCTCGTCGGCCCCTACACGGGCGTGCTCTGCGTGTCCGTGGTCCTGCTCATGCAGGGCATCCTCTTCGCCGACGGCGGTCTGACGGCCCTCGGCGTGAACATCACCGTCATGGGCGTCGTCACCGTGGTGATCGCTTACGCGATCTTCCGCGGCCTGGTCAAGGTGCTGCCGACCGGCCGGGCCTCGATCACCACCGCCGCCTTCCTCGGAGCGCTGCTCTCGGTGCCCGGCGCGGCCGCCGCCTTCACCGCGATCTACGCCGTCGGAGGGACGACCGACATCCCGGTGGCCAAGGTGTTCACCGCCATGGTCGGCGTACACGTCCTCATCGGCATCGGCGAGGCCGTCATCACGGCCGCGACCGTGGGCGCCGTCCTGGCCGTCCGCCCCGACCTGGTCCACGGCGCGCGCGGACTGGCCACGCCGCTGAAGCTGCGCGTCGACGGCGAACTCGTCGACGTCCCGACCGCCGCCCCCGTGCCCGTCGCCGCCGCCCGCTCCACCAAGCCCGTGTGGATCACCGGCCTGGCCACCGCCCTCGTGCTGGCCGGTGTCGTCTCCTACTACGCCTCCGCCAGCCCCGACGGGCTGGAGAAGGTCGCCGCCGACAAGGGCATCGACGCCCACGTCGAGGAGCACGCCTCCGCGAACTCCCCCGTCGCCGACTACAGCGTCAAGGGCGTCGGCGACGCCCGACTCTCCGGCGGCCTCGCCGGGATCATCGGCGTCGGCGTGACCGTCGTCGTCGGCACCGGCATCTTCTGGGTGGTCCGGCGCCGCCGCGCCGAGGACCTGACCGCCACCTCCACCGCAGTGCCCACCGCCTGACATGGGGGCCGGCCACATCCACAAGCTCTACCGGCACGGGCACTCGCCCATCCACGCCCTGCCGCCGCACTGCAAGCTCGCCGCGACCTTCGCGTTCGTGCTGGTCGTCGTGTCCACACCGCGGGAGGCGATGTGGGCCTTCGGCCTGTACGCCCTCCTGCTCGCGGCGGTCACGGCCGTCGCCCGGATCCCGGCCGCCTTCGTGCTGCGCCGGCTGCTGATCGAGGTGCCGTTCGTCGCCTTCGCCGTACTCATGCCCTTCGTGGCGGAGGGCGAGCGGGTCGAGGTGCTCGGCATGTCGCTGAGCGTCTCCGGCCTGTGGGGCGCCTGGAACGTGCTCGCCAAGGGCACCCTCGGCGTGGCCGCCTCCGTCCTGCTCGCCTCGACGACCGAACTGCGGGCGCTGCTCCTCGGCCTCCAGCGGCTGAAACTGCCGCCACTGCTGGTCCAGATCGCCTCCTTCATGATCCGGTACGGCGATGTGATCGGCGGCGAACTCCGCCGGATGTCGATCGCCCGCCGCTCGCGCGGGTTCGAGGCGCGCGGGATCCGGCACTGGGGGGTGCTGGCCAAGACGGCCGGAGCGCTCTTCATCCGTTCCTACGAGCGCGGCGAGCGCGTGTACCTCGCGATGGTCAGCCGCGGCTACTCCGGCTCGATGCCGGTGATCGACGACGTCGCGGCCACGCGCGCCCAGTGGGCGTACGCGGCCGTGCTCCCGCTGGCGGCGCTCGCCGTCTGCGTGACGGGGTGGACGCTGTGAACGTGATGGGTGGGATGGGTGGGATGGGTGAGGTGGATGCCGTGGACGTGATGGACGTGCCGGGTGGGGTGGACGTGCCGGGTGGGATGGACACCGTGGACGTGATGGGATGGACGCCGTGAACGCCCCCTCGACCCCCGCACCGCCCTCGCTGGACGTCTCCGGCCTCGCCTACGCCTACCCGGACGGACACCAGGCCCTCTTCGGCGTGAACCTGACCGTCGGGCAGGGGGAACGCGTCGCCCTCCTCGGCCCCAACGGCGCGGGGAAGACCACGCTCGTCCTTCACCTCAACGGCATCCTCGCCGGCGGGGTCGGCACCGTGACCGTGGCCGGGCTGCCCGTGGAGAAGCGGAACTTCGCCGAGATCCGCCGCCGGGTCGGCATCGTCTTCCAGGACCCCGACGACCAGTTGTTCATGCCCACCGTGCGCGAGGACGTGGCCTTCGGCCCCGCCGCCGCCGGCATGCGGGGCGCGGAACTGGAGCGGCGGGTCCGGGAGGCGCTGGAACAGGTCGGCATGGCCGCCTTCGCGGACCGGCCGCCGCACCACCTGTCCTTCGGTCAACGCCGACGGGTGGCGGTGGCCACCGTACTGGCGATGCGGCCCGAGATCCTGGTCCTGGACGAGCCCTCCTCCAACCTCGACCCCGCCTCGCGGCGCGAGCTGGCCGACATCCTGCGCTCGCTGGACGTGACGGTGCTCATGGTCACGCACGACCTGCCGTACGCGCTGGAACTGTGCCCGCGCGCGGTGATCCTCAGCGACGGGGTCATCACCGCCGACGGGCGGACGCAGGACCTGCTGTGCGACGAGGAACTGATGGGCGCCCACCGGCTGGAACTCCCCTTCGGCTTCGATCCGCGTTCGGTGACACCGCCGACGCCGACGCCGACGACCGCCGCGCCGGGCCCCGGGACCCCGGCCCCGGCGGCATAAGCGCCCGCGGTCGGTTGTTGGAACCGTCGTGGAGATCCATGGTGAGGTGACGGAGGGCTTCGAGGCCGTCCGGGACGCGTTCGCGCGCAACTTCGAGGTGCTCGGGGACCGGGGCGCGGCCGTGGCCGTGTACCGCGACGGCCGCAAGGTCGTGGACCTGTGGGCCGGCACGAAGGACGTGGACGGCGGCGACCCCCGGGGCCCGGGCGGATCCGCGACCGGCGGACCGGGCGCCGGGACCGATGGCTCGGGCGCCGGAGCCGATGGCTCGGGCGGCGGGGCCGATGGCTCGGGCGGCGGCGCGCCCTGGACCGCGGACACGGCGCAGGTCGTGCGCTCGGCCACCAAGGGCGTCGCCGCGGCCGTCCCGCTGCTTCTCCACCAGCGGGGGCTGCTGGACCTGGACGCGCCGGTCGGAGCCCACTGGCCGGAGTTCAAGGCGGGCGGCAAGGAGCGGGCACGGGTCCGCGACCTGCTGGCACACCGTGCGGGCGTCCCGGCGCTGGACCGACCGTTGACGCCGGCCCAGGCGGCGGACGGCGAGAGCGGGCCGCGGGCCGTCGCCGAACAGACCGCCTTCTGGCAGCCCGGCACGGACCACGGCTACCACGCGCAGACGTACAGCTGGCTGCTGTCGGAACTGGTGCTCCGGGTGACCGGGATGTCGGTGGGGCAGTGGCTCGCGCGGGAGGTCACGGGCCCGCTGGGACTGGACTTCTGGATCGGGCTGCCCGACGCCGAGGCGGGACGGGTCGGCAGGGTCGGACCGGTGGAGCCGCCGGCGTCGGCGGGAGCGCTGCGCACCCGGCCGCGCAGAAACGTTTCGGAGGCCTACGCCGACCCGCACTCGCCGACCCGACGCGCCTTCGCGGCCATCGACCCCCTGCCCGACGAGAACGACCCCGCCTACCGGGCCGCCGAACTGCCCGCCTCGGCCGGCATCGGCACCGCCCGGGCCCTGGCCGGCTTCTACGCCGCGCTGCTGGGCGACACCGAGGACGGAACCCGCCTCTTCACCCCCGAGACCGCGGCCCTGGCGTCCTCGGAACTGTCCTCGGGACCGGACCGGGTACTCGTCGTCAACACCCGCTTCGGCCCCGGCTACATGCTGCACGGTCCGGCCTCCCCGCTGCTGTCCCCGGCCTCCTTCGGGCACCCGGGACGCGGCGGTTCGCTGGCCTTCGCCGACGCGGAGGCGGGCATCGGCTTCGGGTACGTCACCAACTCCCTGGCCAAGTCGGTCACCGCCGACCCCCGCGCACAGGCCCTGGTCCGGGCGGTACGCGCGTCCCTCTGAGCGGGGCCTTGCCGCGGGCGCGGGTCGGGGCGTGCGGGTCGGCGGGGGCGTGCGGGGTCGGGGCGCGGGGATCCGGGGATCCGGGGGTGGGTGCGTACGGCGGGTGCCGTGCGCACGCCTGTATGGCGGGTGCCCCCGTGTCCCGTGCGCCCGCTCGTACGGCGGGTGCCGGACGCACGCTCGTACGGCGGGGTCAGGAACGCAGGACCGCCGCCACGATCGGGCCCGCCGCGGCACCGCCGTGGCCGCCGCCCTCGACCATCGCCGCCGCGGCCACGTCGTCGCTGAAGCCCGTGAACCAACTGTCCGGGCTCGCCGCGCCGTCCACCTCCGCCGAACCGGTCTTCGCGCCCTTGTCGCCGCCGACCGAGGCCATGGCGTCGGCGCCGGTACCGCTGGTCGCCGTCAGCCGCATCATGGAGACGAGTTGGCCGCGCACCGACGACTTCATCGTGCGCGCCGCCGTCGCGGTCGGCCGGCCGTCCAGCTCGGGGGAGACCAGCAGGGGCTGGTGGAACCGGCCGCTGCGTGCCGTCGCCGTGATGGACGCGATGTTCAGCGGGTTCATGGTGATCTGGCCCTGCCCGATGTACTCGGCCGCCGACTCCGCTCCGGTCGTCACCGGAACCTTGCCGTCGAAGGACTTGATGCCCGTCTTCCAGTCCAGGCCGATGCCGAAGACCTCCGTGGCCTCCTTCGACAGCGCGGCGTCCTCGTCGACCTCCTTGATCTGCTTGATGAAGGCGGTGTTGCAGGACTTGGCGAAGCTCGTCGCGAAGTTCGTGCCCGCCGGCAGTTGGAAGTTGCTCAGGTTGTGGAAGGAACGGCCGCCCCAGGAGACCGTCTTGTCGCACGGGGCGGGGCTGTCGGCGGCCACCTTGCCCCGGTCGAGCAGCATCGCCGCCGTGACGATCTTCATCGTCGAGCCGGGTGCGCGCGTGCCCGTCATCGCCGCGTTGTAGCCGTCCTTGCGGTGGTTGGCGATTGCCAGGATGTGGCCGTTGCTCGGCTTGACGGCCACCACCGAGGACTCCGGGTACTTGGCCACCGCCTGCTCCGCCGCCGCCTGCACCTTCGCGTCCAGGTACGTCTTGAGCGTGCTCGGCTCGCCCGCCACCAGGGTCAACAGCGTGCGTCTGCCGCCGCCGTCCTGCCCGGCGTCACCGTCCTGGGCGGTGGTGGCGGTAGTGGCGGTGGCGGTGGCCGGTTCGATCCACAGCTCCGCTCCCGCCTTGCCGCCGGCCTTGCTGCCGTAGGCCTCGCGCAGTTGGGCCAGCACGGGCCGCAGCGACGGGTACTTCTCCGGGGTCAGTTCCTGGTCGTTGCGGTCCACCAGCTTGACCGGGGGACTGGCCGGCGTGCCCGCGCGCAGCCGCTCGCCGCGCTTGAGGTCCGGATGGATCACCGAGGCCTGCCAGTCGACCAGGGCCTTCCCGGTGCTGAGTCCGCGGACCACGGTGAGCCGGGACTCGTACGCGAGGGGCTTGGTCGTGCCCTCGTAGGTGACCTCGGCCTCGACCTTGAAGGGCACGGTCGTGCCGCTCGGGGTGCCGGGGGTGATCACCGCCTTGGACACGTAGGCCCTGGTCTTGAAGTCGGCGACCGCCGACAGCGCCTCGGACGCGTTGTTCGTCCAGTCGGCCGCCGTGCGCTCGTCCCCGGCCGCCCATGCCGTCAGGAAGCCCTTCGCGGCCTCCGCGGTCTCCTTCTCGGTGACCGGGCCCTCGCCCCTCGACGCGCCGGTCGCCGTCTTGCCGGCAACCGTGTCGTCCTTCTCCCCGCCGGTGTCGCCGACCAGTGAGTACATGCCGTACCCGGCACCGCCGACCATCGCGAGGAACACCCCGCCGATGATGGCACCCTTCGCCGCCCCGTTCACTTGCGTCCCCTCCCCAGGAGCCACGGTTCTCTGAACATGTTCAAGAACCCCTGGTGTGGACATTACGCTGAGCGAGCGCGTGTTGCGCGTGTTGTTACCGGACCGGAACGTGCCGCCCGTCACACGCCGAACGCGGCGACGGGGGTGGAGCGTTGGGGGTGGGCGCGGTTGCGCGCGACTCCGGGTGTCCAGGTGACGCCGGCACGGGCGGGCCGCGGGCCGCTCACCCGGGGCGCCGCGTCATGCGGTGGGCGCGAGCCGCGCCAGATGCCGGCCGGGGGTCTGTGGCCTTCGCCCGGTACGCCGGAATCGGCGAAAGTACTGCAAAGTGCCGGCCGAGCCGGATACCGTCCCAGCTCAGCAAGCCTGCTCCCCGCACGCGCGGGGATGAACCTCCGGCCGCGCTTTTCAACGCCCAGGTCCGCGGCTGCTCCCCGCAACTCCGGGAACGGCAATGCGGGCCCGCCATGCCAGATCCGTTGTCCCGGTCTTTGTCCAGTGCGCGGACGGCCGCCTGGCTTCACCGCCGTGCAAGCGCGCTGTCTGGGCTGCTGCGCGGACGCCGCGAACCCCCGTGAACGGCCACGCGGACAGTTGGAAAGCGTGTTGGGGGGCAACCCCTCACGAGTCGAATCTCGTATCCTCTGCCAGTGCCTCACCGGGCACTTGAAGGCCCCGACCGGGAAACCGGCCGGGGCCTTCTGCGTTGCCCGGCCGGCCCGGCCTCAGGCGGGGTGTGCGCGGAGGCGGTAGATGCTCGCGGCCTGACGGCGACGGATGACATTCCGAACGATCAGGGCTGTGGCCGACCTCCTGTTTGCCTGATTTCTGGGGTGAGCGCCTGCGACGATGGGTGCATACCGATGCTCGGAACGCCTCTCCCAGCTGCACTCATCCTCGACTGCACCGATCCGGAAGCTCACCACGCGGCCTATCGAAGCGCCAAGACCAACAACGCGATCTTTGTATGCGTCGCTCGTCAGGGCCGGCGCTGGAAGGTGGAGCTCGACGCTATGACTAGCAGCGGGCCCAGGATCCCGGACGAAGCAATGACAGTCCTTCGGTCCGCTGCTGAAGCATTGGTACTCGCTGGCACGGTGACGCAGGCCAACATTGCACCTGACTACATCTCCCTGTACCCGATCGAGACTGAGGAGAGGGCCCGCGAGATCGCGGCTGGCTTCCATGCCGCTCTGCACGGTCTCCAGCAGTTGTACATCGCCGTTCCGAGTCAGCGCAGAAGGGTCTAACCTCCGTCGGCCGTGTTGGGGCTCGGTGGGCCAGACGTGGGCCAGAACCGCCGGATTGCGAGCCGGAGCATGGGAACGCGCGCTGAACGTCTCAGCCGACGGGGGCCTTGAACTGCCCCGTACGCAGCAAATCCTGCGGAGGTTCTGCCCTCTGCCCTCGCCCGAACGGCTGCCGCGTCTGTCCGACCGTCCCGCTCGTGGACGCCTCACAGAACAGTGACGGCGAAAGCATGCTGGAAAGCGTGAGAGGTGGCGCTACGAGAGCGAGATGCTGAGACCGGAAAGCCTGAGGGCGATATTCCCGGTAGAGTCGGCCAGTTTGTAGCGACCCTTATCCTCCTCTAGCGCTCCAATCATCGGGTTGGATAGGAATTCAAGTGATTCGCGGATTTCGTTCGCTGACGGCCGTGGCGCGACTTCTTTCCTCAGCGCATAGGCCATGTTTTCCACACTGATATACCCGGCAGCAATGGGGTCTTCGTCGGTGGCCTCTTGGAAGGCGAGATCCAAAATCTTCCGCAATAGGGAGGAGCGGCGTTGCAAATGGTCGTATCGCTCCATCAGCTCGTCTTTAGGTGCGTCGACGCGCGCGAAGATCTCCCGAAATTCCATCAGGGGTAGCGGGTTAATGACATGGCGCTCCAAGATCGATACAAGTTCGGCAACTTCGATCAGGAGTACGCTGTTTTCGATCGCCCAATTCTTTAGGCGGTTCGCGAAGCTAGGGCCGATAACGATGACGTAATCGGCTGCATGCTTCCTCTTGTGTTCGCGCAGGGCGTCGAACTTCACACTCGACTCCGCAACCACACCCGTGCCGGAGCTCTTAGTGTCGATGATTACACTATATCGGTCCGAAGGTGAAAGTTCTGCACGGCTCAGTACGTCAGTATTGCCGGGGCCACCCAAGTGCTCGGTCAGGAATCCGAGAATTCTGAAGGCCTCGGTGACGGCAATTTCAAATTCTCTGCTCTCGTTCCCGTCTCTGCTGTGGCGACCCAACGCTTCGATAACTTGAGTGAGAGCCAAATCCTTGTCGGCTTGTGTGCTCTGCTGTACTGAGATCTCGCTCTCGGTCCCTTGGGTCTGCATACTCAGCAGCGATCTAATCGATTTGCCTGACCCCGTAATGCGAAACCTTTGCCAGTCCACCCGTTCGGCCAGACCGGCATCCTGGAGAAATCCAAGGCGCAAGCGGATTTCTCCATTAGAGGCCTGCGTGTATCCGTAGCTCTCCCGAGCTAGACCCGTCAAAGACGAGGTTGAGGTGGGTGTGTCCAGATGGTTGAGAATCTCGCCGAAGAACGCGTACCTGGTGTGGAGGAATGCGACTAGCTCAACCTCCATTCCCTGGCCGGTGAGGCGAGTGGCCTCCTGGGTGGGGGAATAGAAATTGAACGCCGACTGCTCGATAATTTTCATGTGGCGCAGAGTGTGAAGCGTTGATTCAAGCGAGGACTTGCTGATCCCCAACTCGCTCCGGCAGCTCTCTCTGAAGTCCTCGACGGTCATACCGGTGCCAAGTACTCCGACAATTTTCCTGATGGCGCCAATCGGTGTCAGGGAAGCGTCATCATCGCGAGCCGTACCCTTGGTTCCCCTCGGAATATAGCCAATTAGCGGCCGCCTCCTACGGAGTTCGTCCTGGTCAATCTTCGTGTGCTGCGAGAGAAAGTCGGTAACACTCTTCGGGACGTTTTCCATATTTTCCTCCCCGCCGCCGAGTGCCTCTTCTGGCAGGCAGAGGGGGAGGGATGTCAACAGTGCGTCGCCGTCGGCCGTGCGCACGACCTTTTGTCCCCAAAGCTCAACCATTCCCAGGCTTCTGAGCCAGCCTGTACGGCGGCGAACCTGGTCGAGACTATTCCAGGCGAGGCCGTAGGATGACTTGGCGATTTCGAGAAGATCTGCATGGGTCGTGTCAACCCCGATGGAGTCGAGTAGCTCACCGAAAAACTTCACGTGATTCTGGAAATGTGTAGCCAAAGATGATGCGTCATCAGACTTCAGCCATTCGACCGCGAACTTACTGGGCGCCCACTCACCCTTACCTCGACGCTCGACCAAGCCAGACGTCGAAAGCTGCGTGGCGCATAGCGTTTCGCAATTAGTGCTCACTTCTTTTCCGTCAGGAGTCAGTAGCGACAGGTTTTCGTCCGCCATGCATGGAAGTTGACTCAATACTTGACGGAGCATGAAGGCCTGCACCTCTGTGCCGCCAGAAATGTAGCCAATAGTGTTAGCTCGGTCCCGCCAGGCCCGAAATCCGCTACTCACGCTCACTAGATCCCACCCCGCTGGAGATTTTGCCCTTCCCTGCGCGAATCGTATCTACCTCTATCCGCCGTGGAGGGGAAACGAAGGATCTCGTGACATCAGGCGCGGACGTATGACTCAACGCTTGTGAGTGGCCCGCCAAGGGCCACCCCTCTGGGTTCTATAGCGACCGGGACGCCCCAGGGCTGCGGGCCGCAGACGCGGGCACTGAGACGCATTTTTTGTGACTCGGAAGACGTACTGGCGCGCACCCGGCATGATCGCCTTGCGTCCGTCTAGTGGGGGAGAAACATGCGCACTCGCACGGCTGCTCTCGGCATATCCATCCTCGTGGGGGTGACGGCCTGCTCGGGTGGTGACGGTGATCCATCAGCCAAGAGGAGCGCGTCGTCGCCGGCGACCCCGGCTCCTGCTTCTACGCCGAGCCCAGAGCGGAGCGCCCTAGCCGCAGTACTCAAGGTTGGCCAACCCACGAGTTGGGGAGACGCGGCCCGGGGGCAGGCCATCGGCACCACCGTTGTGCTGAGTTATGAGCAACCGGTCAAGGGAGTCACTCCGCCTGGAGAGGGGTTGGGGGTTGACGGCAAGGGAGTATGGGCCGCAGTCGACGTGAAGGTGTGCAACACACAGGGCCCGGACATCTCAACGAATCAAGAGCCTTGGTCTCTCGCCTACGCCGATGGGGCCCGATTTCAAGTGACAGGTCTGAACGGTGGCGACTTGCCGAAGCCCGAGTTTCCGACGATGCCCACGGTGGTCAAGGCCGGCGACTGTGTGCGCGGCAAGATCCCATTTCCGGTTCCCGGCGACCAGCGCCCCACGAAGATCGTCTACGCCCCCATCGGTCACCCCTCACCGATCGAGTGGGCGGTTCCCGCGGCCTAACGGCGCCAAACAAGATCAGGACGTGGTGTGGACGGGGGACTCGGTGCGCCCGCCGCTGCTGATCTCCGCAGCAGGTCAAAAGGCCTTTTGCTGCGGGCTCGGGAGGGGTCTGTAAATCCGCCAGCCAGTAGATCTGGGCCGTCTGTGGGCCGTCGAGGGGCGGCCCAGGACGGCCGGCGACCACCACCAACAACCACCACGGGCCCGGCACCGTCAGGTGTCGGGCCCGTCGGGTGCTTCCGTGGCGCTAGACCCAGGTGTCCAGCCACATGCGGCCGCGCCAGGAGTCCATCGGGAGGGACTGGCCCGTGTAGATGGGCCAGAAGTAGATGAAGTTCCAGACGATCAGCAGGACGAGTACGCCCGCGCCGATCGCGCCGATCGCGCGGCGGCGTTCCGAGGAGCCCGCCGGGCCGAGCATCGCGCCGATCATCATCGCCACGGCCAGGCACAGGTACGGGACGAAGACCACCGCGTAGAAGAAGAAGATGGTCCGCTCCTGGTAGTTGAACCAGGGCAGCAGGCCGGCGGCCAGCGCGCACGTGATGGCGCCCGCCCGCCAGTCGCGGCGGAACAGCCACCGCCACAGTACGTACAGCAGCGCGAAGCAGCCGGCCCACCACAGCAGGGGCGTGCCCAGGGCCAGTACCTCGCGGGCGCACTTGGCGGTTTCCGTGGCCGGGCAGCCGTCCGTGCCGGGTGCGGGGGACTCGTAGAAGTACGAGACGGGCCGGCCGAGCACGAGCCAGCTCCACGGGTTCGACTCGTAGGTGTGGCCCGAGGTCAGGCCCACGTGGAACTTGTAGACCTCGGTCTCGTAGTGCCACAGGCTCCGCAGCCATTCCGGCAGGAAGGACAGCGAGCTGTGCTGGTCGTTCTTGGCGGCCCAGTCGCGGAAGTAGCCGCCCTTGCCGTTGTCCGGGCTGAGGATCCAGCCCGTCCACGACGCCAGGTACACGCCGATCGCCACCGGCACCGTGGAGAGGAAGCCGGGCAGCGCGTCCTTGCGCAGCATCGCCGCGTACGGGGCGCCCGCGCCGGCGGTGCGGCGCGCGGCCGTGTCCCACAGGACGGTCAGGATCCCGAAGAAGGCCAGGATCACCAGGCCGTTCCACTTGGTGCCGAACGCCAGACCCAGGCAGACGCCCGCCAGGATCCGGTACGGGCGCAGGCCCAGCCGCAGCGTCTCCGCGACGGCGAGGTCGGGGCGGGTGCGTCCGTCCTCGTCCACGGGGAGCGCCGCCGCGAGTTTCGCCCGGGCCTTGTCCCGGTCGACGACCAGCGCCCCGAAGGCGGCCAGGACGAAGAACATCAGCACCAGGTCGAGGAGGGCCGTGCGGCTCATCACCAGGTGCAGGCCGTCCACCGCCAGCAGCGCGCCCGCCAGGCAGCCGAGGAAGGTGGATCGGAAGAGCCGGCGGCCGATCCGGCACAGCATCAGCACGGACAGCGTGCCGAGCACGGCGGTCATGAACCGCCAGCCGAACGGATCGAAGCCGAACATCCACTCGCCGATGCCGATCACCCATTTGCCGACCGGCGGGTGCACGACGTAGCCCGGGTCCAGCGGCAGCGCCACCCCGTCCGGGTCGGACAGGATCGACTTGTCGATGTCCTTGGGCCAACTCGCCTCGTAGCCCTGTCGGATCGTGGCCCAGGCGTCCTTGGCGTAGTACGTCTCGTCGAATATCACCGCCTTGGGGCTGCCCAGGTGCACGAACCGCAGCACCCCGGCGACCAGGGCCACCAGCAGCGGCCCGGCCCACGCCAGGACCCGCTGCCAGGTGACCGCCGCCGCGGCCGGCACGCCGAGCGCCGTCCACAACTGTGCGGAGGGGCGGGCGTACGGGGGCACGAGGCGGGTACGGACGTCCGCGTCCGGGGTCCGCGGCGCGTAGCCGAAGCCCCGCAGACGGCGGAGCCAGACGGACGGCTCGGGCTCGGAGTCGCGTCCGCCCGAGGGGGCGGGCGGGGCCCCCGCGGGGCTGGGCGGCGGCGTCGCGGTACTGGTCACCGGGTCATCGTAGGGAACGCGTCCGCGGGAACCCCAGCGCCGGGGCGGCCCGGGGCGTGCCGGGTGGGGCTCCTGAGAGGATGGGCGGGTGACGACTGACCAGCCCCGCGGCGCCGAGACCTCCCCTTCCACCGGTGTGCTCGTGCTCGCCGGCACCCCGATCGGCGATCTCGCCGACGCCCCGCCCCGGCTCGGGGCCGAGCTGGAGCGGGCCGATGTGATCGCCGCCGAGGACACCCGGCGGCTGCGGAGGCTGACCCAGGGGCTCGGTGTGCACACCACCGGGCGCGTCCTGTCGTACTTCGAGGGCAACGAGTCCGCCCGCACCCCCGAACTCGTCGAGGCCCTGGAGGCCGGCAAGCGGGTGCTGCTGGTCACCGACGCCGGCATGCCCTCGGTGTCCGACCCCGGCTACCGGCTGGTCGCCGCCGCCGTGGAGAAGGACATCAAGGTCACCGCCGTGCCGGGGCCCTCCGCCGTGCTGACCGCGCTCGCCCTGTCCGGGTTGCCCGTGGACCGGTTCTGCTTCGAGGGCTTCCTGCCGCGCAAGGCCGGCGAGCGCCTCGGCCGGCTGCGCGAGGTCGAGGCGGAGCGCCGCACCCTCGTCTACTTCGAGGCGCCCCACCGGCTCGACGACACCCTGGCCGCCATGGCGGAGGTCTTCGGCGCCGACCGGCGGGCGGCCGTCTGCCGCGAACTGACCAAGACGTACGAGGAGGTCAAGCGCGGCGGGCTGGGCGAGTTGGCGGCGTGGGCCGCCGAGGGCGTGCGCGGGGAGATCACGGTCGTCGTCGAGGGGGCCCCGGCCGCCGGACCCGGCGACGTGGACGACGAGGAGCTGGTGCGCAGGGTGCGGGTGCGCGAGGAGGCGGGGGAGCGTCGCAAGGAGGCCATCGCCGCCGTCGCCGCCGAGGCGGGCGTACCCAAGCGGGACGTTTTCGACGCGGTTGTCGCGGCAAAGAACGCGGCACAAAAGGCGCCCGGAATCGGTAAAGACCGGGCCTGAAAAGCAAAGCTCAGACCGTGCATCGGGCACTTTGGGCATGACTCGGCCAAAGGCCGTCCAACAGTCGACAGGGCCTGATGCGCTCCCGCCTCAAGAGGCGTCCACTGGCTATGCACCAGTGGAACAGAGGAGCTGGCATGACAGAGATCGCAGACACCCCGGTACCCGGACCCGTCGTCGCCGCCACCGCCGAATCCCCCGTCGTCCCGGCGCCCTCGAAGCGCAACGTCCAGACCGTGCACGAGGCGTACTCGTTCGCCTGCATGAAGTGCGGGTACGGCTGGGAGCAGGGTTACGAGATAGAACACCACGTCGACGGCGAGGGCCGGCCCGTCATCGTCTACACGGTCCAGGGTGAACGGGTCCCGTCCCCGCTCTCCAACCCGACGTGCGTGAACTGCGGCGGCCACGTGGTCCGCATCATGCGCGAGGGTCAGGTCAAGTCGGTACTCGGTACGCTCGACCGCCTCTATCACCACCCCGTCGCGCCCGGCATCGCCGGACCCGTCCCGGCCGGGGCGAACACCCCGCGCACGCCCAAGCCCCGCAAGTCGCCCCCGGCGCACGCCGCCCCGGGGCCGGTGGCCGTGACCGACGGGGAGGAGCGCCCCGGACTGCTGGCCCGGCTGACGCGGCGGCTGCGCCGGTCCTGAGCCCGCCCCCGCACGGGACGCGGGGAGGCGTCCCGGAGCCCCGGTCATAGGATCGGCCGTATGAGCCGTACCGCCAACGACGCACCGCCCCCGCCGCCCGAACCGCTGCGGGTGGCGGTCGCCGATTCCCACACCCACCTGGACATGCAGTCGGGCACCGTCGAGGAGGGCCTCGCCAAGGCCGCCTCGGTGGGCGTGACCACCGTCGTGCAGGTGGGCTGCGACGTGAAGGGCTCGCGCTGGGCCGCCGAGACCGCCGCCGCGTACGAGAACGTCCACGCGGCCGTCGCCCTCCACCCGAACGAGGCCCCCCGCATCGTCCACGGCGATCCGGACGGCTGGTCCCGGCAGGGAGCCCGGCCCGGCGGCGGCGACGGCGCCCTCGACGAGGCGCTCGCCGAGATCGAGGCCCTCGCGGCGCTCGACCACGTGAAGGCGGTCGGCGAGACCGGCCTCGACTTCTTCCGCACCGGCCCCGAGGGCACGGCGGCGCAGGAGCGTTCCTTCCGCGCCCACATCGAGATCGCCAAGCGGCGGGGCAAGGCCCTGGTCATCCACGACCGCGAGGCCCACGCCGACGTGCTGCGCATCCTGCGCGAGGAGGGCGCGCCCGAACGCACCGTCTTCCACTGCTACTCGGGGGACGCCGAGATGGCCCGCGAGTGCGCCGCCGCCGGCTACTACATGTCGTTCGCCGGGACCGTCACCTTCAAGAACGCCGCCCCGCTGCGCGAGGCCCTCGCCGTGGCCCCGCTGGAACTGGTGCTCGTGGAGACCGACGCCCCGTACCTCACCCCGGCGCCCTACCGCGGCCGACCCAACGCCCCGTACCTGATCCCGCTCACCGTGCGGGCCATGGCGGCCGTCCGGGGCCTCGACGAGGACGCCATGGCGACCGCCCTGGCCGCCAACACGGCGCGCGCCTTCGACTACGTCCCGCCGACCCCCGGCGCCGCGCTCTGACACACCCGTTCGCCTGACACGCTGCGTGACCGAACGACTTTGGTGTGTGACGGTCGTTCCCGTTAGGGTGCCCTGCCCGAACCAGCGGGGCCGGACCAGTGGAGCGAGCGTCGTGAGCGATACCCAGGGCAGTCACCGCCGTGGCGGTCCCGTCGGTCCCGTCCCGGAGGCGTACCCGGCGCCGCCGATCCGGCCCGGGGTGAAACCGGAGCCCTGGGATCCGGAACCTCCCGGGCCGCCGGGGGCATCGGGGGCATCGGGGTCGTCGTCGGGGTCGTCGGGAGGCGCGTTCGCCACCCGGTGGGACCCCGAACCGCCGTGGCCCGAGCCCTTCGCGGGCCCCGGCGTCGCGGACCCGGCGGAGCCCGCGGTCGCGGCGGCCGATCTCCCCGGAGCGCCCGTGCCGGGTGTGCCCGCCCCGAGGTCGGTGCGCCGCCGCACGTCCCCCGAGCCCGGGTGGGCCCGGGGGCGCGAACGAGGCGCCGAAAAGCTCCGGCCGCCCCACGAACCACCGTCCGGGGAACCCGCGGGCCCGGGACGTCGACGCCGCCCGGACACCGCGCCCGGACCCGCCCCGACGGGGTTCACCGGAGCCCCGGACACCCGGGGGAACCCGGTGCTCCCCGGCTCGGGACGGCGCCGGGGATCGGTCGCCGCCCCCGAGGCGCCGGGGGAGCCGGCCGCCGGCCGCCGTAGACGGACACTCCCCACCACCGTCCAGGCAGGCGCGGGAACGGCGGGCGCGGGCACGGCGGGTGCGGGCACGGTCGGCGCGGGTCCGGCGGGTGCGGGTCCGGTCCCCGCCGTCGCGGAGCCGGCGCCCGCCCGGTCCCGCCGCTCCACCGGCACCGCGGCCGACACCTGGCGGCGGATCGTCCCGCAGGCGCTCGTCGTCGCCTTCCTCGCCGGCGGCACCACCGCGTTCGTCGCCGCAGACAAATCGGTTCGGCTCACCGTCGACGGAGTCCCGAGGTCCCTGCACACCTTCGCCGACGGGGTCGACGAACTCCTCGCCGCGGAAGGCCTCGGCGTCGGCCCCCACGACCTCGTCGCCCCGGCCCGCGGCAGCGCCCTCGACGACGGCGAGGACGTCGTCGTCCGCTACGGGCGGCCCCTGCGCCTGACCCTCGACGGGGAACGCCGCCAGGTGTGGACCACCTCCCGCACCGTCGAGGGCGCGCTGCGCCAGCTCGGCATCCGCGCCGAGGGCGCCCACCTCTCCGCCCCCCGCGCCACCCCCGTGCCGCGCAGCGGCCTCACCCTCGACGTCCGCACGGAACGCGGGGTCACCTTCCTGGCCGACGGCCGCGAGACCACCGTCCGCACCAACGCCGCCACCATCCAGGAGGCCCTCGACCAGGCCGGCATCAGCCTGCACGGCCAGGACAGCACCTCCGTCCCGCCGACCGCCTTCCCGCGCGACGGCCAGATCGTGACCGTCCTGCGCATCACCGGTACCCGCGAGGTCCGCGAGGAGCGCATCCCGTACGAGATCGAGTGGGTCAGGGACGACGACCTGTTCGCCGGCACCGAGGTCGTCGAACGGGTCGGCCGACCGGGGACGCGCCGGGTCACCTACGGCCGGCGCATCGTCAACGGGGTCCGCCAGAAGCCCCGCCGGCTCGCCGACGAGATCGTCCGCGCACCCGTCAACCGGCTCGTGAAGGTCGGCACGAAGGCCCTGCCCGACTCCGTCGCCGGGGCCGACGGCCTCGACTGGGGGGCGCTGGCCCAGTGCGAGTCCGGCGGCCGGCCGGCCGCCACCGACCCGTCGGGGACGTACGGGGGGCTGTACCAGTTCGACGTACGGACCTGGCAGGCCCTCGGCGGCAGCGGACGCCCGCAGGACGCGCCGGGGACGGAGCAGACGTACCGGGCCAAGAAGCTCTACGTGCAGCGGGGGGCGACTCCGTGGCCGCACTGCGGCCGTAGGCTTTACCGGTGAGCACCGCAGAGCAGCAGCCTGAGAGCACGACCCCTGACGCCCTTCTCGGCCCGGCCGACATCCGGGAGCTGGCCGCCGTACTCGGCGTCCGGCCGACGAAGCAGAAGGGTCAGAACTTCGTCATCGACGCCAACACGGTCCGTCGGATCGTCCGCACCGCCGAGGTGCGGCCCGACGACGTGGTCGTGGAGGTCGGCCCGGGCCTGGGCTCGCTGACGCTCGCGCTGCTGGAGGCCGCCGACCGGGTCGTCGCCGTCGAGATCGACGACATCCTGGCCGCCGCCCTGCCCGCCACCATCGAGGCACGGATGCCGGCCCGCAAGGACCGCTTCTCCCTCGTGCACTCCGACGCGATGCTCGTCACCGAGCTGCCCGGCCCGGCGCCGACCGCGCTCGTCGCGAACCTGCCCTACAACGTGGCCGTCCCGGTGCTGCTGACCATGCTCGACCGGTTCCCGACCATCGAGCGGACCCTCGTCATGGTGCAGGCGGAGGTCGCCGACCGGCTCGCCGCCGAGCCCGGCAACAAGGTGTACGGAGTGCCCTCCGTCAAGGCCAACTGGTACGCCCACGTCAAGCGCGCGGGCTCCATCGGCCGCAAGGTCTTCTGGCCCGCGCCGAACGTCGACTCCGGACTCGTCTCGCTGGTCCGCCGCGCCGAACCGATCAAGACGACCGCCTCCAAGGCCGAGGTCTTCGCCGTCGTGGACGCCGCCTTCGCGCAGCGCCGCAAGACCCTGCGCGCCGCGCTGGCCGGCTGGGCCGGCTCGGCGGCGGCCGCCGAGGCCGCCCTGGTCGCCGCCGGCGTCTCCCCGCAGGCCCGCGGGGAGTCCCTGACGGTCGAGGAGTTCGCGGCCATCGCCGAGAACAAGCCCGCCGCGCAGAGGCCCGCACTGTGAGCGAGCACGCGACCGAGAACCCGACCGAGAACCCGACCGAGTACCCGACCGGGCGGGCGACCGACTCCGCGGCCCGGTCCGTCACCGTACGGGTCCCCGCCAAGGTCAACGTCCAACTGGCGGTCGCCGCCGCCCGACCCGACGGCTTCCACGACCTCGCCAACGTCTTCCTGGCCGTGTCCCTGTACGACGAGGTCACCGCGACCCCGGCCGCGGGGACCAAGGTGACCTGCGAGGGACCCGACGCCGACCAGGTCCCCCTGGACCGCACCAACCTCGCCGCGCGCGCCGCCGAGACCCTGGCCCGGCGGGCCGGGCTCTCCCCCGACGTGCACCTGCACATCGCGAAGAACATCCCCGTCGCGGGCGGCATGGCCGGCGGCAGCGCCGACGGGGCCGCCGCCCTGGTGGCCTGCGACGCCCTCTGGGGCCTGAACACCCCGATGACCGAACTCCTCGACATCTGCGCGGAACTCGGCAGCGACGTGCCGTTCAGCCTGGTCGGTGGCGCCGCGCTGGGCACCGGACGGGGAGAGATCCTCACCCCCGTCCCCGCCGGCACCTTCCACTGGGTCTTCGCCGTCGCGGACGGCGGACTCTCCACCCCGGCCGTCTTCCGGGAGTTCGACCGGCTCACCGCCGGCCGCGACCTCCCCGCCCCCCAGGCGTCCCCGGCACTGCTGGCCGCCCTGGCCTCCGGCGACCCCGACGCCCTCGCCCCCACCCTGGTCAACGACCTCCAGCCCGCCGCCCTGTCGCTGCGCCCGCGGCTCGCGGCCGTCCTCGCCGCGGGCACCGGGGCCGGGGCGCTCGCCGCGCTGGTCTCCGGCTCCGGGCCCACGACGGCGTTCCTGGTCCGCGACCCCGAGGCGGCGGCCGAGGTCGCCGCCGTCCTCGACGCCTCCGGGCTCTGCCGCGCCACCCGCGTGGCCTCCTCCCCCGCCCCCGGCGCGACCCTGCTCTGACCCGTCCCGCCCCGCCGGCGCGGCCGTGTACCGGCCCCGCCGGCGGGGCGGGTACCCAGACCGGACATGAGTACCCGCACTCTGTCGGGGCCCCCGTGCGGCGGGCGACCGTGGCCCCATGACAGCCACCGCAAGCGAAATGGCCGCGGCCACGCCCGCCACTCGGGACCGGTACGTCGACCTGTTGCGGGTCGCCTCGCTCGCGACCGTGGTCCTCGGGCACTGGCTGATGGCCGCCGTCGGCCCCGACGGCATGGGGAACCTGCTCGGGATCGTGCCCGCCCTCCAGCCGCTCACCTGGGCGTTCCAGGTGATGCCGGTGTTCTTCTTCGTCGGCGGCTTCTCGCACGCCCTCTCGTACCGTTCCCTCACCCGCACGACGGACGGCCCGGTCTACGCCGCGTTCCTGCGCGCCCGGCTCCAGCGGCTGCTGCGCCCCACCCTCGTCTTCGTCGGCGTGTGGACCGCCTGCGCCCTCGTCGTGCAGCTCGCCGGCGCCGACCGCGGGCCGCTCGCCGGCGCCGCGCTGCGCCTGGTGACGCAACCGCTGTGGTTCATCGGGATCTACCTCGCCATGGTCGCCTTCACCCCGCCGCTGCTGAGGCTGCACGAGCGCCGCGGCTGGGCCGCCTTCGCCGGCCTCGCCGGGGCCGCCGCCCTCACCGACGTGCTGCGCTTCGCGCTCGGCGTCCCCTACGTCGAGTTCCTGAACTTCGCCTTCGTCTGGCTCGCCGTCCACCAGCTCGGCTTCCTGCGCGCCGACGGGCGACTCACCCGCCCCGCCGTCCTCGCCGCCGCCGGCCTCGCGGGCGCCGCGCTCCTCGTCGCGTACGGGCCGTACCCGCTCTCCATGGTCGGGATGCCCGGCGAGAAGGTGTCCAACATGGCCCCGCCCACCCTCGCCCTGCTCTGCCACGGCATGTGGCTGGTCGGCGCCGTGCAGCTCCTCGCCCGGCCCGCCGCCGCCTGGGTGGCCCGGCCCCGTGTCTGGCGGGGCGTCGTCGCCGCCAACGGGATCGCCATGACCGCCTTCCTCTGGCACCTCACCGCCATGCTGGCCGTGTACGCCGCCCAGATCGGCCTCGGTCTCCCGCTCCCCGAGCCCGCCGGCGCCGCCTGGTGGGCGCAGGTCCCCGTCCGGCTGCTCCTCGCCGCCGCGCTGACCGGCGTGCTCGTGGCCGCCTTCCGCCACTTCGAGGCGCCCGTGCGCGGCGGCGCCGGCCCCGGATCCGGGCCCCGCGCCGCCCTCGGCATCACCCTCTGCCTCCTCGGGATCCTCGGCCTGTCGACGACCGGCCTCGGAGGTCTGCTGGAGGGCCACAGCGCCACCCTGATCGCCCTTCCGGTCACCGCGCCCGCCGCCATCGCGATGGCGCTCGGCGGGTGGCTGCTGGTGGAACGGTCCGCCTCCCCCCGGAGGGTTAGGCTGAGGGGCTGATCCACACCCCTTCCCTGGAGCGCGTCTGATGGCCGTCAATCTGGTCAATGTCGAGGCAGTCGGCAAGGTGTACGGAACCCGTGCCCTGCTCGACGGCATCTCCCTCGGCGTGTCCGAGGGGGACCGGATCGGTGTCGTCGGCCGCAACGGCGACGGCAAGACCACCCTCATCCGGATGCTCGCCAAGCTGGAGGAACCCGACACCGGTCGGGTCACCCAGAACGGCGGACTGCGCATGGGCGTCCTCACCCAGCACGACTCGCTGGACCCCGCGGCCACCGTCCGGCACGAGATCATCGGGGACATGGCCGACCACGAGTGGGCCGGCAACGCCAAGATCCGCGACGTGCTGACCGGCCTCTTCGGCGGCCTGGACCTGCCCGGCTTCGGTCAGGGCCTGGACACCGTCATCGGCCCGCTCTCCGGCGGCGAGCGCCGGCGCATCGCCCTCGCCCAACTGCTCATCGCGGACCAGGACCTCCTCGTCCTCGACGAGCCCACCAACCACCTCGACGTCGAGGGCATCTCCTGGCTGGCCCGCCACCTCCAGGAACGCCGCTCCGCGCTCGTCTGCGTCACCCACGACCGGTGGTTCCTCGACCAGGTCTGCACCCGCATGTGGGACGTGCAGCGCGGCGACGTCCACGAGTACGAGGGCGGCTACAGCGACTACGTCTTCGCCCGCGCGGAGCGCGACCGCATCGCCGCCACCGAGGAGTCCAAGCGGCAGAACCTGATGCGCAAGGAGCTGGCCTGGCTGCGCCGCGGCGCCCCCGCCCGCACCTCCAAGCCCCGCTACCGCATCGAGGCCGCCAACGAGCTCATCGCCGACGTGCCGCCGCCGCGCGACACCTCCGAGCTGATGAAGTTCGCCAACGCCCGCCTCGGCAAGACCGTGTTCGACCTGGAGGACGTCACCGTCCAGGCCGGGCCCAAGACGCTGCTCAAGCACCTGACCTGGCACCTCGGCCCCGGCGACCGCGTCGGCCTGGTCGGCGTCAACGGCGCCGGCAAGACCTCCCTGCTGCGCGCCCTCGCCGAGGCCGCCCGCACCCAGGGCGAGACCCAGCCCGCCGCCGGCACCGTCACCGTCGGCAAGACCGTCAGGCTCGCCTACCTCTCCCAGGAGGTCGGCGAACTCGACCCGTCGCTGCGCGTCCTGGAGGCGGTCCAGCGGGTCCGCGACCGTGTCGACCTCGGCAAGGGCCGCGAGATGACGGCGGGACAGCTCTGTGAGCAGTTCGGCTTCACCAAGGAGAAGCAGTGGACGCCCGTCGGCGACCTGTCCGGCGGTGAGCGGCGCCGGCTGCAGATCCTGCGCCTGCTGATGGACGAGCCCAACGTCCTCTTCCTCGACGAGCCCACCAACGACCTCGACATCGAGACCCTGACGCAGCTGGAGGACCTCCTCGACGGCTGGCCCGGCTCGATGATCGTGATCTCCCACGACCGGTTCTTCATCGAGCGCACCACCGACACGGTGATGGCCCTGCTCGGGGACGCGAGCCTGCGCATGCTGCCGCGCGGCCTCGACGAGTACCTGGAGCGCCGGCAGCGGATGATCGACGCGGCCGCCCCGGCGCCCGTCCCGGCCGCCGCGAAGTCGACGGCCTCCGGCGATTCCCGCGCGGCCAAGAAGGAACTCCAGAAGATCGAGCGACAGCTCAACAAGATGTCGGACCGCGAGTCGAACCTGCACGCGCAGATCGCCGAGAACTCCACCGACTACGACAAGGTCGCCAAGCTCGACGCCGAGCTGCGCGAACTCATCTCCGAGCGGGACGACTTGGAGATGCGTTGGTTGGAGCTCGCCGAAGACGCGTGATCGTCGTCTTCCAGCCACACCGCCCGGCCCGATAACGGCCGAGTCACAGGCCGGTCCGCCCTTGGGAACAGGGGCCGGACCGGCCCGGCATAAGAACGGTGTCAGTGATAGAAAGGGCATCCTCCACCCTCCCTGACCTCCTGACGCCGAAGGTATGCGCTGATGACCGAGCCGCCCCAGCCGCCGAACCAGCCACCCACACCTTCCGGTTACGGACACCTCCCCGGCCCGCCGCAGCCCGGCTACGGGTTCCCGCCCCAAGGCGCGAACCCGTACGCCCAACAGCCGCCGACCGTCCCGCAGCAACAGGCGCACCCCGGCTACGGATACCCGCCGCCCATGCCGCCCGGCCCGCCGCCGGGCGGCCCCGCGGGGCCCGACGGGCAGCGCCGGCAGAAGCTGCTGATCGTCATCGCCGCGTCCGTCGCGGGCGTGCTCATCCTCGGCACCGGCGCCTGGTTCGCCTTCGGCAAGGGGGACGACGAGGCCGGGAAGCCCGTCGCGCAGGCCTCGACGCCCGCCGACGCCAAGCCCTCCGCCTCGGCCTCCGTGGACAAGGGCGACGGCAGCGGCAACGGCGGCGGTGACCAGGAAGACCTCAACGCCGGCCGCAAGCAGGGCGAGGACAAGGTCCTCTGGCTCAAGAGCAGCAAGGTGGACGGGCCCGGCGCCGGCGTCGACAGCGAAGGCCAGTGGATCGTCGGGGACACCGTCGTCAAGAGCGTGTGGAAGTCCCTCACGGCCTTCGCCGTCGCCGACGGCAAGGAGAAGTGGACGCTGTCCTTCCCCACCGAGCTGTGTGGCGTCACCCCCGACACCACCGCCGACGGCAAGACCGTCGTCATGTTCAAGGACGGCGAGTCGGACAGCTCCACCTGCAACCAGATGCGACTGGTCGACCTCAAGACGGGCAAGGCGGGCTGGACGAAGGAGGTGCCCAAGGAGGGCCTCTTCGACATCATGACCAGCCCCACCCTGTCCATCACCGGGGACACCGTCGGCGTCAGCCGGTCCACCACCGCGAGCGCCTTCAAGGTCAGCACCGGCGACAAGCTCTTCGGCAGCGCCCAGGCCGAGGGGTGCAAACCCGGCAGCTACATCGCCGGCAACAACAAGATGATCGCCATCGCGACCTGTTACGACGACGACCACACCGTCGAGGTCCACGACGTCGACCCGGTCACCGGCAAGTCGACCTGGAACTACCGACTCGCCAAGAACCACGAGGTGACCAGCGTCTACTCGCTGGACCCGCTCGTCCTCGACATCAGCGACAAGGACAAGAAGGAACGCGGCATCGTGGTCGTCGGACCCGACGGCAAGCAGCGCACCGGCGTCTCCGGCGAGGGCAGTTTCGCCAACAAGTGCGGGGGCGGCCTCTTCGGGTCCATCCAGGTGTGCCGCGGCGCCGTGGTCGACTCCAACACCCTCTACCTGCCGACCACCCCGGCCGCCGGCACGGGCAACGAAGTCGTCGCCTTCGACCTCGGCACCGGCAAGGTCAAGTGGCGCGCCCCGGCCGGCGAGAAGCGGACCCTCACCCCCGTCACGGCCGTGAACGGACAACTGGTCGCCTACCGCGCCGCGGAGCAGGACAAGGGCGGCGAGATCCTCACCTATCCCGCCGGCGGCGGCGAACCCGCCGCGACCCTGCGCAACCCGTCCGGGCCCGCGTCCGCCGTCGAGAACTCCTTCTACAAGCCCAGGATCGACTACGTCGACGGACGGCTGTACATCTCCGTGACCCACCTGCTCGCCAAGGGCAAGGACGAGAAGCTCCTGATGGTCTTCGGCAAGTGAACGAGCCCAGCCCACCGAGCCGCCCACCGAGCCGCCCACCGAGAGGCAATGGCACCCGATGAGTACCCCGCCGCCCCCCAGTCAGCCGCCGTCCGGCGGCTTCGGCGCCCCGCAGAACCCCCCGCCCGGCGGGTTCTCCACCCCGCCGCTGCCGTCCGCACCGCCGTCGGTCCCGCAGCAGCCGCCCGGCGCGCCTTCGTACGGCTACCCGCAGCAGCCGCCCGGCGCGCCCTCGTACGGCTACCCGCAGCAGCCCGGCGCCGGCACCCCGCCGCCCGCCTTCGGACACCCCACCGCCCCCATGCACGCGGCCTCGGCCCCGTCCGGCGGCGCCCCCGGCGGCAACCGTGACCAGCGCAACCAGCTGATGATCGTGGGTGCGGCCCTGCTCGCCATCGTCCTCATCATCGGCGGCGGCTTCTGGTACGTCTCCGGCGACGACGGCGGCTCCACGCCCATCGCGAAGGGCGACCCGACCGCGAGCCCGGGCGACGACAAGGCGGCGGTCGGCGCCGGCGGCAAGGAGAAGGCGCCCGGCAACCCCAAGTCGAAGGTGCTGCTGAACCTGCCGAGCCCGAAGCCGGCCGACACCGTCCAGGTCCCGGGTTCCTGGATCACCGACACCACGTACGCCAAGTCCGACGTGGGCAAGATCGTCGGCTACAACCTCGTCGACGGCGGCAAGAAGTGGGAGGTGCCCCTTCCCGGCGAGATCTGCGCCGCCACCCACCACGTCAGCGACAACAAGTCGGCCATCCTCTTCCGGCCCACCCAGCCGACGGCGGAGAGCAAGTACCCGCCCTGCACCCAGGTCGGCGTCATCGACCTGAACGCGGGCAAGCTCCTGTGGTCCGGTAACGCCAAGGGCGCCACCTCCGGCGACAAGCCCGCCTCCTTCGACGAGGTCACCCTCAGCGGCCAGACCGTCGCCGCCGGCGGAACCAACGGCGGCGCGGCCTGGAACCTCGCCGACGGCAAGTCCCTGTGGACCCCCAAGGTCGACGCCGAAGGCTGCTACGACTACGGCTACGCGGGCGGCGAGGCCCTCGCCGTCATCCGCAAGTGCGGCCGCAGCGGCGAACAGAACCTGATCGCCCAGACCCTCGACCCGGCCACCGGCGCGCCCACCTCCTCGTACAAGCTCTCCGAGGGCATCGAGTGGGCCTCCATCGTGTCCACGAAGCCCCTGATCATCGGCGCCGACGTCGGCAAGACCGCCAAGAACGCCACGGGCGTCAGCGACCTCTTCGTCGTCGACCCCAAGGGCGAGCTGAAGGCCCGCATCGCGCTCAACTCCGGCAACTTCGCCGGCAAGTGCGGCAGCACCGAGGTCGAGAAGTGCACCGGCATGCTCGTCGGCAACGGCAAGATCTACCTGCCCTCCTACGAGCACCAGGGCCAGTCGTCCTACGGCCGTACCAACGAGCTGCTCTCCTTCGACCTGGAGACCGGCAAGCAGACCAGCGACCGCGCCGACGCCGGCGAGAAGTACCAGCTGTACCCGCTGCGCATGGACGGGTCGAACATCATCGCCTACAAGGAGCCCCCGTACGACAAGGGCGGCCAGATCGTCAGCATCGACGGCAAGACGATGAAGGAAACCCTCCTCATGGAGAACCCGGCGGACAAGGAGACCCAGCGCGCCGAGACCGGTGACTTCTCGCCGGAGTTCTCCGAGTACCGCTACCACGACGGGAAGCTCTTCATCTCGCGCCGATCGGTGAGCAAGCCGCGCTCCGGCGGCGACCCGGACTACCTGTTCGTGTCCTTCAGCGCGAGCTGATCCCGCCACCGCGCCACCCCGAAGCCCCCGGAAGGTCCGCCCTTCCGGGGGCTTCTGCGCGGTAACGAGGACGCCCCGTCGAACAAGCGTGTAGCTTGCCGGGGCAGAAGGAGCGGGGGAGGGTGCCCTCATGGGCGTACGGGTCATGGTGGTCGACGAGCACCGCCTGCTGGCCGAGGCGCTCGCCTCGGCCCTGAAACTGCGCGGCCACCGGGTGCTCGCCGCGGCCGCGCCGGCCGTCGGCGCGGCCGAACTGGTCATCAACCGGTCCCCGGAGGTCTGTCTCTTCGGTACCGCGACCCCCGCCGAGCCCGGGGTCTTCGAGCCCGTCGTCCGCATCAAGCGGGAGCGCCCCCAGATCGCGGTGGTGGTCCTCGGACCGGTGCCGAGCCCGCGGGGGATCGCCGCCGCCTTCGCCGCCGGCGCCTGTGGGTACGTACGCCACGACGAGCGCATCGAGGGCGTGGAACGGGCCCTCGCCAAGGCGCGGGCGGGGGAGGTCGCGATCTCCCCGCAGCTGCTCCAGGGCGCGTTCGGGGAGTTGCTCAATCCCGCCGCCCAACCCGACGACGAGGGAAGCCGGTTGCTGCGCCTGCTCACCCCCCGCGAGATCGAGGTGCTCGTCCGGGTCGCGGAGGGCGAGGACACCCGGCTCATCGCGGCGGGCATGGCCATCGCGCCGAGCACCGCCCGCACGCACGTGCAGCGGGTGCTGATGAAACTGGGCGTGGGCTCCCGGTTGGAGGCCGCCGCGCTGGCCGCCCGTACCGGCCTGCTGGACCGGGCGATCCCACCGGCGCGATCCATCCACCCGCCCTCCGAACGCGGTTGAGGGACGGGCCGGGGATTTCCCCGGAGCGCGCGGATCGGGTAAGCCGGGGACAGCACGTGTTCCCGCGTGCGTTCCCGGCGAGAGGCGGCAGACGAGTGAGCAAGTACCTGGTCACGGGTGGAGCCGGATACGTGGGCAGCGTCGTGGCCGCCCACCTGCTGGAGGCGGGCCACGAGGTCACGATCCTCGACAACCTGTCCACCGGCTTCGGAGAGGGCGTCCCGGCGGGCGCCACCCTGATCAACGGGCGGATCCAGGACGCCGCCGAGTACCTGGACCCGTCCTTCGACGCCGTCCTGCACTTCGCGGCCTCCTCACAGGTCGGGGAATCCGTCGCCGACCCCGGCAAGTACTGGGACAACAACGTGGGCGGCACCCTCGCCCTGATGACCGCGATGCGCGACGCCGGCGTGCGCAGGCTGGTCTTCTCCTCCACCGCCGCCACCTACGGCGAGCCGGTCGACGGCCCGCTGACCGAGGCCTCGGTGACGGCCCCCAGCAATCCGTACGGCGCCTCGAAGCTGGCCGTCGACCACATGATCGCGGGGGAGTGCGTCGCCCACGGCCTCGCCGCGGTCTCGCTGCGCTACTTCAACGTGGCGGGCGCCTACCGGGGGCTCGGCGAGCGCCACGACCCCGAGACCCACCTGATCCCGCTGGTCCTCCAGGTCGCCCTCGGCGAACGCGAGTCGATCGCGGTGTACGGCGAGGACTACCCGACCCCCGACGGCACCTGTGTGCGCGACTACATCCACGTCGCGGACCTGGCGGACGCCCACCTCGCGGCGCTGCGCGTCGCCACCGAGGGCGAGCACCTGATCTGCAACCTCGGCAACGGCACGGGGTTCTCCGTCCGCGAGGTCGTCGAAACCGTCCGCCGGGTCACCGGCCGCGAGATCCCCGCGGTCGTCGCCCCGCGCCGCCCGGGGGACCCGGCGGTCCTGGTGGCCTCGGCGCGCACGGCCCGCGAGCGGCTGGGCTGGACCCCGACCCGTTCGGACCTCACCAACATCGTCACGGACGCCTGGAACTTCGCCCGCGAGCGGAGCGCCTGACCGGCGGCCGGCACCGACGACCGGCACCGGCGCCGCTTCCGCCCGTCCGCGTGGTCCACGCCCCTCGCGCCTCAACGGTGCGGGGGGCGTGCGCGTGTGCGGGCGGGCGCCGTGTACGGGCGCTCCGCGCGGGCGCCCGGCGTGCGCGAGCCGGGTGAAACGCACCCCGTGCAACTGCCCGTGGCACGAGCCCGCGTGGAAAGCCGATTCCGAACCGACCCGATGGTAGAAAACAAGCCACGGCAGGGGCTGTTCTGGACGAGCCCGCCGGAAAATCGCTGGAAAAACTTCTGCTATTCGGCCAACCGCGAGACCGTGCCGGCTCTACGCTGAGCGTGACGCCGGTGGGGGCCGGTGTTGATTCAGGGGTCGAGACAAGTCGGGTACGACGTCCGGTCTGGGTAGTGCAGAGATGTCTCGGCGGCGGCCGCGGCGACTGCGGATCACCCGGTCCGGGCGCCGTACCCGCCGTCGTCCGTTCCCCGACCCTTGGGGGTTTTGTGGTTCGTATCCGGGTTCTCGTGGTCGACGATCACCGCATCTTCGCCGAATCTCTCGCAGCCGCGCTCGCGGCCGAGCCCGACGTGGACGTGTCCGCGGCGGGCAGCGGTCCGGCCGCCTCGCGCTGCCTCGAACGCGCGGCGGCCGAGGGCCGTCGCTTCGACGTCCTGCTGGTGGACGCCGACCTCGGCGCCGCCGTCGGAGCCGTGCCCACGCAGCGCGTACCGGGCTCCGGTCCGCCCGCGCCCGGGCCCGGCGCGGACGGCATCGCGCTGGTCGCGAACGTCCGGGTGGCCCATCCGGGGGTGCGCACGGTGGTCCTCGCCGAACGCGACGACCCCCGCCGGGCCGCGCTGGCGCTCCAGGCCGGGGCCTCCGGCTGGGTGGCGAAGGACTGTTCGCTGTCGCGGCTGCTGGCCGTGATCCGAGGGGTGCTCCGCGAGGAGACGCACCTGCCGCCGGCGCTGCTCACCGGAGTGCTCCGTGAGCTGACGGCGGCGCGCAAGCACCGCACCGACAGCGAACGCCTGGTGGAGTCCCTCACACCGCGCGAGCACGAGGTGCTGCGCTGCATGGTCGCGGGGCTGGGCCGCAAGGACGTGGCCGCGCGGCTGTTCCTGTCCCCGCACACCGTCCGCACCCACATGCAGAACGTGCTGGGCAAGCTGGGGGTGCACTCCACGCTGGCGGCGGTGGCCCTGGCCCGGCGGGCCGGCGTGCGACCGGCCGAACTAGCCGGGGATGTTGTCGAACGGAGCGGTCAGCCGGCGTAGCAGTCCGGCGAGGTCACCGCGCTGGCCCTGGGAGAGCTGGGCGAGGATCGCCCGCTCCTGGGCCAGCAGTCCGGCGAGCGACTGGTCCGCGCGGTCACGTCCCTCGGCGGTGAGCCGGACCAGGACGCCGCGCCGGTCGTTGGGGTCGGGCAGTCGCTCGACGAGGCCCTTCTTGGCGAGCCGGTCGATGCGGTTGGTCATGGTGCCCGAGGTGACGAGGGTCTGCGTCAGGAGCTGGCCGGGGGAGAGCTGGTAGGGCGCGCCGGCGCGCCGCAACGAGGTCAGTACGTCGAACTCCCACGGCTCCAGGCCGTGCTCGGAGAAGGCGAGCCTGCGGGCGCGATCGAGGTGACGCGCGAGCCTGCTCACGCGACTCAGGACCTCAAGCGGTTCCACGTCGAGGTCAGGGCGCTCTCGCCGCCATGCCGCGACCAGTCGATCGACCTCGTCCTCCATGTCGATCAGTGTAAGGGGTCTGTCGACGTGAAGTCTCTTCAGTTCGAGAATCTCAAGCCTGGATATCTTGCGACCATGTCTCTTGACGTCAAGATATAAATGGGGTGACGATGGGAAGGGAGGGGCCGGAACCCTTCCGCTTCCGATCGCCCCACCAGCAAGGAGGCTCGCACATGCATTCCGACACCGCGCCGGCCCGGACCCCCGCCCCCGCCCCCTCCTCCGCACCGACCTGGGACCCCCGGCAGTACCTGCGCCACGCCGGGCACCGCGCCCAACCCTTCCTGGACCTGCTGAACCGCATACCCGAGCTCCCCGCCCGCCCGGCCCGGATCGCCGACCTGGGCTGCGGCCCCGGCAACGTCACCGCACTGCTCGCCGAACGCTGGCCCGAAGCCCACATCACCGGCTTCGACCTCTCCCCGGAGATGCTCCGCCGCGCCGGCGAGGAGTACGCCGGTCCCACCATCGGCGGCGGCCGGCTCGACTTCCGCCACGGCGACCTCGCGCACTGGCTCCCCGAGGAGACGTACGACCTGATCGTCTCCAACGCCGCCCTCCAGTGGGTGCCCGGCCACCCGGGCTCCTTCGGTCCCTGGATCAACGGACTGCGGCCCGGTGGCACCCTCGCCTTCCAGGTCCCCGGCAACTTCACGGCCCCCAGCCACCGCCTCCTCGCCGAACTCTGCGACACCCCGCGCTGGCGCGACCGCCTCGCCGGCCACGGCGCGCGCTACGTCCATGTGCTGGACCCCGCCGAATATCTCGCCCGATTGATCGAACTCGGCTGCACCGTCGACGTCTGGGAGACCACCTACCATCAGCTGCTGACCGGGACCGATCCGGTGCTCGACTGGGTCAAGGGCACCGCCCTGCGCCCGGTGCTCACCCGGCTCGGCGACGACCGGGCCGCCGTGGACCTGTTCCTCGACGAATACCGCGAGGCGCTGCGCGAGGCCTACCCGCCCGGCCCGCGCGGCACCGTCTTCCCGTTCCGCCGCATCTTCGCCGTCGCCCGCAAGGAGGCCTGACCGTGCTCACCGCCGTCGACCACGTCCAACTCGCCGTACCACCCGGCGCCGAAGACCTGCTCCGGGCGTACTACTCCGACGCCCTCGGCATGTCCGAGCTGCCCAAACCGCCCGTCCTCGCCGGCCGGGGCGGCTGCTGGTTCGCCGCCGGCGCCGTACAACTGCACCTGGGTGTCGAGGAGGACTTCCGGCCCGCGCGCAAGGCCCACCCGGGACTGCGGGTCACCGACATCGAGGCGTACGCGCGCCGCCTGCGCGAGCACGGGGCCGAGGTCGTCTGGGACGACGACCTGCCCGGGTACCGCCGCTTCTTCTCGACCGACCCCGTCGGCAACCGGCTCGAATTCCTGGAACCGCACCACCCGGAACCCTGCCTGGAGGCCGCGGGCTGACCGCGCGCCGACCCGACACGACGGCGCCCCGCCACCGGAGACCGGTGGCGGGGCGCCGTCGTGCACGGGTGTGCGCGGAGATCAGAGGATTTCCGCGTACGTGTTCCAGCCGCCACCGAGGCTGGTGCGGCCCTTGAAGGTGTTCAGACCCTTCTCACCGCTCGCCGAGTAGAGGTAGGCGACACCGGCGGAGTCCACGCCCACCAGGTCCGTGCGGCCGTCACCGTTGACGTCGCCGGCCGCGGTGAGCTTGCCGAGACCGTTCCAGCCGCTGTCGCCGATCTTGACGCGGTCGCCGAAGGGGGCGGCGGTGTTGCCGGTGCCCGGGTAGGCCCACAGGGCGCCGTCGGTGCCGCGGGCCAGCAGGTCCGCGCGCCCGTCGCCGGTCACGTCGCCCGCGCCGATCAGCTTGTTGTAGATGCCCCAGCCGGCGCCGAGCTTCACGCGGTTCGCGAAGCCCTGGCCGTTGCCGCCCTTGCCCGGGTAGAGCCACAGGACGTTGGACTTGTCCCGCGCGAGGAGGTCGCCGTAACCGTCGCCGGTGAGGTCACCGACGCCCGCGAAAGCGTTGTAGATGTCCCAGCCGCCGCCGAGCGGGTACTCGCCGTCGTACATGTCGCCCTCGACGCGGTACAGCATGTCCGCGCGGGACGCCGTGGTCAGCGAGGAGGTCAGCGCGATGTCGACCACGGACAGCGGCCAGCCGCCGGGGTCGGAGATCTGCTTGCGATCCCCGAACGTACCGTCGCCGTGGCCGCCGTAGCCGAACAGCGTGCCGTCGCCGGTGCGGCCCCACATCGCGGCCTTGCCGTGCGCGGGGATGCCGCCCTGACCCGAGAACAGGTCGACGGACTGCCAACCCTTGCCGAACTCGAAGCGGTTGCCGAGCACCCCGCTCGCGTCGCCGCTGTACATGTAGCCCTGACCGCTCACCGTGCGGGCCAGCACCACGCCGCGGCCACCGCTGCCATTGAGCGGGACGAGCTGGTTGAAACCGTTCCAGCCGGTCCCGGTCTGGACGCTGTCGCCGAAGGGCGCGGCGGCGGAGCCGGTGCCCTTGTAGAAGTACATGACGCCGGTCGCCGTGGTGGCCACGACGTCGGTCTTGCCGTCGCCGTTGTAGTCCGCGCCACCGATGAGCTGGGTGAACGCGCCCCAGCCGGCGCCGAGCAGGACCCGGTTGCCGAAGGGGACGTCGTAGCCGGCCTTGCCCGTGCCCGGGTACAGGTACAGCTGGCCGTCGTTGGTGCGCGCGAGCAGGTCGGCGTTGCCGTCGCCCGTCAGGTCGCCGGCGCCGAACACCTTGTTGTAGATGTTCCAGCCGCCACCGCTCCACGCCGGCGAACCGGTGCCGGTGGTACCCGCCTCCGTGAGGGACAGGCGGCCGGTGACCGTCAGGCGCAGCAGCTCGGGCCGGCCGTTGTGGTCGAGGTCGCCGACGGGGATGACGTCCTTGAAGTCCTCGGCGGAGTCCGTCTTCCAGACGTCGAAGGTGGTGTCCGCCTCGCTGGAGCCCGAGAGCTTGAGGTAGGACGTGCCGCTCCGGCCGCGGTACAGGAAGTCGTCGACGCCGTCACCGTTCACGTCGAACAGGGTCGAGGTGGTGCCGGCGGCGTTCGCGCCGGCGGCCAGGCGCTGCTTCTGCTGCGTGGCGGCCTTCGGCTTGCCCCCGGGCAGGTGCCCGACGACGCGCTCGTCGGCGGTGACCTTCGGGGTCGGGGTGACGGGCTTCGGCAGCCCGGTCGCCGAGGCCGCGGAGGCCATCAGCATGCCCGTGGCGAGGGCGGTGGCGGTGCAGGCCGCGAGGCGACCGGAGCGCGAGAAGCGCATGAAAGACAAGAGGTCTCCCTGTAAAAAAGCAGGCGAAACCGGGTCGAATGTACCCGCGCGGAGGCGCGCTGAAGCGCGCCGCATCGCACGTGAGGTCTCATTCCCCCCCGGGAAGTAACCGAACAGTACAGCCGGGAAGCGCACGGCAGTAGCCATTTGCGGCCCTGTTTTGATCACGTTCAGAACGCACGGTGCCCGGGCCCCGAGGCCCGGGCACCACCCGCCGCGCGGCGGGTGCGATCAGCTCTTGCGATGGCCCACCAGTCGGGGCTTCGCCTCCAGGTTCTCCAGTCCGTGCCAGGACAGGTTCACCAGGTGCGCCGCGACCTCGGCCTTCTTCGGCTGACGCGTCTCCAACCACCACTGCCCGGTCAGCGCCACCATGCCCACCAGGGCCTGCGCGTACAGCGGCGCCAGCTTCGGATCGAAGCCCCGGGCCTTGAACTCCAACCCGAGGATGTCCTCCACCTGCGTGGCGATGTCGCTGATCAGCGACGCGAACGTGCCCGTCGACTGCGCCACCGGCGAGTCCCGGACCAGGATCCGGAAACCGTCCGTGTAGTTCTCGATGTAGTCCAGCAGCGCGAACGCCGCCTGCTCCAGCAGCTCCCGCGGATGCCCGGCGGTCAACGCGCCCGTCACCCCGTCCAGCAACTGGCGCATCTCCCGGTCCACGACGACCGCGTACAGGCCCTCCTTGCCGCCGAAGTGCTCGTACACCACCGGCTTGGACACCCCGGCCTTCGCCGCGATCTCCTCCACCGACGTGCCCTCGAAGCCCTTCTCGGCGAACAGGGTGCGGCCGATGTCCAGCAGTTGCTGACGCCGTTCGGCGCCCGTCATCCGGACCCGGCGGCCGCGCCGGGGCTTGTCGCTGCTGGAACTGCTGCCGTCGATCGCCACGTCCCCCATCATGCCGCGTTCGAGGACTTTTCCTTGCGCCGGGCGTCGATGCGCGCCTCGGACGGCCACCGCACGTCAGAGGCCCAGCCCAACTGCTCGAACCAGCGGATCAGCCGGGCGCTGGAGTCCACCTGGCCGCGCAGCACACCGTGCCGGGCCGAGGTCGGATCGGCGTGGTGCAGGTTGTGCCAGGACTCGCCGCACGAGAGCACCGCCAGCCACCACACGTTGCCACTGCGGTCCCGCGACTTGAACGGACGCTTGCCCACCGCGTGGCAGATCGAGTTGATCGACCACGTCACGTGGTGCAGCAGCGCCACGCGCACCAGCGAGCCCCAGAAGAACGCCGTGAACGCGCCCCACCAGGACATCGTCACCAGACCGCCGACCAGCGGCGGCAGCGCCAGCGAGAACATGGTCCAGAAGATGAAGTCGCGCGAGATCCGCCGGATCGCCGGATCCTGGATCAGGTCGGGCGCGTACTTCTGCTGGTCGGTCTGCTCCTCGTCGAAGAGCCAGCCGATGTGCGCCCACCACAGGCCCTTCATCAGCGCCGGCAGCGTCTCCCCGAACCGCCACGGCGAATGCGGGTCGCCCTCGTGGTCGGAGAACTTGTGGTGCTTGCGGTGGTCGGCCACCCAGCGCACCAGCGGACCCTCCACCGCCATCGAGCCCATGATCGCCAGCGCGATCCGCAGCGGCCGCTTCGCCTTGAAGGAACCGTGCGTGAAGTAGCGGTGGAACCCGATGGTGATGCCGTGGCAGGCCAGGAAGTACATGAACACCATCAGGCCGACGTCCAGCAGGCTCACCCCCCAGCCCCAGGCCAGCGGAATCGCCGCCAGCAGGGCCACGAAGGGGACGGTGATGAACAGCAGCAGGGCGATCTGCTCGACGGACCGCTTGTTCTCGCCGCCGAGCGTCGCCGACGGTTCGGGCGTATCTGAGGGCGCGGACGCGTCCTCGATCAGATCGGGACTGATGGTCACAGTGATCCCCTGGGGGGTGAGGGAGACGGCAGGTGCCCTTACGCGGCACCCTACGGACCCGTAAGTTACGGCATCGTAAGTATGGCAAAGGTCCCGTGCGGGGCAAGAGGACCACGGGTCGACGGTCGAGTCGGACAAACCGCCGCTACCGACCGGTACGCACGGCTCTGCCGGGGCACCGGCACGGGACACCTATCCTGGTCACGTCGGACAGCGCGGTCCGCACGGGCAGCCCGAGCTGCGCACCAGCGGGGACACCCCCGGACGAGATCCGGGGAGGCGCCGCGGCGCACGGCCGGGAGCCCACCGCCCAGTAGCGCTCGAACACTGCAAGGAGCCGCACCTGTGAGCAGTGCTGACCAGGCCCCCCAGGCCCCCGTCACCCAGGCCGACACCGACCGGGCCGAAACCGCGAACGCCGAGCTGCGCGCGGACATCCGCCGCCTCGGAGACCTCCTCGGGGAGACCCTCGTACGCCAAGAGGGCCAAGACCTCCTCGACCTCGTCGAACGCGTCCGCGCGCTCACCCGCACCGACGGCGAAGCCGCCGCCGAGCTGCTCGGGGACACCGACCTGGAGACCGCCGCCAAGCTGGTGCGCGCCTTCTCCACGTACTTCCACCTCGCCAACGTCACCGAGCAGGTGCACCGCGGCAAGGAACTGCGCGCCCACCGTGCCGCCGAGGGCGGGCTCCTCGCCCGCACCGCCGACATGCTCAAGGACGCCGACCCCGAGCACCTGCGCGAGACGGTCAAGAACCTCAACGTCCGCCCCGTCTTCACCGCGCACCCCACCGAGGCGGCCCGCCGCAGCGTCCTCAACAAGCTGCGCCGCATCGCCGCGCTCCTGGAGGAGCCCGTCACCGGCGCGGGCGACCGCCGCCGCCACGACCTGCGCCTCGCCGAGAACATCGACCTCGTCTGGCAGACCGACGAGCTGCGCGTCGTGCGTCCCGAGCCCGCCGACGAGGCCCGCAACGCCATCTACTACCTCGACGAGCTGCACGCCGGCGCCGTCGGCGACGTCCTCGAGGACCTCGCCGCCGAGCTCCAGCGCGTCGGCGTCGAGATCCCGGCCGGCACCCGCCCGCTCACCTTCGGCACCTGGATCGGCGGCGACCGCGACGGCAACCCGAACGTCACCCCCGACGTCACCCGGGACGTGCTGATCCTCCAGCACGAGCACGGCATCACCGACGCCCTCGAACTCGTCGACTTCCTGCGCGGGCTCCTGTCCAACTCCATCCGCTACACCGGGGCCACCGAGGAACTCCTCGAATCCCTCCAGGCGGACCTGGAACGACTCCCCGAGATCAGCCCCCGCTACAAGCGGCTGAACGCCGAGGAGCCCTACCGCCTCAAGGCCACCTGCATCCGGCAGAAGCTCGTCAACACCCGCGAGCGCCTCGCCAAGGGCACCGGCCACGAAGAGGGACGCGACTACCTCGGCACCGCCGAGCTCCTCACGGACCTCACCCTCATCCAGACGTCCCTGCGCGAACACCGCGGCGCCCTGTTCGCCGACGGCCGCATGGACCGCACCATCCGCACCCTGGCCGCCTTCGGGCTCCAGCTCGCGACCATGGACGTGCGCGAGCACGCCGACGCGCACCACCACGCGCTCGGCCAGCTCTTCGACCGGCTCGGCGAGGAGTCCTGGCGCTACGCCGACATGCCCCGCGACTACCGCGGCAAGCTCCTCGCGAAGGAGCTCCGCTCCCGCCGGCCCCTCGCGCCCACGCCCGCGCCCCTCGACGCCGCCGGGCAGAAGACCCTCGGCGTCTTCGGCGCCATCAAGGACGCCTTCGAGAAGTTCGGCCCCGAGGTCATCGAGTCGTACATCATCTCGATGTGCCAGGGCGCCGACGACGTCTTCGCCGCCGCCGTCCTCGCCCGCGAGGCGGGCCTCATCGACCTCCACGCCGGCTGGGCCAAGATCGGCATCGTGCCGCTCCTGGAGACCACCGACGAGCTCAAGGCCGCCGACGTCATCCTCGACGCCATGCTCGCCGACCCCTCCTACCGGCGCCTCGTCTCCCTGCGCGGCGACGTGCAGGAGGTCATGCTCGGCTACTCCGACTCCAGCAAGTTCGGCGGCATCACCACCAGCCAGTGGGAGATCCACCGCGCCCAGCGCCGGCTGCGCGACGTCGCCCACCGCTACGGGGTCCGGCTGCGCCTGTTCCACGGCCGCGGCGGCACCGTCGGCCGCGGCGGCGGCCCCTCCCACGACGCGATCCTCGCCCAGCCCTGGGGCACCCTCGAAGGCGAGATCAAGGTCACCGAGCAGGGCGAGGTCATCTCCGACAAGTACCTCGTCCCGTCCCTGGCCCGCGAGAACCTCGAACTGACCGTCGCGGCCACCCTGCAGGCCTCCGCCCTGCACACCGCCCCGCGCCAGTCCGACGACGACCTCGCCCGCTGGGACGCGGCCATGGACACCGTCTCCGACGCCGCGCACGACGCCTACCGCGCGCTCGTCGAGGACCCCGACCTGCCGGCGTACTTCTTCGCCGCGACCCCCGTCGACCAGCTCGCCGACCTCCACCTCGGGTCCCGGCCCTCCCGCCGCCCCGACTCCGGAGCCGGCCTCGACGGCCTGCGCGCCATCCCGTGGGTGTTCGGCTGGACGCAGTCCCGCCAGATCGTGCCCGGCTGGTACGGCGTCGGCTCGGGTCTCAAGGCCCTCCGAGAGGCCGGCCAGGACATGGTCCTCAGCGAGATGGGAGAGCGGTGGCACTTCTTCCGCAACTTCCTGTCCAACGTCGAGATGACCCTGGCCAAGACCGACCTGCGGATCGCCCGGCACTACGTGGACACCCTCGTCCCCGACGAGCTGAAGCACGTCTTCGCCCGCATCGAGGCCGAACACGAGCTGACCGTCCGCGAGGTCCTGCGCATCACCGGCGGTCACAAGCTGCTGGACTCCCACCCGGTGCTCCAGCAGACCTTCGCCGTCCGCGACGCCTACCTGGACCCGATCTCCTACCTCCAGGTCTCGCTGCTCGCCCGCCAGCGCGCCGCGGCCGAGCGCGGCGAGGAAGCCGACCCGCTCCTCGCCCGGGCCCTGCTGCTCACCGTCAACGGAGTCGCCGCCGGTCTGCGCAACACCGGCTGACGCACCCCGCACACGAAGGAAGCCCCCGCCGGATCGGCGGGGGCTTCCTTCGTACGGGGTCCGCGTCAGGAGTTGTAGGTGGACTGCGCGCGCTCCAGACCCTCCTGGATCAGGCACTCCACCGCGTCCGCCGACCGGTCGACGAACCAGTCCAGTTCCTTGCGCTCCGTGGACGAGAAGTCCTTCAGCACGAAGTCCGCCACCTGCATTCGGCCCGGGGGCCGACCGATGCCGCAGCGGACCCGGTGGTAGTCCGGGCCCATCGCCTTCGTCATCGACTTCAGACCGTTGTGGCCGTTGTCCCCGCCGCCCAGCTTCAGCCGCAGCGTCGGGTAGTCGATGTCCAACTCGTCGTGGACCGCGACGATCCGGTCCAACGGAACCTTGTAGAAGTCGCGCAGCGCCGTCACCGGGCCGCCCGACAGGTTCATGAACGACATCGGCTTGGCCAGCACCACCCGACGGTTCGCCGGGCCGGGCGGGCCGATGCGGCCCTCGACCACCTGCGCGCGCGCCTTGTGCGCCTTGAACTTGCCGCGCATCCGCTCCGCCAGCAGGTCCACGACCATGAACCCGATGTTGTGACGGTTGCCCGCGTACTCCGCCCCGGGGTTCCCGAGACCGACGATCAGCCAGGGGGCCGTGTCGTCCGACATCAAAAAGCTCCTTAACGAAGACGACCGCCGTCCCGCTCCAGTGGAGCCGGACGGCGGTCGTTCAGCAAGTGCCGAGAGGGGAGCGCGAGGCTCAGACCTCGGTGTCCTCGGCGTCGGCGGCCGGCTCCTCGGCCTGCGGGGCCACGACCTGGAGGACGGCGATGTCGCCGTCGACGGCCAGGGTGGTGCCCTTCGGGAGGACCAGGTCCTTGGCGTGGATGGTGGCGCCGGCCTCGAGGCCCGCGATGGAGACGGTGACCTCGGTCGGGATGTGGGTGGCCTCGGCCTCGACGGAGATGGTGTTCTGGAGGGTCTCCAGCATGTTGCCGCCGGCGGCCAGCTCGCCCTCGGTGACGATCGCGACGTCGACGGTGACCTTCTCGCCCTTCTTGACGATCAGGAAGTCGACGTGGGAGATCGTGCGCTTCAGGGGGTGCTTCTGCACGGCCTTCGGGATGACCAGCTCGGTGCCGGCGTCGCCGAGGTCCAGGGAGAGCAGGACGTTCGGGGTGCGCAGCGCCAGCTGAAGGGCGTGGGCGTCGACGTTGACGTGCTTCGGGTCGGTGCCGTGGCCGTAGATGACGGCGGGGGTCAGGGCGTCGCGACGGGCCTGACGGGCAGAGCCCTTGCCGAAGGTGTCACGGAGCTGGGCGGAAAGCTTGACCTCGGACATGCTCACTCCTCGTGGGGTGACGGAATTGGACGACAGTCACCCGGCCGGAACGGCCTGCTACGAAGAGCGCGTCGATAACGGAGTGCCGGCACCCGTGTGAACAGGTACGGCCTCCCTCGCCGAGCAACTCGTGGAGTCTACCCGGCCGGGAGGCCGTACCCAAAAGGATCTACCGCGCGGGGGCGGGAGCGGCTACTGCTGCTCCTCGAACAGGCTGGTGACCGAGCCGTCCTCGAAGACCTCGCGCACGGCGCGCGCGATCATCGGGGCGATCGACAGCACCGTGATCTTGTCGAGCTCCAGGTCCGACGGATCGGGCAGGGTGTTCGTGAACACGAACTCGCTGACCTTGGAGTTCTTCAGGCGGTCGGCCGCGGGGCCGGACAGGATGCCGTGCGTGGCCGTCACGATGACGTCCTCCGCGCCGTGCGCGAACAGCGCGTCGGCGGCGGCGCAGATGGTGCCACCCGTGTCGATCATGTCGTCGACCAGGACGCAGACGCGGCCCTTGACCTCACCGACGACCTCGTGGACGGTCACCTGGTTGGCGACGTCCTTGTCGCGACGCTTGTGCACGATGGCCAGCGGCGCGTCCAGACGGTCGCACCAGCGGTCGGCAACGCGCACGCGGCCGGCGTCCGGGGAGACGATCGTCAGCTTGGTGCGGTCCACCTTGGCGCCGACGTAGTCCGCGAGGACCGTGAGGGCGGACAGGTGGTCGACCGGGCCGTCGAAGAAGCCCTGGATCTGGTCGGTGTGCAGGTCGACGGTCAGGATGCGGTCCGCACCCGCCGTCTTCAGCAGGTCCGCGACCAGGCGCGCCGAGATCGGCTCGCGTCCCTTGTGCTTCTTGTCCTGGCGGGCGTACCCGTAGGACGGGACGATCACGGTGATGGAGCGGGCCGACGCGCGCTTCAGCGCGTCGATCATGATCAGCTGCTCCATGATCCACTTGTTGATCGGAGCCGTGTGGCTCTGGATCAGGAAGCAGTCCGCGCCACGAGCCGACTCCTGGAAACGGACGTAGATCTCACCGTTCGCGAAGTCGAAAGCCTTGGTCGGCACGAGGCCGACACCCAACTGGTGTGCGACCTCCTCGGCCAGCTCGGGGTGGGCGCGGCCGGAGAAGAGCATCAGCTTCTTCTCGCCGGTCGTCTTGATCCCGGTCACAGCACTGTCTCCTCAGACGTGTGGAAAGCTGCTCGCCCCCGTGCGCGTCCGTCCCGCACACGGTGAGCCAGCCGAATTGCGTGCACCTATCACGGTACGCCGTCCAGGGCGTACCCGTTTCCGGTCAGTTCACCTCAACGACCGTCGGAGTCCTCCGCGGCCACCGACTGGGCCGCCGTCGCCGCGGCGCTCCCCGGACGCTTGCGGGCCACCCAGCCCTCGATATTCCGCTGCTGGCCACGGGCCACGGCCAGCGCGCCGGCCGGGACGTCCTTCGTGATCACCGAGCCGGCCGCCGTGTAGGCGCCGTCCCCGATGGTGATGGGCGCCACAAACATGTTGTCGGAGCCCGTCTTGCAGTGTGAACCGATGGTCGTGTGGTGCTTGTTCTCGCCGTCGTAGTTCACGAACACGCTGGCCGCGCCGATGTTCGTGTACTCGCCGATGGTCGCGTCGCCCACGTACGAGAGGTGCGGCACCTTGGTGCCCTCGCCGATGGTCGCGTTCTTCATCTCGACGTACGTGCCGGCCTTGGCCTTCAGGCCGAGGTTCGTTCCCGGACGCAGGTACGCGAACGGGCCGACGGACGCCGACTCACCGATCACGGCCGTGTCCGCCACCGTGTTGTCGACGCGCGCCCGGGGGCCGACCCGGGTGTCCTTGAGGCGGGTGTTGGGGCCGACCTCGGCGCCCTCCGCGACGTGCGTGTTCCCCAGGAGCTGCGTACCGGGGTGGATGATCGCGTCCTGCCCGAAGGTGACCGTGACGTCCACCAGCGTGCTCGCCGGGTCGACGACGGTCACGCCGGCCAGCATCGCGTTCTCCAGCAGGCGCGCGTTCAGCAGGGCCCGGGCCTGGGCCAGTTGCACCCGGTTGTTGATCCCGAGGATCTGACGGTGGTCGGCACCGACCGCCGCGCCGACGCGGTGGCCGGCCTCGCGCAGGATGCCGAGCACGTCGGTGAGGTACTCCTCGCCCTGGCTGTTGTCCGTGCGGACCTTGCCCAGCGCGTCGCTCAGCAGGGCTCCGTCGAACGCGAAGACCCCCGAGTTGATCTCACGGATCGCGCGCTGCGCGTCGGTGGCGTCCTTGTGCTCGACGATCGCCGTGACGGCGCCGTCGGCACCGCGGATGATGCGGCCGTAGCCGGTCGAGTCGGGCACCTCGGCGGTCAGCACGGTGACGGCGTTGCCGTCGGCCTCGTGCGTGGCGGTGAGTTCGGCGAGGGTCTCGCCGGTCAGCAGCGGGGTGTCGCCGCAGACGACGACCACGGTGCCGGCCTGCTCGCCGCCGAGTTCTTCGAGGGCCATCCGGACGGCGTGTCCGGTGCCGTTCTGCTCGTACTGGACGGCCGTGCGGACATCGGCGTCGATGTCGGCGAGGTGCGCGGTGACCTGCTCGCGTGCGTGGCCGACGACGACCACGAGGTGTGCGGGGTCGAGCTCGCGCGAGGCGGCGACGACGTGACCGACGAGCGAACGCCCGCTGATCTCGTGCAGAACCTTCGGTGTGGCCGACTTCATGCGGGTGCCTTCACCCGCTGCGAGTACGACGACGGCTGCCGGGCGGGTTGCGCTCACGGGGGTGCCCTTCGGCTTCGGGGGTGGACCCGTGAAGGATAGCCGGGGGCGGGAGGGCGGAAACGAAGCCGGGTCCCGACCGGAGATCGGGACCCGCATGTGTGAAAGCTCCCCCGCCAGGACTCGAACCCGGACATAAGGCACCAAAAGCCTCAGTGCTGCCAATTACACCACAGGGGATCAATCGTGACTTGACCGGACATTACTCCCTGGTGGTCGAGTCGACGAGACCTACTATGCCGCACCACCACCCCTCATCGCGACGGTATGCATCGGTGCCTTGCGGTACGCGCGTCGCGCGACGCGCGTGAGGGGTCGCGCGCGACGCGCGTGAGGGGTGTCGCGCACCTTCGCCCCCGGGAATTTCGCTCGCCTCCCGCCCGGGGCCCCTGCGTACGCTGGACGGCATGACCAGTACGGGGGAAGAGCGGGACGGGATGGGGCGCGACGGCCCCTGGTGGTGGGAGAGGCGGCGGAGCGCCGCACTGGACGTGGGACTCGGCGTGGTGTCCGCCGCCGAGTGCGCCGTCGAGGGGGTGCCCTTCGCCCACGAAGCCGGCATTCCCGTGGCCCTCGGGGTGCTGTTCGGGATCGTGGTGGGGGCCACGCTCGTGCTGCGGCGCAGGTGGCCCATCGCCGTGGTGCTGGTGGCCATCGCCGTGACGCCCGCCGCGATGGGGTTCCTCCTCGCGGTGGTGGGCCTGTACACGCTGGCCTCCTCCGACGTGCCCCGGCGGATCACCGCCACGCTCGCGTCGATGTCGTTGGCCGGGACGTTCGTCGTGATGTACATGCGGACGCGCGGGGACGTGGAGGCCGACGGGACCCTCGTGATCGTGCTGTCCGTGTTCGTGGCGGTGGCGCTGACCGTGCCGCCGGTGCTCCTCGGGCTGTACATCGGGGCGCGCCGCCGGTTGATGGAGAGCCTCCACGAGCGCGCGGACTCGCTGGAACGGGAACTGTCGCTGTTGGCGGACCGGGCCGAGGAGCGGGCCGAGTGGGCCCGCACGGAGGAACGGACGCGGATCGCGCGGGAGATGCACGACGTGGTCGCCCACCGGGTGTCGCTGATGGTGGTGCACGCGGCGGCTCTACAGGCGGTGGCCGCGAAGGACCCGGTGAAGGCCGTGAGGAACGCGGCCCTGGTGGGTGACATGGGGCGGCAGGCGCTGACGGAACTGCGCGAGATGCTGGGCGTGCTGCGGGCCGAGTCGCCGAAGCCGGCCAGTGCCTCCCTGGCCCGGCCTGCGTTGGTGGGGATCTTCGAGGACGGGCCGTCGATCGGCGAGCTGGAGGCGCTGGTCGGGCAGTCCCGCACGGCGGGGATGGTCGTCGAGCTGGACGTGCGGGGCGAGTGCCCCGACTATCCGGCGGAGGTCGAACAGACCGCGTACCGGGTGGTGCAGGAGGCGTTGACCAACTGCCACAAGCACGCGCCGGGCGCGAAGGTCGTCGTACGGCTCGCCCACCGGGACGCCGAGGTGGCCATGCAGGTGGAGAACGGGCCGTGTGACGGCAAGGCCGCCGAACCGGGACTGCCGAGCGGCGGCAACGGGCTGGTGGGGATGCGGGAGCGGGTGCTCGGACTGGGCGGGGTGTTCGTCTCGGGGTCGACGGAGGACGGCGGCTTCAAGGTGTCGGCGGTCCTGCCGCGCGAGCGGTAGGAGGCGGCTCGGCTCCCCGCAGACGGCCGTCGGAGGTCGGGGGCGGGCCCCCGACCTCCGACCGGGGTCAGCCCGTCGTGAGACGGGCCGGCTGGAGACCCGTCAGGAGCAGGGCCAGGGCATCGTCGAGGCTCGCGCCGAGGAACCAGTCGCCGGTGTGGTCGATGCCGTAGACGCGGCCCTCGCGGTCGATGGCGAGGTGCGAGCCGCCGTCGGTCTCGGCGCCGAGCGGGCTCAGCTCGGTGGACAGGGCGCGCCCGAGGTCGCAGAAGGTGCGGGCCAGGTGGAGCCCGGTGAGCGGGTCCAGGCGCACGCGGGCGGGGGCTATCTGACGGCCGGGCCCGGAGCCGGCGACGGTCAGGCCGCCGAACTCGGCCCAGGCCTCGACGGCCGCCGGGAAGACGGTGTGCCGGTGCCCGGCGGGGGTGGTGTGGTCGCGCAGCGCGTCGGCCCAGTACTCGGCCTGCTTGATGTCCCAGCGGCCCGGCTCCCAACCGGCGGTGCGCAGCGCGGAGTCCACCGGCCCCGGGAAACGGGTCGCCGAGGAACGGTCGTAGGAGGCGGACGAGGGGGACGAGGTGCTCATGGCGGCTACTCGGAGTGGGTGAGGTCGACGGAACGTACGCCGAAGTGGGCGAGGAGGGCGTCGCAGGAGCGGCACGGGGGCGCGTAGGTCCCGTGGAGCGGGTCGCCGTCCTCGCGGATGCGACGGGCGGTGATCCTGGCCTGTTTGAGGGAACGGCGCGCCTCGCTCGCCGTCAGCGGCTTGCGGGAGGCGCGCTTGCTGCGGGCGCCCTCGACGCCGGCGAGGTGGCGGGAGAGGAGCATCGCTTCCGGACATCGGCCGGTGAACCGCTCCCGCTGTCCGCTGGTGAGGGTGTCGAGGAAGTCCTGTACGAGCGGGTGCAGCACGGGTGGCTGGTCGGCCTTCCCGGCGGTGCCGGTGAGGGTCTCCCCGCGTACGGACAGGGCGGCGGCGACGGTGGGGAGGATGCCGTCGCGCCGGAAGCGGAGCACGGGGACGGCGGGGCCGTCGGCGCTGCTCCAGCGCAGACGGGGATCGCCGGCGGGGCCGGCTTCCGTCGGTTCCGTCCGGTCTGTGCGTGTTGCCGTGTTCTGCATGCTGCGTGTTCCCTCCCGTGGCGGCGGTGCGGGCCGCTGTCGCGCACGCCCCCGTGCTGCGGGGACAGCCTGTCAAATGTCCCCTGTGGTGGGGAAGCGGGGTCGAATATTCGTATCAATTCGGCTCTTCCCGCCCCACGTGAGGGGGTGTGGCCGGCATGCTGCTTCGGCTGCGGGTGAGCCCCTTGCCCGAGCACATAGGCTGTGGTGAACCAGCCAGATCCAGCAGGGGGCTACCGCCATGACGACAGGTCGGCTCGGGCAGCAGGCCGCGCCACCCAACGCCGCTTACTCGGGGCAGGTCGTGCATTTCCCGGACCCGGTCCGGGCCGCTCGGCATCCCCACGGAGTACGGATCAGCGGGGACGGGCATCCCGATTTCTCGCCCTACGCGCGCGCCGCGGTGGAGATCGCCGAGCCGCCGGAGGGCTTCGGCGTGGACGAGCTGCGCCTGACGGACTACGTGTCCGCCAACGCGGCGATGCGGGAGGCGGGCCACGAGCTGTGGGACACCGTCGGCCCGGTGGCGACCCCGCACGGATGGACCTGGCACCACGTGGCCGGGACGCGGCGGATGGAACTGGTCCCCGTCGAGGTGAAGGCACTGCTGCGGCACCACGCCGGACTGACGACGGCGCCCGTGGACCACGAGAAGCGCGGCACGCGCCCCCTCCAGGAAGTGCGCCCGGCGCACCTGGGACTGCCGAAGTCGGTGGTGTCGGTGTCCGAGCAGCAGGTGCAGGGCGTCGAGGAGGACCTCGGCTACCGGCTGCCGGAGGCGTACCGGGCGTTCCTGAAGGCGGCGGGCGGCTGCGCGCCGGTCGGCGCGGGCCTGGACGTGGACCTCGGGGTGCTGGTCGACCAGCCGTTCTTCACGGTGCGCGAGGAAGCGGCGGTCAACGACCTCGTCTACGTCAACAAGTGTCTGCGGGACCACCTGACGAAGGACTACCTGTGCGTGGCCTTCGCACAGGGCGGGCTGCTCGCGGTGAAGGTGAAGGGCGAGGGGATCGGCTCCGTGTGGTTCTCCCCGTACGACGACGCGCGCGACCGGGACGGCTGGTCGGTGCAGGAGCGCGTGGAGCGGCTGTTGCTGCCGTGCGGTGCCGATTTCGACGCCTTTCTCGAACGCTTGGCGGGTAACCCGCCGGAGCTGGAGACGGTGGCCGGTCTGATGGTGGACGGCGGATTCGCTCGTTCGGTTCCGGTGGCGGGTTCCGCGCCGGTGGAGGGGTGACGGCGCGATGGTGACCTTCGCACAGGCGCAGGAACGCGCCGAGGAGTGGATCAACGGGGACGTGCCCGCGTACCAGCACCGTGAGGTGCGGGTGCGGGAGTTCGGGCTGGGCTTCGTGGTGTGGGCCGAGGACCGGGCGGCCGGTCCGGTGTCCGGTGGTGGCCGGCAGCGGCTGGTCATCGCGCGGGACAGCGGTGAGGTGACGCTGTGGCCGGGGCTGCCGGTGGGTGAGGTGATCCGGCGGTACGAGGAGGAGTACGGGGCCGCGACCGCTCCGGCGGGCTCCGAGGCCTCGGTTCCGCCGCCGCGGATCGACTCGGAACAGACCTCGTTCATGCTGAGTCCGCCCGAGTGGTTGCAGGAGGCGGCGGACCGTGCGGGGATCCCGCGGGCCCCGGCCGCGGACTCGTCGGCCGCGGCCCTGTCGTCCGACGCGGGATCGTCGTCCGGTGAGGCCGCGGGTGTGGGTTCCGGTTCCGGCTCGGGGGCCGCTTCGGCGGAGCCCGCCGTCCCGGTCGGCGGCCCTCCCGCTCCCGCCACCCCGGCGCCCGGCACGGCCGATGCCCCGGGTGACGTCGTACCGCTGCGGCGCGGCGGCGAGATCCCGTACGAGCCGACCGCCAACGACGGGTTCCCGATCGGTGCCACGCCTTGGGCCGGGACCGATGTGAACTCCGGCGCGGACGAGGGTTCCGTGCCCTTGCCGGCGACGGTGTTCGCGCCGCCGCTGTCCGGGTCGGACCTGGAGGACGCGCCGGCCGCGGCGGCCCCCGACGCGCAGACCCAGCTCATGGCCGGCGGCAGCCGGCTGCCGCGGACCGCGGTCGTGCCCGCCCTGGGGCACGGCTCGGACGCGGGCGACATCGCCGACGCGCCGACGAGCAAGGCCCAGCTCTCCCGGCCGGGGTCGGGCGCTTCCGTGAGCCCGCCCGGTCCGCCCGGTCCGCCCGGTCCGCCCGGTGCGCCCGGAGCCTCCGCTCCGGGGCAGCCGCCCGTACCGCCCCGACCGCCGGGTGTGCCCGGTGGTGGGGTGGATCACGCGGCGACGATGCTCGCGGGTCCGGGTGTGGGTTCGGGTGTGGGTCCGGCGGGTCCTGGTGCGCCGACGCCTCCCGGTCCGCCCGGGGCTCCGGGTGCGCCCGGTGGCTCCGGTTCCGCCGGCTCTTCCGGTGGTGGGATCGATCATGCCGCGACGATGTTGGCGGGCCCGTCCGTGGTGCAGCCGCCCAGGCCGCCGGGTTCGCCCGGTGCGCCGCAGCCGCCCGGTCCGCCGGGTGTGCCCGGTGGTGGGGTGGATCATGCGGCGACGATGCTCGCGGGTCCGGGTGTGGGTTCGGGCGTGGGTCCGGCGGGTCCCGGTGCGCCGACGCCTCCCGGTCCGCCCGGGGCTCCGGGTGCGCCCGGTGGCTCCGGTGCTCCCGGTGCTCCCGGTGGCGGGATCGATCACGCCGCGACGATGCTCGCGGGCCCGTCCGTCGTGCAGCCGCCCAGGCCCCCCGGCGCGCCCGGGGCTCCTGGTACTCCCGGTACTCCCGGGGGTGGGACGCCGCACCACGCCGCGACGATGCTCGCCGGCCCCGGCGTACCCCAACCGCCCGGTCCGCCCGGCGCGCCCGCCGCTCCGGTGCCGCAGCCCATGGCACCGGCGCCGGCCGCGTCCGGCGTGCCCACCGTCGGCCCCGGCTACCAGGCCGTGCTGCGCTACCGCGCGCCCGACGGCTCCGAGCAGCAGCTGATCCGCCGCTCGGCGCCCGGCACCCCGCACCCCGAGTGGCAGATCCTGCACGAGCTGCGCGCCATGAACGTGCCGCCGCAGCAGGTACTGGAGCTGCACACCGAGTTGGGGTCCTGCGAGCTGCCCGGCGGCTACTGCGCGCGGATGATCCGCGAGACCTGGCCCCAGGTCCGGATCACCAGCGTGGCCCCGTACGGGACGGATCACGCGAGCCGTCAGCAGGGCATGCGACACCTGATCACCCACCAGAGCGAACTCCATCAGGTGGCGGACGGTCCGGCGCGTCCCGCGCCGGTACGCGCGCCGCTGCCGCAGGTCCCCCTCCAGCCGGCGATCCCGTTGGAGGCCATCGCGCAGGAGCTGGCAGGGGCGTTCGGCCCGCAGGGCGTGTTCCGCTTCGACCAGCGGGCCGTGTCCCGGCAGGGCGTGCCGGAGATCGTGGCCCAGACCCTGATGTGGTCGGGGCTGCCGGTGGACTTCGGTCCGTTCTTCTGGGCGCAGGCCGTGCCCGGCCAACCGGTGCCGACACTGGCCGAGTTGGCGGCGCAGCGGCAGGTGCAGCCGGCATCGGACGCGGGCTCGTACCTCGTCGTCGGAAGCGACTTCGGCAAGGCGCTCTGCGTGCAGTACGGGACGGCGCACATAGTGGCGGTCCCGGTGGAGGCCGGGCCGGGCGGTGCTCCGGTACCGCCGCAGTTCGTGAACTCCAGCCTGCCGCAATTCGTGCGGTCGCTGGCGATGTTGGGGCACATGTGGCGGCTGCGGCAGCACCTGACGCCGGAGCAGGCTGGCCGCTGGACGGTCGATTTCCAGACGAATCTGGCCGGCCTCGACAGCGCGGCGCTGGCGTCGCCGGAGAGCTGGTGGTCGGTGCTGCTGGAACAGATGTGGGACGGACTGCTCTGACCCGCGGGTCCGTGTGATGGGCCGGGCCGGAACCCTCGAACGGGGTTCCGGCCCGGCCATTCCGGCTTCTGGTCGCAAATGACGCATCCTTGACGGGAATCCCCGCGAGAGAGGCGCTTCCAGGATGAGTGCACCCATGTCACCTCACGGTCCCCAGGGTTTCGCGACCGTGCGCGGCCGCGGTTACCGGCCGGACGAGGTGAACCGGTACCTCGTGCGCCTCTCGGAAATCCGGGACGAGGCCTGGGAGCGAGTGGCACGGTTGACCGTCCTGGCCAAGCAGATGGAGGCGGAGGCGGAGCGGCTGCGCGAGCGGGTCGCCTCGCTCGCCCCCCAGACGTACGACGAGCTGAGCGAACGGGCCCGGCGAATCCTGCTGCTCGCGCAGGAGGAGGCGGACTGCGTACGCGCGGACGCGCGCGCCGACGTGTTCACCACCCAGGGCGCCGCCGAGGCGCACGCGGACCGGGTGACCGAGCTGGCGCGGCAGGACGCGGAAGCGGTGCGCGAACAGACCGAGGTACGGGCCCGACAGGGGCTGCTGCGGGCACGCCGGGAAGCGGACGACGCCCGGGCGGAGGCCCGGGACGACGCGGCGGCCTGGCGGTCGGAGGCGCACACGGCCCTGGTCGAGACGCGCCGCCGGTCGGACGAGCTGCTGGCGGAACGCGAGCAGGAACACGCGGACCGCCGGGACGCGGCCGAACGGGAACTGGCGGCACGGGAAGCCGAACTGGAAGCCCGGCAAGCGGAGTTGGAGCGCCAGGCCGAAGGGCGGTTGGCCGACGCGCGGCGGGCGTTCGCCGAAGCGGAGGAGTCGGCGCGGCACGGGCAGGAGGATGCCGAAGCACGGGCGTCCGAGGTGCTGGCGCAGGCGCGGGTGCGGGAGGAACGGGTCGGGCGCGAGACGGAACGGATCCTGCGGGAGCACGGGGAGGCGCAGGACGAGATGCGGGCGCACATGAACCACGTGCGGGCTAGCCTGGCGGCGCTTACGGGGAGGGCGTCGGCGTAGTCGTTGCCTTGGCCGTTGCCTTGGCCGTTGCCCTGGCCGGGCGGTGGTGGTTGCCGTCTTGCCGCGTTGCCGTCTCGCCGCGTTGCCGTCTTGCGGTTGGTTGCTGCCGGTCCCGGCTGCGCCGGGCGCCTCAAGTGCCGGCGGGGCTGGGGGGTGGGGGT
>NZ_LGDE01000225.1 GCF_001279725.1 Streptomyces sp. WM4235 | reverse complement strand
CGGGGGCGGGGCCGAGGGGGGGTTTGGCCCCCGCCTGCCGGAACCCGGGCCGCGGCGGGGGGTGCCGACGGGGCCGCGGCCGCGGCCGGGGGCGGCTCCTCGTCCACGGAGACCCCGAAGTCGGTGGCGATGCCGGCGAGGCCGTTGGCGTACCCCTGGCCGACGGCGCGCACCTTCCACACGCCGCCGCGCAGGTAGACCTCGACGACGACGAGCGCGGTCTCGGAGCCCAGCTGGGGCGGGGTGAAGGTGGCGATCACCGCGCCGCCGACCGCGTCCCGCACCGTGGCCGTGGGCTCGATGCCCTGGAAGGTCTGTCCGGCGGCGTCCGGGCTGGCGGTGACCACGATCCGCTCGATGCCCGGCGGCACGGCGCCGGTGTCCACCGTGATCGAGTCGGGCGTCGAACCGCCCCCGGACCGGTGACTCACACCGGGGCCGGTCGGCTGGTTGTAGAAGATGAAGTCGGCGTCGGAACGCACCTTGCCGTCCGCGGCGAGGAGAAGTCCCGATACGTCGAGCCGCACCGGAGCAGCCACGTCCACCGTCACCCGGACGGTGTTGAGCGGCAGATTGGAACCAGGGGTCATAGCGGTCATGCCCGGAGAACGACCGGAGGGGCTTTGCCGTTCCCTTACCTTCGCGGGATATTTCCGGGGCCGGGGCCGGGGCCGGGGCCGGGGGCGGGGCGGTCGGGCCGGGGCGGGGGCCGGGGTGGGGGCGGGCGGGCCGGGGCGGGCCGGGCGTGCGGGTCCGCCGGGC
>NZ_LGDE01000224.1 GCF_001279725.1 Streptomyces sp. WM4235 | reverse complement strand
GGCCGGCAGCCTCAGAGCAGGCCCGCCGCGCGGGCGAGCGCGCCCCGGACCTCCTCGGGGCGCCGCCGGTACTCCCGGGTCGGCAACGACACCGACAGGGCGTGCACCGCGTCGTCACCCCGGGGCCGCTCCGCCGGCAGGGCGACGGCCAAACAGGTGTACACGGGGTCGGCCTCGCCCACCGAGACGGCGTAACCCTGCCCCCGCACCCGGGACAGCTCCGCCTCCAGCGACTCCGCGCTGGTGATGGTGGCCGCGGTCAGGCGTGCCATGCCGTGTTCCGTGAGGTAGCGCCGGCGCAGCGTACGGGGGAGCTCGGCGAGCAGCGCCTTGCCGTGCGCGGTGGCGTGCGCACGCGTCTCCCGCCCCGGCGTGAAGGGGTTCTCGGTGTCCGTCACGGGAGCCGTCGTGTCGACCACGGTGATCAGCCCGCCGCGGTACGCGGTGTAGTACGCCTCCGCGCCGGTGGCCCTGCGCAGTCGCGCCAACACGTCGCCGACGCCCGGCGCCGGCTCCAGGTGCCGCAGGTAGCTGCGGTGCAGCCGGGGAATCAGCGGCCCCAGCGCGTAACCGCGCGCCGTCCTTACGAGGTGGCCGCGCTCCGTGAGCGGCGCCAGGAGGTGGTAGACGGTCGAGAGGGAGCACCCCGTCCGGCGGGCCAGTGCCTTGGCGCTGACCGGCCCGTCCGCGTCGGCCACCGCGTCGAGGAGGGCCAGCGCCCGATCGACGGACTGCGGACCGTGGTGCGGCATGGCGGGTTCCCCGGGGGGGGGG
>NZ_LGDE01000223.1 GCF_001279725.1 Streptomyces sp. WM4235 | reverse complement strand
CAACGGCACCACCAGGGCGGGCACCATGTACTCCGGGAGCAACCCGGCCGCGTGCGCGCGCAGGGCCCGCGGATCGAGTTCCCCGCGCTCCGCCACGGCGTACCCCACCAGACGCACGATGTCCCCGTCCCGGTCGGCCACCACCGCGGCCTGCGCCACGTCGGGATGCGCGGCCAGGGCCGACTCGATCTCGCCCAGCTCGATGCGGAAGCCGCGGATCTTCACCTGCGTGTCGACCCGACCCAGGAAGTCCAGATTGCCGTCCCGCCGCCAACGGGCCCGGTCCCCGGTGCGGTACATCCGGCCGCCGGGCGCCCCGAACGGGTCGGCGACGAACCGCTCGGAGGTCAGCCCGGGCCTGCCCAGGTAGCCGCGGGCCAGACCCCGACCCGCGACGTACAGTTCGCCGGTCACCCCGGGCGGGACGGGGGAGAGGGTCGCGTCCAGCACGTAGCAGGGGGTGTTGGGGTCGGGGCGACCGATCGGCACCCGCCCGCCGGGACGCCCGCCGGCCTGACGCGCCGGCCACAGCGTCGAGTTCACGGTGGCCTCGGTCAGTCCGTACGCCGCGATGAGGTTCACCGTGGCGCCCCAGCGCTCGAACAGGTCCGGGGGCACCGTCTCGGTGCCGACCAGGATCGTCGAGCCCTCCGGCAGCTCACAGCCGGCCGGCAGCGCCGAGACCAGCGAGGGCGGCAGGATCATGTGCGTGACGCCCTGCTCCGCCAGGAACTCGGTGAGCGCGGATCCCGCCACCCGCGCCTCGTCGGGGACGAGCACC
>NZ_LGDE01000222.1 GCF_001279725.1 Streptomyces sp. WM4235 | reverse complement strand
GGCGGGGACCACTCCCCCGGCGAAGAAGCCGTCGTTCCAGGCCTTGAGCGTCTTGCCCGAGGGGCGTACGACGGCGGCCCGGTCGTTGAGCCAGCCCGCGGCCAGGTCCTGCACCCGCGCGGACGGCCCGTACCGCTGTCGGGCGGCGGCGGCGAGCTGCGGGAAGGAGGCCTGCGGGTCCTTGACCACCAGGGCCTGGTACTCGTCGGCGCCCAGGTGCCAGGCGCCGCCGGGGAAGAGCGGGATGTACTCGCGCAGGAGCTCGTCCACGAGCTTCGCCGACGCCGGGTTCGATATGTCCACGGCGCCCTTGACCGGGCGCCCCCGCACGTCGCGCAGCTGAAGGTCCGGGTGGGCGCGCAGTACGGCGCCGAGGGGTCCGGGCGAGTCGATCTCGGGGACGACGGTGATGTGCAGGCGGGCGGCGAGCGCGGTGATCCGGCGTACGTCCGCCTTCGTGAGGTGCGGGGTGGAGACGATCTCCGGGTGGGAGGTGGACTCGATCCGGAAGGCCTGGTCGTCGGAGAAGTGCAGACCGAGCTGGTTGAGCTTGAGGTCGCCCATCTCGCGCAGCCGGTCCTCGATCCAGTCGGGGGTGAAGTTCTTGCGCGCGATGTCGAGGTTGAGGGCGCGCTGCGGCTTGGCGGGGGCGTCGCGCACCGTGCCCTCGGGGGCCTTGCCGGCCGTGCGTATCTCCTGTTTGAGGGTGCGCGTGCCGTAGAAGACGCCGGCCTCGTCGGGCCCGGTGACGCGTACCCGGCCGTCCCCGACGGTGAGGGTGTACGAC
>NZ_LGDE01000221.1 GCF_001279725.1 Streptomyces sp. WM4235 | reverse complement strand
TACCGGACGAGTTCGACGCCTGGGTCCGTAAGGTGATCGACCGGCTGGAGGAAGCCGCGGCGGAGCGCGAGCGCACCATCGACGAGGCCTTCGCGAGCCTCGCCCACCTGGCCGCCGACCGGGGTGCCTTCGCGCGCGCCGCGAAGCAGCTGCCCGCCGGCATCCTGCGCTCCACCATGTTCCTGCGGCTCGACGGGAAGTCGACCGAACTGGTCACCTGGCGTTCCCTGCGACCGGAGGCGTCCGTCCCCTTCCTGACGGACGAGGAGAGCGCGCCCCGGCCCGGTGACGGCGCACCGACCGTGCCCGCGCAGGCCAGGTCGGCCACGGCGGGCAAGCCGGTCACCCCGGTCGCCCCGACCACCGGGCGGCCGGCCACCGCCTCGGCGGCGCCCACGTCGTCGGCCGCGGGCCCCGCCGGCAGCGGGTCCCCCGTCATCGGGCCTACGGTCACCCGGCCTTCGGTCACCCGGCCTTCGGCCGGTGTGCCGTCGGCCGTCGGGCCCGGCCCGGCGGCGAGCGAGCCCCCGGCGGCCGACGCGCCGCCCGTGCGTCCCCTGCCCGTGGTCCACGTCATGACGGGCCTGCCCGCATCCGGCAAGACCACCGCCGCGCGCGCCCTGCAAGCGGAGTCCGGCGGCCGGATGCGACGCGTCAACCTGGACGACCTCCGGGGCATGCTCGACGGACACGACCACGGGCGCGGCCACTCGTACAAGCACGAGCAGACCGTCCTGGAGATCCAGGACGCGGCACTGCGCGCGGCGGTCGAGGGGGGCTTCGACGTGGTCGTGGAC
>NZ_LGDE01000220.1 GCF_001279725.1 Streptomyces sp. WM4235 | reverse complement strand
GTGTGAGGCGGTGTGGGGATGAGCCGCGGTGGTGGTGCGCACTTGGCGCGGTCCTGACTGCCGATCGGCGCGTGCCGGGATCAGCTCCGGGATTCCTGCGCGGGCGGGTCGGGGTGACGGCCTGCCGTCGCGTTCCGCCGCTGCGGGCCGGTCGGGGTTTCGCGGGCCGGCCGGCCACGGCCGGCCCGCCCGCTTCCGGGGCGCTGCGGCCCCCCGGAAGCGGGCGCGTCAACGGCGGCCGCTTGCGTGACCTGACCGCCCGGTCGGTCCCGGGGGCGGGGCGCGGCGTGAGCCGCGCCCCGGGGCGGCCTGTCAGCGCGTGTGCTCGGGGCATCCGTAGATGGCCCGGTAGTAGTCGGCCTGGGCGGCCTTGACGAACCGAACCGTTCCGGGGGCTCCGCACGGGGGGTGCCCGAACTGGCTCGTGAATCCCGGTTCCGTGGGCTGATTCCTGCCGTGGTAGCTGATGGGCACGCGGCGCCACGTGGCGTCACACGAACCGAAAACCTTGTGGACGCTGTTGTCGGGGGCGCGGGTTACTGCCGTGCGGCGCATCTCGGCGTCCCTTTCGGCCTCGTCAGCCTCGTACTGGCGGCGGGCCAGCCGTACGGCGTGATTGGTGCTCGTCGCCTCAATGACAAGGAACTGCAAGGGGGACTGGGACTCGTCCACGCCTTCCGTGATCCACTCCTCCCGGGCCTCGTAGGCAGCGCGGTCGGTGGGTGCGGGTTCGGCCAGCAGGATGCGGCGGGGGCGAGAGGACCTGGGCGGCTGGCGGCGGCAGGGGTACTGGTCCTCGGCAACGACGAAATAGGGGGGGAGTTGGTTGACCGAATCCA
>NZ_LGDE01000219.1 GCF_001279725.1 Streptomyces sp. WM4235 | reverse complement strand
GGGGGGGCCGGGGCCGGCGAAGGCCGCGCCCACCGGGGTCATGCCGCCCGCACCGGCCGCGGCCGACCGGACGCCGGCCAGCAGCGCCGCACCGACCGGCACCAGTGCCAGCCCGGCCAACAGGCCCTCCGCCGGGACCAGACCGCTCCACAGCCCGGAACAGCGCACGCACTCCCGCGCGTGCCGGGCTATTCGCTTGCGCCACAGCGTCGAGGGGAGCCCGTCCCAGCCCGCCGCGAGCGTCCGCAGCCCCTCGCACGGAGGTTGGGTGTCCAGCGCCCGCTCGACCACGCGGGCCGATTCCAACTGGGCCTTCATCCGTTGCACCCGGACCGCCGCGTGCTGGGGGGAGAGTTCCAGGGCGGCCGCCATCTCGCCGCGCGTCAACTCACCGGCGCACTCCAGCCACCACAACGACAGCAACGCCCGGTCGTCGGGCTCCAGCCAACGCGTCGCCCGGGCCGTCTCCCGGCGCTGCCCCTCCAGGTTGAGCCGTACGACGGTCAGGTCCACGAAGTCGGCGCCGGGGTCCGCGACGTCCCAGGCGGCGTCCAGGCCGCTCTCGCCCGGGCCGCTCTGCCGGGCCGCCCAGTGGGCCCGTATCCGGTTCATCGCAATCGCGACCAGCCAGGACCGGAAGCTGTCGTCCGTACGCAGACCGCCCAGCCCGTCCAGCGCCCGCAGCATGGTGTCCTGCACCACGTCGTCCACGTCACAGGACCCGTTCAGGGCCCGGCCGACGATGTTGTAGACGAGCGGCAAGTAGGTGCTGACGAGCTCGTCCTGCGCGCGGGGATCGCCCGCGCGGGCCGCTGCCACCAGCGCTGCCGTGTGCTCTGTAC
>NZ_LGDE01000218.1 GCF_001279725.1 Streptomyces sp. WM4235 | reverse complement strand
GTGGGGTGACGGACAGGTCGCAGTTCTGCGCGATCGGTTCGTTGAAGGGGAATGTCGGTCATCTGGAGCCGGCGGCGGGGCTCGCGGGCCTGGTGAAGGTGCTCCTCGCGATGGAGCACGGGATGGTTCCACCGTCACTGCACGTGGTGCGGCCGAATGACCACATTCGCTTCGAGGAGACTCCGTTCTATCTGGCGGACCGTGCGGTGGAGTGGCCGCGCGACGGTGAGCCCCGTCGGGCGGCGGTGAGCGCGTTCGGCATGGGTGGCGTAAATGCCCATGTGATCGTCGAGGAGCCTCCTGTTCCGTCGATGCGTGAGGTGCCGGTTCAGGATTCGTTTGTGGTGCGGGTGAGTGGGGCTGATGAGTCGGCGCTGAAGTCGCTGGCGGGTGTGTATGCGGGTGAGTTGGTGGGTGCTTCTGCTGAGGTGTTGGGGGATTTCGCTTTCTCGGCGAATGTGGGTCGTGCGGGGCATCGTTTTCGTGCGGTGGTGGCTGGTGTTGATTCGGGTGCGGTGGTGGCTGGTTTGCGGGATGTGGTGGGGGGTCGGGCCGCTGTTTCTCGTAAGGGGGGTGTTGCGGTTCCGAATGTGTTCATGTTCACGGGTCAGGGTTCGCAGTATGTGGGTATGGGGCGGGGTTTGTATGTGACGGAGCCGGTGTTTCGGGCTGCGTTGGATGAGTGTGCGGAGTTGTTGGTGGGGCATTTGGATGTGCCTTTGTTGGATGTGTTGTTCGGGGGTGTGGGTGGGGGGTTGGATCGGACGCGGTATGCGCAGGTGGGGATTGTTTCGGTGCAGGTGGGGTTGGTG
>NZ_LGDE01000217.1 GCF_001279725.1 Streptomyces sp. WM4235 | reverse complement strand
CACCTGGCCCTGACGGGCGCACCGGTGGGCGCGGCCGACGCGCTGCTGTGCGGGCTCGCGGACCACTTCGTCCCGGCCGATCGGCTCGACCGACTCTCGGCGGACCTCGGACGCGCGCCCGTACACGAGGTCCTGGCCCGCCACGTCGGTCAGGCCCCTCCCGGGCTGTTGGCCGCGAGGCGCGGGTGGATCGACCACTGCTACGCCGCCGACACCGTCGAGGAGATCGTCGAACGGCTCCTCGCGAGCGGTGAACCCGAGGCCAAGGACGCGGCCGAGACCATCCTGACCAAGTCGCCCACCGCGCTCAAGGTCACCCTTTCCGCCCTGCGCCGCGCACGCGAAACGGGGCCGCTGGAAAGGGTCTTGGAACAGGAGTACAGGATCTCCTGCACGGCCCTGCGCTCTCCCGACCTGGTCGAGGGGATCCGCGCCCAGGTCATCGACAAGGACCGCGCCCCCCGCTGGTCGCCCGCCACCCTCGAAGAGGTCACGGAATCCGACGTGGCCCGCTACTTCGCCCCCCTCGACGACGGGCGCGAACTGCGCCTCGCCGTCACCGACTCTCCTCAGGAGGTGCCCTGGTGACCAGCTGCATCGCCTTCATCGGGCTGGGCAACATGGGCGGCCCGATGGCCGCCAACCTCGCCGCGACCGGCCGGCGCGTGATCGGTTTCGACCTCGTCCCCGCCGCGCTCGCCTCCGCCGCGGCGGCCGGCGTGGAGGCCGCGGACTCCGCCGCCCTGGCCGTCGCCGAGGCGGACGTGGTGATCACCATGCTGCCGGCCGGTCGCCACGTCCTGGCCCTCTACGGGGAGCAGGGGCTGCTCGCAGCGGCCAAGCCCGGCACCCTGTTC
>NZ_LGDE01000216.1 GCF_001279725.1 Streptomyces sp. WM4235 | reverse complement strand
CGGCCCGGCGCGTGCGGCGCCGAGGGCCGTGGAGCGACCGGGACCACGCCGAAGACCTGCCCGGACGTCCTGGGTAGGGTGACGCGACAGCACATCGCGAACAGCATCAAGGAGCAGACGTGAGCGAGCCGGCGTCCATCGCCCTGCAGCAGGAGATCGCCCGGGACCTGCAGGTCGCCGAGACATTCGATGCCGAGCGGGAGATCGAGCGTCGGGTCGCCTTCCTCGCCGAGCGGCTGACCTCCACCGGTCTGCGTTCCCTCGTGCTCGGCATCAGCGGCGGCGTGGACTCGACCACCGCCGGCCGGCTGTGCCAGCTCGCCGTGGAGCGGGCCCGGGCGGCCGGACACGAGGCGCGGTTCCACGCCATGCGGCTGCCCTACGGGGTGCAGGCCGACGAGCACGACGCCCGGCTCGCGCTCTCCTTCATCCAGGCCGACCACATACTGACCGTGGACATCAAGCCCGCGAGCGACGCGGCCCTGGAGGCCTCGCTGGCCGCCGGCGTGGACTTCCGCGACGCCCGTCACCAGGACTTCGTGCACGGCAACATCAAGGCTCGGCAGCGCATGATCGCCCAGTACACGGTGGCCGGGGCGCACGACGGTCTGGTCGTCGGCACCGACCACGCCGCGGAGGCCGTGTCGGGGTTCTTCCCCAAGTTGGGTGACGGCGCCGGGGACCTGGTGCCGCTGACGGGGCTGACCAAGCGCCGGGTGCGCGCCGTCGCGGACGCGCTGGGCGCGCCCGCCGAGCTGGTGTGGAAGACCCCGACGGCCGACCTGGAGACCCTCGACCCGGGCAAGGCCGACGAGGACGCCCTCGGTGTCACCTACGACGACATCGACGACTTCCTGGAGGGCAAGCC
>NZ_LGDE01000215.1 GCF_001279725.1 Streptomyces sp. WM4235 | reverse complement strand
GGGGGACCCTGTGGGAGAGTAGGACGCCGCCGAACAATCATTGTGGGAAAGCCCCGCACCCTTCAGGGTGCGGGGCTTTTCTGCGTTCCAGACCCTTTTACTGTTCAGGAGATCTTCCCCTCGGGGCGGCGCGGGTGATTGTGCGCGTACGCGGCGGTGGAGTGGCGGACCACGACCTCGTCGGACCGCGGCCGGGCCCGCCGGGGATGGACGGCCAGTTCCGGCCGGGCCGTCGTGAGGTCGGGCGCCGTCCGACGCCCGACGGGGTCCACCACGGCGTCGATCGTGCCGTCATGCGGCCCGCCGTAGGGGCTACAGACGGCCGGCGGCCTTGAGGGCGAGATAGGCGTCGGCGAGGGCCGGCGCCAAGTGTTCCGGGGCGGCGTCGACGACGTGGACACCGTGGCGGGCCAACTGGTCCGCCGTGCGCTCGCGTTGAGAACGGGTCTGGGTGCCGGCAGCGGCCTCGTACACGGCGTCGATGCTGCCGCGGGCCGTGGTCATCTCCGCCACCCGGGGATCGGCGACCGAGGCCAGTACGACGGTGTGGCGCTGGGTCAGCTGCGACAGCAGGGGGAGGAGACCCTCCTCGATCGGGGCGGCGTCCAACGTGGTCAGCAGGACCACCAGGGAACGGCGCGGGGCGCTGCGCAGGACCGTGGACACCAGGGAACGCGCATCGGTCTCGACGAGCTCCGCCTCCAGGGTCGCCATGGCGTTGACGAAGGCGGGCAGGGTGTCGGCGGCCGAGCGGCCCTGGACCTGGGCGCGCGGCCGGCGGTCGTGGGCCAGCAGGTCCACGCGGTCGCCTGCGCGGACGGCCAGGGCGGTGAGGAGGAGCGCCGCGTCCAACGCGGAGTCCAGGCGGGGGGCGTCGCCGACACGGCCCGCCGCCGTGCGTCCGGTGTCCACGCAGATCAGGATGTGCCGGTCGCGCTCGGGGCGCCACGTACGGACGGCGACCTTGTTCTGGCGGGCGGTGGCCCGCCAGTCGATGCTGCGGGTGTCGTCGCCCGGGACGTAGTCGCGGAGGCTGTCGAACTCGGTGCCCTCGCCGCGCGTGAGGACGCTGGTACGGCCGTCCAGTTCGCGCAGGCGGGCCAGCCGGGACGGGAGGTGCTTGCGGCTGGTGAACGGGGGCAGGACCCGGACCGTCCACGGGACGGTGTGGGTGCCCTGGCGGGCCAGGAGACCCAGGGGACCGTAGGAACGGATGGTGACGCGGTCGGCCCGGCGGTCGCCGCGGCGGGTGGGGAACAGACGCGTGGTCAGCCGACGCCGTTCGCCCGCCGGGATCGACACGGTGTGACGGGACGCGGCGCCCTCCGTACCCGGGCTCCAACTGCTCGGGGGCCAGGCGTCACGGACCCGGGCGCGGAGCCTGCGGGTGCCCGGGTTGGTGACGGTGAGGTGGACGTCGGCGTGTTCGCCGAGACGGACCGAGGTGTCGCCGGAGCGGGCCAGGCCGAGTGTCCGGACGGGTACCGCGAGGGCGTAGTCGACCGCGCAGGCCAGGGCCAAGGGGCCGTTGACCGCCAGCATCCCCGTCCAGCTCGGTTCGAGGATGCCGACGGGGATGCTGCCGAGTGCCGCGAGCAGGGCGGCGCGTCCGGTGAGGGCCATCAGCGCGGGACGGGGACGTGGGACAGGATCGCGGTGATGACGGCGTCGGCCGTGACGCCTTCCATCTCGGCCTCCGGGCGCAGTTGGACGCGGTGGCGGAGCGTGGGCAGGGCGAGGGCCTTCACGTCGTCGGGCGTCACGTAGTCACGGCCCACCAGCCAGGCCCAGGCGCGGGCGGTGGCCAGCAGGGCGGTCGCGCCGCGCGGGGAGACGCCGAGGGTCAGCGACGGCGATTCGCGGGTGGCGCGGCAGATGTCGACGACGTACGCGGCGATCTCCGGGGAGACGGTGGTCGTCTCGACGGCCTTGCGGGCGGTTTCGAGTTCCGCGGGGCCGGCGACGGCGCGCAGGCCGGCGGCGTGCAGGTCGCGCGGGTCGAAGCCGGCGGCGTGCCGGGTCAGGACGCCGATCTCGTCCTCGCGGGAGGGCAGCGGGACGGTCAACTTGAGCAGGAACCGGTCCAGTTGCGCCTCCGGGAGGGGGTAGGTGCCCTCGTACTCGACCGGGTTCATCGTCGCGGCGACGAGGAACGGCTCGGGCAGCTTGCGGGGCACGCCGTCGACGGTGACCTGGCGCTCCTCCATCGCCTCGAGGAGGGACGACTGGGTCTTCGGAGGCGTGCGGTTGATCTCGTCCGCGAGGAGGAGGTTCGTGAACACCGGGCCGTTCTGGAACGAGAACTCGGCGGTGCGGGCGTCGTAGACCAGCGAGCCCGTGACGTCACTGGGCATCAGGTCGGGGGTGAACTGGACGCGCTTGGTGTCGAGTTCGAGGGACGCGGCGAGAGCGCGGACCAGGAGGGTCTTCGCGACGCCGGGGACGCCTTCGAGGAGGACGTGGCCCCGGCACAGGAGTGCGACGACGAGACCGGTGACGGCGGAGTCCTGGCCGACCACGGCCTTTCCGATCTCGGTGCGGAGCGCTTCCAGTGAGGAACGGGCGCTGTCCGTGGTGGCCGTCATGAGGAGCGGACCTCTCTTTCGAGGGCGTCGAGGTGGTCGGCGAGCGCGACGAGTGCCGCGTCGTCGGCGGGTGTGGAGCCGAAGAGAAGGGCGGTGAGGTCGTGGGCGCCGTCCGCGGAGAGGCGGGCGGACACGGCCGGGACCAGGGCGGTCGGTTCGTGGGCCTGGACGGTCGGTACGCCGACCAGTGCGGCGAGGCGTTCGCGGGAGGCGGCGCGCAGCACGGTGGCGGCGCGGTCGCGGGCCCCTGACAGGCGGTAGAGGCGGGCGCGGCCCTCGGTGGCCTCGGACGCGCGGACGGCGACGGGCAGCTTCTCGGTGACGAGGGGGCCGAGCCGGCGGGCGCGCCAGAGGGCGGCGAGCACGGCTGCCACGAAGAGTTGGAGCAGGGCCCAGCCCCAGCCGGCCGGGATGAGGTCGAAGAGGGACTTCTCCTCGGCGGGGGGCTCGCTGTCGCCGCTCTGGTCGGCGAGGCCGGGCAGGTACCAGACGAGTTCCGGTCGGGAGCCGAGGAGTTGCAGGGCCAGGGAGGCGTTGCCCTGCCGGGCGAGTTCCTCGTTGAGCAGGATCGACTCGGAGCCCAGGAGGACGGTGTCGCCTCCCCTGGTCGTGCCGGGGAGGACGACGAGGGTGGGGTGGCCGTCGCTGGGGTAACAGGCGACGGCCCCCGGAAGGTCGGTGGTGTAGCGGAGGCTGTCGCCGGTGGCGGCGCGGCCCGCCGACACGGCGGCCGGCAGGGAACAACCGGGGTCGAGGTTCTCCTCGTCGGCGTACGAGGCGGTGCGTACTCCGGGGGCCAGGTCGGCGAGGCTGCGGCTGCCGGCGCCGAGCAGGACCGTGCGGCCTCCGGAGAGGTCCATGGCGGAGCGCAGGGCGCCGCGCCGGGTCGTGTCGAGCACGTCCGGGTCGGTGACCAGGAGGGTGGTGTCGGGGCCGGCCGCGGCGGCGGCCTCGGCGACGGTGGTCACGACGCGGGTGGTGACGCCGCGTTCCTTGAGGAGTTCGGCCACGGCGCGGCTGCCGTACGGGTCGGCCGAGCGGGGGTCGAGGTAGCCGTGGCGTTCCTCGGACTGGAGGGCGGCCAGGGTGACGGCGCCGACGAGCAGGAGACCGATGGCGATCAGGAAGCCGCGGGCGCGGACCCACCACAGGGCGCCGCCGGTGGCCGCGCCGCCCGACGGGGTGCGGGGGACGTCGGGGGCGGGGGCGCCGGTCGGGTTCGGGGCGGTGGTGCCGGTCATGCCGTGGGTCCCGTCAGGAGCGGCTTGGCGCGTTCCAGGGTGAGGTCGAGGGTGCGCAGGCGGTCGTAGGTGTCGGGATCGCCGGTGCGGCCGCCGTAGGTGACGTCGTCGAAGGCGCGGGCCGCCGCGCGGAGGTCGTCCCCGTGTTCGGGCAGGGAGACGGCGGCCTCGGTGGCCGCCTCGTCGGCGGTGCGGCCGGGGCGCGGGTCGAGGAGGGTGCGTTCCTCCAGGGAGCGGACGACGGCACGCATGCGTTCCTGGACGGCCTCGGTCCAGCGGCCCGCGGCGGCGTGGGCATCGGCGGTCGCGCGGTGGTCGGCGGCGCTGCGGAGGCCGTCGTCGAAGAGGAGTCCCGGGCCGGCCGCGGTGCGGCGGGGGGAGCCGAGGCGCCACCACAGGGCGGCGACGGCCAGGGCGACCAGGACGAGGACGGCGAGCAGGCCGAAGCCGCCTCCGGGGGTCGCCCCGGAGGCGGAGTCGAGGAAGTCGCCCAGCCACTCCCAGAACCTGTCGAAGGCGCGCTGGATCAGGCCCGGGTCGTTGCGGTGGTAGGCCGACTTGGACAGCTCGCGTTCGGCGGCCTCGCGGGCGGCGTCCCGCGGTGTCGTCAGTGGTGGCGTCTCGGCGGCGGGCAGCAGGGCCGCGGCGCCGATGGTGATGAGTCCCCCCGTGCTCATCGGTCCGTCAGCCCCCGTGGCCCGGGGCGGCGCCCGGGCGCGGGTCGGTGGCGGTGTCGATGCCCGCCGCCCGGGCGAGGTCCAGGTCGAGGGCCTCGCGGCGGATGCGCTGGTCGACGTAGAGCAGGACGGTGACGCCGGCCTGGATCGGCATGGTGATCGTCTGCGCGATGATCAGGGCGACGCCGCCGAAGATCAGGAAGCCCCAGGAGGAGGAGGCCGAGCCGTCCATCACGCTGTCGAGGCCGTTGCCGAAGCCGAAGACGCCGATCATCGAGAGCGGGTAGTAGATGATCCCCGTGATGATCGCGGTGATGATGCCGGTCAGCAGGGTGATGCCGAAGATGCGCCACCAGGAGCCCTTGACGAGCTTCCAGGAGCGGGCGATGGCCTTGGAGACGGTGCTCTTCTCCAGCATCAGCGCGGGGGAGGCCAGGCTGAGGGCGACGCCCAGCCACACGATGACCGGAGCCAACACGAGCAGGGTCAGTGCCGCCAGGGCGAGGCTCTCGAAGAGGAACGCGGGCACGATCAGCACGCCGACGGCCACGGTCAGCGCGAGGCCCACCAGCAGGGTGAGTCCGATCAGGCGCGGCAGTTGCGAACGGGATTCGCGCCAGGCGGTGGCGACGCTGGAGGGTTGGCCGAGGATCGCCCGACTGAAGATCATCGTGAGCATGGCGGTGGCCAGGATCGTGCCGAGGATCTGGACGAGGTAGGTGGCGCCCGTCAGCGCGATGTATCCGACGATGTCACCGGCGGACAGGTCGACCGTCGAACCGCCGCGCGGGTACGTGTCCAGGTCCGCCAGGACGTACTTCTGCACGAGCACGCCGAAGACCTGGACGATCACGGCCACGACCAGGGTGATCGGCAGGACCGAGCGCCAGTGGCTGCGCATGGTGCTGACGGCGCCGTCGAGGATCTCGCCGAGGCCCAGGGGGCGCAGCGGGATGACACCGGGCTTGGCCGCGGGCGGCGGGCCCCAGGGGGCTCCGGGGTGGCCGTACGGGCCGTACTGGGCTCCGTACTGGTTGCCGTACTGGCCGCCGTAGGGGGATCCGTACGAGGGGCCGCCCTGGGCGCCGGGCTGTTGGCCGGGGGATCCCCAGCCGGGGCCCTGCTGCGGCTGCGGGGCCTGCGCGGGAGCCGGTTCGCCGGTGCCGGGGTTCGACCACTGGCCGGGTGGCGGCTGGGCGGCGGACCAGCGGGGGTCGTCGGAGGGCTGTGCGGGCGGCTGTGTGCCGCCGGCGCCGCCCTCGCTGCCGGAGCCCTTGCTCCCCTGGCCGTCCTGACCGCTGCGGTCCTCGGAAGGGGAGGATCCGGGCGTGGCCCAGCCCGGAGAGTCGTTCATGTCGCTCCTTCACGTGCGTCTGCTGCGGCGGGGGCGCTGGTTTGGCTGCCATCGTGCCACGTGGGAACGTCGGGTGGACCGGCCCTCCCCCGGAATCCGAGCCGCTCGCGCCTTCAATTGTCGCTCGGATCCGGGGCAGACTGGTCGCCCTGATCACCACGCAGGTCCGAGGGGCGATTTCCAGCCCTTTTGGCTGTGGGACAGCTCACCGCCAGGTAACGATTAGCTAATGGGATGATGTCAAGCATGAAGGGACGAGTCCTTGTCGTCGACGACGACACCGCGCTGGCCGAGATGCTCGGCATTGTGCTGCGTGGAGAAGGTTTTGAGCCGTCGTTCGTAGCTGACGGTGACAAGGCGCTGGCTGCCTTTCGGGAGGCGAAGCCGGATCTGGTCCTGCTCGACCTCATGCTGCCCGGACGGGACGGCATAGAGGTCTGCAGGCTGATCCGGGCGGAGTCGGGAGTGCCGATCGTCATGCTCACGGCCAAGAGCGACACGGTCGATGTGGTGGTGGGCCTCGAATCCGGGGCCGACGACTACATCGTCAAGCCGTTCAAGCCGAAGGAGCTGGTGGCCCGCATCCGAGCCCGCCTGCGCCGGTCGGAGGAGCCCGCGCCCGAGCAGCTGACCATCGGTGACCTGGTCATCGACGTGGCCGGCCACTCGGTCAAGCGCGACGGTGCGTCCATCGCCCTGACCCCGCTCGAGTTCGACCTGTTGGTCGCCCTCGCGCGCAAGCCCTGGCAGGTGTTCACCCGTGAGGTGCTGCTGGAGCAGGTCTGGGGATACCGGCACGCCGCGGACACCCGGTTGGTCAACGTGCACGTACAGCGACTGCGCTCCAAGGTCGAGAGGGACCCGGAGCGGCCCGAGATCGTCGTGACGGTGCGCGGTGTCGGATACAAGGCCGGGCCGAGCTGACATGAAGGCCGGCATGCCCCGGGGAGGCTCCCGCAGGGGGGTCCTGCGGGGCGGCCGGCTGCTCCGGGACGGAGCACCCGGCGGCCCCGTGCTGCGGCTGTTCGTGCACCTCGCACGACGGCCGCTGCTTCCGGCTGTCCGGATCTGGCGGCGCAACATCCAACTCCGGGTGGTCGCGGCCACCCTGCTGATGTCGCTCGCGGTGGTCCTCGCCCTCGGCTTCGTCGTCATCGCCCAGGTCAGCAAGGGGCTCCTCGACGCCAAGGAGGAGGCCGCCCAGAGCCAGGCCGCGGGAGGCTTCGCGGTCGCACAGGAGAAGGCCAACACGCCGTTCGCGGCGGACGGGCCCGACGCCAACGACAACAAGGTCGGACGCGACGCCAGCACCTGGATGAACTCCCTCGTCAAGCAGCTGGCCAGTGGTGGCCAGACCGCCTTCGAGGTCGCCGCGCTCGGCGCCGGCACCGGCGAGGAGAGCGGGCCCGGGCCGGGAGCCCAGGGAGTCAAGGGCGCCCGCGCCTCCGGCAACGTCGATCCGACGGCCAGCGTCCCGGCCTCGCTGCGGCGGGCCGTCAACCACGCCACCGGCACGTTCAAGACGTTCTCGCAGATCCGCTACACCGCCGGCGCCGAGGAGAAGGCGCCCGAACCCGCGCTGGTCATCGGCAAACGACTGACCGACATCAACGGGGCCCCTTACGACCTGTACTACCTCTTCCCGCTGAGCCAGGAAGAGGAGTCCCTCAACCTGATCAAGGTCACGATCGCCACCGCCGGGGTGTTCGTCGTCGTGCTGCTCGGGGCCATCGCCTGGCTCGTCGTGCGTCAGGTCGTGAACCCCGTGCGGATGGCCGCCGGGATCGCGGAGCGGCTGTCCGCCGGGCGGCTCCAGGAACGCATGAAGGTCACCGGCGAGGACGACATCGCCCGATTGGGCGAGGCTTTCAACAAGATGGCCCAGAACCTCCACACGAAGATCCAGCAGTTGGAGGACCTCTCCCGGATGCAGCGCCGGTTCGTCTCGGACGTCTCGCACGAGCTGCGGACCCCGCTCACGACCGTACGCATGGCCGCCGACGTCATCCACGACGCGCGCGTCGACTTCGACCCCGTCACCGCCCGCTCCGCCGAACTCCTCGCCGGACAGCTCGACCGGTTCGAGTCGCTGCTCGCCGACCTCCTGGAGATCAGCCGCTTCGACGCGGGCGCCGCCGCGCTGGAGGCGGAACCCATCGACCTGCGGGAGGTCGTCCGCCGGGTCATCGACGGCGCCGAACCGCTCGCCGAGCACAAGGGCAGCCGGATCCGCGTCCTCGGCGACACGCAGCCCGTCATAGCCGAAGCCGACTCGCGGCGCGTCGAGCGGGTGCTGCGCAACCTCGTCGTCAACGCCGTGGAGCACGGTGAGGGCCGCGACGTGGTGGTGCGGCTCGCATCCGCGGGCGGGGCCGTCGCCGTCGCCGTACGGGACTACGGCGTCGGACTCAAGCCGGGCGAGGCCACCCGCGTGTTCAACCGCTTCTGGCGGGCCGACCCGGCCCGCGCCCGCACCACCGGCGGGACCGGCCTCGGCCTGTCCATCGCCGTCGAGGACGCCCGGCTGCACGGCGGCTGGCTCCAGGCCTGGGGCGAACCCGGCGGCGGCTCGCAGTTCCGCCTCACCCTGCCCAGGACCGCCGACGAACCGCTGCGCGGATCCCCGATCCCGCTGGAGCCGGAGGACTCGCGGTCCAACCGGGCCAGGGCCGCCGCCGAGGCCGCCGGCCGCGGCGACGCCCGCGGCAACGGAGACGGACGGCGGCAGGGGGGTCCGGGCGCCTCCACCGCCGAGCGTTCCGCGATACCGCCGCGCTCGGCCGTCGCCGGAGCCGTGCCGGTGCCCGCGGACCCCACGGCGCTGCCCGGCAACGGAGCGCGCGTCGTCGCCCGGCCGGCCGACCAGGCAACCCAGGAGGATGGATCCGGTGGACGCTGAGCGTGAGCCCGCGGGCGTACGGGCGCCGCGGCGGGGCACCGCCCGGGTCGGCGTCGCCGTCGGCGCGGTCGGTTTGCTGCTGGCCGGTTGCGCCTCCATGCCCGATCGGGGCGAGGTCCGCGAGGTGCGGGCCTCGCAGGGCGTCGACTCCCAGGTACGGGTCTTCGGTGTGCCGCCGGCCGACAAGGCCAGCCCGACCGACATCGTCGACGGCTTCCTGGAAGCGATGACCAGCGACGATCCGCAGCTGGAGACCGCCCGCAAGTACCTCACCGACGACGCGGCGAAGAACTGGAAGCCCGGCTCGACCGTCACCGTGCTCTCCGCCGGCCTCGACCGGTTCCCCGTCCAGGGCGACAAGGAGTCCGAGGGGCACCGCTGGAAGGTCACCGGCAAGAAGCTGGCGACCGTGGACGAGCGCAGTGCCTACCAGCCGGAGACCGGGGGCGGCCGGTACGAGGAGTACCTCCAGCTGGTCAAGTTCAAGGACCAGTGGCGGATCGCGACGCCGCCCAGCACCCTCGTGCTCAGCGAGTCCGACTTCCAGCGCATCTACAAGCCCGTCAACAAGTACTACTTCGGTGACGGGACGCTGGTCAACGATCCGGTGTACGTGCGCCAGCGCAGCGATCCCGACTCGCGGATGGACCCGACCACCCAGACCGTGCAGTCGTTGCTCGCCGGTCCGTCCAAGTGGCTCGGGCCGGTCGTCACCACCAGCTTCCTGACCGGGACGGAACTGGCCCCGGGCACCAAGTCCCTCTCCCTGGACGGTCAGAACACGCTGCGCGTGCCGCTCAAGCTCGACAACAAGGCCGCGCACGTCCCGCAGTCGCAGTGCCAGAAGATGGCCACCCAACTCCTCTACACCATCAAGGACCTGACGGCCTCCCGGCTGGACCGGGTCGAACTCCAGCGCGCCGACGGCAAGACCACGCTGTGCTGGGTGACGCGCGCCTCCGCCGCGCCGCTGGCCAACCGGGTGCCGAGCCAGGTGCACCAGTACTACGTCGACAAGGACTCCCGGCTCGTCCGGATGTCGCTCAACGTGGCCGCGGAGGAGCAGCAGCCGCAGGAGAAGCCCGAGTCGGTGCCCGGACCGCTGGCCACGGCGGCCACGTTCAAGGTGGGCACCGCCGCCGTCACCTACGACGAGAAGCGGGCCGCGGTCGTCTCCGAGGACGGACGCGGGCTGTACGTGGTCAACATGACGACCGCCGGTCCGATGCCGCCGGCGCTGCTGAGCAGCAAGGGCAAGCTCTCCGCGCCGAGTTGGGACGCGCACGGCGATCTGTGGGTCGCGGACCTCGATCCGCAGAACCAGGGGCTGTGGCGGGTGCCCGGCGGTACCGGCGCCCCGCAGAAGGTGGATGTCGCGGGCCTGGACGACGGGAGGATCACCGGGCTGAAGGCCTCCCCGGACGGGGTGCGGATCGCGCTGCTCGTCCAGAAGGGCGACGGCCGCAAGAACCTGTACGTCGGTCGGATCGAGCGGCCCGAGCGTAAGGGCGACGTCTCGCCGGTGTCGGTGCGCGAACTGCGCCCGGCGGCCCCGCAGATGGCGGACGTGATGGCGATGAGCTGGGCGCCGCGCGGCAGGCTGCTGGTCGTGGGCAAGGAGAACGGCGGGATCACGCAGGCCCGTTACATGCTCGCCGACGGGTCGATGGTGGCGGCGAGCCTGCCCGGAGCGGCCGGTCTGACCGGGATCGGGGCGTACGAGGACGAGGCGCAGCCCGTGGTGGCCTCCTCCGACGAGGACGGCATCGTGTGGCTGCCGCCGGGTGCGCAGTGGCGCACGGTGGCGGCGGGCGGCCGGGCCCCGGTCTATCCGGGCTGATCCCGCTGATCCCGCTGCCCGGTGGTTGTCCACAGGGGTGGCGGGCGGCCGGGACGCGCCGGCAGGGTCGTGGTGTGCGACCTGGGGTGCGGGAGTGGTGGCGGGAGCTGTCCGGGCTGGTCCTGCCGGTGGACTGCGCCGGCTGCGGGCTCTCGCGCGTCCTGGTGTGTCCGGACTGTCTGGAGGCGCTCGGCGGGGCCGGGGCGGGTCGGGTCAGGCCGTCGCCGGCGCCCCCGGGACTGCCCGGGGTGCACGCGGGCGCGGTGTACGCGGACGCCGTCCGCGAGGTCGTACTGGCCCACAAGGAGCGGGGAGCGCTGCCCCTGGCGGGCCCGCTCGGGACCGCCCTCGCGGCCGCCGTGCTGTCGCTGCCGGGCGGGGGCGGCGGTGGGGCGGCGGCGGGCGGGGTGGCCCTGGTGCCCGTGCCCTCCGCGCGGCACCGGACGCGGGCGCGCGGGCACGATCCCGCGCGCAGGATCGCGCTGGCCGCGTCGGCCGGTCTGCGCGGGAAGGGGGTTCCCGCGCGCGTGGTGCCCGTACTGAGGCTGCGCCGGCGGGTGGCGGACCAGGCGGACCTCGGGGCGCGGGAACGCCGGGAGAACGTCGCCGGCGCCCTCGTGGCGGGTCCGGCCGGCGTGCGGTCGGCGGCCGGGGCGCGGATCGTGGTGGTGGACGACCTGATCACGACCGGGGCGACGCTCGCGGAGGCGGCCCGGGCGCTGCGGGCAGGCGGTCTGCGGGTGGCGGGCGCCGCGGTGGTGGCGGCTCCCGCGGACTCCTTCGTACCGGCGGAGTCTTTCGTTCGGATTCGGTCGACAACCCGTGTGGGACGAAAAACTCGCGAATAGTTCAGGAACTGCCGGGGAAGGCGCATCGTTGCAGGTAGTAAGAGGGAAGCACCACCTGAACGGAGGTAGGTTCCGGTAGCGGGTGCCGACAACCGCCATTGAGGGATATGTTCGGTTGTGAGGAACTGGCGATCCTTGGGCCCCATGCCATCGGAGCACCAGTCCGCCCGTTTTCGGGATCTTTTTGGGATCTTCGGTCAGAGGGTGTCCCTCTACTCCGAAGTCGGTGGGATGTAGATCTTGCCGATGGGGGAGGAGGAGGTGAAAGTCGCCAAGTCCGAGGCTCCGGTGAACACCGGGGTCTGGTGCGAAAGGGAGACGCTTCGCCCCTGGTGGCGGAGCTATCCGGGAACGGAGTTCTGCGTGGACATCGTCGTCAAGGGCCGCAAGACCGAAGTGCCCGAGCGGTTCCGCAAGCACGTGGCAGAGAAGCTGAATCCCGAGCGGATCCAGAAGCTCGACGCCAAGGTGATCAGCTTGGACGTCGAGGTGTCCAAGGAGCACAACCCGCGGCAGGCCGACCGTTCCGACCGCGTGGAGATCACCCTGCACTCGCGGGGCCCCGTCATTCGGGCGGAAGCCGCAGCCGCCGACGCGTACGCGGCGCTGGACCTGGCTCAGGACAAGCTGGAGGCCCGGCTGCGCAAGCAGCACGACAAGCGGTACACCCGCCGCGGCAATGGCCGGCTCTCCGCGGCCGAGGTCGCCGACGTCGTGCCGGGCGTCGCGCAGCTCGACGGCAACGGCGAACTCGTCACGAACGAGGCGACCGACGGAGTGCCGACCACCAAGGTCGGACCCCTCGACGTGCAGGGCGAAGGCCCGCTGATCGTCCGGGAGAAGACCCACTCGGCCTCGCCCATGTCGCTGGACCAGGCTCTGTACGAGATGGAGCTGGTGGGTCACGACTTCTATCTGTTCGTCGACTCCGAGACCAAGCTGCCCAGCGTCGTCTACCGGCGCCACGCCTACGACTACGGCGTCATCCACGTCAACCCGGACGGTGCCTCCAGCGCGGAGGAGCCGCGTGGCGGCGCGGGTGGATCGCTCGGCGGCTGAGCACTCGACCCCTGCCCTCGTGGGACGCCGGCGGGCGTCCCGCGGGGGCACCCGTACGGCTCGTATGAGCCGGCGGGGTCCTCGTCGGGCCCCCTCCCGGTGCCGCGGGCATGGAATCATGGCGAGCAGTCAAGCGGCGGCCGACCCCGTCGGGTTGGACCGGCGGCTCAGCACATGCAGGGGGAGGAACGATGGCGGACAGCTTCGGGCCGGTGCGCGGTGACGACGGCGCGGGCTGTCGTGAGACGGAGCGGGGGGTCCGCGGAGACGGAGTCGCCGGTTCCGGTGAATCCGGTGACGCGGCCCGGGAACCCATTCGGGTGCTCGTGGTCGACGACCACGCTCTCTTCCGGCGCGGGCTGGAGATCGTCCTCGCGCAGGAGGAGGACATCCAGGTCGTCGGTGAGGCCGGGGACGGCGCGGAGGCGGTGGACAAGGCCGCCGACCTGCTGCCGGACATCGTGCTGATGGACGTGCGGATGCCCCGGCGCGGCGGGATCGAGGCGTGCACCTCGATCAAGGAGGTCGCCCCCTCCGCCAAGATCATCATGCTGACGATCAGCGACGAGGAGGCCGACCTCTACGACGCGATCAAGGCGGGCGCCACGGGATACCTCCTCAAGGAGATCTCCACGGACGAAGTGGCCACGGCCATCCGGGCCGTGGCGGACGGCCAGTCGCAGATCAGTCCCTCGATGGCGTCGAAGCTGCTGACCGAGTTCAAGTCGATGATCCAGCGGACGGACGAGCGGCGGCTCGTGCCGGCGCCGAGACTGACGGACCGGGAGCTGGAGGTCCTGAAGCTGGTCGCCACCGGGATGAACAACCGCGACATCGCGAAGGAACTGTTCATCTCGGAGAACACCGTGAAGAACCACGTGCGGAACATCCTGGAGAAGCTGCAACTGCACTCCAGGATGGAGGCCGTGGTGTACGCGATGCGGGAGAAGATCCTGGAGATCCGCTAGCCGGTCGTGTGCGCGGGACCCGTACGGGCGCGCCCTACAGGGCGGCCAGTTCCGCCGTGACGGCCGCCGCTTCGGCCGCCGTGCCGGCGCGCTCGACGCGCACCGTGTCGCAGCCGACCCAGGAGGCCGCCTCGCGCAGTGCCTCGGCCATGGGGCGGGCGGCGGCGGGATCGGTCAGGGAGAGCTGGCGGGCCACCAGCGTGGTGCCCTCCCGGGCGGGGTCCACCCGGCCCCGGAGTCGCCCGCCGGCCAGCAACGGCATGGCGAAGTACCCGTGTATCCGCTTGGGCTTGGGCACGTACGCCTCCAGGCGGTGCGTGAACCCGAAGATCCGCTCGGTGCGCGGTCGGTCCCAGACCAGCGAGTCGAACGGCGAGAGCAGCGTCGTGCGGTGCCGGCCCCGGGGCGTCGTCGCCAACGCGGCCGGGTCGGCCCAGGCCGGCTTGGACCAGCCCGCCACCTCCACCGGGACCAGACCCGACTCCTCGACGACCGCGTCGAACTGGGCTCCCCCCAGGCGGTGGTAGTCCGCGATGTCCGCACGGGTCCCGACGCCCAGCGACCGGCCGGCCAGCGCCACCAGCCGGCGCAGGCACTCGTGGTCGTCCAGGTCGTCGTGGAGCAGGGCGTCCGGGACGGCCCGCTCGGGCAGGTCGTACACGCGTTTCCAGCCACGTCGCTCGGCGCAGACCACCTCGCCCGTGTCGAGCAGCCACTCCACCGCGATCTTGGTCTCGGACCACTCGAACCACTCGCCGCCGTTCTTGGCGCCGCCCAGCTCGGTGGAGGTGAGCGGGCCCTCGGCCCGGAGCCGGTCCAGGACCGTCCTGGTCGAACGCTCCTTGTCCTCCAGGACGTGCCAGCGGTGACCGCGCGCCCGCCGGGCGCGACGGCGGAACGCGAAGTGCGGCCACTCCTCGATCGGGAGGATGCAGGCGGCGTGCGACCAGTACTCGAAGGCGTGCCGGTCCGACCAGTACGCCGCCTCCACGGCGGGCCGGCCGACCGCGCCCAGGCGTGCGTACGGGATCAGTTCGTGCGAACGCGCCAGGACGGAGATCGTGTCCAGCTGCACCGCGCCCAGGTGGCGCAGGACGCCCCGGACGCCGCCCCGGCGGTCGGGCGCGCCGAGGAAACCCTGCGCGCGCAGCGCGATCCGGCGGGCCTCGTCGGCGGAAAGGGACACGGTCGGCGCCGGCACGGTCGTCATGCCCGCACCCTAGGCGGTGCCACTGACATCACGACCCCGCGGCCCCACGCCCCACGTCCCGTCACGCCGAGGGCGACGGGAGGTAGGCGAGCGGCGACGGCAGGCCGAGGTCCCCGGGGAGCAGGGCGCCGATCCAGCAGTCCCGTACGGTGTCGCCCTTGACCAGGCCGGCGCGCAGGAGGCCCTCGAAGCGGAAGCCGGCCTTCTCCGCGACGGCGCGCGAGCCCGCGTTGCCGACCTCGGCCCGCCACTCCAGGCGGGGCGCGCCCAACTCGGTGAAGGCCCAGCGGGCGACGGCGCCCAGGGCCTCGGTCATGTAGCCGTTGCCGCGGTGCTCCTTGGTCGCCCAGAAGCCGATCTCGTAGCCGTTCTCCCCGTCCACCACGCGCACGTGTACGCCGATGGCCGCGACGAGCGGTCCGTCCGCGCCGAGGCGCACGGCGAAGCTGTACCCGCTGCCCTCGCGCCAACCCGTCGGGCAGATCTCGCCCACGAAGGTGTCGGCGTGCACCCGCTCGTACGGCGAGGGGACGAGGGTCCACCGCTGGACGTCGGGATCCTGGGCGGCCGCGTAGACCTCGTCGGCGTCGGCCGGGACGAAGGGGCGCAGGTGCAGACGCGCGGTGGTCAGTGTCGTGGGCTCCATGAACGGATTCTGGTACGGGCACGATCACCAGGCCAACAGTTTTCGTCGACACCGGCACCTTCGGTGCCCCCCGTACGTTCTCATTCCGGGCACCCGTGCCCTACGGATAGTGCGGACCTCCCGACGCGACCGTGTCCTCGCTTACGATGGCCGTTGCGGTGGGGCCCACCCTCCGTGCCCGCGCACGAACCAGTGCCAGGCCCGACCGGCAAGGAGACAAACCTCGGTGTCCGTCTTCAACAAGCTCATGCGTGCAGGCGAAGGCAAGATCCTGCGCAAACTGCACCGCATCGCGGACCAGGTCAACTCCATCGAAGAGGACTTCGTCAACCTCTCCGACGCCGAGTTGCGGGCCCTCACGGACGAGTACAAGCAGCGGTACCAGGACGGCGAGAGCCTGGACGACCTGCTGCCCGAGGCCTTCGCGACCACGCGCGAGGCCGCCAAGCGCGTCCTCGGCCAGCGGCACTACGACGTCCAGATCATGGGCGGCGCGGCGCTGCACCTCGGCTACGTCGCCGAGATGAAGACCGGTGAGGGCAAGACCCTCGTCGGCACCCTCCCCGCGTACCTGAACGCGCTGTCCGGCAAGGGCGTCCACCTGATCACGGTGAACGACTACCTCGCCGAGCGCGACTCCGAGCTCATGGGCCGGGTGCACAAGTTCCTCGGCCTCGAGGTCGGCTGCATCCTGGCGAACATGTCGCCCGCCCAGCGCCGCGAGCAGTACAGCGCCGACATCACCTACGGCACGAACAACGAGTTCGGCTTCGACTACCTGCGCGACAACATGGCGTGGTCGCAGGACGAGCTGGTCCAGCGCGGCCACAACTTCGCCGTGGTCGACGAGGTCGACTCGATCCTGGTCGACGAGGCCCGTACGCCGCTGATCATCTCCGGCCCGGCCGACCAGGCGACGAAGTGGTACGCCGACTTCGCGAAGCTCGTCACCCGCCTCACCAAGGGCGAGGCCGGTCAACCCCTCAAGGGCATCGAGGAGACCGGCGACTACGAGGTCGACGAGAAGAAGCGCACCGTCGCCATCCACGAGGCCGGTGTCGCGAAGGTCGAGGACTGGCTCGGCATCGAGAACCTCTACGAGTCGGTGAACACCCCGCTCGTCGGCTACCTGAACAACGCCATCAAGGCCAAGGAACTCTTCAAGAACGACAAGGACTACGTCGTCATCGACGGCGAAGTCATGATCGTCGACGAGCACACGGGCCGCATCCTCGCCGGTCGCCGCTACAACGAGGGCATGCACCAGGCGATCGAGGCGAAGGAAGGGGTGGACATCAAGGACGAGAACCAGACCCTCGCCACGATCACCCTGCAGAACTTCTTCCGCCTCTACTCGAAGCTGTCGGGCATGACCGGTACGGCCATGACCGAGGCCGCCGAGTTCCACCAGATCTACAAGCTCGGTGTCGTCCCGATCCCGACCAACCGCGACATGGTCCGCAAGGACCAGGCGGACCTGATCTACCGCACCGAGGTCGCGAAGTTCGCCGCCGTCGTCGACGACATCGCGGAGAAGCACGAGAAGGGCCAGCCGATCCTCGTCGGCACGACGTCGGTCGAGAAGTCCGAGTACCTCTCGCAGCAGCTCTCCAAGCGCGGCATCCCGCACGAGGTGCTCAACGCCAAGCAGCACGAGCGCGAGGCCTCGATCGTCGCGCAGGCCGGTCGCCGCGGAGCCGTCACCGTCGCCACGAACATGGCCGGTCGCGGTACCGACATCAAGCTCGGCGGCAACCCGGACGACCTCGCCGAGGCCGAGCTGCGCCAGCGCGGGCTCGACCCGGAGGAGCACATCGAGGAATGGGCGCACGCCCTGCCCGAGGCCCTCACCCGCGCGGAAGCGGCCGTGAAGGCCGAGTTCGAGGAGGTCAAGGACCTCGGCGGGCTGTACGTGCTGGGCACCGAGCGGCACGAGTCGCGCCGCATCGACAACCAGCTGCGCGGTCGTTCCGGCCGTCAGGGCGACCCGGGCGAGTCCCGCTTCTACCTGTCGCTGGGCGACGACCTGATGCGCCTGTTCAAGGCGCAGATGGTCGAGCGGGTCATGGCGATGGCCAACGTGCCGGACGACGTCCCGATCGAGAACAAGATGGTGACGCGCGCCATCGCGTCGGCCCAGTCGCAGGTCGAGACCCAGAACTTCGAGACGCGCAAGAACGTCCTGAAGTACGACGAGGTCCTCAACAGCCAGCGCGAGGTCATCTACAGCGAGCGCCGTCGCGTCCTTGAGGGCGAGGACCTGCAGGAGCAGGTGCGCTTCATGATGGACGACACCATCGACGCGTACATCGCGGCCGAGACGGTCGAGGGCTTCGCCGAGGAATGGGACCTGGACCGCCTGTGGGGCGCCTTCCGGCAGCTCTACCCGGTGAAGGTCACCGTCGAGGAGCTGGAGGAGGCCGCCGGCGACCGCGCCGGCATCACCGCCGAGTTCATCGCCGAGTCCGTCAAGGACGACATCCACGAGCAGTACGAGACGCGCGAGAAGACGCTCGGCTCCGACATCATGCGTGAGCTGGAGCGGCGCGTGGTGCTGTCCGTCCTGGACCGCAAGTGGCGTGAGCACCTGTACGAGATGGACTACCTGCAGGAGGGCATCGGCCTGCGCGCGATGGCCCAGAAGGACCCGCTGGTCGAGTACCAGCGCGAGGGCTTCGACATGTTCAACGCCATGCAGGAAGGCATCAAGGAGGAGTCCGTCGGCTACCTGTTCAACCTGGAGGTCCAGGTCGAGCAGCAGGTCGAGGAGCTTCCCGTGCAGGACGCCCGTCCGTCCCTGGCCAAGCCGGAGATCCGGGCCAAGGGCCTGGACGCGCCGCAGCGGCCGGACCGGCTGCACTTCTCCGCCCCGTCGGTGGACGGGGAGGGCGGGGTCGTCGAGGGCGACTTCGAGAGCGAGGGCGGCGGTGACGGTGACGGCATGACGCGGGCGGAGCGGCGCAAGGCGCAGAAGGCCGCCGGCGGTCGGCGGCGCAAGAAGTAGCCCCGCCGGGTCTGTGGCCTCTTGGCCTGGCGGCCCGTCGGGACAGTGACCCTGCCGGGGTCGGACACCGTTGTACGGGTGTCCGGCCCCGGCGGCGTTGTGTCCGGGGCCGGGCCCTGCGGGGGCCCTGCGGGGCTGGTGCGGGGGGGCCGGGTCCGGGCGTCGTGCGGGGCCGTTGCGCGGGGCGGCCCCGGCTGCGCCGGGCTTTCGGGGCTCCGCCCCGGACCCCGCGCCTCAAACGCCGGCGGGGCTGGAATGGGCCGGCGTCCGGGGTCGGATTCGCGGGGCGGGGCTGGAATGGCCGGGTCAGGGGCGGGGGCCTTGGATTTCGATCGCCGCGCAGCGCCAGCGGAGGTCCGGGCCCTGTTCCAGGCGGAAGGCCATCGCCGAGACGCGGTCGCCCGTGGCGATGCGGGCGAAGGCCTCGATGACACCGGGGCCGGGGTGGAAGCGGCCGCAGTGGCGCAGGACCGGGAGGAGTCGGTCGCGGAGGGGGCCCGCGGGGGCCAGGGTGACGAGCTGCTCGTACGCCGGGCCGACGGTGTGGCCCAGCAGCGAGTGGACGGGGCGACGGCCGCTGAGGACCGCGAGGAGGCGTTCGGCGAACCAGTCGTGCGGGCCCCGCGCGGTGCGGGGACGCCCGGGGTGGCGCTGGTCGTGCCGGCCGGGAGGGCGGGTGGTGGTCCTCGTCCTGGTCATGGTGGTCGTCCCCGGGGAGTGTGGGCCCGGCACCTGCGGTACCGGGCGGTAACTTGGTCGGGTCACTTGTACGGCCCGCCGAACACGCTCCGCAACGGGTCCGGGCGCTCGCCCCGGACCCCGGCCGCCTTCACCTATCCGGGTGGGGGACCCGGGGCCGCGCCCCGTCCCCGGGCCCTCCGCGGGCACCGGGTGGACGCGCCGCGCCCCGCCCCCGCCACCCCGAAGGGGGACCGTCGCCGTCACCGGACGCGGTGGCGCGACCGCCGTGAGCACCCGCTGTGAGGGGGCATCGGTGAACGGGCGGTCCGGTCGTATCCTGAGGGCGTTCCCGACTACCGAAAGCAGCCGGCCATGCGCGTGTACGTCCCCCTGACCGTCCCCGGGCTCGCCGAGGTGCACGAGGCGGGCGAGCTGGGTCCCGCCCCGCTGCGCGCCTACGCGGTCACTCCCGGCCTGCGCGAGTGGTACGTGTCCGACGACATCGAGGAGCTGGAGTACGCGGCCCTCGGCCGCGCCGCCCTCGCCTCCCTGCGGATGATCGCCGCCGACGCTGACGCCCCCCGCAGGCGGGTCGTCGTGGCCTTCGACGTCGACGACCGGGCCGCCACCGCGGCGCCCGGGAACGACGAGGCCGCCCTCGGACAGGTGTCGCTGGGGAGCTCCGTAAGGCTCTCCGTGGCCGCGGCCGTGCACGTGGACGCCGATGACGCGCTGGAGGACGTCACGGCCGCCGTCGGGGCCGTCGAGGCGGCCGACGCGGGGGACGGCGACGCGCTGTCCCTGGTGGACGGCGCCGAGGACCACGAGCTGCTGTGGTTCGGGGTGCAGGAGATTCCGGGGTTGCTGAAGTGACGGAAGCGTTCGAAGTGACGGAAGCGTTCGAAGTGACCGCCGTGAGCGCGACGGCGCGTCGTGGCCCGCACATCGTGTGGGACTGGAACGGGACGCTGCTCCACGACATCGACGCCGTGATCCTCGCGACCAACGCCTCCTTCGCGGAGTTCGGCTTCGCGCCGATCACCCTGGAGACGTACCGCGAGCTGTACGTGGTGCCGGTCCCGAAGTTCTACGAGCGACTGATGGGCAGGATGCCCACCGAGGCGGAGTGGCTCGTCATGGACGAGACCTTCCACCGGCACTACTGGTCGTCCGCGGAGACCGCCGGGCTCGCCGAGGGCGCACTGGAGCTGCTCCGGGGCTGGCAGGGAGCCGGGTCGACGCAGTCCCTGCTCTCCCTCGCGCCCCACGACAAGCTGGTGCCGCTGGTCCGGACGCACGGCATCGACACGCACTTCCTCCGCGTCGACGGGCGCACGGGGCCCTCGCACACCACCAAGGCGGGCCATCTCGTACGCCATATGGCCGCCATGGCGGCGGCGGGGGTGACGGCCGACCGTACGGTCCTCATCGGAGACGCGGTGGACGACGCCCTCGCGGCCGCACACGTGGGCGCGCGGGCCGTGCTGTACACCGGGGGCTCGCACAGCCGCGGCAGCCTCGAATCAGCCGGCGTGCCCGTCGTGGACACGCTGGCGGAGGCCGTCGCCACAGCTCGCGAAATGGCCGAATAGGCACGTGACACGGGTATCTGGCGGCGGCGTGCACGTGTGGCCGGGCACGTCGCTGTCCAGAGTGTCAAAGTTCCACCCCCGGATTTGTACACATACAGCTCATGACGAGCACGGGGTGGGTGGGGATAGCCTGGTACCCGTGATCAGCGCGATAGTCCTCGGGGGCACTGAAGCCCCCGGCACGCGCCCGGCGCACGAACGTGCCCGGGCCTTCGCCGATCTCCGCTGCCGGAACCACGTGCCGATCTTGGCCGATTCGCTTCCGGTGGCCTTTCTCGACGACATGGCGTCGATCCCGAACGGACATCCCGCCTCGCGGCCCGCGTCGCGCCGCCATGTCATTCCTTCCTTCACCTACGTCACGCAATGGCGCGCGACAGGAGCCAGAGGACATGCAGACCAAGCTGGACGAAGCAAAGGCCGAGCTGCTTTCACGGGCGGCCCGGGTAGCTGAGAACAGCCCGGCCGGGGGGCTACTTCCGTCTGGGTCCGAGCAAGGGGAGCGGCCCGACCGGGGCACGACGCTGTCCTACCTCCAGCGCTACTACCTGCACACCGCGCCGGAGGACCTCGCCGACCGGGATCCGGTCGACGTGTTCGGCGCGGCGCTCTCGCACTACCGGCTCGCGGAGAAGCGCCCCCAGGGCACCGCGAACGTCCGCGTGCACACCCCCACGGTCGAGGAGAACGGCTGGACCTCCAGCCACTCGGTCGTCGAGGTGGTCACCGACGACATGCCGTTCCTCGTGGACAGCGTCACCAACGAGCTGTCCCGCCAGGGACGCGGCATCCACGTCGTGATCCACCCGCAGGTCGTCGTGCGGCGTGACGTCACCGGCAAGCTGATCGAGATCCTCGGCCCCGACTGCGACGCGCACGGGCCCAAGACCGACCGACCCCACGACTCGCTCGTCGAGTCCTGGATCCACGTCGAGATCGACCGCGAGACCGACCGGGCGGACCTCAAGCAGATCACCGCCGACCTGCTGCGCGTCCTGTCCGACGTCCGCGAGTCCGTCGAGGACTGGGAGAAGATGCGCGACGCGGCCATGCGCATCGCGGAGGAACTCCCGAACGAGCCCACCGCGCCCGACCTGCGCGAGTACGAGCTCGAAGAGGCCCGCGAGCTGCTGCGCTGGCTCGCCGACGACCACTTCACCTTCCTCGGCTACCGCGAGTACAACCTGGTCGACGGGGACTCCCTCTCCGCCGTGCCCGGCACCGGCCTCGGCATCCTGCGCTCCGACCCGCTGCACAGCGGCAAGGAGGACGGCCACCCCGTCTCGCCGTCCTTCAACCGGCTGCCGGCCGACGCGCGCGCCAAGGCCCGCGAGCACCGCCTGCTCGTCCTCACCAAGGCCAACAGCCGCTCGACCGTGCACCGCCCCTCGTACCTCGACTACGTCGGCGTGAAGAAGTTCGACGCCGACGGCAACGTCGTCGGCGAGCGCCGCTTCCTCGGCCTGTTCTCCTCCGCCGCGTACACCGAGTCGGTGCGCCGGGTCCCCGTCATCCGCCGCAAGGTCGTCGAGGTCCTCGACGGCGCCGGCTTCGCGCCGTCCAGCCACGACGGACGCGACCTGCTCCAGATCCTGGAGACCTACCCGCGCGACGAGCTGTTCCAGACGCCCGTCGACCAGCTCCGGGCCATCGTCACCTCCGTCCTGTACCTCCAGGAGCGCCGCCGGCTGCGGCTGTACCTGCGCCAGGACGAGTACGGGCGCTACTACTCCGCGCTCGTCTACCTGCCGCGCGACCGGTACACCACCGGCGTCCGGCTGCGCCTGATCGACATCCTCAAGGAGGAGCTCGACGGCACCAGCGTCGACTTCACCGCCTGGAACACCGAATCGATTCTCTCCCGCATCCACTTCGTCGTCCGCGTCCCGCAGGGCAAGGAACTGCCCGTCCTGACCGACGCCGACGTGGACCGCATCGAAGCCCGCCTGGTCGAGGCGGCCCGCTCCTGGGCCGACGGCTTCGGCGAGGCGCTCATCGCGGAGACCGGCGAGGAGCGCGCCGCCGAACTGCTGCGCCGCTACGGGGGCTCCTTCCCCGAGGGCTACAAGGCCGACCACTCGCCGCGCTCCGCCGTCGCCGACCTGGTCCGGCTGGAGCGCCTGTCCGCCGGGGACAGCGACTTCGACCTCTCGCTGTACGAGCCCGTGGGCGCGGGCCCCGGCGAACGCCGCTTCAAGATCTACCGCCAGGGCGAGCAGGTCTCCCTGTCCGCGGTGCTGCCGGTCCTCCAGCGCCTGGGCGTCGAGGTCACCGACGAGCGGCCGTACGAGCTGCGGTGCAGCGACCGGACGAACGCGTGGATCTACGACTTCGGCCTGCGGATGCCCGTCCACTCCGGGAACGGAGACGCCCACCTCGGCGACGACGCCCGCGAGCGCTTCCAGGACGCCTTCGCGGCGGTCTGGCAGGGCGAGGCGGAGAACGACAACTTCAACACCCTGGTGCTGAGCGCCGGGCTGACCTGGCGGCAGGCCGTGGTCCTGCGCGCGTACGCGAAGTACCTGCGCCAGGCCGTCTCGCCCTTCAGCCAGGACTACATGGAGGACACCCTCCGCAACAACGTCCACACCACCCGGCTGCTGGTCTCGCTGTTCGAGGCCCGGATGTCGCCCGGTCGACAGGCCGCGGGCACCGAGCTGATCGACGCGATGCTGGAGGAACTCGACGGGGCCCTGGACCAGGTCGCCTCCCTCGACGAGGACCGCATCCTGCGCTCGTTCCTCACCCTCATCAAGGCGACGCTGCGCACGAACTTCTTCCAGTTGAACGACGCGGGCGAGCAGCACGCCTACGTGTCGATGAAGTTCGACCCGCAGGCCATCCCGGACCTGCCGGCGCCCCGCCCGGCGTTCGAGATCTGGGTCTACTCCCCGCGCGTCGAGGGCGTCCACCTGCGCTTCGGCAAGGTCGCCCGAGGCGGCCTGCGCTGGTCCGACCGGCGTGAGGACTTCCGTACGGAGATCCTCGGCCTGGTCAAGGCGCAGATGGTCAAGAACACCGTGATCGTGCCGGTCGGCGCGAAGGGCGGCTTCGTCGCCAAGAACCTGCCCGACCCGTCGGTGGACCGCGACGCGTGGCTCGCCGAGGGCATCGCCTCGTACAAGATCTTCATCTCGGCGCTGCTCGACATCACCGACAACATGGTCGCCGGCGAGGTCGTGCCGCCCAAGGGCGTGGTCCGCCACGACGAGGACGACACCTACCTCGTCGTCGCCGCCGACAAGGGCACCGCGACCTTCTCCGACATCGCCAACGGGGTCGCCGAGGCCTACGGCTTCTGGCTGGGCGACGCCTTCGCCTCGGGCGGCTCGGCCGGCTACGACCACAAGGGCATGGGCATCACCGCCCGCGGCGCCTGGGAGTCCGTCAAGCGGCACTTCCGTGAGCTCGGGCACGACACCCAGACCCAGGACTTCACGGTCGTCGGCGTCGGTGACATGTCCGGTGACGTGTTCGGCAACGGGATGCTGCTCTCCGAGCACATCCGCCTGGTCGCCGCCTTCGACCACCGGCACATCTTCATCGACCCGAACCCGGACGCGGCCGTCTCCTACGCCGAGCGCCGGCGCCTGTTCGACCTGCCGCGCTCCTCGTGGGCCGACTACAAGACCGAGCTGCTGTCCGCGGGCGGTGGCATCCACCCCCGCACCGCCAAGGCCATCCCGGTCAACGCGCAGGTCCGCGCGGCCCTCGGCATCGAGGCGGGCATCACCAAGATGACCCCGGCCGACCTGATGCAGGCCATCCTCCAGGCCCCCGTGGACCTGCTGTGGAACGGCGGCATCGGCACGTACGTCAAGGCGACCGCCGAGACGCACGCCGACGTCGGCGACAAGGCCAACGACGCGATCCGCGTCAACGGTTCGGACGTCCGCGCCCAGGTCATCGGCGAGGGCGGCAACCTGGGTCTGACCCAGCTCGGCCGCATCGAGTTCGCCCGCACCGGCGCCGGCGGCGAGGGCGGCAAGATCAACACCGATGCCATCGACAACAGCGCCGGCGTGGACACCTCCGACCACGAGGTGAACATCAAGATCCTGCTGAACGCGGTCGTCGCGGACGGCGACATGACCGTCAAGCAGCGCAACAAGCTGCTGGCCGAGATGACCGACGAGGTCGGCCACCTGGTGCTGCGCAACAACTACGCGCAGAACACCGCCCTGGCCAACGGCGCCGCCCAGGCGCCCAGCCTGCTCCACGCCCAGCAGCGCTTCATGCGCCGCCTGGAGCGGGACGGACTGCTCAACCGCGGGCTGGAGTTCCTGCCCACGGACCGGCAGATCCGCGAGCTGCTGAGCAACGGCAAGGGGCTGACCCAGCCGGAGCTGGCCGTCCTGTTCGCCTACACGAAGATCACGGTGGCGGACGAGCTGATCGCCACCGGGCTGCCGGACGACCCGTACCTGCGCCGTCTGCTCCACGCGTACTTCCCGGGCGCCCTGCTCGCGAAGTTCCCGGAGCAGATCGACGCGCACGCGCTGCGCCGGGAGATCACCACCACGCTGCTGGTCAACGACACCGTCAACACCGGTGGTACGACCTTCCTGCACCGTCTGCGGGAGGAGACCGGCGCGTCCACGGAGGAGATCGTCCGGGCGCAGCTCTCGGCCCGCGAGATCTTCGGCATGGCCGGCGTGTGGGACGAGGTCGAGGCCCTCGACAACAAGGTCGCCGCCGACGTCCAGACCCGGGTGCGGCTGCACTCGCGGCGCCTGGTCGAGCGCGGTACCCGTTGGCTGCTGAACAACCGGCCGCAGCCGCTGGAGATCACCGAGACCATCGAGCTGTTCCGCGAGCGGGTGGCGCGGGTGTGGGCCGAGCTGCCGAAGCTGGTGCGCGGCGCGGACCTGGACTGGTACCGGTCGATCATGGACGAGCTGGTCGGCGAGGGTGTGCCGGAGGAACTGGCGGCGAAGGTGGCCGGCTTCTCGTCCGCCTTCCCGACGCTCGACATCGTCGCCATCGCGGACCGTACGGGCGTCGACCCGCTGGACGTCGCGGAGGTCTACTACGACCTCGCGGACCGGCTGGACATCACCCGGCTGATGGACCGGATCATCGAGCTGCCGCGGTCCGACCGCTGGCAGTCGATGGCCCGCGCCTCCATCCGCGAGGACCTGTTCGCGGCGCACGCGGCCCTGACGGCCGACGTGTTGGCGGTGGGCAACGGCGAGTCGACTCCCGAGGAGCGCTTCAAGGCCTGGGAGGAGAAGAACGCGGCGATCATCGGGCGTGCGCGGACGACCCTGGAGGAGATCCGGGGCTCGGACGACTTCGACCTGGCGAACCTGTCCGTCGCGATGCGGACCATGCGTTCCCTGCTGCGGACGCACGTCTAGACGAATGCCCGACAGGGGCGCCCGGGCCGGTTCTCACCGGCCCGGGCGCCCCTTCGGCGTCGGTGGGCTCACTTCGTCCGGGTGAAGGCCTCGTACGCGTCGCAGACCTCGGCGGACGGGCCGTCCATGCGCAGCACGCCCGATTCCAGCCAGATGGCCCGGTCGCAGGTGGCGCGGATCGTGCCGATGCCGTGGCTGACGAGGAAGACGGTGCCGGCCCGCTCGCGCAGTTCCTCGATGCGGGCCTGGCTGCGGCGCTGGAACCCGGCGTCCCCGGTGGCCAGGGCCTCGTCGATCATCAGCACGTCGTGGTCCTTGGCGGCGGCGATGGAGAACCGCAGCCTGGCGCCCATGCCGGAGGAGTAGGTGCGCATCGGCAGGGAGATGAAGTCCTGCCGTTCGTTGATCCCGGAGAAGTCGACGATGTCCTGGTAGCGCTCGCGGATCCGCTGCCGGGTCATGCCCATCGCGAGGCCGCCGAGGACCACGTTCCGCTCGCCGGTCAGGTCGTTCATCATGGCGGCGTTCACCCCGAGCAGGGACGGCTGCCCGTGCGAGTAGACGGCGCCGCTCGTCACCGGCTGGAGGCCGGCGATGGCCTTGAGCAGGGTGGACTTTCCCGAGCCGTTGGTGCCGATGAGACCGATGGCCTCGCCCCGGTACGCGGTGAAGCTGACGCCCCGGACGGCGTGCACCTCGCGGACGGCGGGGACGGCCCGGCGGGAGAGGATCCGGCCGAGGGCGGCGACCGCGCCGCCCTTGGGGCCGCCGGCGCCGTGGACCTTGTAGACGACGTGGACTTCGTCCGCGATGACGGTCGGGACGCGGGTGTCGGGAGTCGGGGCTCCGGGGATGGGTGTGGTGCGGGTCGGGAGGGTGGGGTCAGCCACGGCCGTACTCCTCCTCTGCCTTCCAGAAGTAGACGAACCCGCCGACGCCGGCGAGCAGGGCCCAGCCGATCGCGATGGGCCAGACGTGGTGCGGGAGCGACGCGGCCTTGAAGCCGTCGATCAGGGCGAAGCGCACGAGGTCGATGTAGAGGGCGGCGGGGTTGAGTTTCAGGGCCGTCTCGACCCAGTGCGGCAGGTGGTCCTTGCCGAGCATCTGGTCGATGGACCACATCACGCCCGAGGAGTACATCCACGTGCGCAGGACGAACGGCATCAGCTGGCTGACGTCCGGGTTCTTGGCGCCGACGCGGGCCATGACCAGGGCGCAGCCGGTGCAGAAGACGGCCATCAGGACGAGGGCGGGCACGGCCAGGAGCCAGGCCGGGCCGGGGGTCTGCCCGAAGGCCAGGAGCAGCACGACCAGCGCGCCCATGGTGACGAGGAGTTGTTGGAAGAGCTGGACGACGGTGGAGACGGGCAGGCTCGCGCGCGGGAAGTGCAGGGCGCGGACCAGGCCGAGGTTGCCGTGCACGGCGCGGGTGCCGGCGTTGACGGAGCTGCCGATGAAGTCCCAGACGAAGACGCCGGTGAGCAGGAACGGCAGGTAGTCGGGCACGCCGTGGCGGGCCTTCATCACGATGCCGAAGATCAGGTAATAGACGGCCGCGTTCAGCAGGGGGGTCACGAGGTGCCAGACCTGCCCGAGCCGGGCCGTGCTGTACGTGGCGTGCATCCGGGCGGTGGCGTGGGCCGTCACGAAGTGGCGCCGACCCCAGAGCTCCGCGACGTAGCGGGGGAGGGAGGGGCGGGCGCCGCTCACGGTCAGGCCGTGGGCCGCCGCCAGCTCCGCCGGCGAGGCGGTGTGGTGGGTCACGGGGGTCGCGGTCACGGGGGTCGCTTTCGACGGGGCGCGCTGTTCGCGGGTGCGCTGTTCACGGGGCGCGCTTTCGAGGGGTTCGGACTCGGACGACGACGGAACGGGACCGTATCGTCGCTACGGCGAGGCTAGGACGTTGGGCGTCGGAACGCAACCGTATCGTCGTGACGTGCGGGTGCCGGTGTGCGCGGCTATGCTCTCCGCATGACCACCGAGCCCGCCGCCGCCCCCGCCCGCCGGGCCCCCGCCGGGGCCGCCGTACTGCGCGAGGACGTCACCGAGGCGATCCGGGCGGCCGTGCTGGAGGAACTCGCGGCGGTCGGCTTCGCCCGGATGTCCATCGAGGCCGTCGCCCGCCGGGCCGGCGTCGGCAAGACCGCCGTCTACCGGCGGTGGAAGTCCAAGCTCCACCTGGTCCTGGACCTCGTGGCCGCCTTCGCCGTGGACGGGCTGCCCGCGCCGGCGACGGGCTCCCTGTACGGCGACGTACGAGCCCTGCTGGAGGTCATGTCCCACCTGCTGAGCCACCCGGTCGCCTCCGCCGTGATCCCCGACCTGCTCGTCGAGGCGGCACGCAACCCGGAGCTCGCGGACGCCGTGCGCGGAGCCCTCCTGGAAGGGGAGCGGCGGATGGCGGAGGGGATCGTCTCCGAGGCCGTCGCACGGGGCGAACTGGCCGCCGGAACCGACCCGTCGAGGGCCCTCGACCTGGCGATCGGGCCGCTGTACTGGCGTCAGGTCGTCGTACGCGAACCCGTGGCGGGACCGTACCTCGACGAGCTGGCCCGCTCGGTCGTCGCGGGCCTCACCGCCTAGCCTCCGTCGCCCCTACGGCCACAGGCCCGCCCCGACGCCCTGCCGCCCCGACACCCACGCCGGTCGGTGATCGCGGACCGGCCCCGTGATCGCGGCCCGGTCATTTGATCGCCCCGGCCATCACCCCCGAGACGAACTGCCGTTGGAAGGCGAAGAAGACCACCAGAGGCACCAGCATCGACAGGAACGCGCCGGGCGCCAGCACGTCGATGTTGTTCCCGAACTGGCGCACCTGCTGTTGGAGCGCCACCGTGATCGGCGGGTTCGCCGAGTCCGCGAAGACCAGCGCCACCAGCATGTCGTTCCACACCCACAGGAACTGGAAGATGCCGAGCGAGGCGATGGCCGGACCGCCGAGCGGCAGCACCACCCGTGCGAACAGCCGCAGTTCACCCGCCCCGTCGAGACGGGCCGCCTCCAACAGCTCGCGCGGGATCTCCGCGAAGAAGTTCCGCAACAGGAACACCGCGAACGGCAGCCCGAAGGCCGTGTGGAACAGCACCACCCCGGCCGTGGTCTCGAACAGGCCGATCGCGCCGAAGAGTTCCGACACCGGGATCAGGGCCACCTGGACGGGGACCACCAGCAGCCCCACCACGATCAGGAACAACCAGTCCCGACCCGGGAACTCCAACCAGGCGAAGGCGTACCCGGCGAACGCCCCCAACACGAGGACGAGCAGCGTCGCCGGAACGGCAATCGCGACGGTGCTCAGCAGCGAGCCGGTGATCGTGTCGTCGGCCAGCAGTCGTGCGTAGTTGTCGGCGGTCAGCCGCGACGGCGCGCTCAGCGCCTGCCACCAGCCGCCCTCGTTGAGGCCGGTGGGGGAGAGGAAGGAGGAGATCAGCAGCCCGAGGGTGGGCACCAGCCAGAACAGGCCGGCGAGGATCAGGAAGACCCGCAGCACCCCGCCGGCCGCACGGGAGGCGAGGGACTGTGCGCTCATCGGCGGGCCTCCCGGCGCATCCGGCGAATGTTGTAGAGCATCACCGGCACCACCAGCACCAACAGCAGCACGGCGATGGCGCTGCCCAGCCCCGGGTCGGCGTTGGTGCCGAAAGAGGTGCGGTACAGCTGGAACGCGAGCACGTTCGCGTCGTCCTGGACCGCGCCCGGCGCGATCACGAAGACCAGGTCGAAGACCTTCATCACGTTGATGACCAGCGTGACCATGACCACCGCCAGGACGGGCGCCAACAGCGGGACGGTGATCCGCCGGAACACCTGCCACTCGCTCGCCCCGTCCACCCGCGCCGCCTCCAGCAGCTCACGCGGTACGGCCGCCAACCCGGCCCCGATCAACACCATCGCGAAACCGGCCCACATCCACACGTACGCGCCGATGATCGCCGGGGTCACCAGCGCCGGACCCAGCCACTGGACCCCCGCGTAGGCCTCCCGGAAGTTCGAGGCGGGCAGCCGCAGCAGCGCCCCGTCGGCCCGCTCGGACAGGGTGAACGTGCCGTCGGCGCGGGCCGACGCCGAGTCGACCACCGCGCCGTCCTTCACCGCCTCGATCCGCATCCCGGCGAACGCCGACTCGGTCGGGTCCACCGCGTTCGTCCGACCACCCCCACCCCGGGTGAAGTCCTGCCAGGCGGTCCCGGTGACCTTGCCGGGCTCGGCGGCGGCGGGCCGCGCGGCCCGGGTGCCCTCGGGCAGCGCCTCCGGGGCCACCCCGACCAGCGGGAGCAGCGCCGGCACACCCGCCCGTACGGGATCGCGCGTCACGTACCCGCCCCCCTCGGCCGGCGCCAGCGGGGAGTCCCGGCCCGGGCGGGCCTTCGGGAACGCCGAGGCCTCCGCGAAGGTGTCGTGCACCCCCACCCACACCGCGTTGGCCACGCCCCGGTCGGGGTCGTGGTCGTACACGAGCCGGAAGATGATGCCCGCCGCCAGCATCGAGATCGCCATCGGCATGAACACGAGCAGCTTGAACGCCGTCCCCCAACGGACCCGTTCGGTGAGCACCGCGAAGATCAGCCCGAGGGCGGTGGCCGTCGTGGGGGCCAGCACCACCCAGATCGCGGTGTTCCCCAGGGCGGTGCGGATCGTGTCGTCGCTCAGTATCTCCCGGTAGTTGCCGCCCCCCACGAAGGTGTCGCCGGAGCGGTCGAAGAAACTGCGGTAGACCGAATAGCCGATCGGGTGCACGACGAGCGCGCCGAGCAGCAGCAGGGCCGGGAGGAGGAACGCCGCCGCGATCAGCCGGCGGCGTCGGGCCTCCGCGGAACCCCTGCGCCCGGCGCCGCCCGTCGCGGCGACGACCGCGGCCGCGGTGGCGATTTTGGTGGCCACCGGTCAGTTCCCGTACGCCTTGGCCGCGTCACTCTCCAGTTTCGCCTGGGTGCCCGCCACGTCCGCCGGGTTCGCCAGGAAGTCCTGGAGGTGCTTCCACTCGCCCGCGCCCGGGGTCCCGCCGAAGGCCGCCGGAGCCTGGTCCGACAGGTCGAAGCGGAAGTCGTCGCCGGCCGCGATCAAGGCCTTCGCGATGTCGCGCTGGATGGCGTTCGGGTAGGCGGCCGGATTCACCGACTTGTTCGGGGAGACGAAACCGCCCTCGCGGGCCTGGATCTCCGCGGCGTCCGCCGACGCCAGGAACGTCAGCAGCGCCTGCGCGCCCTTCGAGGGCTTCAGCGCGACCGCCACGTCACCACCCGAGACCACCGGGGCCTTGTCGCCGACCGCGGGGAAGGGGAACACCAGGGCGTCCTCGCCGACCTTCGCCCCGGTCTGCGCGATGTTCACCGCCACGAAGTCGCCCTCGAAGACCATCGCCGCCGCCGGCCGGTCGCCACCGGTGAAGGTCTGCGTCACCGACTTCGGGAACTCCGTGGACAGGGCCCCGCTCGGCCCGCCCGCCAGGAAGTCCTTGCGGCCGAACAGCTCACCGAGGGTCGTCAGCGCCCGCTTGACGCTGTCGTCCGTCCACTTGATCTCGTGCTTCGCCAGCTTGTCGTACAGCTCCGGGCCGGCCTGGGAGAGGTAGACGTTCTCGAACCAGTCCGTCAACGTCCAGCCGTCCGCGCCGGCCACCGACACCGCCGGGGTGCCGGAGGCGGACAGCGTGTCGGCCGCCGTCAACAGTTCCTTCCAGGTCTTCGGGGGCTGCACGCCCGCTGCCTCGAAGGCCTTGGCGTTGTACCAGATCAGCGACTTGTTGGCCGCCTTGTAATACACGCCGTACTGGGCGCCGTCTACCGCTCCGAGCTTCTTCCACCCGTCCGAGTAGTTCTTGTCCAGCTGGGCCTTCGCCTCCGGACCCACCGGCTGCGCCCACTTCTTCTCCACCGCGGACACCAGCGCCCCGACCTGGGGGAGCAGGGCCACGTCCGGCGGGGCGCCGCCCGCGATCTTCGTACCGAGGAAGGTGACGATCGGATCCTGCGCCGGGACGAACGTCACGGTGGCGCCGGTCCGCTTCTCGAACTCCTTCAACACCTTCGTGAAGTTGGCTTGTTCCGGACCCGTCCAGACCGCCGCGACCTCCAGCTTCTCCCCGGCCAGACGGGGTAATTCCACCCGGGGCCCGGTCGGCGCCTCGCCGGAGGACGGCGTCTCTTCCTTCTTGTCCCCGCCGCCGCACCCGGTGAGCGCGAGCGCGCCCGCCGCGAGCAACGCGGCCCACGCGCGGCTCCTCGTACGGCTTCTGAGGTGCTTCCTGCGGCTCTTCGTACGGCTGGTTCCCTGCTGACTGCGCATGGTTCTGCCCCCGATGCCCGTCCGGCCTTGATGGTGTGTCCCGTGCCACAAGGTCTACGCCGACCCGCGCACCCCCGCAATACCGCGTCGGGGCGTGCGGGGGCCGGGAACCGGCGTGCGCGGGCGGCCCGGGGAGCCCGTCGCGCGCGGTGCCGGCGGGGCGGACGGGTGACTACGGGGCGGCCGGGAACCGCACCGGCGTCGCCGAGACCAGGCGCGACGCCCGTTCCAGGGCGCTGGCCAACAGCGCCAGGTCGGTGGGCCCGTTGCCCAGCTCACGGACCGGGCGGCGGGCCGGCGGATCACCCATCCGCTCCCACTCCACCGGGACCACGGTCGGCCTCGACGTCGCCGTCCGCGGGATCCGACCGGTGACCCGGCCGCCCTGGAAAGGAACCGTCCGACCGTCCGCGTACCGGAGCACACCGCGTCCGGGGCCGGGCTGGTCCGGGGCGTCCAGCTCGACCCGCAGCTTGGCGAGGCGGGACAGTTCGGTGTCGGCCGTGCGGTCCGGGCGGGCGGTGGTGGCGACCAGGTGCACCCCGAGCCGGGCGCCCTCGCGGGCCACCCCCTCCAGGATCCGGACCACCGACCCGGCGGCGGGCCGGCCCGTGCTGCCGAGGCCCGGCGCGACCAGCGCGTCGAAGTCGTCGACCAGCAGCACCAGCCGGGGCAGCGGCCCCGGGCCGGACGCCGGATCGGTACGGGCGGCGGCGGAACGCAGCCGCAGGGTCCCCGAACGCTGCGAGTCGAGGTCGCCGCTCAGCTCGCCGGGAGTGGGCCGGCGGGGCGCGACCATCCGGTCGGACACCTCCCGCCGGGCGTGCCACTCGCTGAACGGCACCCCGTCCAACAGCTCGTGCCGGCGCTTCAGCTCGGCGCCCAGCGCCTGCGCGAACTCCCGCATCCGCACCGGGTCCGAGGCCACGAGGTGCGCCGAGACGTGCGGCAACTCGGTACAGGGCAGCAGCCCGTCACCCCGCTCGCCGCCGGCGCCGTCGAGCAGGACGAGCCCCAGCCGGTCGGGGCGGGCCGCGGCGGCCAGCGAGGCGGCCACCGAGCGCAGAAGCTCGGTCCGGCCGCTGCCGGCGGGCCCCTCGATCAGCAGGTGGGGGCCGTCGTGGACCAGCTCGGCCCCGACCGCCCCGCGCCGGCCGGTACCGAGCACCACCTCGGCGAGCCCGCCGACACCCTGGCCCTGCTCCGTGCCGGCCGCCCAACGGGCCATCAGGGACGCCGGGGTGGCCCGCGCCAGACCCAACTCGTCCAGGAGCCGCGCCGTCTGCGGCAGCGAGGCGGTCGCCGGCCGCTGGGCCTCGGCGCCGGTGGACTCCGCGCGCAGCGGGGCGAGGGCGCGGGCGAACCGCTCCGCCCACGCCGCGGACACGGCGTCGGCCACGGCGGTCGTGCCGGGCGGGACCGGTCTGCCGCCGACGATCGCGAAGGTCCGTACGGCGGTGGCGACATCACCGCTGAGCAGGGCGACCGCCCCACAGTCCCGGAACGCGGGGGAGCCCGAGCAGGCCGTCTCGTACGTGTCGGAGACCGGGCTCGCCGGCGTCGCGGCCGGTGCCTCCGCGAGGGCCAGGACATGGATCCCGGCGGCGGGCCCGTGCGAGGCCAACCGTCCGGTGACGTCGCGCAGCTGCCCCGCGCCGGGGTCGCCGTCGAGGACGAGGAGCGTGTACGGGCCCTCGTACGCGCTCGCCGCCCGGCGCACCGCCTCCGGCCCGGCGGACGCCCAACCCGCGCCGAGCGGGCTCTCGTCGAGCCGGCGGGTCAGCTCGCCGGTGCGGGCGGCGGCCTGGTCGCGGTCGAACGCGAGGAGCAGTCGGCAGTCCTGGCCGTGCGCGGGGCGTACGTGCGGGAGCCAGCCGAGCCAGCCCCAGTCGGCGCGCCGCTCCTGGAGGCCCCGGCCGCGACCCGCGCAGACCAGCACGATCTCCAGTCGGCCCGGCGCGTGCAGTCCGGCGAGCTGGGCGATCACGGACCGGGCCACGCCGGTGAGGCGGGCCCGCGGACCGGCGATGCCCAGCGCCCCGGCCTCGCGGAGTTCGACCCGGCTGCCGGCGCCGAGCCCGACGTCGAGGGCGCCCGGCGGGCGGGACCAGAGCCGCCCGGTGGGCCCGAGGGCGGCGAGGAGCAGGGTGGCGGGGTCGTCGGCGGCGGGGCGCGCGGTCGGCGCCGGCTCGGTCTCGGCGGCCGGCTCGGCGATGTCCTCGCCCCGTACCCACTTGCGCGCCCACGCCCCGATGCCCCGCCGCCGGGGTTCGAACGCGGGGGCGGCGCCCTGCCCGCCGCCGGTCGCGTCGGGGTCGGGGAGGTCGGGTGCGAGCCCGGCGCCGGGGAACGGGGCGGGGTGGTGGTCCGGGTGGTGGGCCGGCGTCCGTGCTCCCGCGTACGGCGCGTTCACACCGTCCGGGCCGTCGGTGCCGATCCCGATCCCGGCGTCGACACCGGTGCCGGGACCGCCAGCGACGCCGGCGGTGCCCGGCAGGGACAGGTGACCCTCCAGGTCCGGCACCACGGGCAGCGCCGGCGACGCGCCCCGGGCCGCGAGCCGGAGGGTCGATTCGCCGATCCGCAGCAACGCCCCCGGCACCAGTGGCACCGTCCGCGCTCCGACGGGGGCGCCGTCCAGGGTCGTGCCGTTCGTCGAGCCGAGGTCGGCCACCGCCACCCGCCCGTCCGACATCACCGTCACCGCGCAGTGCAGCCGCGACACGTCGGGGTCGTCCAGCGGCACGTCCGCGTCGGCCGCGCGTCCGATCCGTACCGCCCCGGGGTGCAGCAGGTGCACCCCGCCCGCGTCCGGACCGGCGACCACGTGGAGCTGGGGCGCGGCCGGTCCGTCCTCGGGCAGCGCGGGCAGCCCGTCCGGGGCGGGCGCGTGCAGGGCCAGGACGGCCCCGTCCACCAGGGGCGGCTCGCCCAGGATCCGCCGCTGGAGGTCGAGCCGTTCCGTACCGGCGTACAGCACGACGGTGCCCCCGGTGTCGGGTCCGCCCACGGTGGCCGCGAGCCCGGAGGCGACGGCGGCGAGCGCGGTCCCGAGGGGCGCGGTGACGAGCACGTCGCAGCCGACGGGCGTGCCGGAGGTCTGGTGGCCGCTGCGCGACCCGAGGACGGTCAGCCGGATCTGCATCGCCGTCAGCGGTCCCTTCTGCGCGGTGCGCAGTGCACGTGCGTGCGCCCGGCAGGGGAACGGCGGGACGTGCCGGCCCGATGACCCCCCACCCGGCACGGACGCGTCGTCCGGTCAGGTCTGCCGGAAGGAAGGGCTCCCGTCCCCGCCGTTCCGTACGGGTGCATCCTCGCACCTGTCGCGGACAACACGCCCGGCACCCGGCGACAAATGATCTTGATCGATCGTGACCCGAACCACTCGTCGCTCACATACGGACAAGCGAGTCGATGAAAGCCAAGGAAAATCGCCTCCGGCATACCCGGTAAAACTCACTCTTCGTACATATGTACGGCAACCAACCTTCGATGCCCGGCGTCTTCATCCGGGACACCCCCTAGAGTGGGCCGGAAAACCCACAGCGGAAACAGCCGAAACCAGACGACAGTCAGACGACAGCAGGGGAGCGCGAGACGTGCGGCCAGTCGGCAGCAAATACCTGCTCGAGGAGCCGCTCGGGCGCGGCGCCACGGGCACCGTCTGGCGCGCCCGCCAGCGGGAGACCGCCGGTGCGGAGGCCGCCGTCGCCGGGCAGCCCGGCGAGACCGTGGCCATCAAGGTCCTCAAGGAGGAACTGGCCCAGGACCCGGACATCGTGATGCGCTTCCTTCGCGAGCGCTCCGTCCTGCTGCGCCTGACCCACCCCAACATCGTCCGCACGCGCGACCTCGTCGTCGAGGGCGACCTGCTGGCCCTGGTCATGGACCTGATCGACGGCCCGGACCTGCACCGCTACCTCCGCGAGAACGGCCCCTTCAGCCCCGTCGCCGCGAGCCTGCTGACCGCACAGATCGCGGACGCGCTCGCCGCCAGCCACGCCGACGGCGTGGTCCACCGGGACCTGAAGCCCGCCAACGTCCTGCTGGACGAACGCGGCGGCCAGATGAAGCCGATGCTCACCGACTTCGGCATCGCGCGCCTCGCCGACTCCCCGGGCCTGACCCGCACCCACGAGTTCGTCGGCACCCCCTCCTACGTGGCCCCCGAGTCCGCCGAGGGTCGCCCCCAGACCTCCGCCGTCGACATCTACGGCGCCGGCATCCTGCTCTACGAGCTGGTCACCGGCCGCCCGCCGTTCGCCGGCGGCACCGCACTCGAAGTGCTCCACCGCCACCTCAGCGAGGACCCGCAGCGCCCCGCGAACCTGCCCGAGCCGCTCTGGACGGTCATAGAGCGCTGCCTGCGCAAGGAACCCGGTGAGCGCCCGAGCGCCGAGAGCCTGGCGCGCGGCCTGCGCGTGGTCGCCTCCGGCATCGGAGTGCACTCCTCGCCCGCCGAGGTGGAGGCCGCGCTCGGCGTCGCCGCGCTGCTCGCCCCCGACCCCTCGCCCGCCCCGGTCCCCGCGACCCCCGGCGTCGCGGACGCCACCCAGGCGCTCCCCGGCTCCCCGATGGGTGCCTACGACCCGAACGGCATGACCAGCGTCCTGCCGCCGGTCGGCGCGGCCGACGCCACCTCCGTGCTGCCCGCCACCGGGGCGGGCGGCGCGGACCCGACGTCCGTCATGCCGCCCGTGCAGGACGGGGTGCACCCCTGGCAGTCGCAGATGCGGGCCGCCCGCGACCGCAACGAGCAGACGCAGATGCAGTACCTCGACCCGAGCGAGGACCCGCTGCGCCGCCGCCCGCAGCGCCAGGCACCCCCGCCGCCCCAGCAGCAGCCGTACCGCCAGGGTCCGCCGCCGCAGCAGTACCGGCAGCCGCCGGCGCATCAGCCCCAGTACCAGCAGCCGCCGCAGCAGCAGCCGTACCGCCAGGGCCCGCCGCCCCAGCAGTACCAGCAGCCGCAGCAGCACCAGCCGGTCCACCAGCCGCAGTACCAGCAGCCGCCTCAGCAGCAGCCGCAGTACCAGCAGCCCACCCGGCCCCAGCAGAGTCCGCCGCCTCGACAGCCGGCCCCGCGCGAGCCGCGCGAACCGCGTCGCCGCAGTGCCAACCCGGTCCGGATCCCCGGTCTGGGCTGCCTCAAGGGCTGTGTGGTCATGATCCTGCTGTTCTTCGTGGCGGGCTGGCTGGTCTGGGAGCTCACCCCGCTCCAGGAGTGGGTCGGCACCGGACGCGGCTGGTGGGACCAGGTGTGGACGTGGGGCTCGGACGCGGTCGACTGGGTCACCGCCATCGGCGACTCCGCAGGCGGCTCCGGCGGCGGATCCACCCCCTGACGGCCGGCTGACGGTCCACCAGGAGGCGCTCGGGGCACCCCCCGCAGCGCCGACTTCGTGGATTTGTCGACTTCTGGGACGTGATTTCGCCCGCAGAAGTGAAGGTCGCCGCGATGCGGGGCGTTCAACGCCCACCCGGCCGCGTAGCTTTGGTGCGTAGGCCAGCCGCTGAGGGAGCAGTCGTGGCACGGAAGATCGGCAGCCGGTACACCGCGCACCAGATCCTTGGGCGCGGCAGCGCGGGCACGGTGTGGCTGGGCGAGGGGCCGGAAGGCCCCGTCGCCGTCAAACTGCTGCGCGAGGACCTCGCGTCCGACCAGGAGCTGGTCGGACGGTTCGTCCAGGAGCGCAGCGCGCTGCTCGGCCTGGAACACCCCCACGTCGTGTCCGTCCGCGACCTCGTCGTCGACGGCAACGACCTCGCCCTCGTCATGGACCTCGTCCGCGGCACGGACCTGCGGACGCGGCTCGACCGCGAACGACGGCTCGCCCCCGAGGCGGCCGTCGCCATCGTCGCCGACGTCGCGGACGCGCTGGCCGCGGCGCACGCGGCGGGCGTCGTGCACCGCGACGTCAAGCCGGAGAACGTCCTGCTCGACATGCAGGGCCCTCTCGGCCCCGGAGGCGCCCACCCGGCGCTGCTGACCGACTTCGGCGTCGCGAAGCTGATCGACTCGCCGCGCCGCAGCACCGGAGGCCGCGCCTCGGCGCCCACCACCCGGATCATCGGCACGCCCGACTACCTGGCTCCCGAGATCGTGGAGGGGCTGCCGCCGCGCGCGGCCGTCGACATCTACGCACTGGCCACGGTGCTGTACGAGCTGCTCGCCGGGTTCACGCCGTTCGGCGGCGGGCACCCCGGGGCGGTGCTGCGCCGGCACGTGACCGAGACCGTCGTACCGCTGCCCGGCATCCCGGAAGAACTGTGGCAGCTCATGGTGCAGTGCCTCGCCAAGGCGCCGGCGTCACGGTTGCGGGCCTCGGAACTGTCGACCCGGCTGCGGGACCTGCTGCCGATGCTGGCCGGGATCCCGCCCCTGGACGTGGACGAGCCGGACGAGGCCGACACGGAACCGGAACAGACCGAGGAGAAGTCCGCGGATCCGGTACGGCGGCGCGGCGTGGTGCCGCTGGTCCCCGGCTCGGCGACGGACTCCAACCGGGACACGCACACCTCCATGCGGGTACCCGGCCCCGACGAGCTGGCCGGGGGCGCGCTGGGCACCGCCCGGGTCCCGCGCCCCGCGGGCGGCCACCGGCCCGGCTCCGCCCGGCACCGGGCCGAGACGGTCCGCAAGCGCCGGCTCGTGCTGTCCGCCTCGGCGGTGGCCCTGGTGGCGGCGGTCGGGCTGGGCACCTGGTTCGCGGTGTCCGACGGGGACGACGCCCCCGCCCCGCAGGACAGCAAGCAGTCGGGCACGGCGGTCCCGTAGCGGGCGCCGGCCGCGGTGGCGCCGGCCGCGCCCCGTGACCGGCCCGGCCGGGCCCCGGACATCGGCGGGCCGGGTCGGCGTACGTCGTCCGCCCGACCCGGCCGCACCGCGGCCCGCGCACCGCCTACGCCGAGACCAGCTCCGGGTGCCAGCGCCGGGCCACGGTCGGGTGGGCCCGTACCCACCCCTTCAGCTCGTTGCGCCCGTACTCGGCGTGCAGCGGGTTCGACGCGTCGTGGGCCACGCCCGGCGCCTCGCTCAGGTACGCGCCGGGGACGGTCTCCACCACCGCGTCCAGCCGCGGGTTGTAGAAGAACGGCACCGAGAAGCGCTCCTGCGCCCCCGGCGGGCTCACCACCCGGTGGTCGGTGGCCCGCAGGTAGCCCTCCGTCGCTATCTCCAGCAGCTCGCCCAGGTTGACCACGAAGGCCCCCGGAAGCGGCGGGATGTCGACGTAGCGCCCCTCCCGTACGACCTGGAGCCCGCCCACCGAGTCCTGGAGCAGCAGCGTCAGGAAGCCGTAGTCCTTGTGCGCGCCCACGCCCTGGTCCGCGCCGGTCGGGGCGGACCCGGGGTAGCGGATCAGCTTCGTGTGCAGGTGGGGGCGGTCCGCGAAGGCCTCGTCGAAGAAGTCCGCGGGGGCGCCGATCGAGGTCAGCAGCTCCCGCAGCAGGCGGTGCGCCACCGCGGCGAGGCGGGACTGCCACTCCAGGACGACCGTGCGGAGCTCCGGCAGGGTCGCCGGCCACAGGTTCGGTCCCTCCAGCCACAGGAAGGCCGGGTCGTCCGGGCCGACCACCGGCGCCGGCCGCTCGGCGCCCACGTCCAACTGGTCCCGCCAGTCGGAGGCGCCGCCGGTCAGCTCGTGCCCGATCCGGGTGTAGCCGCGGAAGTGCGGGGAGTTGAGGTTGCTCACGGCCAGCCGATCGGCCTCCGGGAGCGCGAAGAAGGCTCTGGTCAGGTCGAGGATGCGGGCGGTTTCCGACGCGCTGATCCCGTGCCCGGTCAGGTAGAGGAAACCGGTGTCCCGGGCGGCCGCGTGCAGCCGGCGCAGGAAGTCCTCGCGCTCGGCGGGGTCGTCGGCCCGGGACAGGTCGATGACGGCGAGGGAGGTCGCGAGGGAGGTGGTGCCAGAGTCGGCACGGGAGGAGGAGGAAGGGTGCGCGGACGGCATGACGGCTCCGTTTCGGATGTCACGGGGTCCTGTTCCCCTGAGATGGCGGGGCAGCGGGTGGGACTGGCCGTCGGCAGGGATGGCGCCGGGGCCGGGTGTCCGCGTACAGGACCGAAGTCGGATCGGGGTGGATCAGGCTCGTGCGAGGTCCGGCGGCAGACAGCTCGTGGTGGTGACACGCATGTGGTCCACATGGCGGCGCTTCACGAGGAGGACAGTCATATGCTGAGCGTACGCCCGTGCGAGCGCATGTCCGTACGGGCCCGGCCGGCCTGGCCGGAGAGTGCCGTCCCGCGACCGGCTACGCTGGACCCGTGGCAGTCGTCGATGTTTCCGAAGAGCTGAAGTCCCTCTCCTCGACCATGGGGTCGATCGAGGCCGTCCTGGACCTCGACAAGCTGAGGGCAGATATCGCCGTGCTCGAGGAGCAGGCCGCCGCGCCGTCCCTGTGGGACGACCCGGAAGCCGCCCAGAAGATCACGAGCAAGCTTTCGCACCTCCAGGCCGAGGTCCGCAAGACCGAGACCCTCCGGGGCCGCATCGACGACCTCTCCGTGCTCTTCGAGCTCGCCCAGGAGATGGACGACGCGGACACCCTCGCGGAGGCGGAGACCGAGCTGGTCTCCGTGCGCAAGGCGCTGGACGAGATGGAGGTCCGGACCCTGCTCTCCGGCGAGTACTCCGAGCGCGAGGCCCTGGTCAACATCCGCGCCGAGGCCGGAGGCGTCGACGCCTCCGACTTCGCCGAGCGCCTCCAGCGCATGTACCTGCGCTGGGCCGAGCGGCACGGCTACCCGACCGAGATCTACGAGACCTCCTACGCGGAGGAGGCCGGCATCAAGTCGACCACCTTCGTCGTCAAGGCCCCGTACGCCTACGGCACCCTCTCCGTCGAGCAGGGCACCCACCGCCTCGTCCGGATCTCGCCCTTCGACAACCAGGGCCGCCGCCAGACCTCCTTCGCGGGCGTCGAGGTGCTGCCGGTCGTCGAGACCAGCGACCACGTCGAGATCGACGAGGCCGAGCTGCGCGTCGACGTGTACCGCGCCTCCGGCCCCGGCGGCCAGGGCGTCAACACGACCGACTCGGCCGTGCGCATCACGCACCTCCCGACCGGCATCGTCGTCTCCTGCCAGAACGAGCGCTCGCAGATCCAGAACAAGGCCAGCGCGATGAACGTGCTCCAGGCCAAGCTGCTGGAGCGGCGCCGCCAGGAGGAGAAGGACAAGATGGACGCCCTCAAGGACGGCGGAAGCTCCTGGGGCAACCAGATGCGCTCCTACGTCCTGCACCCGTACCAGATGGTCAAGGACCTGCGGACGGAGTTCGAGGTCGGCAACCCGCAGGCGGTGCTCGACGGCGAGATCGACGGCTTCCTGGAGGCCGGGATCCGCTGGCGCAAGCAGCAGGAGCAGACCGCTTAAGAACGCGCTTGAGGACGTGCTTGAGCACGTGCTGGAGAGCGTCGGACCGTTCGGCGGCGGGTACGCGTGAACGTGGAAGGGCCCGGGCACCCCAAGGTGTCCGGGCCTTTCGCGTACGTGCGATCGGGACGCGGCGGAAGAACGGCGCGCTCGCAGCCACGCGGTCGGGACTGCGCGGGCAGCCACGCGGTCGAACTACGCGGTCTGGGCCACCAGCGCCAGAGCCGCCACCAGCACCACCAGAAGCGCGATGAGCGCCATGGGATTCAGGCCGGCGAAGGGGCTCTCCTGCTGGAGGCGCTCCCGGTTCGCCCGGCACACAGGGCAGCGGCCCTGGTTGACGGGTGCGGCGCAGTTCGCGCACACGAGCCGGTCATATGTCATGCGCTCCTCCTCTCGTCCCCTGGTACAACGGCAAGGGGGACGGGTCCGTTCCCCCTACCACTGTGCCGGCTTCCACGACATTCGGCGCGGCCCGTCCGGGCCATCGCGATCGGGCGGCCCCGGGACGCGGGACATATCGGTCAAGTCCGGATGCCGGGTCCACACCCCGCGCCCGTTCGCGTATGGTCACGCTCACCTACTCCCGGCGACCGTGGTGCACCCGTGATCCGATTCGACAGTGTCTCCAAGTCCTACCCGAAGCAGAGCCGCCCCGCACTCAGAGATGTCTCGCTGGACATCGCGAAGGGCGAGTTCGTCTTCCTGGTCGGCTCCTCCGGCTCCGGCAAGTCCACGTTCCTGCGGCTGGTGCTGCGCGAGGAGCGGGCGAGCCACGGCCAGGTCCACGTCCTGGGCAAGGACCTCGCCAAGCTCTCCAACTGGAAGGTCCCGCACATGCGGCGCCAGCTGGGGACCGTCTTCCAGGACTTCCGGCTCCTCCCCAACAAGACGGTGGCCGAGAACGTCGCCTTCGCACAGGAGGTCATCGGCAAGCCGCGCGGCGAGATCCGCAAGGCCGTTCCGCAGGTCCTGGAGCTGGTGGGGCTGGGGGGCAAGGAGAGCCGGATGCCCGGCGAGCTCTCCGGCGGCGAGCAGCAGCGCGTGGCCATCGCCCGCGCCTTCGTCAACCGCCCCGCCCTGCTGATCGCGGACGAGCCGACCGGCAACCTCGACCCGCAGACCTCCGTCGGCATCATGAAGCTGCTGGACCGGATCAACCGGACCGGCACCACCGTGATCATGGCGACGCACGACCAGCAGATCGTGGACCAGATGCGCAAGCGCGTCATCGAACTCGAACAGGGCCGTCTCGTGCGCGACCAGTCGCGCGGCGTCTACGGCTACCAGCACTGAAAGGACGCCATGCGCGCCCAGTTCGTCATGTCGGAGATCGGCGTCGGTCTCCGTCGCAATCTCACCATGACCTTCGCGGTCATCATCTCCGTGGCCCTGTCGCTGGCCCTGTTCGGTGGCTCCCTGCTCATGCGCGACCAGGTCAGCGCGATGAAGGGGTACTGGTACGGCAAGGTCAACGTCACGGTCTACCTCTGCAACAAGAGCGACGCCAAGGACGCCACCGACGCCGCCAGGGCCGCCGAGACGCCCGCCGCGGACCCGGCCAAGCCCGACGCGAACAAGCCCGACCCCGCCAAGGGCAACGCCGGGCCGGAGCGGGTCAAGCAGCCCTGTGAGAAGGGCGCGGTCACCGATGAGCAGAAGAAGCAGATCGAGACCGATCTGAAGAAGATCGACCTCGTCCAGAACGTCGTGTACGAGTCGTCCGACGAGGCGTTCAAGCACTACAAGGAGCGGTACGGGGACACCGCGCTGGCCTCGGTCGTCACCCCGGACCAGATGCCCGACTCCTTCCGGGTCAAGCTCAAGAACCCGGAACAGTACGGGGTCATCACCAGCGCCTTCTCGGGGCGCGAGGGCGTTCAGTCGGTCCAGGACCAGAACCGTGAGGTCGAGAGCCTCTTCAGCCTGCTCGGCTCCCTCAACTGGGCCGCGCTCGGCATCATGTTGATCATGCTGATCGTGGCGTTGCTGCTGATCGTCAACACGGTGCGCGTCTCCGCGTTCAGCCGTCGGCGGGAAACCGGCATCATGCGGCTGGTGGGCGCGTCCAGCTTCTACATCCAGGTGCCGTTCATCATGGAGGCGGCCGTCGCCGGCCTCATCGGCGCGGTGCTCGCCTGCGGGATGCTCGGCGCCGGCCAGTACTTCGTGATCGACCACGGCGTGACGCTCCGCGACAAGCTGGAATTGATCAACTTCATCGGCTGGGACTCCGTCCTCACCAAGCTGCCGTTGGTGCTCGCCATCGGGCTGCTGATGCCCTCCCTGGCGGCGTTCATCGCGTTGCGCAAGTACCTGAAGGTGTGACAAGCGCCCCGTGTGCGGTCGGGTCAACCCACCGTGCCGCCGCGGGGCTTGTCCTAGACTCGGCGCCATGCCGGGCTCACCCCCTCTCTGTCGCCGGCCCCGCGACCTGCGTCGCGGGGCCGCTCTGACGTTGGCTTTCCTCGCGGCCGTCGGTACCGCCGCGGGCACCGGCTGCTGGGACCGGGCCGACGCCGTGGACACGGCGGGGGTCCTGGTGGCCCGTACGCACGACAAGACCGCGGGCGCGCCCGCGGCGGGCACCGCCGACCGGGACGCCGTCGCACGCGCCGCCGCCGAGGCCGCGGCCGAGGGCAAGTCCGGCAAGAAGGCCGCCCAGGACGTCGTCAGCCGCAGTGGCGACCGCTGGGGCATGGTCTACGACCAGAACGAGTACGCGGCCTTCGCCGAGGACCTGGACGGCCGCTGGACCGGTGTCGGGCTGTGGGCCGAGCGCCGTACCGACGGCCGGATCGAGGTGGACCGGGTCCAGCCCGGCAGCCCCGCCTCCCGGGCCGGGCTGCGGGCCGGCGACCGGCTGCTGAGCGTGGACGGCAAGGGCGTCACGGGCCGGTCGGTCGCCGACGTGGTGGCCCTCCTGCGCGGCGAGGCCGGCACCCCGGTCGTGCTGGGCCTCAGCCGGGCCGGGGCCGACTTCACCGAGACCGTCCGCCGGCAGCAACTGCGCGTCGAGCCGGTGACGGTACGCCGTCTCGCGGACGGTGTCACCGTCATCAAGGTCGCCTCGTTCACCCGGGGTTCGGGGGAGCGGGTGCGGGACGCCGTCCGCGCGGCCCCGCCGGGCGCCGGCCTGATGCTGGACCTGCGGGGGAACCCGGGCGGGCTGGTCACCGAGGCGGTGACCGCGGCCTCCGCGTTCCTCGACGGCGGCCTGGTGGCGACGTACGACGTACGGGGCTCCGAGCGGGCCCTGTACGCGCGGCCGGGCGGGGACACCGCACGGCCGCTGGTGGCGCTGGTCGACGGCGGCACGATGAGCGCCGCCGAACTGGTCGCCGGCGCCCTCCAGGACCGGGGCCGCGCGGTGACGGTCGGCAGCCGCACCTTCGGCAAGGGCTCGGTGCAGATGCCGACGGAGCTCCCGGACGGTTCGGTGGCGGAGCTGACGGTCGGCACGTACCGCACGCCGGCGGGCCGCAGCCTCGACGGCAGGGGCATCGACCCGGACCTGTCGGCGGCCGAGGGGACCGAGGAGCGGGCCCGCAAGGTATTGGGTGGCCTTCGAGTGGGTCCGTAGTGCGAAAATGACCGCACTATGGCTAAGGAAAAAGGGCGCAAGCTGATCGCCCAGAACAAGAAGGCGCGGCACGACTACACGATCCTCGACACCTACGAGTGCGGTCTCGTGCTCACGGGCACCGAGGTCAAGTCCCTGCGTCAGGGTCGGGCGTCGCTGGTCGACGGCTTCGTGTCGATGGAGGGCAACGAGGCCTGGCTGTACAACGTGCACGTGCCGGAGTACAGCCAGGGCACGTGGACCAACCACAGCTCGCGGCGCAAGCGCAAGCTCCTGATGCACCGGGAGGAGATCGACAAGCTGGACTCGAAGTCGTCGGAGTCGGGTCACACGATCGTGCCCCTGTCCCTGTACTTCAAGGACGGCCGCGCGAAGGTCGAGATCGCGCTGGCCAAGGGGAAGAAGGAGTACGACAAGCGACAGACCCTGCGGGAGAAGCAGGACACCCGTGAGACGAACCGCGCCGTGGCGGCCGTCCGACGCAAGCAGCGGGGCACGGTGTAATCACCTGGCATCCCGAGGTCCACTTCGCGTACGATGGCGTCAGCGCCTCCCGCTCGCGGGTGGGGTCACTTGATAAAAAAACATGGGGATGATCGGTTTCGACAGCGGATGTCGATGTAGGGGAAGCGAGCCGAGGAAGCGGCAATGATCTCGTAAACCATATGTCGCAAACAATAATCGCCAACTCCAAGAGCGATAACTCCCGCTTCACCCTCGCTGCCTAATAACAGTGAGCTGAAGCCTCTGTGAGGAGCGTCAGCCCGGAAGTGGTCCCGGTCCGGATCCTGGCGTCAACTAGGGATCTAAACCTCTAGCCCCGGTCACGGGGGTTTGAGGGAAATCAAACAGTGACTGAGCCCGTCGGAGACTTGTCCGTGTGATCTCCGGGGCTGAGAAAAGCGCAGCGGAATGCGCTCGGAGAAGCCCTACTTCTGCACCGTTGGACGCGGGTTCGATTCCCGCCATCTCCACTCATCCCATGTGGGCAAAGGCCCCGCGGCTCCGGCCGCGGGGCCTTTGTCATGCCCGGGGGCGGTTCGGGGTCGGGCCCGTGCGAGGGCCGGGCGGCGATCCGGTCAGGCCTGTGCGGTGGGGCGGACGACGATCTCGCCGATGTCGATGCCGTCGGGCTGTTCGATCGCGTAGCCGATGGCGGAGGCGACGGCCGAGGGGGGCATGGCGATCTCGTCGCGCAGGCGGATCATCGCGGCCGCGATCTCGGGGGCGGCTCCCTTGCCCACGCCCTCGGTGTGGGTGAAGCCGGGCGAGACGAGGGTCACGCGCAGGTCGGGGCCCGCTTCCTGGCGCAGTCCCTCGGTGAGCACCTTCACCGCCGTCTTGGTGGCCGCGTAGACCGTCTGGGGCGACTTGACGACGTGGGCCGCGGTGGAGCCGACGTTGACGAACTGGCCGGAGCCCTGTCGGCGGAAGACGGGCAGCGCCGCCCCGATGCCGTTGAGCAGGCCCGTGATGTGGGTGGAGACCATGGCGTCCCAGTCGTCCTGGCGCAGGTCGTCGAACGGCGAGACGGCCATCGTGCCCGCGTTGGAGACGAGGACGTCGAGCCGGCCGAACCGGTCGACGGCCGTGTCCGTCAGGCGCCGGAGGTCCTCGCGGCGGGTGACGTCGACGACCACGCCGACGGCGCTGCCGCCGTTGGCGGTGATGCCCTCCACGACCGCGTTCAGCCGGTCCTCCCCGCGGCCGCCGAGCACGAGCCGGGCGCCCCTTTCGGCGAGGTGGATCGCGGTCGCCTCGCCGATGCCGCTGCCGGCGCCCGTGATCGCGACGACCTTGCCTCGAATACCCGACATGATCAGCTTCCTTACGTGGGTGCGCGCCGATGGAGGTGGTGACCTACAGTGAAGTGGGGAGTTCCCCACTTTCTCAAGCTAAGTGGGGACCTCCCCACTTGGCAAGTCGAGGGGCGCCCGCGAAGAGCGCCCGAGAGGGGACGGCGAACGCTGATGACCGACGGAGCGGACCGGCCGTTGCGGGCCGACGCGCGGCGCAACAGGGAGCGGATCCTCGCCGCCGCCGTGCGCGTGTTCACCACGCAGGGGCTGGACGCGCGGATGGAACACATCGCCAAGGAGGCGGGCGTGGGCAGCGCGACGCTGTACCGCAACTTCCCCACCCGGGAGGTCCTGGTCGAGGCGGTCTACCGCAACGAGGTGGCCCAACTGTGCGACGCGGCCCCCGAACTGCTCGCGCGGGAGTCGCCCGCCGAGGCCCTGCGCGCGTGGACCCGGCTCTTCCTGGACTACGTCACCGCCAAGTACGGGATGATCGACGCGCTGCGCGCCATCGCCGCGACCGGGGGCAACCCCTACGGCCACAGCCGGGAGATGATCCAGGGCGCCATCGCCTCGCTCTTGGACGCGTGTGTGGCCGCCGGGGTGATCCGTACCGACATCGGGCCGGCCGACGTCGCCGCCGCCCTCGAAGGCATCGCCCTCACCTCGGCGGGCGCCGAGCACCGCGAGCAGGCCGAGCGGCTGCTCGACCTCACCCTGGACGGCCTCACGGTCCGCCGCTGAGGCCGCGTCAGCCGGTACGGGCGCCGGACGCGCGGGAGGTGAGGCCGAGCAGGAGCGCGGTCAGGGCCGCCGCGGCCGGCAGGGCGTAGGCGGAGGTGGTGCCGAGGTGTTCGACGACGGCGCCGGCCGCGGCGGAGCCCGCGGCGATGCCCGCGAGGATCGCGGTGACGGCGAGGGTCATGCCCTCGTTGAGGCGTCCCTCGGGCGTGCGGCGGTGGACCTCGGACATGGCCGTCACCATCGTCGGGGCGGTGGCCGCGCCCGCCAGGAGCAGGGCCAGGGCCAGCGGGACGAGCGAACCGCCGGCCGCCGCCGCCCAGGGCAGGGCCATCGCCGCGCACAGGGCGACCAGGCAGACGCGCAGGCCGCGCGGGCGCCGGGTGCCGTAGAGCAGGCCGGCGGCGCAGGAGCCGGCGGCCTGGAGGGCGAGGACCGGGCCCGCGGCGGCGCCGAGGCCGTGGGCGTCGAGGTGGGCGATCGAGGTGACCTCCATCGAGCCGAAGATCGCACCGGTGGCGGCGAAGAGACCGAGGAGCGGCAGCAGGGCGGGCAGCGGTGACGAGGAGGGTGCGGGCTGGACCCCGGTGGGCGGCGGCTCGGTGGCGCGCTGCGCGGTGAAGATCAGCATGCCGACGAGGAGCAGCGACGCGGCGACGAGGGTCCCGGCCTCCGGGAAGACGAGCGTGCACAGCGACGCGGCGGCGACCGGCCCGAGCAGGTAGCAGAGTTCGTCGGCGGCCTGCTCGAAGGACATCGCCGTGTGGTGGTCGGCCGGGGCGGCGCGCAGCAGCAGGGTCCAGCGGGCCCGTGACATGCCGCCGATGTTGGGGGTGGTGGCCGTCGCCGCGTACGAGGCGAACAGGGTCCAGGTCGGAGCCTGTGTACGGACGCACGCGATCAGGCAGAGCGAGCCGAGGACCGCGATCAGGGTGGCGGGGACGGCGACGCGGGACTGCCCGAAGCGGTCGACGAGTCGGGCCGTCCACGGCGCGACCAGCGCGGTGGCGGCCAGACCGGTGGCGGTGACCGCGCCGGCGAGGGCGTACGAGCCGCGCTGGCCGGCGATCATCATCACCGCGCTGATCCCGAACATGCCCATGGGCAGCCGGGCGATGAGGTTCCCGGCGGTGAAGGCGCGGGTGCCGGGGCGGGCGAAGAGCCGGCGGTAGGGGCCGCCCCGGGGTGCGCGGGGGCGCGGACGCGGGGGCGGCGGCGGGCCGGTCAGGACGAGGGTGGAGCCGGTGACGGTCATCAGGGTCGGGGCGGGCATGACCCAAGGCTGCGGGCCGGTCCCCGGCCGGGTCCAACACCTGTTCACGACCCATTCACCGGTTTCCGTTGTTAGTGTCCGGGGGTGATCTCCCGTGATGTGGACCCCCGCCTGCTGCGCGGGTTCGTGGCCGTGGCCGAGGAACTGCACTTCTCCCGCGCCGCCGCCCGCCTGTACGTCGCCCAGCAGGCCCTCAGCAGGGACGTCCGCCGGCTGGAGGAGACCCTGGGCGCGGCGCTGTTCACCCGCACGACCCGGGCCGTGGAACTGACCGCCGACGGGCAACGGCTGCTGCCGCTCGCGCACAGGGTGCTGGCCGCCCACACCGAACTGGCCGCCGCCTTCGCCGAACCCGGGCCGCTGCTCGTCGACCTGAACAGCGACGGGCCGAGTTCCGCGCGCAGCGTGCTGGACCGGGCCCGCGCGCTCGCCCCGGGCTGCGAACTGATGGCCCGCTTCGAGAGCGGGCTGACCCATGCCGCGGCGGAGATCGCGGCGGGCCGCCTCGACGTGTCCTTCGGCTACGCGCACGGCCTGGAGCCCGCGTCGCGCGCCCGCCTCGCCCACACCCTCGTCCGGTACGAGCCGCTCGCCGTGCTGCTGCCCGACGGGCACCCGCTGGCGGCGCTGGACCGGGTGCCGCTGGCGGCCCTGGCCGGGGAGACCGTGTACGCGGGGGCCGGCAACCCGCGGACCCTGGAGTGGACCCGGCTGGCGCGGGAGCTGTTCGCCGGGCGGGGGATCGCGCCGGCGCCGCCCGCTCCGGTGGCCGTGGGCAAGGAGGAGTTCGGGCGGGTGATGGCCAAGACCCGCACCCCCGTCCTCGTCACCGTGGACTTCACGGACCTGCCCGGCTGCGCGAAACGCCCCCTGGTCGCACCCGTGCCGCTGTCCCCGCTGTCGATGGTGTGGCGCAAGGGGCTGCGCCACCCGGGCCTGGACGCCCTCCTGCGGGCGGCCGCCGAACTGGCCGCCGAACGCGGATGGCTGGAGGTGCCGGCCGGGAGTCTGCTGCCGGCGGCGCTCACAGGCGGTCCCGACGCCGGGTGAGTGCAAGGTATCCCCCCGGTCATCGGAGGGTGACCCGGGCCGAAACGCGCGCTTCCTACGGTCGTCATCACGGACGCGACAGCTGTGGAGGCGTGTGATGACCGGAACGACCGCACCGCGCAAGGGGGGCCGCTGGATCGAGCGGTGGGATCCGGAGGACGAGGTCTTCTGGCGGGAGACCGGGGAGCGGGTGGCCCGGCGCAACCTCCTCTACTCGGTGCTCTCCGAACACATCGGGTTCTCCGTCTGGTCGCTGTGGTCCGTGATGGTGCTCTTCATGGGCCCCGCGTACGGCATCGACCCGGCCGGGAAGTTCTTCCTCATCGCCACCGCCACGGCCGTCGGCGCCCTCGTCCGGATCCCCTACACCTTCGCCGTCGCCCGGTTCGGCGGGCGCAACTGGACCGTGGTCAGCGCCCTGCTGCTGCTCGCGCCGACCGTGGCCGCGCTGGTCGTCATGGAGCCCGGCACCTCCTACGGCACTTTCCTCGCCGTCGCCGCCCTGACCGGCGTGGGCGGGGGCAACTTCGCCTCCTCCATGACCAACATCAACGCGTTCTTCCCGCTGCGGAAGAAGGGCTGGGCGCTCGGACTGAACGCGGGCGGCGGCAACATCGGCGTACCCGTGGTGCAGCTCGCGGCCCTGCTCGTCATCGGGACCGCCGGCGCCGGCCACCCCCGGCTGCTGCTCGCGGTCTACGTCCCGCTGATCGTGACCGCCGCCGCGCTGGCCCTCGTACGCATGGACAACCTGGCGCCGGTGCGCGGTGACGTGGGCGCGGTCCGGGACGCGGCCCGGGAGCCGCACACCTGGATCATGGCCTTCCTGTACATCGGCACCTTCGGCTCCTTCATCGGCTACGGCTTCGCCTTCGGGCTGGTGCTCCAGACCCAGTTCGGTCGCACCCCGCTCCAGGCCGCCTCGCTGACCTTCATCGGGCCGCTGCTCGGCTCACTGGTCCGACCGGTGGGCGGGGCGCTCGCCGACCGGCTCGGCGGAGCCCGCATCACCCTGGCCGCCTTCGTCGCGATGGCGCTCGCGACCTCGGTGGTGATCCTGGCCTCCGTACGGGAATCGCTCCCGGTGTTCCTGGTGGGCTTCGTGGCGCTGTTCGCGCTGAGCGGCCTCGGCAACGGCTCCACGTACAAGATGATCCCCGGCATCTTCCAGGCGAAGGCCCTGGCACAGGGCCTGGGCGCCGAGGAGGCCGCCGCCCGCGGGCGACGGCTGTCCGGGGCCGCGATGGGGCTGATCGGCGCCGTGGGGGCCCTCGGCGGCCTCGGCATCAACCTGGTGTTCCGGGAGGCGTTCGCCCGCTCCGGGTCCGGCACGGCCGCCTTCGTGACCTTCCTCGGCTTCTACGCGGTGTGCTGCGCGGTGACCTGGGCGGTATACCTTCGCCGCCCGACCGCCACACCCGTCACCGGACCGCAGGCACCGGCGAAACCGCAGCTCACCTCGGTGTAACGCCGGTTAACGGCGACGAAATACGACGGAACCGAGCCTGACACGGCGACTTGGCAGGCTCGGCCCCGTTACGCGCGCACCTCTCGGGCAAGGCAGGACACCACATGGACGCTCCGGACACCGGCCCGCTCGCCGGCTTCACCGTCGGGGTCACCGCCGCCCGGCGGGCCGACGACCTGATCGCCCTGCTGCGCCGGCGCGGGGCCTCCGTGCTGCACGCGCCCGCCCTGCGGATCGTTCCGCTCGCCGACGACGGCGAACTCCTCGCCGCCACCAAGGAACTGATCCACCGCACACCCGACGCCGTGGTGGCCACCACCGCCATCGGATTCCGCGGCTGGATCGAGGCCGCCGACGGATGGGGGATCGGCGAGGAACTCCTCGACCGGCTGCGCTCCACCGAACTGCTCGCGCGCGGGCCGAAGGTGAAGGGCGCCGTACGGGCCGCCGGGCTGGTGGAGGCCTGGTCGCCCGCCTCCGAGTCCCTCGCCGAGGTACTGGACCGGCTGCTCGCCCAAGGGGTGGCGGGACGCCGCATCGCCCTCCAACTGCACGGCGAACCGCAGCCCGGCTTCGTCGAATCCCTGCGGGCGGGCGGCGCCGAGGTCGTGGTGGTGCCCGTCTACCGTTGGATGCCGCCCCAGGACCCGGCGCCGCTCGACCGGCTGCTGGACGCCGTGGCCGCCGGCGGCCTGGACGCCGTCGCCTTCACCTCGGCGCCGGCCGTCGTCTCGATGCTGTCCCGCGCCGACCACCTGGGGATGCGGGAGGCGGTCCTCGCGGGGCTGCGCGGCGACGTGGTCTCGGCGTGCGTGGGGCCGGTGACCGCGCTCCCGCTCCAGGCCGAGGGGGTGGTCACGGTGCAGCCGGAACGCTTCCGGCTGGGGCCGCTGGTCCAACTGCTCTGCCAGGAACTGCCGGCGCGGGCCCGGGTGCTGCCGGTCGCCGGGCACCGCCTGGAGATCCGCGGCCACGCGGTGCTGGTCGACGCCGAACTGCGGCCGGTGCCGCCGGCCGGGATGGCCCTCCTCGGGGCGCTGGTCCGACGGCCGGGATGGGTCGTGGGCCGCGCGGACCTGCTGCGGGCGCTGCCGGGCGCCGGGCGGGACGAACACGCCGTGGAGACGGCCATGGCCCGGCTGCGGGTGGCGTTGGGGGCGCCGAGGCTGATCCAGACGGTGGTCAAGCGGGGGTACCGGCTGTCCGTGGACGCGGGCGCGGCCGGCGACTGCGGGGTGCCTCCGGCGCGATGAGGGGCTCCGGTCGGGGGGTGTCGGCGGCGGGCGGGTCCGGGTTAGCGTGCCGTCGTGATCATTGACGGGGTGGAGATGCGGGGCGTCCGGATCGAGGACGCCGCCGGCCTGGCCGACGTACTGCGGCGCAACCGCGCCTACATGGCGCCCTTCGAGCCCTACCGGGAAGAGCGGTTCTACACCGAGGCCGGCCAGCGCGACCGGATCGCGGGCCTGCTCGCGGAGCGGGACGGCGGACGCACGGTGCCGTTCGTCCTGGTCGCCGACGACGTTCCCGTCGGCGGCATCAACCTCGGCGGCATCGCCCTGGGACCGCTGCGCGGCGGCGGCGTCGGCTACTGGATCGACGAGGCCTGGGCCGGGAAGGGACTGGCCACCGCCGCCGTCGAGGAGGTGTGCCGGATCGCCCGCGACGAGCTGGGCCTGCACCGGGTCGAGGCGGGCACGCTGGTCGACAACCTGGCCTCGCAGCGGGTGTTGGCGAAGGCCGGCTTCGAGCAGTACGGCCTGGCGCCCCGGTTCCTCCACATCGACGGAGCCTGGCGCGACCACCGTCTCTTCCAACGGATCCTGCACGACGACCCGCCCGCCCTCTAGCCGCTTCGTCGGTGGGCGGGCACTCTGGGGAGGCGGCCCACGGCAACCGAGGCGGTGACCGGTATGTGGTTCGACTCCGGGAGGGTCTGCCTGGACCTGCTGGCCACCTTCGACGCCCATCGGCACGCCGAGGCGATCCTCGACGGCGACGAACTGCGCCTGTGGCTCGTCGGGGCCGGGCTGGTGCCCGACCGGACGCCGCTGGGCCGGTTGGGGCCCGACTGGGTGGAGGCCTTCCGGGCATTGCGCGCCGACGTGGAGAGCCTCGTACGGGCCGAACTGGCCGGCGCCGGGCCCGACGAGGGGGCGCTCGCCCGGGTCAACGCGGCGGCCGCCGGTCCACCCCCGGGACTGTGTGCCGTTCGGGACCAGGAGGGCCGGCTCGTACGGGAGTTGTGCGGGGGAGTCGAGTGCCCGGGGCTGCTCGCGGCGGTGGCCCGCGACGCCGTCGAACTGCTGACCGACCCCGGCGATCGGGCGCTGCTGCGGGCCTGCGAGGGCGAGGGCTGCGCCCGGGTCTACCTCGACACCTCGCGGGGCCACCGGCGCCGCTGGTGCTCCAGCGAGTTGTGCGGGAACCGCGAACGCGTCGCCCGGCACCGGCGGCGGGTGCTCGCCGCCGGATCCGCCTGAGCGGGCCGCCCGCGCCCGCCCCCGAGCACCCCGGACGCGGCCGTTCGTGTGATCCGCGGACGGTCCCGGAACGGGCGTGCGGACAAGGCCCTGGTTCGCGTACGGTTGACGGTCGCCCATGCACGTCAGAAGGGGGCCTTGGTGGCCGCGCAGAATGCCGCTGTCGACAGCACGGCGGATTCCGTCCGCGATCGGGAGATCGCGGTCGAGCAGACGCATCTCGATCACGTGTACCGACGCCTTGAGGAGAAGATCCACGAGGCGGAGTTCCTGATGAACGACGCCGCCAAACGCGGGCAGGTCGGCACGCCCGGCGCGCTCGCCGAGCGCGACGCGCAGGTCTTTCGCGCCGGGATCCACCTCAACCGCCTCAACAACGAGTTCGAGGACTTCCTCTTCGGCCGGATCGACCTCGTCCTCGGCAAGGACGGGGAACGCGGCCCGGACGGCGCGTACACCTCCGTCGAGCCGGCCGACGACGCGATTCGCGCCGATCTCACCGCCGACATCGCGGAGACCCTGCACATCGGGCGGATCGGCGTCCTCGACTCCGACTACGCGCCGCTCGTCATCGACTGGCGGGCGCCGGCGGCCGCGCCGTTCTACCGCTCGACGCCGAAGGAACCCGGCCGCGTCGTACGCCGCCGGGTGATCCGCTCCAAGGGCCGCAAGGTCCTCGGAGTCGAGGACGACCTGATGCGCCCCGAGGTCACCGCCTCGCTCGACGGCGAGGAACTGCCCGCCATCGGCGACGGCGCCCTGATGGCGGCGCTCGGGCGGGCCCGTACGCACTCCATGCGGGACATCGTCTCGTCCATCCAGGCCGAGCAGGACCTCGTCATCCGCGCCCCCGCCGCCTCCGTCGCGGAGGTCGCCGGCGGCCCCGGCACCGGGAAGACGGCCGTGGCCCTGCACCGGGCCGCCTACCTGCTCTACCAGGACCGGCGGCGCTACTCCGGCGGCATCCTGATCGTCTCCCCGACCCCGCTGCTCGTCGCCTACACCGAGGGCGTGTTGCCCTCGCTCGGCGAGGAGGGACAGGTCGCCATCAGGGCACTCGGCTCGCTCGTCGACGGGGCCGAGGCGACCACGTACGACGACCCGGCAGTGGCCCGCGTCAAGGGCTCCTCCCGGATGCTCAAGGTGCTGCGCAAGGCCGTACGGGGCGCCCTCGAACTGGGCGACGCCCCCGAGCGGCTGCGCGTGGTGGCCTTCGGCCGGCGCCAGGAGCTGGAGGCCGACGAACTGGAGCGGATCCGACAGAACGCGCTCGGCGGCACCGCGCCGGTGAACCTGCTGCGCCCGCGCGCCCGCAAGCTGCTGCTCGACGCCCTGTACGCGAAGTCCGGCGCGAACGGCCGGCACAGCGACCCGGAACTCGCCGCCGAGCTGCGGTCCGCCTTCGACGAGGACATCTCGACGGAGGACGCCTTCATCGACTTCCTGAACGCCTGGTGGCCCGAGCTCACCCCGCGCGGGGTGCTGGCCTCGATGGCCGACGAACGCAGGCTCGGCCGCTGGTCGCGCCGGGACCTGAACCCCCGCGAGGCGCGCCGGCTGGCCCGCTCGCTGCGCCGGGTCGGTCCGGACGGCAAGGGTCCGCTGTCGGTGCACGACGTCGCGCTGCTCGACGAGCTCCAGCAACTGCTCGGGGCGCCCGCGCGGCCCAAGCGCAAGCGCGAGCTCAATCCGCTGGACCAGCTGAGCGGGCTGGAGGAGCTGATGCCGACCCGCGAGGAGACCCAGTGGGAGCGGGCCGAGCGGCTCGCGGCGGAGCGCACCGAGTACGCGCACGTCATCGTCGACGAGGCGCAGGACCTGACGCCGATGCAGTGGCGGATGGTGGGCCGCCGGGGCCGGCACGGCACCTGGACGGTCGTCGGCGACCCGGCGCAGTCCTCCTGGACGGATCCGCAGGAGGCGGCGGCGGCCCGCGACGAGGCCCTGGGGTCCCGGCCGCGCCGGCGCTTCACGCTGACCGTGAACTACCGCAACCCCGCCGAGGTCGCCGAGGTCGCCGCCCGGGTGCTGAAACTGGCCATGCCGGGGATGGAGCCGCCGACCGCGGTGCGCTCCACGGGCCTGGAGCCCCGCTTCACGGCCGCCCCGGGCGACCTGGGCGAGACGGTCCGGGAGGAGACCCGGCGGCTGCTGGAACAGGTGGACGGCACGGTGGGCGTGGTCGTGGCCATGGACCGGCGGGCGGAGGCGGCCGGATGGCTGGCCGACCTGGGCGAACGCGCGGTCGCGCTGGGCAGCCTGGAGGCGAAGGGGCTGGAGTACGACGCCACCGTGGTGGTGTCCCCGGCGGAGATCGCGGACGAGTCCGAGGCCGGGCTCAGGGTGCTGTACGTGGCCCTGACGCGCGCCACGCAGCAGCTGACGGTGGTCTCGGCCGAGCGCGACACCCCCGACGGGGAGGGCGTCCCGACGCTGCTGCGCCCGTAGACCCCGTCCGACCGGGCCCCGGTGGGCCTGCCCGCCGGGGCGATGGGCCGATTGGCCCGCGACCAGGGGTGTGGTCCAAGAGTCAAGTGCCTGGAGGGGGGTCGCTTCCGGCGATCCTTTGTTAGCCTGGGTACGGCACCGACTCGATCCAAGCCCCCGGGCCCAACCTTCGTCGCTCAGAGCGACCACTTGCCGCGAGGCGAGCATGGCGGGTCGGTGTCATCTACGTGAAGAACAGGTCTGCCCCGGCACTTCGGTGCCGGGGCAGACCTGTTTTGCGTGGCCGGAAACCCTTCCAGGAGTCCTTCATATCTCGTATGGTGGAAGTGTCTTTCCGAAATTTGTAGCTGGTTACCTTTTACCGGCTGGTAGGTGGGACGATCGGACAAGAGGTCCCGCCGCACCCGCCGTGCGCCGGGGCCCTGTGTACAGAAAAACCAGGGACAGAAGAGGAACACGGCCATGGCAACGGCGCCCAGCGTCTCGTACTCGATGACGGTCCGCCTGGAAGTGCCCGCGAGCGGTACCGCGGTCTCCCAGCTGACCACCGCCGTGGAGTCTTCCGGAGGATCCGTCACCGGCCTCGACGTGACCGCATCGGGTCACGAGAAGCTCCGTATCGACGTCACCATCGCCGCGACCTCCACCGCGCACGCCGACGAGATCGTCGAGAAGCTGCGCGGAATCGAGGGCGTCAGCCTGGGCAAGGTCTCCGACCGAACCTTCCTGATGCACCTCGGCGGCAAGATCGAGATGGCGTCCAAGCACCCCATCCGCAACCGCGACGACCTCTCGATGATCTACACCCCGGGCGTGGCCCGCGTGTGCATGGCGATTGCCGAGAACCCCGAGGACGCGCGGCGCCTCACCATCAAGCGCAACTCCGTCGCAGTCGTGACGGACGGCTCCGCCGTACTGGGCCTGGGCAACATCGGCCCCATGGCCGCGCTGCCCGTCATGGAGGGCAAGGCGGCCCTCTTCAAGCGGTTCGCCGGCATCGACGCGTGGCCGATCTGCCTCGACACCCAGGACACCGACGCGATCGTCGAGATCGTCAAGGCCATCGCCCCCGGCTTCGCGGGCATCAACCTGGAGGACATCTCCGCGCCGCGCTGCTTCGAGATCGAGGCCCGCCTGCGCGAGGCCCTCGACATCCCCGTCTTCCACGACGACCAGCACGGCACCGCCATCGTCGTCCTGGCCGCCCTCACCAACGCACTGCGCGTGGTGGGCAAGGCAGTTGGCGACGTCAAGGTCGTCATGTCGGGCGCCGGCGCGGCCGGTACGGCCATCCTCAAGCTGCTCCTCGCGGCGGGTGTGAAGAACGCCGTCAGCGCCGACATCCACGGCGTCGTGCACGCGGGTCGCCCCGACCTCGTCGACGCGGCGGCCGACTCCCCGCTGCGCTGGATCGCGGACAACACCAACCCCGAGGGCTACACGGGCACCCTCAAGGAGGCCGTGGTCGGAGCCGACGTCTTCATCGGCGTCTCCGCCCCGAACGTCCTGAACGGCGACGACGTGGCGGCCATGGCGGAAGGCGCCATCGTGTTCGCGCTCGCGAACCCGGACCCCGAGGTCGACCCCGCGGTGGCCCGTCAGACGGCCGCCGTCGTGGCCACCGGACGGTCCGACTTCCCCAACCAGATCAACAACGTCCTGGTCTTCCCGGGCGTCTTCCGCGGCCTGCTGGACGCCCAGTCCCGCACCGTGAACACGGACATGATGCTGGCCGCCGCGAGCGCGCTCGCGGACGTGGTCGGCGAGGACGAGTTGAACGCGAACTACATCATCCCGTCCGTCTTCAACGACAAGGTCGCGGGCGCGGTCGCCGGAGCCGTCCGCAAAGCCGCCTCCGGGGCGTGAACCTCGCTGTGACGGCCCTCACGGCCCCCTGATACCGGCGCGTCGCGAGATGCGGGCCCGCCCGGCCACCTCTAGGGTTGCGGGGATGCCGGCGTGGCCCGCGGTCCGCATCCACCGGAACCATCGGATGCGGACGGAGCGTCACCGCGGCGTGACAGTGGCGCTTTTCGTGTGACCCTGGCGGGTGCCGGATTGGCTTTCCCGCCGCTGGTGGGGGCAGGATGCGTAACCGGGCGAGAGGGTCTGACGTTCAGACCCGGGTCCGGGGACTGTCCTAGGGCCCTGGCAGCATCGGCTTCGATCTCACGCCTCTAAGGCACGTTGAACACGGGAGTACAACATGAACCGCAGTGAGCTGGTGGCCGCTCTGTCCGAGCGCGCCGAGGTGACCCGCAAGGACGCCGACGCCGTTCTGGCCGCGCTCGCCGAGACCGTCGGCGAGATCGTCGCCAAGGGCGACGAGAAGGTCACCATCCCCGGCTTCCTGACCTTCGAGCGCACCCACCGTGCCGCTCGCACCGCGCGCAACCCGCAGACCGGCGACCCCATCCAGATCCCGGCCGGCTACAGCGTGAAGGTCTCCGCGGGCTCCAAGCTCAAGGAAGCCGCCAAGGGTAAGTAGTACCGCCCTTGTGCCGAGGGCCGCACGGCCCTCGGGACGGCAGCAGTACACACGAAAGCCGAAGGGCGGCCACCCCACCGGGGTGGCCGCCCTTCGGCCTGTCCAGGGCCCCCTGAGGGGCCCTGGGGCGCTTCCGTCAGACGAGGTCGCCGTTGGGGAGCTCGACCTTGGCGCCCAGCTCCATGAGCTTCTCCATGAAGTTCTCGTAGCCGCGGTTGATCAGGTCGATGCCGTGGACGCGCGAGGTGCCCTCGGCGGCCAGCGCCGCGATCAGGTACGAGAACCCGCCGCGCAGGTCGGGGATGACCAGATCGGCGCCCTGCAGCTTCGTGGGGCCGGAGACGACCGCCGAGTGCAGGAAGTTGCGCTGACCGAAACGGCACGCCGAACCGCCCAGGCACTCGCGGTACAGCTGGATGTGAGCACCCATCTGGTTCAGCGCCGAGGTGAATCCGAGCCGGGACTCGTAGACCGTCTCGTGGACGATCGACAGGCCCGAGGCCTGCGTCAGGGCCACGACCAGCGGCTGCTGCCAGTCGGTCTGGAAGCCCGGGTGGACGTCCGTCTCCAGCGCGATGGCCTTCAGCGGGCCGCCCGGGTGCCAGAAGCGGATGCCCTCGTCGTCGATCTCGAAGGCACCGCCGACCCGCCGGAAGGTGTTCAGGAAGGTCATCATCGAGCGCTGCTGCGCTCCGCGGACGTAGATGTTGCCGCGGGTCGCCAGGGCCGCGGAAGCCCACGAGGCGGCCTCCAGGCGGTCCGGGAGCGCCTTGTGGTTGTAGCCGGTGAGCTCGTCCACACCGGTGATCCGGATGGTCCGGTCGGTGTCGACGGAGATGATCGCGCCCATCTTCTGCAGGACGCAGATGAGGTCTTCGATCTCGGGCTCGACGGCCGCGTTGCTGAGTTCGGTGACGCCCTCGGCGAGGACGGCCGTCAGCAGGACCTGTTCGGTCGAACCGACGGACGGGTACGGCAGCCGGATCTTGCAGCCGCGCAGACGCTGCGGGGCCTCCAGGTACTGGCCGCCCTCGCGCTTCTCGATCGTCGCGCCGAACTGGCGGAGCACGTCGAAGTGGAAGTCGATCGGCCGGCCGCCGATGTCGCAGCCGCCGAGGCCGGGGATGAAGGCGTGGCCGAGACGGTGCAGCAGCGGACCGCAGAACAGGATCGGGATCCGGGAGGACCCCGCGTGGGCGTCGATGTCGGCGACGTTCGCGCTCTCGACGTACGTGGGGTCGAGGACCAGTTCGCCCGGCTCCTCGCCGGGGCGGACGGTCACCCCGTGGAGCTGGAGCAGACCGCGCACGACCCGGACGTCACGGATGTCGGGAACGTTGCGCAGCCGGCTGGGGGTGCTGCCGAGCAGAGCGGCCACCATTGCCTTCGGCACGAGGTTCTTCGCGCCGCGGACACGGATCTCGCCCTCGAGCGGGGTACCGCCGTGGACAAGCAGGACATCGTCAGTGCCGGTCATGGATCTCGCGTTCCGGAGTGGGGTGGGCGGGGGGCCAGTGAAAAGGGTAAGGGTCGCCACCCCCTTGTTTGTATGGCTGACGCGGCCGTAGGACTGTCATGAATTCGGCACAACACACTCTGTTGCCGCATCGTTGCGGAGTGTCGCGTTCCGGGTCCTTTCGGGAAGCGCGCCCCTTTCCGCCGCCGTGCGCCCTGAGCTGCGCGTGATCCGATGAGTCCGCCGGCTCCCCCCGAAGGGCGAATGTGCGAGATCATGTCGGCATGACCGAGGTGTCCTCCCTCACAGGGCGGTTGCTCGTGGCCACCCCCGCCCTCGCGGACCCGAATTTCGACCGCGCGGTGGTGCTGCTGCTCGACCACGACGAGCAGGGTTCGCTCGGCGTCGTCCTCAACCGGCCGACGCCGGTGGGCGTCGTCGACATCCTGCTGCCCTGGGCGCCGCTGGCCGGCGACCCCGGGGTGGTGTTCCAGGGCGGCCCGGTGGGCCTGGACTCGGCCCTCGGCATCGCGGTGATCCCCGGCGAGGAGGGGCCGCTGGGGTGGCGTCGGGTGCACGGGGCGATCGGGCTGGTCGACCTGGAGGCGCCGCCCGAGCTGCTGGCCGCCGCCCTCGGTGGCCTGCGCATCTTCGCCGGTTACTCCGGATGGGGCCCCGGCCAACTGGAGGACGAGCTGGGCGGCGGGGCCTGGTACGTGGTGGACTCCGAGCCGGGCGACATCTCCTTCCCGGACCCCGAACGGCTGTGGAGGGCGGTGCTCCGCCGTCAGCGCAGCGAGCTGGCGATGATCGCCACCTATCCGGACGACCCGTCGCTCAACTGAGCCGCGCGGGGGTCGGTACCCTGGCTTTCATGAGCACTCTTGAGCCCGAGCGCGGGACTGGTACGGGGACCCTCGTAGAGCCGACGCCGCAGGTGTCCCACGGCGACGGCGACCACGAGCGCTTCGCCCACTACGTCCAGAAGGACAAGATCATGGAGAGCGCGCTCGGCGGTACGCCCGTCGTCGCCCTCTGCGGCAAGGTCTGGGTCCCGGGACGGGACCCGAAGAAGTACCCCGTCTGCCCCATGTGCAAGGAGATCTACGAATCCATGGGCGCCGGCGGCGACAAGGACAAGGGCGGCAAGGACAAGTAGTCCGGGCCGTTCGTCCCGCACCACGCAGGACCGAGGTCCCCGGTCGCGCCACCGTGCGCCGGGGACCTTTTGCGCGCCCGGGAGGAAAGCTAGGGTCGGCCGGGTAAGCAACATGTGGAACGCGCGTTGCGCATGACGCAACGGCATCTCCGTGGAGGCCCGCCCATGCCCGACCTGATCCCGGAGCCGCGGTACGCGCGCTTCCCGACCGCCGACGCGTGCGAGCTGACCGACCCGGTGCTCGTGGCGCCCCCCGGCACGGAGGGCGCCGCCCGCCGACTGCGCGCCGAACTCGGCGCGGCCACCGGCTGGGAGCTCCCCGCGCCGGTCGCGGGCGCGGCGCACGCCGGTCGCACGGTGATCCGGCTCGCGCTGCGCCCCGACATCGCCCGCGCCGGCGCCGAGTCGTACGAGGTGCACGTCACCCGCGACCTGGTCCTCCTCGAAGGCGGCGACCCGGCGGGCCTCCACTGGGCGGTGCAGACGCTGCGCCAGTTGCTCGGCCCCGACGCGTACCGACGCGCGCCCGCCGCGCCCGGCCGCGTCTGGCGGCTGCCGGTCGGCGACCTCGCCGACGGCCCCCGCTTCGGCTGGCGCGGCCTGATGCTCGACGTCGCCCGGCACTTCATGCCCAAGGACGGGGTGCTGCGCTACATCGACCTGCTCGCCGCCCACAAGCTGAACGTGCTGCACCTGCACCTGACGGACGACCAGGGTTGGCGCGTCGAGATCAAGCGGTACCCCCGGCTCACCGAGGTCGGCGCCTGGCGGCCGCGCAGCCGCTGGGGGCACCGGGCGTCACCGCTGTGGAACGAGACCCCGCACGGCGGCTTCTACACCCAGGACGACATCCGCGAGATCGTCGCGTACGCCGCCGAGCGGCACGTGCGGGTCGTGCCCGAGATCGACGTGCCCGGCCATTCGCAGGCCGCCATCGCCGCCTACCCCGAACTGGGGAACACCGACGTCGTGGACACCGCCGCGCTCGGGGTCTGGGACGACTGGGGGATCTGCGAGAACGTGCTGGCCCCCACGGAGGCCGTACTGCGGTTCTACGAGGGCGTCTTCGAGGAACTGCTGGAACTGTTCCCGGCCGAGGTCTCGCCCTTCGTGCACGTGGGCGGCGACGAGTGCCCCAAGACGCAGTGGCGCGCCTCCCGGGCCGCGCAGGCCAGGATCCGGGAACTGGGAGTGGACGGGGAGGACGGGCTCCAGGCCTGGTTCATCCGGCACTTCGACGGCTGGCTCGCCGAGCGCGGCCGCCGGCTGATCGGCTGGGACGAGATCCTGGAGGGCGGACTGGCGCCGGGCGCGGCGGTGTCCTCCTGGCGCGGCTACGCGGGCGGCGTCGCCGCCGCCGAGGCGGGCCACGACGTGGTGATGTGCCCCGAGCAGCAGGTGTACCTGGACCACCGTCAGGCGCCGGGCGAGGACGAGCCGATGCCGATCGGATACGTCCGCTCGCTCGCGGACGTGTACCGGTTCGAGCCGGTACCGCCGAAGTTGTCGCCGGAGGCGGCCGCCCACGTGCTGGGCGCGCAGGCCAACATGTGGACCGAGGTGACGGAGGACCAGAGCCGGGTCGACTACCAGGTGTTCCCGCGCCTGGCCGCGTTCGCCGAGGTGGTCTGGTCACGCCTGCCGGAGCCCGCGGAACGGGACTGGGCGGGGTTCGAGGCACGCATGGCGACGCACTACGCGCGGCTGGACGCCCTCGGGGTCGACTACCGTCCGCCCGGCGGCCCGTTGCCCCGGCAGCGACGCCCCGGGGTGCTCGGGCGCCCGATCGACGGCGAGCCCCCGATCGTGTGACTCAGGCAACCGACGCAGCGTTTGAAGTCCTTTGGAACTCTTTCCCGATTTAGGTCGATACGGACGCAAGTGCGCGGTGTCGGCGGGCCGGACCCCGACATCGCGCGTCCGGCCGACCCTCGCGCCGGCCGGTGCGGAACATGTGCCAGAGTTGCCACGTCCCGGCGGTGAGGACGTACCGTACGGCGGACAGGCGTGAGCGCCGGGACCGGGACATCGGGAAGGGGCAGCCGGGTTGACCACGCACGCACCGCACTCACCGCATTCATCTCAGGGGCCTCAGGGTCCTCGGGCGGCGCAGTCCGTGACGCTGCCGACCTCGCTCGACGAGGCCGTGGCGGCGCTCACCGCCATGCCCGCGGCCGTGCCCGTCGCCGGCGGCACCGACCTGATGGCGGCCGTCAACGCCGGACTGCTGCGGCCCGCCGCGCTGGTCGGCCTCGGCCGGATCAACGAGATCCGCGGCTGGCAGTACCAGGACGGCCACGCCCTCCTCGGCGCCGGCCTCACCCACGCCCGGATGGGCAGGCCCGACTTCGCCGCGCTGATTCCCGCGCTGGCCGCCGCCGCCCGCGCTGCCGGACCGCCGCAGATCCGCAACGCGGGCACCCTCGGCGGGAACATCGCCACGGCCGCCCCCACGGGCGACGCCCTGCCCGTCCTGGCGGCCCTGGAGGCGGTGCTGATCATCGTCGGCCCGCCCGCCCTCGGCGACTCCGGGGTGTCCCGGCGGGAGATCCCGGTCTCCCACCTGCTGGCCGGCCGCGAGATGCTCCGCCCGGGCGAACTGATCGGTTTCGTACGGGTTCCCCTGCTGCACGCGCCGCAGGTGTTCCTGAAGGCCACGGGACGTACGGGCCCCGGGCGCGCGGTCGCCTCCGCGGGGCTCGTGCTGGACCCAGCGCGCCGCGGCGTGCGCTGCGCCATCGGCGCGGTCGCCCCGATGCCCCTGCGGCCGCTGGAGGCCGAACAGTGGGTGGCCTCGTTGATCGACTGGGACGGGGACCGCAGCCTGGCCCCCGAGGCACTGGAGGCCTTCGGCGAGTACGTCGCCGCGGCCTGCGTGCCCGACCAGGGAGAACCGGTGGCTGCCGGAGTACTGCACCTGCGGCGGACGGTGGCCGTGCTGGCACGGAGGGCCCTGGGGAGGGCACTGAGCACATGAGTGAGAACGAGAACGTGAGCGGAACGACCGGGGGCGCCGGTCACGCGCCCGCCGGCTGGGGCTGGGAGCCGGTGCCGCACGGCGGCGAAATGGACTCCGAGGCCACGGCCTTCGTGAAGCTGCCGCAGGAGATGCTGGACGCGCTCGACAACCGGGAGCCGCTGGCGGCCCCCGGGCACGGGTACGTGCCGCCGCCGATGATCGTGCCGTTGGGCTCCGGCTCCGCCGACCCCTCGGCCACCGGGACCTGGACGATGCCGGTCCAGTGGCCCGAGGCGGGAACGGGCGCGGCGGGCCAGGACGGTTCCGTACAGGGTTCCGCGCCGGGTTCCGCGGCCGGCCAGGCGCCCGCGCGGGGGCCGATCCCGGCCTCGATCCCGCTGCCCGCGTCCGTGGCCGCCGTCTTCGGCGCGACCGGCCAGGACCAGGCGCAGGCGGACCCCGCCGAGACGCCCGGCAACCCCGACCCCGCCGACACCGCCGAATGGCGGTTCCCCGACGCGACGCGGTCCGGCGACGGCCGGGACACCGGCCAGTGGACGCTGCCCGGCGGCGCGCCCGCCGCCGACTGGAGCCAGGCCCCGGCGACCCTGCCGGGTGGCGCGGCCGCCCCCTGGGCGACGCCCGTGTACGACGCCTCGCTGAGCTCGGGGGTGCTCCCGGGCACGTTCCAGGGCGACGACGGGGGAGCCGCACGGCACGGCGACGGCCCGGTCGGCGGCCCTCCCGGTCGCGGCCCCAGGGTGCTGGGCGGACCCGGCGTGGGCACCCCGCTCCCCGACCCGGAGCCGGTCACCCATCCGGCCCCGGACATCGACGCCGCCCACGGCCCGGCACAGACGCCGGTCGAGGGCGAACGACCGCGCCCGGTGGGCACGGAGGCCGGCCCGGGCGACGGACACGGCTTCACCCGGACGGACCGACCCGCCACCGGGCGGGAGCCCGAGCCCACGGACGGGCGCGGGTTCGTCGTGGATGACCGCGGTGGGCTTGGCACGGACGGGCGCGGTTTCGCGGTGGACCGGGATGGTCTCGCCACGGACGGGCGCGGGTTCGCGGTGGATCGGGACGGTCTCGCCACGGACGGGCGCGGGTTCGCGGTGGATCGGGACGGTCTCGCCACGGACGGGCGCGGGTTCGCGGTGGACTCCGGCGGCTTCGCCACGGACGGGCGCGGGTTCGCGGTGGATGACCGCGGTGGTCCCGGTACGGACGGGCGCGGGTTCGCGGTGGACTCCGGCGGTCTCGCCACGGACGGCCGCGGGTTGGACGTGGTCGGGCCGGAGTCCGAGCCCGGGGAGGGGCGCGCGGACGCCCCGGCCGGGCCGGAGGCCACCGACGGGCACGGGCTCGTGTTCGTCGAGCCCGAGCAGGAGTCCGCCGGTGGTCGCGCCGAAGCCACCGCGCGGGACGTGCCGGTCGAGGGCGCCCCGGACAGTGCTGTGGCACTGCCGGACGCGGGCGACCGGGCCGGTGTTCCGCTCGGGGAGACGACGTACGAGGAAGAGAACGCGGGGGCCGACGCCCATCACGAGCATCCGCTGGCGTCCTACGTCCTGCGCGTCAACGGGGCCGACCGTCCCGTCACCGGCGCCTGGATCGGCGAGTCGCTGCTGTACGTGCTGCGCGAGCGGCTCGGCCTCGCCGGCGCCAAGGACGGCTGCTCGCAGGGCGAGTGCGGGGCCTGCGCCGTGCAGGTGGACGGCCGGCTCGTCGCGTCCTGCCTGGTGCCCGCCGCGACGGCCGCGTCCAGCGAGGTCCGGACGGTCGAGGGGCTCGCCACGGACGGGGAACTCTCCGACGTACAGGAAGCGTTGTGCAGGTCGGGCGGGGTGCAGTGCGGGTTCTGCATCCCCGGCATGGCCATGACCATCCATGACCTGCTGGAAGGCAACCACGCGCCGAGCGAGCTGGAGACGCGCCAGGCGCTCTGCGGCAACCTCTGCCGCTGCTCCGGCTACAAGGGCGTCATCGAGGCCGTCCGCGAGGTCGTCTCCGAACGCGAGGCGACCGCCGCCGGCGACTCCGGTACCGGCTCCGGCTCCGGCACCGAGACGCGCATCCCGCACCAGGCGCCGCCCGGCGAGGGCGGCATCCACCCCAACGGAGGCACGGCGTGAGCGGGCAGGACGCGGCCACCGCGACGAGCACGGCCACCGTGACGACGGCCCCGGGCCCCGGAGCGGACGACGGGCAGGAACCGCTGCGCGGGATCGGAGCCTCCGTCCCGTCCGCCGACGCCCGGGCCAAGACCGGCGGCACGTTCCCCTACGCCGCCGACCTGTGGGCCGAAGGCCTGCTGTGGGCGGCCGTACTGCGCTCCCCGCACGCCCACGCCCGCATCCTCTCCGTCGACACCACGGCCGCCGCCGCCATGCCGGGCGTCCGCGCCGTCGTCACCCACGCCGACGTCCCCGGCGCCACCACCCACGGCCGCCGCATCGCCGACCGGCCCGTCTTCGCCCACGACATCGTCCGCCACCACGGCGAGCCCATCGCCGCCGTGGCCGCCGACCACCCCGACACCGCCCGCCTCGCGGCCGCCGCGATCACCGTCGAGTACGAACCGCTCGAAGCGATCACCGACCCCGAGCAGGCGTTCGGCGCCCCCGCCCTGCACCCCGACGGCAACCTGATCCGGCACATCCCGCTGAGCTACGGCGACCCGGACGCGACCGGCGAGGTCGTCGTCGAGGGCCTGTACCGCATCGGCCGCCAGGACCCGGCACCGATCGGCGCCGAGGCCGGACTCGCCGTACCGCGCCCCGACGGCGGCGTGGAGATCTACACCGCCTCCACCGACCCGCACACCGACCGCGACCTGGCCGCCGCCTGCTTCGGGCTGGAGCCCGACCGGGTACGGATCGTCGTCACCGGCGTCCCCGGCGCGACCGCCGACCGCGAGGACCCCGCCTTCCAACTGCCGCTCGGCCTGCTGGCCCTGCGTACCGGCTGCCCCGTCAAACTGGCCGCGACCCGCGAGGAGTCCTTCCTCGGCCACGCCCACCGACACCCGACGCTCCTGCGCTACCGCCACCACGCGGACGCGGAGGGCCGGCTGGTCAAGGTCGAGGCGCAGATCCTGATGGACGCGGGCGCGTACGCCGACTCGTCCTCGGAATCGCTGGCCGCCGCCGTGGCCTTCGCGTGCGGCCCGTACGTCGTCCCGCACGCCTTCGTCGAAGGCTGGGTGGTACGCACGAACAACCCGCCGTCGGGCCACGTGCGCGGCGAGGGCGCCATGCAGGTGTGCGCCGCCTACGAAGGCCAGATGGACAAGCTCGCGGCCGCCCTCGGCATCGACGGCGCCGAGCTGCGCATGCGCAACGTCCTGGCCACCGGCGACCTCCTGCCCACCGGCCAGACGGTCACCTGCCCCGCGCCGGTGGCCGAACTCCTGCGCGCGGTACGCGACCACCCGCTGCCGTCCCTCCCGAAGGACACCCCCGAGGACGAGTGGCTGCTGCCCGGCGGCCCGGAAGGCGCGGGCGAACCGGGCGCGGTCCGGCGCGGCGTCGGATACGGCGTCGGCATGGTCCACATGCTCGGTGCCGAGGGGACCGACGAGGTCTCCACCGCCACCGTGAAGATCGTGGACGGCGCGGCCACCGTCATCTGCGCGGCCGTCGACACCGGCCAGGGCTTTGCCACGCTCGCCCGACAGATCGTCCAGGAGGTCCTCGGCGTCGACGAGGTCGTGACGGCCCCCGTCGACACCGACCAGCCGCCGGCCGGGCCCGCCGCGCACGGGCGCCACACGTGGGTGTCGGGCGGGGCCGTCGAACGCGCGGCGAAGATGGTCCGTACCCAACTCCTCCAGCCGATGGCCCACAAGTTGGGCATGTCCACCGAACTGCTCCAGATCACGGACGGCCGGATCACGTCGTACGACGGAGCGTTCTCCACCACCGTCGCCGAGGCGATAGAGGGCAAGGAACTCTGGGCCACGGCCCAGTGCCGCCCCCACCCCACCGAACCCCTGGACGCCGACGGCCAGGGCGACGCCTTCGTCGGGCTCGCGTTCTGCGCGATCAGGGCGGTGGTGGACGTGGACATCGAGCTGGGCTCCGTACGCGTCGTCGAACTCGCGGTCGCCCAGGACGTCGGCCGCATCCTCAACCCCCGCCAGCTCGAAGCCCGCATCGAGGCGGGCGTCACCCAGGGCGTGGGCGCGGCCCTGACGGAGAACCTCCGCTCGATCGGGGGAGTCATCCGCCACCCCGACCTCACGGGCTACGCCCTGCCCACCGCGCTGGACGCCCCGACGGTCCGCATCGTCAAACTGGTCGAGGAACGCGACGTGGTGGCCCCCTTCGGGGCCAAGGCGGCGAGCGCCGTCCCCGTGGTGACCACCCCGGCGGCCGTGGCCTCGGCCGTCCGATCCGCCACCGGACGCCCGGTCAACAGGCTCCCGATCCGGCCATCCGCGGCGGTGGCGGCGCCCAACTCCTGACCGTGTGAGGCCCATTGCACGTGCAACCCCGGGGTTGGGGCTGTCCGCGCCGGTCGCTAGAGTGACCGACGAGACTGCGCACGTGCGCGTGTGAACGGGAGCGAACGGGGACGGGGAGCGGTGCCGACACCGCTCCCGCGGGGACAACGGGGAGTCGGGGAGGCCGTAGTGGCATTGGATTACGGGCAGGGCGGGCCGGGACCGTACATCGGAGGACCCCCGCCGACGGCGGCGATGCGGATCGAGTACGAGACGCTGAACGGCTACAAGAACCTGGTCGACGACCTCCTCGAAAGGCTCGACGGCTCGGCGGCGGCGGACAAGAAGCTGGCCGACGGGACGCTACCGGCCGGCGTGCTCGGGGAAGGTTTCCCGGCGGCCGCCCAACTGCAGACCGCCTACACGACGGTGCACGAACAACTGGTGAACCTGTCGCGGGGGCTGGCGGGACAGATCGAGGGCCTGGGCATCGCGATCCGAACGGCGGGCAAGGGCTTCGCGGGCATCGACGAGGAGACCCGCCGCCGGATGGCCGCGATCTCGGCGAAGGCGCACGAGGACTACGTCCCGGAACGGGACCCGCTGTACAAGGCACCGACGGCCGTTGGCAAGGACTATCCGGGAGGGGGGAACTGATGCCGGGCTTCGGGGACTACTCGATCGAACAACTGATGGCGATGGTCGCGAACTTCAGCCCCGAGACGGTGGAGGCGCGGGGCACGGCGTTGGTCAAGGCCGCCGGGGACATCAAGGCGATCGGGGAGATCCTGAAGTCGCACAAGGTGTCCGGCTGGGAGGGCGAGGCCTCGACGGCCTTCCAGGAATGGGTGAGCCAGGCGGGCAGCGCGACGCTCCGCCTGAGCGAGTACAGCGCCACCGGCGGCAAGTACATGGTCGAGGCCGGTCAGACCATGCGCGAGGTCCGGCGGGACATGCCGAAGCGGGACGAAGTCGACCCGGATTTGTCCAGCTACGCGTCGGCCAAGAAGTTCCACAACGACCCGGACGCGCAGCCGGTCGCTCGGGAGTCCTGGCGAAAGCTGGAAGTGCATCGCATGGCCGCTGTTCAGCAGTTGGAGAAGCTGACCACCTCGTACAAGCAGTCGGCGTACCAGATGAACACGGCGGAGATCCCGACGTTCCCACCGCCGCCGGCGAACTTTGTTCCACCGACCCTCCATGGGAATGAAGGCCTTGAGCGCCCTGAGGGCGCTCCCGGGGCAGTGGCTGGCCCCGAAGGTCGGTTCAGTGCCTCTCAGAGCACATCTAGTTCTTCTACGCGGGAGTTGACCGGGGAGTCCGGCAGAGTGCCACGGTCGGACAGCGCTGTTCCTCTGCCCTCTTCCGCGAACCTGGACACGGCGAACGTGGTGGGGGTCCCGGACCGTGACGTGACTGTGGATCTGAACGCCGCCGGAACGTTGCCGGAGAAGGTGCACCCTTCACCCCCGATTGCAGGCATGCTGCCGGACGGCCCAGGTGCCAGAGGCAACCCTGTTCTGCCGATTCCGCCCGCGACGCTCCCACCAGCCATCGGTCTAGGGAACCCGGGTGGCCCTGGCCTGGTGGGTGGCAGCAAGTTGACCGGGCCGAGCGGACCTTTCGGCAAGGTTGTAGGCGCCGCAGGCTTGCCCGCCCGTGATCCCGGCATCGTTGGCGGTCGGGCGCTTCCCGCCACCGGGCCCAGCGCCGGGATTCCGCGCGGCACGGTCATCGGCGGGGAGGCAGGCCAGGCCGGCCGCGGAATGATGGGCGGCGGAATGGGGGGCGGTGCCGGGTCCCCTCATGGAGCTTCTGGAGGTTCGGCGGTTGGGCGCCGCCTGGCCTCAGAGACCGGTGGTGTTGCCGGCGGACGTCGGCCTGGGGTGGGCGGTCAACCGTTCACTCAAGGTGGTTCGGGGCTCGTGCGTAACGCACCGGGCGCAGGGCCGGTCGGCGGAGCGATGGGGCACGGGAGCTCGGGTTCACAGAATCCGGGCAGGCGGCGCGATGGGCGGGCAGGCGAACGCCCCGACTACCTGGCCGAAGATGAAGAGACATGGCAGGCCAACCGTCGTGTTGTGCCACCGGTAATTGACTGAGTGGAACGGACGTTGCAACAGATGCGCATGCACAAGGCGACATCGGTCTTCGTTGGCCTGCTGTTGGCGGGGGTCGCTGCGACCCCCGCCCATGCGGAGACCATTCGCGAGAAGCAGTGGCATCTCGACGTCATGAAGGCAGACGACCTCTGGAAGATCAGCAAGGGCGCCGGCGTTACTGTCGCTGTTATCGACGACGGCGTGGAGATCATTCCTGAGCTGGAAGGCCAGGTTCTTCCCGGCAAAGACTTCGCACCCGATACGGTCGAGGGCGATGAGAAAACCGACCTCGCCGGTCACGGCACGTCCATGGCGGCGATCATTGCTGCAACCGGAAGGCACCCGAGTGGTGATGGGGCATTCGGGCTGGCGCCCGCCGCCAAGATCCTCCCGATCCGCGTGCCCTACGAGGAAGACCTGAAGACCCCGAGTTGGACTGCGGCGATTCGATATGCGGCAGACTCGGATGCAAAGATCATCAGTATTTCCATGGGGAGGCCCAAGGATGACCCGGCGCGCCTTGAAGCGGTGAAGTATGCCCTCTCCAAGGGAAAGCTGATCTTTGCAGCTGTCGGGAACACTGGGCACTCGACGAACGAGATCAACTATCCGGCGGCCACGCCGGGCGTAGTTGGGGTCGGTGCTGTGGACTCCAAGGGTGTTGTGACCAAGGAATCGCAGCGCGGGCCTCAGGTCGACATGACGGCCCCCGGTGTCGACATCGTCTCGGCTTGCAGTGACAAGTCCGGGCTCTGTAAGAGTCACGGCACCAGTGATGCCACCGCGCTCGCCTCCGCCTCGGCCGCACTCGTGTGGTCGTTGCATCCCGACTGGACCAACAATCAGGTGCTTCGGGTCTTGCTGAACACGGCGGGTAAGTCTGTCGATGGCGCCGAGCGCAATGACGGTATCGGCTACGGCGTCGTCCGCCCCCGGATCGCGGTGCCGACGCCCGGTGATCCTGGGCCGGCCGATGTGTATCCGTTGCCGGATCTCGCGGGTGCCGGGGCCGGGGCCGGCAAGGCGCCTTCCGGGGTGCCGGGTGCGAAGGCCTCCGAGTCGGTGGAGCCCGCGCCTGCGCCTCGGGCCGGGGCGGAGGAGTCCGGCGGGGGGCTTCCGTGGCTCGCGTTGGGGTTGGGGGCTTGTGTGCTCATCGGCGGGGCCGTGGCGGCTGTCGTGGTGCGGCGCGCGAGGCGTTGATGGGTTTGGCGGGGTTGGTGGGG
>NZ_LGDE01000214.1 GCF_001279725.1 Streptomyces sp. WM4235 | reverse complement strand
GGCCATGGCCGGCTGCGAGGAGCGGGCCGCCGCCCGGTGCCGCCTGCCGGGCACGCTGCCCGGCCACGACCCGCGCGGGGTGATCGGCCGGTCCTCGTACCCGGCCCGCTCGGACTTCTGGACCGGCGCCGGGCTGCCGGAGGCGGCCGTCCGGGCGGTGTTGGCCGCCGTGCGCGGCTACGCGCGGGCGACGCCGGCCGGTGGGCGGGGCGTGGTCCAGTTCCTCGGGGAGTGCGGCGGGGCCATGAACCGGCCGGCCCCCTCCGACACCGCCTTCGTCCACCGCGACAGCGCGTTCCTGTCCCAGTACCTCGCCTACTGGCCCGAGTCCGCGTCGGCCGGCGAGGTGGCCCGGCACCAGGGCTGGCTCGACGGGCTCTGGCAGGACCTGCGCCCCTGGGCGAGCGGTCGCGCGTACCAGAACTACGTCGATCCGAAGCTCGTCGACTGGCGCGCCGCCTACTACGGGACGAACCTCACCCGCCTCCAGGAGGTCCGACGCGCCCATGACCCGAACCGGTTGTTCCGCTTCCCCCAAGCGATCTAGGGAGCCCCGCATGCGACGCACCTTGACCATGGCGGCGGCAGCGACCGCGCTGGCGCTGCTCGGCGGCCCGCTGCCGGTCGCCGAGGCCGGCACCGCACGGGCCGTCGGCCGGTGGTCGGTCCGGGAGGCGCAGTCCTTCTGGACCGCCGAACGAATGGCCTCCGCGACTCCGGCGCCCCTCGCACCGGACGCCGCCCCCGACGCGGCCGACACGGCCGTACCGGCCGGCGCCCGGGGCGCGGGCCGCGCCCCGGATACGGCCGCCGGCGCGGCCGTCACCCCGGTGACCGCGCCCGCGGCCTCCGCCTCGGCCGGCCCCGTATCCCGAC
>NZ_LGDE01000213.1 GCF_001279725.1 Streptomyces sp. WM4235 | reverse complement strand
GCCTTGAACACCTCGGTGGACGAGGTGTCCACGTAGAGCGCGGTCAGGACGGAGCGGCCCCGCTCGGCGGACACGGACAGGGTCAACCGGCGCCCGTCCGCGACGCGTTCTTCGGAGACGACGCGCACCACCGGCTCCGCGACCGCCACCGCCGGGGCGTCGCCGACGAGATGACCGCCGGGCGGCGCCGGCAGGGCCGGGATGCTGTTCTCCAGGTCCGATGTGCGTTCGCCGTCGGTGTAGTGGGCCACCCACGAGTCCGGGTCGGCGTTCTCCGACACCCAGTACGCGCGTGAGCGGTCCAGGTCCCGGGCGTACATCAGGCTCACGGGCAGCGGGTGGCCGCGGTCCGTGCCGTCGACCGCCGCGCCGACCCCCAGCAGCGTGAGCCCCGACAGGGCGAGGGCCAGGCCGCCGGCGAGCCCGGCGCGCGGCCGACCCGCGAGGTGGGCCGACGGCAGCAGCAGCAACACCGCGACCAGCGCCACGAAGACCAAGGGAGCCGCCGCAGCGGGGAGTTGTACCGCCGGGAACAGCAGGACGACCAGCGGGACGATCAGGACCGCGGCCGGCACGCCCGGCAGGGCGAGGGCCACGGGACGCCAGGGCGACTCCTCGGCGAGCCGCGCGGTCAGGGCCAAGGCCGCCGCGCCCGCGAGCGCGGTCCACGTGAACAGGTAGCACGCGCCGGGCAGCGCCAGGGCGGTGGCCAGGGCGAGCGCCACCAGCCACGCCAGCACGGCCGCCAGGGACTCCGACTGCGTCGTACGGGTGCGGGCCCACCGCGTCCAGCCCCAGGCGACCGCCACGACGAGCGACACCAGCCCGGCGACGAGGAGTTCCGGACGGTACGGATCCCCGTGCGTGAACCGGCCGTAGGC
>NZ_LGDE01000212.1 GCF_001279725.1 Streptomyces sp. WM4235 | reverse complement strand
GGATCGCGCGGGCGGGGGGAACGGGGAGGAGCGGGTTCCTGGGCCGTTCGGGGGGCAACTCGACCTTTGTGGTCCCGCCTTCGCCCCGAACCGGCCGGCCGATGGCAGGAAGGGGGCATGAGCCCGCACCGCCGTCAGGTCCTCACGAGCGCGGCCGCCGCAGTCCTGGCCACGGTCGGGGCGACCGCGCGGGGTCCCTCGGACCCCGTACGCCGTCCCTCCCGGCGCCCAGTACGCGGCCCCGACTTCGCCGCGCTCGCCCGCTCGTTGGACGGGCGGATCGTTGTGCCGGGCGACCCGGACTACCCCGAGGCCCGCCGGCTCTTCCAGCCCCGTTACGACACCCTCGCGCCGCTCGCGGTGGCCTATCCGGCGCACGCCTCGGACGTGGCCGCCTGCCTGGACTTCGCCCGTCGTTCCGCCGTGCCGGTGGTGCCGCGCGGCGGCGGCCACGGCTACGCGGGCTGGTCCGGCGGCGACGGCGGGCTCGTGGTCGACGTCGGGGCGATGGCCGAGGTGGCGGTCGAGGGGGACGGGGCGCGGATCGGAGCCGGCGCCCGCCTCGGCGAGGTCAACGCCACGCTCGCCGCACGCGGTCGGGGCATCCCGACCGGGCTGTGTCCCTCGGTCGGGATCGCCGGGCTCGCGCTGGGCGGCGGCATGGGACTCGCCTCGCGGGTGCACGGCACCACCTCGGACGCGTTGACCGGCGCCCGGGTGGTCACTCCCGACGGCGTCGTCCGCGAGGTCGACGCGGGACACGATCCCGACCTCTTCTGGGCGCTGCGCGGCGGTGGCGGCGGCAACTTCGGCGTGGTGACGGAGTTCCGGTTCCGCACCCACCCGGTCGGGGACGCGGCCTTCGCCGAACTGCACTGGTCGGGCGCGCGGTCCGCGGCGGTGC
>NZ_LGDE01000211.1 GCF_001279725.1 Streptomyces sp. WM4235 | reverse complement strand
TCCGCCCCGGGGGCCAGCACCCCCCCCCAGTAGGGCAGTTCGGCCTGCCGTGGCGGCGAGGTCGCCTTCTCGACGACCTCCCGCGCGAACCGCCGCAGCGAGGTCGGCACGGGCTCCAACACGGGCCGTCCGCCGCGCGCCACCGCCTCCCACGCGACGGCCAGGTCACCGAGCAGCACCCGCCAGGACACCCCGTCGACGGCCAGGTGGTGCACGACGAGCAGCAGCCGACCCGGCGTCCCCGCGCCCGCGTCGAACCAGACGGCCTGCAGGACGGTCCCCGCGTCGGGGTCCAGCCGGGACGCCGCCGCGTCGGACTCCTCGGCGACCAGAGCCCGCAGCGCTGCCCCGTCGAGACCGCGGGCGTCGACGCGGCGCGACAGGCCCGCCGAGTCCACCGCGCCGGGCGGCCGGATCACGGCCGACCACAGCGCCGGCAGGGCCGGCCCCAGGTCCATCCGGGACAGCACCGGGCGCAGACCGTCGTGGTGGTCCACCACGGCCTGGAGCGCGCCGGCCAGTGAGGCGAGGTCGGCCCCGGCGGGGGACCGGAGCAGCATCGACAGGTTGAAGCGGCCGATCGGACCGCCGTCCTCCCGGAGCTGGTGGACGATCGGCAGCAACGGCAGGTCGCCGACCCCGTCGGAGTCCGCGGCGGTCTCCGGAGCGTCCTGCGCGACCCCGGTGGGCGTGAGCGCCGCCGCCAGCGCGGCCGGCGTACGGTGCTCGAAGACCGCCCGGGGGGTGACGGTCAGCCCCGCCTTGCGGGCCCGCGCCGCCACCGACATGGACAGGATGCTGTCCCCGCCGAGCACGAAGAAGTCCTCGTCGCCGCCGACCTCGTCGAGGCCCAGGACCTGCGCGAACACCTCCCGCAACCGCCGCTCGCGGTCCCCCGGTGAGTCGGCCGGGGCCGGTCGGGGGC
>NZ_LGDE01000210.1 GCF_001279725.1 Streptomyces sp. WM4235 | reverse complement strand
ATGATCACAGGTCACCAAACGAGACACGACCCCCACCGCGGCCGCCACTTCAAACCCCAACGCCTTCACGCCGACAAGGCATACGACGTTCCCCACCTGGGGAAATGGTTACGCGGCAAACGGATCGGAGTCCGTATCGCCCGCAAGGGCGTCGAGTCATCGGAACGACTCGGACGGCGCCGGTGGGTGATCGAGCGGACCATGTCCGGGCTCACCGGCTACCGTCGGCTCAACCACCGCTACGAACGCCACACCCGCAACTACCTGGCCTTTCTCGGTCTCGCCGCCGCCATCTGCTGCTACAAGCGGCTCGCCCGCCTCACCACATAGGACACGGTCTAAAGCAGCAAAGAGCGCGTGTGTACCGCAGTGGACACCGCCGACAGTGGGCCAAACAGGCACTGAAAGAGCGTTTTGTCCCGGCTGGGGTGTTTGGTAAGTAGCGTGGTGTCAGCGGATTGGGTCCACGCATGGAGGCGTGTGAGGAATCGCCCGTGGAGTGCGATGTGTGTGGACGGGCGATGTGGCGATGGCCGGCGCTGCCGTCGGTGACGCATTCGGAGATCTGGTCCTGTTCCTGGTGCTACGCCTCTACCGATGTGGGTGGTGAGTGGTTCGAGGTCGCGCGGCCGCCGTATTTGCCCGTGGGGATGCGTTGGGAGCGGGCTGTCGCGGACGGCCTTCCCGCCGACGTCTCCCACGCCTTCGGTATTTTCAACAGGACGCTGTGCGGAATCCAGAAAGCTGGCATGTCGCCGTCCGACTACTGGTGGCTGCCGGAGCGGGAGAACGCCTCCGGCGCTTGCCGGGAAGCGGCGGGGGGTCCCGGCGCTCGCGGGGCCTGATGACTCTACGGACGCGTCGACCTCCCGGGCGAGTCGGCGGTGCGCCTGGGCGAGCTGCGAGCGGACCGTGGCCTCGTCGACACCCATCA
>NZ_LGDE01000209.1 GCF_001279725.1 Streptomyces sp. WM4235 | reverse complement strand
CTGCGCCTGCGCGAGGACGGGCAGAACATCACCTCGCGCAGCCGGACCGCCGACGAGACGGTGCGCCACATCGAGCGCGTCATGGCCCTGGTGGCCGAGCGGGTACAGGACCCCGTGGGCCGCCGGCGCATGCTGGGCCGCCACTTCCGCAGCCTGATCCGTACGGCACTGCTCCCGGCCGTCAACGCCCGACACCGCAACCCGGGGTTCACCGCCGAGGTGTACGCCCGGGGGCGGGCGCTCGTCCAGACGTACTGGACCCCCGACATGGGCGACGAGCTGAGCCGGATCGACTGGATCCGCCTGTACGCCTTCGTCAGCTGCGCGCCGAGTGCCTTCGAGCGGCTCATGGAGTACGACCCCGCGGTGGAGCCGCCCGAGGACCGGGCGGAGAACGGCCGGGTGTACCGGCTCTACCCGCTGTTCCGGGATCCGACCGCCGGCCTCCCGGACGTCCTGTTCGACGTCACGTCGAAGCTGCGCGCCCAGCACTACCTCGCGTCGATGGCCTGGAAGGGCGGCAAGGTCAGCCTGACCGGTCACGCGTACGTGGAGTCGCTGAGCACCGCCCGGCTGGGTGGCGATCTGGTACTGCGGGAACGCGACAGCGGCCGGGAACACACCGCCGAAGTCGTCGCGGTCGCCTCCCCGGACCTGGGGGAGGGCCTGGACACCGCCGGCTTCCGGGTGGAGGCGAACCTGGCCGTGGTGGACGGCGGCGCCCCCATCGGACCGGGCGTGTGGGACGCGTTCCTGGACGTACGGGCCAACGGGGTGACCCGCCGGGTGCGGCTGGGCCGCAAACACGCGCCGGACCTGGACCGTACGGCCCGCCGCCCCCGTGTCGTGGCCCGAGACGCGGCGAGCGGCACGGAACTGGCCGCCTGCCCGTTCTTCACCATCCACGACAACCTCAGCATCGAGGTGGTCCGCCGCTTCTCCCTGACGGCGGGCTGAGCG
>NZ_LGDE01000208.1 GCF_001279725.1 Streptomyces sp. WM4235 | reverse complement strand
CCCCTTCGGAGGCCACGTACAGCATCATGCCGAGCGACCACAGGTCGGAGGCGGCCAGGCCCTCCGCGCCGCGCACCCGTTCGGGCGCGATGTACTCGGGCGAGCCGATCAGCGCGCCCGTCGAGGTGAGCGCGGTCGATCCGTGCAGCGCGGCGATGCCGAAGTCGGTGAGCACGGCCGAGCCCTCCGGCCGCAGCAGGACGTTGGCCGGTTTCACGTCACGGTGGAGCACCCCTTCGGCGTGCGCGGCCCGCAGCGCCGACAACACGTCGAGCCCGATGCGCAGGACGTCCGCGACGGGCATCGGGCCGGACTCCAGCCGGTCGTGCAGCGAGCCGCCCTTGACCAGCTCCATCACGATCCACGGATGCCCCTCGCCGTCCGGCGCGGGCTCCACGATGTGGTGGATCGTCACCACGTTCGGGTGCGTGAGCCGGGCGAGCGCCCGGGCCTCGCGCACCGCCCGTTCGCGCAGTTGGACGACGAGGCCGGGCTGCGCGGCGGCGGTCGCCGGGTCCGGCGGGCGCACCTCTTTCAGGGCGACGTCGCGGTGCAACGCGATGTCGCGGGCGCGCCACACCGTGCCCATGCCTCCGGCGCCCAGGGGGCCGATCAGTTCGAAGCGGCCGTCGACCAGCTGTCCGCCGGCCTCACTCGTGTCCATGGGCGGTCATCGTAGGCGGCGTCGGTGTCAGCAGCCCCGCCGGTCCACCGTCAGCATGCCCTGCACCGTCGTGAGCGTACGGTCGTAACAGCCCCCGGGCGTCTGCGATCCGTACAGCCGGTACCGCGCCGTGGTGGTGGCCACCGCGTGGCGCTCCTCGCGCGGGACGTTCGCGGTGTAGCTCGCGTCGCCCGTGTACCGGTCGTCGAGCCGTGAACGGTCGATCTCCCGGCCGCCGCGCAGGACGACGGTGTCGGAGCGGTCGCCGAGGGAGAGGACCGTGCGCAACCGGTCCCCGGCCCCTAAAGTGGTCTCGCCGTCCATCGTG
>NZ_LGDE01000207.1 GCF_001279725.1 Streptomyces sp. WM4235 | reverse complement strand
GCGGTGTCGAGTTGGTCGGCCATGAGGGTGTCGTAGACGGGGCGTTGGACGCTGCGCAGGACTCCGATGGGGGTGTGGTGGAGGGTGTCGGGGTCGGCGAGGCGGGAGAGGGCGAAGGCGGTGGTGGGGTTGGTGGTGTGGGCGTCGTGGACGAGGAGGTGGGGGGTGTTCTCGGGGGTGATGGTGGCGACTTCGAGGTCGCCGGTGGTGGGGTTGCGGATGACGCCCTTGGTGTGGTCGGTGCCGAAGCGGACGGGTTGGCCGTGTTCGAGGCGGATGACGGCGTCTTGGGCTTGTTCGTTGTCCTTGAGGGCTTCGAAGGCGCCGTCGTTGAAGATGTTGCAGTTCTGGTAGATCTCGACGAGTGCGGTTCCTTGGTGGTCGGCGGCTTGGCGCAGGACGTCGGTGAGGTGTTTGCGGTCGGAGTCGATGGTGCGGGCGACGAAGCCGGCTTCGGCTCCGATGGCGAGGGAGACGGGGTTGAAGGGGGCGTCGAGGGAGCCCATGGGGGTGGATTTGGTGATTTTGCCGAGTTCTGAGGTGGGGGAGTACTGGCCTTTGGTGAGGCCGTAGATGCGGTTGTTGAAGAGGAGGATTTTGAGGTTGACGTTGCGGCGGAGGGCGTGGATGAGGTGGTTTCCGCCGATGGAGAGGGCGTCTCCGTCGCCGGTGACGACCCAGACGGAGAGGTCGCGGCGGGAGGTGGCGAGGCCGGTGGCGATGGCGGGTGCGCGTCCGTGGATGGAGTGCATGCCGTAGGTGTTCATGTAGTAGGGGAATCGGGAGGAGCAGCCGATTCCGGAGACGAAGACGATGTTTTCCTTGGCGAGGCCGAGTTCGGGCATGAAGCAGGCCGAGTTCGGGCATGAAGCCCTGGACGGCGGCGAGCACGGCGTAGTCGCCGCAGCCCGGACACCAACGGACCTCCTGATCCGACTTGAAGTCCTTCATCGACTGCTTCCCCTCGGCCTTGGGCACGAGGGACAGCAGATGATGCCCGGCTTCGGACACCTCGGTGACGTCAGTCATTGATGGCCTCCTTGAGGACCGTCGCCAGCTGTTCGGCCTTGAAGGGCATCCCGTTGACCTGGTTGTACGACGCGGCGTCCACCAGGTATCTGGCCCGGATCAGGGTGGCGAGCTGGCCGAGGTTCATCTCCGGCACCACTACCTTGTCGTAACGCTTCAGGACCTCCCCGAGATTCCTCGGGAACGGGTTGAGGTGACGCAGGTGCGCCTGCGCGATCGGCAGTCCGGCGGCCCGTACCCGGCGTACGGCCGCGGTGATGGGGCCGTAGGTGGAGCCCCAGCCGAGGACGAGGACGCGGGCCTCGTCGGGGTCGTCCACGTCCAGGTCGGGGACCCGGATGCCGTCGATCTTGGCCTGGCGGGTGCGGACCATGAACTCGTGGTTGGCGGGGTCGTAGGAGATGTTGCCGGTGCCGTCCTGCTTCTCGATGCCGCCGATGCGGTGTTCGAGGCCGGGGGTACCGGGGACCGCCCACGGGCGCGCCAGGGTCTCGGGATCGCGTTTGTACGGCCAGAACACCTCGGTGCCGTCCGCCAGCTCGTGGTTCGGACCGGCCGCGAACTGCACCGTGAGGTCCGGCAGGTCCGTGACCTCAGGGATCTTCCACGGCTCGGAGCCGTTGGCGAGGTAACCGTCCGAGAGCAGGAACACCGGAGTGCGGTACTCCAGGGCGATCCGGGCCGCGTCCAGGGCCGCGTCGAAGCAGTCCGCGGGCGTGCGCGGGGCCACGATCGGCACGGGGGCCTCGCCGTTGCGCCCGTACATGGCCTGGAGCAGGTCGGCCTGCTCGGTCTTGGTCGGCAGCCCCGTCGAGGGGCCG
>NZ_LGDE01000206.1 GCF_001279725.1 Streptomyces sp. WM4235 | reverse complement strand
GCTGGGGCGGTCGCCACGGTCGTCGCGACGGAAGGAGGGACGGTCGCCACCACCGGTGGGACGGCCACCACGGTCGTCATCACGACGCGGGTAGCTGGGGCGGTCGCCGCCACGGTCGTCACGGCGCTGGAAACCGCCGCCACCACCGGTGGGACGACCACCACGGTCGTCATCACGACGCGGGTAGCTCGGACGGTCCCCACCGCGGTCGTCACGGCGCTGGAAACCGCCGCCACCACCGGTGGGACGACCACCACGGTCATCGTCGCGACGCGGGTAGCTGGGGCGGTCGCCGCCACGGTCGTCACGGCGCTGGAAGCCACCGCCACCACCGGTGGGACGACCACCACGGTCGTCATCACGGCGGGGGTAGCTGGGACGGTCGCCGCCGCCGGTGGGACGCCCACCGCGGTCGTCACGGCGGAAACCGCCGCCACTGCCGGTCGGACGGCCACCACGGTCGTCGCGGCGGAAGCCACCACGGTCACCGCCACGGTCGTCACGGCCCCCGCGGTAGCCGCCCCTGTCACCGCCGTCGTTGCGCCGAGGCTCGCGCTCCGGACGATCGTCGGGAGAGTTGGACATGGGTGTGACTCCTGTCGTCGGGGTACCGCTAGTCATTCTCGCGCAACCAACCCATGGCCGCGCTTCGGCGTAAAAAGGTGAAAAACAAAAAGGACCCTTGGTCCAGCGTTGAACGCTGGACCAAGGGTCCTTTGAAAGATTGTTCGGCGGCGTCCTACTCTCCCACAGGGTCCCCCCTGCAGTACCATCGGCGCTGAAAGGCTTAGCTTCCGGGTTCGGAATGTAACCGGGCGTTTCCCTAACGCTATGACCACCGAAACCCTATCGGTTTCGAGCGAACAAGCACACTTTATAGTTATGTTCTAGCTCTAGAAACCAGTAACTGTTCGTTACTTCAGAACTAACACAGTGGACGCGAGCAACTGAGGACAAGCCCTCGGCCTATTAGTACCAGTCAGCTCCACCCGTTACCGGGCTTCCACA
>NZ_LGDE01000205.1 GCF_001279725.1 Streptomyces sp. WM4235 | reverse complement strand
CCCGGGGCTTGCCCGGCCCCCGCCCGGCGCGTGCCGGGGGCGTGCCGGGGGCGTGCCGGGGGCGTGCCGGGGGCGGACTAGGCGAACCGATTCACTTAGGTTAGGCTTACCTTATTCTAAGGGGGAATGACATGTCCGACAGAGTGCCCGGCAGACCCCGACTCGCCGGACGAGTGGCCCTGGTGACCGGCGCGGGCCAGGGCATAGGCGAGGCGGTGGCCCGCTCGCTCCACGCGCTGGGAGCCACCGTGGCCGCCACCGATCTGCGCGGCCCGACCGTCACCACATGGGTCGACGAACTCAACCGGGACACCGGGGACACCACTCCCGGAACCGGTACGGAGTCCGGCGTCGCCCGCGCCTACCAGCTCGACGTGACCGACCGGCACGCCGTCGACGAGCGCGTCGCCCGGATCGAACGGGACCTGGGCCCCATCGACATCCTGGTCAACGTCGCGGGCGTGCTGCGCACCGCGCCGGCCGCCGAACTCACCGACGAGGACTGGTCGCTGACCTTCGCCGTGAACACCACCGGCGTCTTCCACACCTCGCGCGCCGTGGCCCCGGGCATGGCCGCGCGCGGGACGGGCAGCATCGTCACCGTCGCCTCCAACGCGGCGGGCATCCCCCGCACCGGCATGGCCGCCTACGCCGCCTCCAAGGCGGCCGCCGTCATGTTCACCAAGTGCGTCGGACTGGAGTACGCCCGCCACGGGGTCCGCTGCAACGTGGTGGCACCGGGCTCCACCGACACTCCCATGCAGCGTTCCCTGTGGACCGACGACGAGGCACCCCGGCGGGTCCTCGAAGGCGACCTCGCGACGTACCGCACCGGCATCCCGCTGGCCCGGATCGCGGCCCCGCAGGACGTCGCCGACGCCGTGGTCTTCCTCTGCCCCGAACAGGCCCGCCACATCACCATGCAGGACCTGTACGTGGACGGCGGGGCCACCCTGCGCTGACGCGCGCCGGCCCCTCCCGCCCCACCCCCACCCGCAGCCCCCCGAGC